>NZ_JACSQQ010000010.1:0-7234 GCF_014836555.1 Oerskovia rustica
GACACCCCCACCCTCGCGCTGCTGCGCCCCGACGGGAGCGGCCGGGCCACGATGGCCCACCGCGCGCGGGCGACCGTCGCCGTCGGGGGGCTGGGGCGGCTGGGTCTCGGGATCGCGGTCGTGCTCGCCACGGCGGGCGTGGGTACGCTCCTGCTCGACGACGCCGCACCGGTCCAGGCGACCGACGTCGGGCTCGGCGGATATCGGGCACGGGACGTCGGGCTTCCGCGAGGCGAGGCGGCCGGGCGCGTCCTGTCCGACGTCGCTCCCGAGGTGCGCAGCCGCCAGGTCGCGGCGTCGCGATGGGTGTCACCGTCCGAGACGCGACCGGACGTCGCGGTCGTGGTCGAGCACCGCGTGCTGCGTCCTGAACGGTACGGGCGGCTCACGGGCGACGGGACCCCGCACCTACCCGTCGTGGTGCGGGAGGCGGACGTGGTTGTCGGACCGTTCGTCCGACCGGGAAGGACGCCGTGCGTCCGGTGCGTCGAGGGGCATCGCGCCGACCTCGACCCGCAGTGGCCGCAGCTCGCGGACCAGCTACGGGATCCTCAGCGGGAGGTCCTCGACGTCGAGGAGACCACGCTGGCAGCCGTCGGCGCGGCGATCGCCGCGAGCCAGGTGCTCGCGCACCTCGACGGGCTGACACCCCGCGCAGCCACGGCCTGCATCGAGATCGCTGTTCCCGATGCCGTGCCGAGGCTGCGCGAGGTGGTGAGCCACCCGCGGTGCGGGTGCTCGGACCTGACGGTCGCGGCGGCCACGTCAGGCCACCGATGACGCGGAGACGGAGTCTTCCGACTCGCGGGCGGCGGCGCGAGCCGCCTCCTCCGCCTGGCGGGCGAGGACCTCGGCCTTGCTCGGCCGGCCACGCCCACGCTTGCGGGCGACGACGGCTCCGTCGACGAAGACCTCGCCGCCCCAGACGCCCCAGGGCTCCTGACGCTCGATCGCGCCCGCCAGGCAACCGGCGACGAGCGGGCAGGCCTGGCACAGGGCCTTGGCCTGCTCGACCTGCGTCGACTGCTCGGCGAACCAGAGCTCAGGGTCGTTCGTGCGGCAGGGCAGCAGCCCGGCGAGGAGCCGGTCGAACTCGGCCGCGTCCGAGGAACCGAGAGGGGTGGTGAGGGGTTGGTGGGGTGTCCAGGGGCCGGATCCGCCCTGGGCAGTGATGTTGTCGAGCAGCGCGGTGAGCCGCACGATGTCCTCCAGTGATGTCCTGATCTGCGTGTGAACTTCTTTGTCACAGGACCCGCAGGTGGTCGTGGCGTCCGGGGATGGTGGACGGCTGACCGGGAAGACGATCGCATTCGGAGAAACACGAAGGCCGCGGGTCCAGGTGGACTCCGCGGCCTGAGAAGGGTGCGTCGGTGACTAGACCGGCGACGTCCTCAGTGCGGAGTCGGGAACGGGGCGGATGACGAGGGATCCGCCGCGCCGTGCGCGGTTGATCGGATCGGCCGACACGTGTGTCGGGCTCGCCGTCAGGATCTGCTTCACCAAGCCCACCTCCCATCTCCGTCGAACGCCCGCCTCTCGGCGCGCGTCTCTCCTACAAGGACTCCTGAACCATATGCCGCCCTCGGAAGGACGCACAACTTATTTAACGAACTTCTTTCGACGAGTTTTCTCGCGTCCGGAAGAAGCCCGTGATCACGCCGAAATCAGCCCGCAGAACGCGCCACGATGTCCAGCAGCGTCGCGCCGTACCTCTCGATCTTGGCCGGACCGATCCCGTTGATCCTCGCCAGGTCCGGCACCGAGGCCGGCCGGGTCTCGGCGATGGCCGCGAGCGTGCCGTCGACCAGGATCGTGAACGCCGGCTTGTCCGTCTCCTGCGCGACCGACAGCCGCCACTCGCGCAGCTGCTCGAACAGGGCCTGGTCGTACTCGCCCGTGAGCTGGACCTTGTTCTGGTTCGCGCGGCTACGACGCGGAGCCCGCGACTGCTCGTCGTCGGGCCACAGACCGTCGAGGAACCGCGTGCGACGACGCGACGCACGCCCGCCGGGGTTGCGCGAGCGCCCGAACGACACCTGCAGGTGCTCACGCGCACGCGTGATGCCCACGTACAGCAGGCGACGCTCCTCGGCGACCGCCTCGTCCGTCTCCGCGAGCGAGATGGGCATGAGGCCCTCGCTCATCCCGGCGAGGAAGACCGCGTCCCACTCGAGCCCCTTGGCCGCGTGCAGCGACGCGAGCGTGACGCCCTCGACCGTGGGCGCGTGCTGAGCAGAGGCACGCTCGTCGAGCTCCGCGACGAACGAGACCACCGTGGGAGGCGCGTCCTGCGGCGCGACGCGCGCGACGTCGTCGGCCAGGGCTACCAGGGCCTGCATGGACTCCCACCGCTCGCGCGCGGCACCACGCGCCGACGGCGGCTCGTTCGCCCAGCCCGCCGTGATCAGGACGTCCCGGACCGTCTCCGGCATGGGGACCTGCGGGTCCGCGGACCGGGCAGCCCCGCGCAGCAGCACGATCGCGTCGCGGACCTCCTTGCGCTGGAAGAAGCGCTCGCCACCCCGCACGAGGTAGGCGATGCCGGCGTCCGCGAGCGCCTGCTCGAACCCCTCCGACTGGGCGTTGGTGCGGTAGAGGATCGCGATCTCGCTCGCACGCGTCCCCGCGGCCAGGAGCCGACCGATCTGCGCGGCGATGCCCTTGGCCTCTGCCTCGTCGTCGTCGTACGCGACGTACGCGACGGGCGGCCCGGACGGTCGCTGGGCGACGAGCTCGAGCGCCTGGTGCGCTCCCCCGCGACGCCCCGCACGTGCCAGGAGCTGGTTCGCGAGCGTCACGACCTGGGGCGTCGACCGGTAGTCCCGCACGAGCTTGACGACCTGGGCCCCCGGGTACTTCTTCGGGAACGTGAGCAGGTGGTGAGGCGTGGCGCCCGTGAACGAGTAGATGGTCTGCGACGGGTCGCCGACCACACACAGCTCCTTGCGTCCGCCGAGCCACTGGTCGAGCACGAACTGCTGGAGCGGCGACACGTCCTGGTACTCGTCGACCACGAAGTGGCGGTACTGGCGGCGCACCTCGTCGGCCATGGCCCCCTGCGACGAGAGCATGTCGCCGAGCATGAGCAGGACGTCCTCGAAGTCGATGACCGACCGCTCGGTCTTGACCTCCTCGTAGGACGCGATGAGCCGCGCGACGGTCTGGTGGTCGTAGCCCGCGGGCGCCGGGCGGTCGATCGCCGCGCACGCCTTCACGTAGTCGTCGGCCGTCACGAGCGAGACCTTGGACCACTCGACCTCGGAGGACAGGTCGCGGACCGCGATCCGGTCCACACCGAGCCCCAGCCGCCGCGCGGCCTCGCCGACGACAGGAGCCTTGTACTCGAGGATGCGCGGTGGCGCACCGCCCACGACCTTGGGCCAGAAGTAGCTGAGCTGGCGCAGCGCCGCGGCGTGGAACGTCCGGGCCTGCACGCCCGTGGCGCCGAGCTCTCGCAGCCGCGTGCGCATCTCGCCCGCGGCGCGCGCCGTGAACGTCACCGCCAGGACGCTCGTGGGTGTGTACACACCCGTCCGGACCCCGTACGCGATGCGGTGCGTGATGGCTCGCGTCTTGCCGGTCCCTGCACCTGCGAGCACGCAGACGGGCCCGTGCAGCGCGAGGGCGACGTCACGCTGGTCGGGGTCGAGGGCTTCGAGGATCTGGTCCGCTGACTCGTTCGACATCCCGTCGATTCTCTCAGCCCCCGCCCACACCGGGCACCACTCTCCACAGGACCGGATGCTCCGTGCGACGTGTCGGACACGCCCCGGGAACAACCCGCCGCGCGCTGGCGTTGGCCACGACGGCAGCACCCGGGTCTCGTACCCCGGCCTGTCGGCCCGTGCGCACGGCCGGGCCCCGCGAACGAAGGAGCACCGATGGCCACGGCCCCGACCACCCCCGACGCCGGATCGATCGTCATGTACTCGACGACCTGGTGCGGCTACTGCCGTCGCCTGAAGACCCAGCTCGACTCGGCGGGCATCGGGTACACCGAGGTCAACATCGAGGAGCACCCGGAGAGCGCCGCCTACGTCGAGCAGGTCAACGGCGGCAACCAGACGGTCCCGACCGTGGTCTTCCCGGACGGCACCGCGGCGACCAACCCGTCGCTCGCCCAGGTCAAGGAGCGCCTCGCGGTCTGACGCCGCCGACCGGTCCGCCGGTGAGCCGCTCCGCCGGTCCACCCAGGTAGAGGGCTGCCGCCCCGAGGCAGAGGGTCCCGGCCCTCTCCCTCGGCGGCAGCCCTCTATCTCGTGGGCGACCGACATGCCTCACTCCCCCGTGAGCGGACCCCCGAACCACTCCTCGATGAGCGCCCGAGCGATCGACGAACGGCTCGGCAGCCTCACGTCCCCGCTCTCCGTGGCCTGCGTGAGCTCTGCGCGGGTGAACCAGCGCGCGTCGGTGACCTCCTCGCCGTCGGGCCGGAGGTCCGTCGTGAGCGCCGTGGCCGTGAAACCCAGCATGAGCGAGGCCGGGAACGGCCACGGCTGGCTCGCGCGGTAGACGACCTCCCCGACCGTGACGCCGACCTCCTCGGCGACCTCGCGCCGCACGGCCTGCTCGAGCCCCTCGCCCGGCTCGACGTAGCCCGCGAGGGTCGAGAAGCGGCCCTCGGGCCAGTGCGCCGCGTGGCCGAGCAGGAGCCGGTCCTCGCCCGGGCCGGCACCCGGGTCGACGACCGCCATGATGACCGCCGGGTCGGTGCGCGGGTAGTGCTCGATGTCCTGCGCGACGCAGCGCCGTACCCAGCCCGCCGCGACCGGCACGGTCGGCTCGCCGCAGCGCGGGCAGCGCTCGTTGGCCGCGTGCCAGGCGGCGAGCGCGACGGCCTCGGTCGCCAGGCCCGTGTCGCGCGGACCCAGGCGCGAGGCGAGCTCGCGCAGGCCCGCCCACTCGTGCGTGCGCACCAGGACCGACAGCGGCCCCTTGGGATCCACGCCCTCGATGTCGAGGTCGAGGTCGTCCGCGTCGTCGGGCAGGAGGAGAGCCAGGAAGGACGTGCCCGACGGCGCATCCTCGCCCAGGAAGACCCAGCGCGGCGTGTTGCTGTGGTCCCCCGAGGCCGCGTGCGGCTCGGGGACGGCCGCGACCTCCTGCGGCGTCGCGAGCGCGAGCCCGTCCGGGCCGGTCGCGAGCCGACCGCGGTGCAGCAGCACCACGCGCGTCGACGGGTCGGCGCGGAGCGTCGCGAACAGCCCCTCCTCGGTGCGGCGGTGCGCCGCACGGTCGAGCATCGAGTGCGCGAGCGGGAGGTGCGCGGCGAACGCACCAGAGGCGGCCGAGACGACGGCGGGGGCCGCGACGGGCGTCGAGGTGAGGGCCGGGTCAGGGGTGGGAGCGGCGGGGTGCGGCACGGCAGGCGAGGTGTGGTCGGTCACCCGTCGACCGTAGGTCACGCGGGGCAGGCGGGGCACGCGGCACGTCCAGCACGCGGACACGCCACGGCCCGGGTGACGGCGCCCGCCCCGCACCGACTACCGTGGTCGCGTGCCACGCTCACCGCTCAACCTCGCCGCGCTCGCGACCGCGGCCGTCCCCGGCCTCGACGTCCGCTCCGTGCGGTCGTCCGAAGCGACGGGCGACGACGACGTCGCGATCGTCACCGACAGCGGCGGACAGGAATGGGTCGTCCGCGCGCCCCGCACCCTCGCGGCCGGCGCGGCCCTCGAGGCCGAGACCGCGCTGCTGGACTCGCTGCGCCACTACGTCACGACGGGCGTCCTGTCCTTCACCGTGCCCGACGTCCTGGGCTACGCGCTGCTCCCCGAGGGCGGGCGCGCCGTCGTGCACCACCGGTACGGCGGGGTGCCGCTCGACCTCGACACGCTGCGCCCCGGCCCCGGGCTCGCCGCGGACATCGGCCGTGTCCTCGCCGCGGTGCACGAGCTCCCGCACTCGGTCGTCGAGAACGCGGGCCTGCCCGTCTACACGGCCGCCGAGTACCGCGACCGGCGTCTCGCCGAGGTCGACGAGGCCGCCAAGACCGGCAGGGTGCCCGCCCGGCTCCTGCGCCGCTGGGAGACCGCGCTCGAGGACGTGTCGTTGTGGAAGTACCAACCCGTCGTCGTGCACGGCGACCTGGGCACCGAGCAGGTGCTCGTCGCGCGCGGTCGCGTCGTCGCCATCACCGACTGGGCCGAGGCGCGCGTCGCCGACCCCGCCGACGACCTCGCGTGGCTGCTCGTCGCGGCGCCGCCCGAGGCGATCGACTCGATCATGGAGGCCTACCAGCTCCGCCGCACCGAGCTCACCGACCCCCACCTGACCGACCGGGCGCTGCTCGCGGGCGAGCTGGCCCTGGCCCGCTGGCTGCTGCACGGCGTGCGGCACGGACTCCAGGACGTGATCGACGACGCGGTCGACATGCTGATCGACCTCGACGAGGTGACGAGCGGGGAGAGCGAGGGGTAGCAGGCAGCCCCCGGCGGTCGTCAGCTGCCCGCCACGAGCGCCTCCAGCTCAGCTGCGTCGAGCAGCCGCTCCGGGCGCACGGTCTCGTCGGAGCCCAGGTAGTAGAACGCGGCGTTGACCTTCTCGACGGGCAGCCCGGACCAGCGCGACCACGCGAGCCGGTAGACCGCGAGCTGGACCTCGCGCGTGCGCCGGGCCTCGGCGTCACGTGGGGCCTTGCCGGTCTTCCAGTCCACGACCACCACTGCGTCCTGCGCGCCGTCGTCCGCGTGCTCGGGGCTCTCGGGGAAGACGGCGTCGATGCGCGAACGGAACATGATGCCGCCCACGGGGGTCTCGACGTCGACCTCCACGGCGAGCGGTGTGCGCCCCGCCCACTCCGAGGCGAGGAACGTCTGCTGGAGCGCGTCGAGGTCCAGGTCCGGCGAGATGTCCTCGTCGTCGGCACCGGGCAGGTCGTCGACGTCGAGCAACGACGACGACGTGAAGTACTGCTCGGCCCACAGGTGGAACTGCGTGCCGCGGCGCGCGTGCACCGTGGGCTGCGCAGGCACCGGGCGCCGCAGGTGCAGCGCGTACTCGCCCCGGTCCGCGGCCAGACGCACGAGCCCGGATGCCGAGATGTGCGCGGGGAACGAGATCTCGCTGCTCCGGGCGTCACGGCGGTCGCGCTCCTCGAGCAGGATGCGCGCGAGCTCGCGCAGGTCCGTCCCCGACGCGTCGAGCAGCGGAACCTGACCCTCCGAGACCGCACCCGAACCGGCGACTGCGCCGCGACCAGCAGCGACCGAGAGCGACGCGCGGGCGTCGATCC
>NZ_JACSQQ010000010.1:7244-86704 GCF_014836555.1 Oerskovia rustica
CGGGCCCCGGACCCGGTCTGCAGCGGCCCGCACGACCGCGCGAGCTCGCGGCTCGACGGTCGGCGCGGGCGGTGTGGGCGCCCCGTCGGCCACGCCCCCGTCCGCGCCGGTGCCGTCGGCCCCCGGCTCCCCACGCGGCCACTCGGCCTCGTGGACCAGCTCGTCGCGCGGGTTGGTCTCGTCCTTGTCGGGCATGCCGGCCCAGTCGGCCGCGCTGATGATCCCGGCCTCGGCGAGCTCGACGAGGAACGGCGAGGGCGTGCGCGGCTTGGTCGCGTCACGCCACCAGGACCCGGCGAGCAGGAGCTCGGCGCGGGCGCGCGTGAACGCCACGTAGGCGAGGCGACGCTCCTCGTCGACCTGGTGCTCGCCGCTCGCCGCGAGGAACTCCTTGCGACGACCGTCGAGGTCCTTGGCGTCCTCGGCGACCTCGTGATGGAAGACGGGCAGGTCCTCGGCGTCGCCGCGCAAGGGGTACGGCAGGTTGCCCAGCCCGGTGAACCAACCGCTGTCGGTCGGCCCCTTGTCGCCCACGGCCGTGTTGGGGAAGATCCCGTCGACCATGCCGGGCACGGCGACGACGTCCCACTCCAGGCCCTTCGAGGCGTGCACCGTGATGATCTGCACCGCGTCGGGGTCGGGCTCGCGCACGGGCAGGTCGAGGCCGCGCTCCTGCGACCCGGCCGTGCCGAGCCACGCGAGGAACGCGCCGAGCGTGGGCAGGTCCGCGGACTGCGAGAACGTCGCAGCGACGTCACGGAACGCGTCGAGGTGCGCGCGGCCCCGGTCGCCGACCTCCTCGCCGTACCCGCCCGCGGCGAGCGTCGCCGCGGTGGTCACCTCGATGTCGAGACCGAGCGCCCGCTCGGCCTGGGTCACGAGCTCCGGGAGCGACAGGTACGTCTGACCGCGGAGGTCGCGCAGCACCCTGGACAGCGCGACGAGCCGCGAGTGCCCGGCCTCGGTGAGCACGCGGCCGTCCCGCGCGGGGTGCCCCGGGGCGGGCAGGTCGTCGAGCGCGTCGACGATCGACCGGTGGTCGACGACGTCGCCCTCGACCACGGTGAGCGTCCCGTCCGCGGCGACGCCGGGCAGCTCGGCGTCGCCCGGCGCGCCCGCACCCGACGGCCCGGCGGGCGCTCCGCCGTCGGGCGGGCCAACGGGAGAGGAGTCGGCAGACGGGCGGCGCGCTGCGTCCCGGCGCGCCAGGTCCGCCGCCCAGCTGCTCAGCGCGTGCAGGTCCGCCGCGCCCAGGTTGAGGCGCGGCCCCGTGAGGACGCGCATGAGCGAGTCCCCGCGCGACGGGTCGTGCGCAACCTCGAGGAGTGCCACGAGGTCGACGACCTCCGGGGTCGTGAGCAGGCCACCCAGCCCCACGACCTCGACCGGCAGCCCCTTGGCGCGCAGCGCGACCTCCATCGCGAGGAACTGCGAGCGCGCGCGGCACAGCACCGCAGCGGTCACGCGTTCCTGGCGGCGCGTGCGCGGACGCCACCGCTCGGCGACGAAGTCCGCGACCGCC
This sequence comes from Oerskovia rustica, assembly GCF_014836555.1. Classification (GTDB taxonomy): domain Bacteria; phylum Actinomycetota; class Actinomycetes; order Actinomycetales; family Cellulomonadaceae; genus Oerskovia; species Oerskovia rustica. Next base: position 8,767 of record NZ_JACSQQ010000010.1, read on the forward strand.
GCGGCCTCCTCCTCGAGCGTCGCCGCGTACACACCGGTCACGACGCCGCGCCCCGCGCCGGGGCGCTCGTCGAGCTGCGGCACGGGCACGCGCGTAGCTCCCTCGCGCAGCGGCGCCGCCGTGACGTTGGCCGCGGCCAGGACGGCCCGGTCGTTGCGCCACGAGGTGCTGAGGTACTGCACGTCGGCCGGCGCGCCCGTGCTGCCGGGGCCCGTCGCGCGGAACCGCTCGGGGAACCGCGCCAGGCCCGACGCGCTCGCGCCGCGCCAGCCGTAGATCGACTGGTTCGGGTCGCCGACCGCCGTGACCGGGTGCCCGCCGAACAGCGCGCACAGGAGCTCGACCTGCGCGTAGGACGTGTCCTGGTACTCGTCGAGCAGCACGACGCCGTACCGGGCCCGCTCCCCCGCGCCCACCGCGGGCACGGTCCGGGCGAGTCGGGCCGCGATCGCGACCTGGTCCCCGAAGTCGAGCGAGTCGGACGTCCGCTTGCGCTCCTGATAGGTCTCGACGACGTCGAGCAGCCGGTGGCGTTCCCCGAGCGAGCCGAGGAGCCTCTTGACCTCGGCGTAGTGCTCGGTGCGCCTGCCGCCGAGCGGCGTCGCCAGGATCGTGTCGACGATGCCCGTGATGCCCGCGCGGGCCTCGTCCGGGCTCAGCAGGTGCTCGCTCAGCGCCCCGGACAGCGACAGGACCGCGCCGACGACCGTCGAGAACGCGGCGTCGGTCTGGAGGTCGCCGGCCCAGCTCTCGACGACCTCCGCCGCGAGCTGCCACTGGCTGGCCTCCGAGAGCAGCCGGGCGCCCGGCTCGATGCCGATGCGCAGCGCGTGGTCCCCCACGAGCGAGGCCGCGTACGAGTTGTAGGTCGAGATCGCGGGCCGGTCCAGCATCGACAGCGCCGCACCGTCCTTGCCCAGGGCACGGTCGAGCTGCACGAGGCGCGACTGCACGCGCTCGGCGAGCTCGCCCGCCGCCTTGCGCGTGAACGTCAGGCCGAGCACGGCCTCCTTGGCGACCCACTCGTTCGCGATGAGCCACACGACGCGCGCGGCCATGGTCTCAGTCTTGCCCGACCCGGCCCCGGCCACCACGAGCATCGGCGCCAGGGGCGCCTCGATCACGGCGACCTGCTCGTCGGTGGGCCGCGGACGCCCCAGCATCTCCGCGATGCGCACGGCCGAGAACCGCGGCTCGGGCAGCTCCCGCGTGCCCGCCGCCGCGCCGCCGGCCCCGGCCGGGAGACCGACCACCCCGAGGTCGACGTCGTCGAACAGCGACTCGGCGCTCATGCGATCACCTGGCGGCCTTCCGTCATGAGGGGGCAGGAGCGGCGCACGGGGCACACCGAGCACAGCTTGTTCTCGCGGGCCGTGAACACCGAGTCGGCCATGGTGTCCGCGACGTCCTCGACGAGCTCGCGCGCCCAGCTCGACCCGTCGGGCTCGGGCTCCAGCGCGGGCTGCGTCCGCAGGCCCGCGTCCTTGCCGTCACCCACGAACACGAGCTGAGCGCCCGCGCTCCGGGTGCCTTCGGGCAGGTCGAGCACCCCGCCCTCGACCGCGAGCTGGTAGGTGCCGAGCTGGGGGTTCGTCACGGCCTCCGTGACCGACGGCTTGGTCTTGCCCGTCTTGAGGTCCGCGACGCGCACCGCGCCGTCCCCGGCGTCCTCGACCCGGTCGATGACCCCGCGCAGCACGGCCCGACCGATCTCGAGCTCGAACGGCGCCTCGACGAGCAGCGGCTCGCCCGAGGACTGCAGGTACCCCGCGAGCCGGCCGATCATGTCCTCGGCCTTGTGGCGCGTCTGGGTCGCGGGCCAGCCCGGCGTGAGCGCGAGCTCGGGCCAGCGGCGGTCCAGCTCAGCAGCGAGCTCCGAGCGCGTCCCGCGCGGCGCTTCCTGGGCGATCGAGTGCACCAGGTTGCCCAGCGACTGCGCGGTCGCGTCGGGAGCCGTGCCGCCCGCGCTCTCGACCGCCCAGCGCAGCGCGCACCGGCTCACCGACTCGACCTTGGACGGCGAGATCAGGACGGTGTCCTCGGAACCCCACAGGGGCTCGGTGCTCGAGACCGGGTTCACGCCGTACCAGGACTCGGGCCGGGCCTCGCCGACGCCTGCGAGCGCCAGGTCGGCCAACAGCTCGGCGAGGGCATCGGCGCGCTCGGGGTCCGGGACGTCCGTCCGGTCCCGTCGCCCCCCCCGCGCGGCCCGGCGCCCGGCGGCCGACGACGTCACGGGCACCTCCCGCACGACCTGCTCGACGAGCAGGCTGCGGGCCGAGGCGACGAGCCCGCGCAGGTCGAGCGGCTGCCCCACCTCGACGCGACGCGGGTCGCGCTCCTCGTCGGGTGCCACCGGTCCGTCGCCGTCGTCCGGCGTCCCGCTCGCGGTGGGCGCGTCGTCGTCGGGTCCGGCGGGCGGGCACACGAGGTCGACGAACGGCGAGGGGACCTCGTCGACGTCGCTCACGGCCGTCACGAGCAGGCGCCGCGTCGCGCGCGAGGTCGCGACCGCGAAGGACCGCAGCTCGTCGGTGAGGACGGTCCGCCGGGCGTCCGGCCCCAGGCCGTGCGCGTCCTGCGAGCGCCCCGCGAGGAGCTCGACGAGCGCCTCCGAGCCGAGCAGCGAGTCGCGCAGCCGCAGGTCCGGCCACACGCCGTCCTGGACCCCGGCCACGACCACGACGTCCCACTCGCGTCCGGCCGCGCCCGCCGGCGTGAGGGCGGCGACCGAGTCCGTGCCCGTGGCGCGGGCCGCGAGCGAGTCGGCGGGCAGGTCCTGGGACTCGAGATACTCCACGAACGCCGACGGCGGAGCCCCCGGCATGCGGTCGACGAAGGTCTCCGCGGCGCGGAAGAGCGCGAGGACCGCGTCGAGGTCGCGGTCGGCACGGGCACCGACGGCCCCTCCGCCCAGGGCTGCGTCGCGCCACCGGTCCGACAGGCCGGTCGCGCTCCAGATCGCCCAGAGCACGGTCTGCGCGGTCGCGTCGGGGGCGCGGGTGGACTCGCGTCCGGCGGCGATCACCCGGGCCACGGACACGGCGCCGCGCCGCACGCTCGTGGGCAGCGTCGCGGCACGCGACTCGTCGAGCAGGACCTCGACGAGGAGCGCGTCCGAGGTGCGCCCGCCGCCCGAGCCGAGCTCCTCGGCGCGCAACGCCCGGCGCAGCCGTCGCAGCGCGACCACGTCGAGGCCTCCCACGGGGGAGGTCACGAGCGCGGCCGCCGTCACGGGGTCCAGCTCGTCGAAGCCCGACGGGTCGTCCGACGCGGCGGGCTCGCGCTCGATCAGCGTCTCGGCGGGATCGCCCACGTCGCGGGTCACGGCGTCGTCGATCCCGGCCGCGCCGCGCACGCCGTCCAGACCCCGCGAGTACCCGGCCGGGGGCAGACCGACCGCGACGCGCATGATCGCGAGCAGCGGCGTGACCGCGGGCTCCTCGCGCAGCGGCACGTCCGAGCCGAGGATGCCGACGGGCACCGAGGCCGCGACGAGCGCGCGGCGCAGCGTCGCGAGCTGGGCCCCGGCGCGGCAGACCACGGCCATGCGCCCCCAGGGGGTGCCGTGCAGCAGGTGCTCGGCGCGCAGCTCGCGGGCCACGTACGCGGCCTCCTCCGCGCCGCTGCCGAGCAGCGCGACCGAGGCGCCGCGCGGCGGTCCGTCCTCCGGGACGTGGACAGGCGACGCCGCCGCCCCGCGGTGGACCGCGCCCGCGACCGTGCCGATCTGGGTCGTCACGGTCCGCGTGACCGCGCGGAGGTCGCCCTCCTGCCGCCAGGCGGTGCCGAGGACCTCGACCCGCGCGTCGAACTCGCCCGTCGCGGCACGCCGTCGCACGGGCGCCGCCGCCCGCCCGACCAGGGCAGGGCTCGCACCGCGGAAGGTCTGGACGGCCGTGTCCGGGTCCGCGAGCAGGACGAGGCGGGCGCCGTCGTCGTGCACCACGCGCAGGAAGCGCGCCGTCGCGATCGTGGCCTCCTGGTAGTCGTCGACCACGACCAGGTCCCACCCGGGTCGGGGCGCGCCCGTGACCTCGTCCTCCCAGGCGAGCAGGGCCTCGGCGGCCTCGTCGACCACGACCGCCGGGTCGTAGCGCGAGCCCAGGTCCGGGGTCCCGACCCGCAGCGCCGTCACGTCGAGGTACTCCTGGTAGACCTGCGCTGCGGTCCGCCACTCGGGGCGGTCGTGCTGCGCGCCCAGGTCGTCGAGGTCCGCGGGGGTCAGGCCGCGCTCGGCCGCACGCATCAGGAGGTCACGCAGCTCCTGGCGCAGGCCGCGCAGGGCCAGCACCTCCTCCGGCAGTCCGTCCGGCAGGCGCAGCGGCACGCCCTCGCCGTCGAGGTGACCCGCGAGCAGCTCGGCGAGGAGGAGGTCCTGCTCGGGGCCGGAGATGAGGGTGGGCGGCGGCTCACCGGTCGCCGCGGCCCGTGCCCGCAGGACCGCGAACGCGGCGGCGGCGGCCGTGCGGACCATGGGGGCGCTCACCGTGCGGTCCGCGCGCGCCGACAACCTGTCGCGCACCTCCGCCGCGGACCGCCTCGATGCCGCGACCACCAGGATCCGGGCCGGGTCCACGCCCTCGCTCAGCGCCTGTGCGGCCACCTCGATGGCGACGGTCGTCTTGCCCGTCCCGGGGGCCCCGACGACGAGCGTCGCAGGCTCCGTGCGCGCCGCGTCGAGCGCGGCCCGCTGGGTCTCGTCGAGCCGGACGGGGCCCGCGGAGGCGGTGTCCGGCAGGACGAGGCGGAGGTCGGGAAGGTGCAGCACCCGAAGATCTCATCACGAGGCACCCACATCGCCGGGTCACCACGGCCACCCGGCACGGGCACCGCTAGAGCGTCGGCCACCCGTTCGGCAGGCAGCCCTCGGTCGACATGGACTGCTGGACCATGACGGGGGCGAGCGCACCCGGCGCCGGGCAGCTGACATGCCGGTGCCCCAGCACGTGCCCGACCTCGTGGTTCACCAGGTACTGCCGGTACAGCGGCAGGTCCTGCCCGAAGTCCGCGGCACCGTTCACCCAGCGGGAGAAGTTGAGGATCGCGGCGCCCGTCGTCCCGCACGAGTACTCGCCGATCGTCTTGAGCGGGGCGCACAGCCGGTCGGTCGTGGCCGGGCTCGCGAGGACCACGCGGATGTCCGCGTCGCCCCCGGTCCGTGCGAACGTCACGCCGTCCACCGCGCTCCAGCCCCGCGGGTCGTTGAGCGTCGTGAGCACGGCGGCCGCGAACGTCTCGCCGTCCACGGGCAGCCCCTGCTCGACCTCGACGCGCACGCGCTTGACGGTCCCCGCCCCGGGGGCGGGCACCTCGGCCGGCACGACCACCAGCGCCCCGCCGAGGTCCGGCACGACCTCCCTGCCGACCAGCCCCGACCCCTCCTCGACGACCCGCTCGAGAGGCAGCGGCAGCGCCCCCGGGCCGTCGAGACCGAGCTGCGGGTCGCGCACGGAGCGGCTCGCGGTGTCCTCCGAGCGCACGTCCGTCGCACCGTCCGTGCCGGCGGTCCCGCTCGCCGCGGCGCCGGCCGTCGCCTCGGGCGCAGCCCCCTCCTGCCCGACGGCGTCGCCCCCCGGGCCGTCCGTCGCACCGGAGGCCGCAGGCACCACGGGACCCGCGGGGGCGCCGGGGACCAGCGACCCCACCCCCAGGACGCCGGCCCCGAGCCCGCCCAGGACCCCGACCACGACGAACGCTGCCGCCGGACCGCGCCGCATCCCGCGCCGACGGGCGTCCCCGAGCCGTGCCCGGGTGCGCGCCCCACGCGGCGTGCGCGGCGCCGTCGGGCCCGGGAAAGGGGCCTGACCTGGGACTTCACCCTCCACCGGACGATCCCCCAGGGGTCCCCTCCAACCGTCGACGGGCGCTCCTGGTGCATTCACGTGTCCATGATCTCATCGCCCGCCGCACCACCTCTGCGCTGCCCGTACTATCGCGGCATGTCGGGGGTCGCAGAGAAGCAGAGAATGCCCGGTTCCGTCCGCGCACGCATGCCCAAGGACGAACGGCGCGTGCAGCTGCTCACCATCGCCGAACGCCTGTTCTCCGACCACGGCTACCACCACATCACGATGGACGACATCGCCGACGGCGCCGGGGTCAGCAAGCCCGTCCTCTACCGGCACTTCCCGTCCAAGCTCGACCTGTACCTCGCGCTCGTCGACCAGCAGGGCGTGGCCCTCGTGGACTCGGTCCGCACCGTCCTCGCGCCGTTCCGGTCCGCGCCACCGGGCACCTCCCCCGCCGACGTCGACGCCCTCGCCGTGGACGGGCTCGCCGTGATCGAAGCCATCGTGCGGGCGTACGTCGACTACGCGAGGACCGCCGGGCCCTCCGCAGGCCTCCTGTTCGAGTCCGACGTCATGCGCGACCCCGGCGTCCGGGCCCGCGTGCTCGAGCCGGACGAGGTCAACGCCCGCGAGTTCGCCCTCGTCCTCGGGCGACTGACGTCCCTCACCGAGCACGAGGCGCTCGTCGTGGCCCGCACCTGCACCGCGATCGCGCGCAACGCCGCGGGCGAGGCAGCACGCGCCGGCACCGACGTGACGAGCGAGGAGCTCACGCGCCTCGTGCCCGCGCTCGCGTGGCGCGGGGTCCACGGGATGCTCCGCCGCGACCGCTGACACCGGCCCGGCCGCTCACCCGTCGCCACCAGCGCGGGGGCGTCCGAGACGTCCGGGAATCTCGTTAGTATCGGAGGAGTTGTCGACCAGTAGCCGGCGGGATCACCCGCGGGCGACGCTCGCGAAGGAGAATCACGTGGAAGTCACCATCGGTGTGCAGAACTTGGCCCGCGAGCTCGTGATCGAGACGGAGGAGACCACCGAGGCCGTGGCCGCCGCCGTCTCCGCCGCTCTGGCCGGCGGTCCGGCCCTCGAGCTGCTCGACTCGCGCGGACGCCGCGTCATCGTCCCGACGGCGTCGATCGGCTACGTCGAGATCGGCACCGAGGAGCAGCGTCGGGTGGGCTTCGGCTCGCTCTGACTCGCGTCCGACGCGCGCAGCGCACGAGAGCGGGGCCCTGGCTGACTCAGCCGGGGCCCCGCTCTCGTCGTCTCGGTGCGCTCAGGCCGCGAGGCCGTACCAGACCGCTCAGGCCGCGAGGCCGTACCAGACCGCTCAGGCCGCGAGGCCGTACCAGACCGCTCAGGCCGCGAGGCCCAACCGCCCCATGCGGCGCGTGTGCTCCGCCGTGAGCTGGGAGAAGACCCAGGCCTGGCGGTCGGCGGCCGTGCCCGTCACGTCGGCCGCCCCGGGCGTGCCGGCCTCGGTGCGGTGCCCCGCGCCGTCCGCCAGGAGGCGACTGAGCCCCTCGCGCTCGGCGAGCAGGGACTGCACCAGCCCGAGGGCCTCGCCCACGAGGCGGCGCCCCCACAGCGCGAGGCGCGACGCGAGCACGGGGTCCGCCGCTGCGGCGTCGGCGATGACGGTCGCGGAGCGCTCGGAGTCGACGCCGTCCGAGAGGATCTCCAGGACCAGGTCGCGCGACTGGTCGTCGAGCCCGTCCGCGGCGAGGCGGCAGAAGTCGTCGGCCACGCCGTGCCCCACGTACCCCTTGAGGACGCCCTCCCACCACGTGCTCGACGGGGTGCGGCTCTCGAAGTCGTCGAAGATGCCGTCGAAGGCGCCCATCTCGGCCTCCGGGTCGCCGCCCAGGTCAGCGATGCGCTCCAGGACGCGCTCGTGCCGCGCGAGCATCTTGCCCGCGTGCCGCGAGAGCTGGTGGCGCTGCGCGAGGGTCGGGGCGTTCGCCGCGTCGGCCGCCAGGCGCCCGAACGTCGCGAGCTCGGTGTACGCGATGAGGCCCAGGAGGCCGATCACGTCGCGGTCGGTCGCGAGCCTCTCCGTACCGCCGGTCAGGTCGTGGTGCTGGGGCTCGCTCATCCGGTCAGAATAGTCGAGCGCCCTCCACCGGCCGCGACATGAAACGTGACAACACGGGTGATGACGGCTCCAGCGGGAGCAGTCCGATACTATGGGTGGGTACATCGGTTGCCCGGTCGTCCGAATCCCCCGGCCCCCGGTGGGTGCTCCTGAGCCCCACCCCGTGCCGAAAGACTTGCGAACGACACTGCACGACGCCGACCTCGGTCGGTGCGCGCGGGCGGAACCGGGGTTCGCGCCTCACGGCCGACGACCCCCGACGACGTCTTCGCGGCGAATACCCACGATCGGCTGCCGGCCACTAGGCGCGAGAGACCGTACCTGCCTGGGACTTCCCGGAGCATCGTGGACCCGCCGAACCGTCGGGTCGATCACGCACGTGCGGCGCCTCGCGCCAGACATCAGAACCACGAGGCACCAGTGACCACCACCGAAACTCCCGTCGAGCCCACCGAGCTCGACCTCCCCTCTGCCGAGACCCCTGCCGACGACGTCCAGGGCACGCTCTCGTCGAGCGTCCAGGCCAAGGACGTCTCCTTTGCGGACTTCGGCGTCCGCCCGGAGATCGTCGAGGCGCTGGCCGACGCCGGCATCACCCACCCGTTCCCCATCCAGGCCATGACGCTGCCGGTCGCGATGTCGGGCCACGACATCATCGGCCAGGCCAAGACCGGCACCGGCAAGACGCTCGGCTTCGGCGTGCCGCTGCTGCACCGCGTCGTCGCTCCGGGCGAGGAGGGCTTCGACCAGCTTCCCGCCCCGGGCAAGCCGCAGGCGCTCGTCATCGTCCCGACGCGTGAGCTCGCCGTCCAGGTCGCCGGCGACCTCGAGGCCGCGTCGGCCAAGCGCAGCGTCCGCATCATCCAGCTCTACGGCGGCCGTGCGTACGAGCCGCAGATCGCGACGCTCAACGCGGGCGTCGAGGTCGTCGTCGGCACCCCGGGCCGCATGATCGACCTCATGAACCAGGGGCACCTCAACCTCACGCGCGCCCGCTGCGTCGTGCTCGACGAGGCCGACGAGATGCTCGACCTGGGCTTCCTGCCCGACGTCGAGAAGCTCCTCTCGCGCACGCCCGCCGCCCGTCACACCATGCTGTTCTCGGCGACCATGCCGGGCGCGGTCGTCTCGATGGCGCGCCGCTACATGACGCAGCCGACGCACATCCGGGCCAACGACCCGGACGACGGCGGCCAGACCGTCAAGAACATCAAGCAGGTCGTCTACCGGGCGCACGCGCTCGACAAGGTCGAGGTCCTCGCGCGCATCCTCCAGTCCGAGGGCCGCGGCCTGACGATCGTGTTCGCGCGCACCAAGCGCACGGCCGCCAAGGTGGCCGACGAGCTCGCCGACCGCGGCTTCGCGTCGGGCGCTATCCACGGCGACCTGGGCCAGGGCGCCCGCGAGCAGGCGCTGCGCGCGTTCCGCTCGGGCAAGATCGACGTGCTCGTCGCGACCGACGTCGCGGCGCGAGGCATCGACGTCGACGACGTCACGCACGTCGTGAACTACCAGTGCCCCGAGGACGAGAAGACCTACCTGCACCGCACGGGCCGTACGGGCCGCGCGGGCAACAAGGGCACGGCCGTCACGTTCGTCGACTGGGACGACGTGCCGCGCTGGGGCCTGATCAACAAGGCCCTGGACCTGAACATCCCGGAGCCCGTCGAGACGTACTCGACGTCCCCGCACCTGTACACGGACCTCAACATCCCCCAGGGCACCAAGGGTCGCCTGCCCAAGTCCGCGCAGACGCGCGCGGGCCTGGACGCCGAGAAGCTCGAGGACCTGGGCGAGACCGGCAAGCGTGGCGGTTCGCCGTCGCGCGCCGGCCGTGACGCAGGACGCGACGCGGGCCGCTCGGGCTCGCGCGACGCCGGCCGTTCGGGCAGCCGCGACAGCGGGCGCAGCGGCTCGCGTTCCGACGGCCGCGAGGGTGGCCGCAGCGGCGAGGGCGCGCAGCGCTCCCCGTCCACGGGCTCCACCGACGCGGCTCAGGCTCCGCGTACCGAGGCTCCGGCTGCGGGCGCCTCGGCCGAGGGCGCTCCCTCGCGTCCGCGTCGCCAGCGCAACCGCCGCCGCACGCACGGCGGCACGTCGGGTGCCGGGACGGCAGGGACGCCGGCTCCGGCCGAGTGATCCTCGACCGCTCGGCCTGACATGACGGCGGGCCGTCGCTCCACGGAGCGGCCGCCCGTCGTCCCGTCCGGGAGCGGGCGGTCCCCGGCGAATCGGTCCGTCGCACGTCCGCCTCGTCGGGACGCGTTCCGCAGGACGGGTCTAGCGTGGGTCCATGGAACCTCGCGTCAGTCTGATCACCCTGGGGGTGCGCGACGTCGCCCGGGCGCGCGCCTTCTATGTCGACGGCCTCGGGTGGGCACCGGTCACCGAGGTCCCGGGCGAGGTCGTGTTCCTCCAGGTCGGTCACGGCCTGCTGCTCTCGCTGTGGCGCCGCGCCGATCTCCTCGAAGAGGCCGGTCCCGGTGTCCACGAGGCCCACCACTCCTCCGAGCATTCGCCGGGGCACGTCCTTCCCGTCGCGCTCGCGCACAACGTCGGCTCCCCTGCCGAGGTGGACGACGTCCTGGCGAGCGCGCTCGCCGCAGGAGGCTCCGTCGTCGTGCACGCGCAGGTGCGCGTGTGGGGCGGCTACTCGGGGTACTTCGCGGACCCGGACGGGTTCCGCTGGGAGGTCGCGCACAACCCGGGCCTCGTGGTGTCCGACGACGGACGGGTCACCTTCGTCGCGCCGGAACCCGACCCCGGGGCCTGGTAGGACCCGGGGTCGGTCTCCTCACGGGGTCCAGTCCACGTCCGAGACCTCGTTCCACCCGATGCCCGCCGCGGTCCAGCGGGAGGACACCTGGACGAGTCGGTCGCGGAAGTCCGGGTAGCTGCGGTCGGCCTGGTCGGACCACGCGACCTCGGCCGTCGCGGGCAGGCGCGGGAAGAGCATGAGGTCGGCGTACTGGTCGACGGGCACGAACTCGTCGAGGCTCTGCGGGACGTCGGTGAGGCTGTCGGGGTAGGAGCGGTCGGACCACAGCAGCACCTCGACGCCGGCCATGTCGGACTCGTCGGCCAGGACGCTCTTGCCGTCCGGCGAGGTGAGCTCGGTCGCGGGGTCCCAGTCGTACGCCTCCTCGAGCGTGATCTGCGCGGCCCACTCCAGGCCGAACGGGGTGTCCTGGTCGTACTTCATGTCGAGGTAGGTGCGGTCGGCCGGGGACATGATCAGCCGCGCGCCCAGGTCGAGGGCATCCTGCACGTCGACCAGGTCGGCGTTCGTCGCCTCCCCGCCGATGATCGGGCGCAGCCGCTCCCCCACCCCCCAGTACTGGATGAGCGTGCCCGGCGGCAGCGCCTCGGCTCCGCCCCACTGGTGCCAACCGATCACGGTCTTGCCGTGGCCGGTCGCGATCTCGTTCGCGGCCTCGGCGTAGTTCTCGTACCAGCCGGGCGGGCTGGGCGCCTCGTCGCCGCCCAGGTGCAGGTACGGTCCGGGGTTCTGCCCCGCGACGGACGCGAGGACGGTCTGGAGGAAGGCCCTGACGTTGCTCATGTTCTCGTCGCTCGAGCAGACCACGGGGTTGTTGACCTCGGGCCCCCAGTACTGCGCCGTGGGGACGCCGTCGCACGTCAGCGAGCCGAGCGACGCCTGGGCCGCGAGCGTGTGCCCCGGGCCGTCGATCTCCGGGACGACCGTCATGAACTTCTCGCCCGCGTAGGCGACGATCTCCGCGTACTCCTCGGCGGTGTAGTACCAGCGTTCGCCCTCGCCGCTGCCCGGCTCCCACCACTCCTGCGTCGTGGAGCCGATCTCGGTGAGCTCGGGCAGGGCGTCGACGGCGATGCGCCAGCCCTGGTCGTCCGTCAGGTGCAGGTGCAGGGCGTTGAGCTTGTAGGTCGAGGCGTGGTCGATGAATCGCTTGACGGACTCGACCGGGTAGAAGCGGCGGGCCACGTCGAGCATCGCGCCGCGATAGGCGAACCGGGGCTCGTCGGTGATCGTGACGGCCGGGGCGGTCCAGCCGCCCGCGGGGGCCTCCTGGACCGTGGCCGACTCGATCTCCGGCGGGAAGAGCTGGCGCAGCGTCTGGACGCCGCGGAACAGGCCGGGGGGCGCGGCCGCCTTCAGGACGACCTGGTCGTCGTCGACCGTGAGCTCGTACGCGTCGACCGCCGGGTCGTCGAGCAGCCCGTTCCTGTCCCAGGCGACCTCGGCGTCCGGGACGAGCTCGATCCGGATCTCGCCCGCCGCGCCGTCGACGGCGGGGCCGAGCGGCAGCTCGAAGCCCGTCGCCGTCCCGAGGTACGCGGCGAGCTCCTCGCCGACGTGGTGGACGTCAGGGGCCATGCCCTCGGGGGTGACCAGGGCAATCGTCGAGTCCGCGGTGAGGGCGAACGCCTCGCCCTCGTCGACGCTCACGTCGCTCGGCACCGGTACGAGCCCGAGGCCGAGCGACGGGACCGTGCCCTCCTCGGCCGTGCAGGCCGTGAGCAGCGTGGCAGCGAGGGCCGTGGCGACGATCCCCGCGGTGAGGGTGACCGGTCGACGGCGACCTGGCGAGTTCATCAGCACTCCTTCGTAACTCATGACCGGAGAAGGCCACGCCCGCTCCTGACGTCCACCCTAGGGGCGGCCAGGGGTGCGACGAGGCGGGTCGGCCGTCTCGATGAGGTAACGAATCCGGTGGGATCGGTCCCATGGCGTCCGGCAGACCGTACCGCTGCCGGAGCGCGCCCCGCGGCCCGACAGCACGACGCCCGCGAGACCCGAAGGTCTCGCGGGCGCCGGAGCCGCGACGAGTACGAGCGTCAACCCGCCATCTGCACGAACGCCGTGACGGCGTCCGCGACGAGCTGCACCGCGATGGCCGCGAGCAGCAGGCCCGCGATGCGGGTCACGAGGATCGTGCCCGAGTCCCCCAGGACGCGGTGGATGACGTTCGCGAAGCGCATCGCCAGGAACAGCGTGAGGTGCACGGCGACGACGCCGGCCGCGATCGCGACCCAGTCGGCCGCGGACCCGTCGGCGCGCTGGACGAAGACCATGGTCGCGACGATCGCACCGGGCCCTGCCAGGAGCGGGGTGCCGAGCGGGACGAGGGCGACGTTGACTCCCTTGTTGCCCGACGGCGTCGGCTCCTCCATCTTTCCGGTCAGCAGCTCCATCGCGACCAGCAGGAGCAGGAGGCCACCGGACGCCTTGAGCGCCGGGAGCGAGATGCCCATGTAGTTGAGGATCTGCTGGCCGAAGACCGCGAACGACACGATCACGCCGAACGCGACGAGGATCGCCGTCCGGGCGGCCTGGTTGCGTTGCTTGGCGCCCATGGCGCTGGTCAGTCCCAGGAAGATGGGGACCGTCCCGGGAGGGTCCATGATCACGAACAGCGTGATGAACACCTCGGTGAAGAGGCGCAGGTCCATGATGTCGTTCACGACACCACCGCCCGCGCCGTCATCGGATCACGTCCAACGTGCCTAGCTCCTCGATCGTCTCCAGCACTCGTGGTGCTGTCGTGTTCTCGCCGAGCCGGTTCGGTTTGCCGGCCCCGTGGTAGTCGCTCGAACCCGTCACGAGGAGGCCCAGGGTGTGGGCGATGTCCTCGAGGCGGGCAACCTGCCGTGCGCTGTGGTCGCGGTGGTGCACCTCGAGCCCCAGCAGTCCTGCGTCGGTCATCTGCTCGATGACCACGTCCGGCACCACGCGTCCTCGTCCGTCGGCGCCCGGGTGGGCGAAGACGGGCACGCCGCCCGCCGCGCGCACCGCGCGCACGGCGTCCAGGACGTCGGGTGCGTAGTGCGGCACGTAGTAGCCGGTGCCGGGGTGCAGGATCGTGGCGAATGCCGCCGAGCGGTCGCTGACGTGGCCGGTGGCCACCAGGGCGTCCGCGATGTGCGGCCGCCCGATCGTGGTCCCCTCCTCCGTCTGCGACAGGACATCTTCCCACGTGAGCGGGTAGTCCTCGCCGATCCGCTCGACCATGCGCCGGGCGCGCGAGACGCGGTCCTCGCGCGTGCGCTCGGTCTCGGCCCGGAGGTCGGGGTGGGTGGGGTCGTGCAGGTAGCTCAGGAGGTGCACGGAGACGTGCCCGGAGCGGGCGGAGATCTCGGCGCCGCGCACCAGGGCGATGCCGTGGCGCCGTGCGGACTCGGCGGCGTCGGCCCAGCCGGCGGTCGTGTCGTGGTCGGTCAGGGCGACGACGTCGAGCCCTGCGGCGGCTGCGTCCGCCACGACCCGCGCCGGGGCGTCGGTCCCGTCTGACGCCGTGGAGTGGGTGTGGAGGTCGATGCGCACCGTCTCAGGATAGTGAGGGCGCGCGTCGCGGCCCGTCGTGCCGGGCGGCGCGAGCGCCTACAGCGGCAGCGCCCTGTCCTCGACGACGCTCTTCATGACGAGGGTCGAGCTGAGGCGCATCACGCCGGGCAGGGTCGAGAGCCGCTCGTCGTAGAGCACCTGGAAGCCCTGGAGGTCGCTCGCGACGACGCGCAGCAGGTAGTCGGGGTCGCCGAAGAGTCGCTGGGCCTGCAGGACGTTGGGGACCTCGACGACCGCGGTCTCGAAGGCCTCGAGCGTGTCCCGGGTCGCGGACTGCATGGTCACGAACAGGAGCGCCTCGAAGGTCAGCCCGACCGAGGCTGCGTCGAGGTGCGCGCGGTAGCCGCTGATGACCCCGGAGCGTTCGAGCGCCCGGAGCCGACGGTGGCACGGCGAGACGCTGAGGCGGACCCGTTCGGCGAGCTCGGTGAGCGTGAGGCGACCGTCCTGCTGCAGCTCGGCAAGGATCTGCCGGTCGATGTCGTCCATGCGCAAGATCCTTCCACCCGGGCGTGATCCGGGGCAAGAAGTTGGAAGCACCTTTGGCCGCTTCCGACCTAACGTTTCTCTCGCGCCGGACGTCGGCGCCCACGCCCCGGGAGGAAGCATGTCCGTCGCCACGATCGCCGCGTTCTGGGCGGTGTCGCTGCTCTTCGTCGTGACCCCCGGCGCCGACTGGGCGTACGCGATCACGGCCGGCCTGCGGCACCGGTCCGTCCTGCCCGCGGTGGGCGGGATGCTGGTCGGCCACCTCGCGACCGCGCTCGTGGTCGCGGCGGGGGTCGGGGTGCTGGTGTCCCGTTCGCCGACCCTCCTCACGGTCCTGACGTTGCTGGGCGCGGCGTACATCGGGTGGCTCGGCGTGACCATGCTCGCCCGTCCGGGCGGTCCCGTCACGGCGGGGGACGACGTCGCCGGGTCGTGGGTGCGTCAGGCCGCGAAGGGGCTCGGGACGAGCGGGCTCAACCCCAAGGTCCTCCTGCTGTTCCTGGCGCTGCTGCCGCAGTTCACCGACCCGGCGGGTCGCTGGCCGGTCGGCGCTCAGATCGCGGTGCTGGGCGCCGTGCACATGGTCGGCTGCACGGTGGTCTACCTGCTCGTGGCGTTCGGGGCGCGGCGCGTCCTGCGCTCCCGACCGGACGCCTCGCGGGTCGTCACGCGGTTCTCGGGCGTCGCGATGATCCTCATCGGCGCCGCGCTGGTCCTCGAGCAGGTGGTGGGATGACCCGACGGCGCCGCGCGCCCCGCGCGTGACCCCTCGCCCGGGTGCACAACCCGGGCGAGGGTGGGCACCACGGGTCAGAGGCCGGTCATCTTCTGCATGGCCTGGTTGTAGCGGTCCCCGGCGACCCCGAGGCGGGCTGCGGCCTCCCCGAGGGACGTGAGGTCGGCCGCGGTGAGGTCGAGCGTGGTCGCACCGAGGTTCTCCTCGATGCGGGACAGCCTCCGGGTGCCGGGGATCGGGACGAGGTCCGGCCGCTGGGCGAGCAGCCAGGCGAGGGCGACCTGGGCGGGGGTCGCCCGGTACGCGGTCGCGACCTCGGTGACGAGGTCGACGAGCGCCTGGTTCGCGGCCCGGTTCTCCTCGGTGAAGCGGGGGATGAGGGTCCGGACGTCCCCGTCGGTGAACTCGGTCGAGGCGTCCACGGTGCCCGTGAGGAACCCCTTGCCGAGCGGGCTGAACGGCACGAGCGATATCCCGAGCTCGTCGAGGGTCGGCAGGATCTCGCGCTCGATCTCCCGGGTCCACAGCGAGTACTCGCTCTGCAGCGCGGTCACGGGATGGACCGCGTGGGCCCGGCGGATGGTGCCCGCGCCCGCCTCGGAGAGCCCGAAGTGGGCCACCTTGCCCTCGGCGACGAGCTCGGCGACCGTGCCTGCGACGTCCTCGACGGGCACGGCCGGGTCCACCCGGTGCTGGTAGAACAGGTCGATCCGGTCGGTACGCAGCCGCTGGAGCGACGCCTCGGCGACACGGCGGATCTGCTCGGGGCGGCTGTCCACACCGACCGACCTCCCGTCGCGGATGTCGAAGCCGAACTTCGTCGCGAGGACCACCTGGTCGCGCAGCGGTTCGAGCGCCTCGCCCACGAGCTCCTCGTTGACGTACGGGCCGTACACCTCGGCGGTGTCGAAGAACGTCACACCGCGCTCGACCGCCCCGCGCAGCACCGCGATCATCTCGTCCCGGTCGCCCGGGTTGGGTCCGTAGCTCTGGCTCATGCCCATGCATCCCAGCCCGAGGGCCGAGACCTCGAGCCCTCGTCCGAGCGTCCGTGCCTTCATGCGAGCCTCCTGTGGTGTCGTGGGGGTGGGGTCGCGACGGCGGGCGCCTCGCACCGCCGCGTCGACGCCGCACAGCCGACGTTACGTCCGACGACCCGCCGCAGGCAGGGTCCAGCAGTACCTTCCTCGGCAGGTCACCCCGCGGCGGCCGACCGTCCCCAAGGCCCGCACAGGACGTTCACGTGAGCAGCGCCGGGCTTTCGCAGTGCTCCCAGGTGGCGCTGGCAGCATCCGAAGAGATGCGTAAGAGCCAGCCCGCCCTCCGGGCAACCGCCGTCCCGTCCGCCCCGTCGATCGACCTCCTCCCGAGCCTCGCGCAGGCGTCCGCGGCGGGGTCGCCTGCCGCCGTCGTGTTCGTGCACGGGGTGCGCACGTCGAACGCGATCTGGGGTCGTCAGCTCGCCCACGTGCGCGAGGCGGGACACCTCGCGGTCGCGGTCGACCTGCCGGGGCACGGCGAGCGCAGCGGCGAGCGGTTCACGCTCGTACGGGCCTTCGAGATCCTGGACGACGCGGTCGCGTCCTTCCCCGACGACGTCCCGGTCGTCGTGGTGGGCATGTCGCTCGGCGGGTACACGTCGCTCGCGTACGCGGCGAGCCACCCCGAGCGCCTGGCCGG
Source organism: Oerskovia rustica (assembly GCF_014836555.1). Lineage (GTDB taxonomy): Bacteria > Actinomycetota > Actinomycetes > Actinomycetales > Cellulomonadaceae > Oerskovia > Oerskovia rustica. Next base: position 25,884 of record NZ_JACSQQ010000010.1, read on the forward strand.
GGTCGTGGCGTGCGCGTGCAGCGCCGACCCGCGCGGGAAGCCGGTCGCGCTGTTCCGCGAGGCTGCCGCCCTCGTGGACGCCGCAGGCGCCGCGACCCGCCGCGCCCTGGGGCGTGTGCAGGGCGTGCTGCGCGCCGGGCGTTCGCTGCCCGGCGGCGCCCGGGCCTCGGCACAGCTCACGGGCGCCGGGTCGTTCGCGGACCCGCAGCTCCCCGGCAGGCCGGCGTGGCAGGTCGTGACCGACGTGCTGCACGAGCTCGCGGGCCGCTCGTCGCGCGCGGACCTGAGCTCCGCGAAGGTGCCGGTGTGGCTCATCAACGGTCAGCGCGACCACCTGCGCGTCGACGAGAAGCGCTACCTCGACACGGCGCCGGGCACCGCGCTCGTGGTCGTGCCGCGGGCCGGCCACGACGTGAACCTGGACGCCCCCGACGCCTTCAACGCCGCGCTGACCCGAGCGCTCGGAGACCTCACGAGCCGCTGGTCCCCCGCGCGCGAGCAGACGCTCGTCGGCGCGGCCGCCTGACCGGGCGGCCACCCGCCCGCCGCGGCCGATGCCCGAGGGCGGGCGCCGCCGTCGGGCCGCACGCCCCTCCCCCGACACCGATGGGAGACTGGTACCCATGAGCAACGACACCACCCCTGTCAGCGCGCCGGCCGCGGAGTCCGAGCAGGAGATCGCCGCCCGGAACGACAACCGGTCGCACCGGCCCGACTCCGAGGCCTTCAAGGCGTTCATCACGAGCGGCTGGGCGCCGCGCGCGAGCAGCGACGTCGAGGCCGGCGTCGCCGCGCCGTACACCGCGGCACGCCGCGCCGAGCTCTCCGCGGGCTTCCCCGGTGCACGCCTCGTGATCCCCGCCGGGCCGCTCAAGGTCCGCTCGAACGACACCGACTACCGGTTCCGCCCGCACTCGGCGTTCGCGCACCTCACGGGCTTCGGCACGGACCAGGAGCCCGACGCCGTCCTGGTCCTGCACCCCGTCGAGCCCGGCACGGGCGACGACGGCTCGAACCACCACGCCGTCCTGTACGTGCGCCCCCTCGCGGCGCGCGACACCCAGGAGTTCTACGCCGACTCGCGCTACGGCGAGTTCTGGGTCGGCGCCCGCCCGAGCCTCGACGACGTCACCACCGTGACGGGCATCGAGGCCGCGCACATCGACGAGCTGCGCGACGCGCTCGCCAAGGACGTCGGCGAGCACGTCGTCCTGCTGGTCGTCACGGGGGCCGACGAGAACATCGAGGCCCTGGTCGAGGCCATCCGCCTCGAGAACGGCCAGACCGACGACGCCGCGGCGGACGCCACGCTCGTCGAGGCCGCCTCGGAGCTGCGCCTCGTCAAGGACGCGCTCGAGATCGCGCACATGCGCGAGGCCGTCGACGCGACGATCGAGGGCTTCGCCGAGGTCGTGCGCAACCTTCCCCGTGCGACCGAGCACCGTCGCGGCGAGCGCGTCATCGAGACGACGTTCGACGCGCACGCCCGCCTCGAGGGCAACACGGTCGGCTACGAGACCATCGCGGCCGCGGGCGAGCACGCCACGACGCTGCACTGGATCCGCAACGACGGCCAGGTCCGCGCGGGCGAGCTCGTCCTGCTCGACGCGGGCGTCGAGGTCGACTCGCTCTACACGGCCGACGTCACGCGCACCCTGCCCGTCGACGGCACCTACACCGACGTCCAGCGCCGCATCTACACCGCGGTGCTCGACGCCGCCGACGCAGCCTTCGCGGTCGCCGTCCCGGGTGCCCGCTTCCGCGACATCCACGCCGCCGCGATGGAGGTCATCGCCGAGCGCCTCGCCGAGTGGGGCCTGCTGCCCGCGACGGCCGAGGAGTCCCTGGCGCCCGAGGGCCAGTTCCACCGCCGCTGGATGGTGCACGGCACGAGCCACCACCTGGGCCTCGACGTGCACGACTGCGCGCAGGCGCGGCGCGACCTCTACGTCGACGGCGTCCTGGAGCCCGGCATGGTCTTCACGATCGAGCCCGGCCTGTACTTCAAGAGCGACGACCTCACGGTCCCCGCGGAGTACCGAGGGATCGGCGTCCGCATCGAGGACGACGTCCTGATCACCCAGGACGGGAACGAGAACCTCTCGGCGGCGCTTCCCCGCCGCCCCGAGGACATCGAGGCCTGGATGGCGTCGCTGCGCGACTGACCAAGCCCCTCAGCACCACGAAGGCGGCGGCCCCGAGGACACTCCTCGGGACCGCCGCCTTCGTCGTGCCCGGGGTCAGACGGCGCGCGCCACGACGAGCAGCTCTCCGGCGCCCTCTCCCACGGGCTCGCACCTCCACCCGCCGAAGACCTGCTCGACGGCGAACCCCGCCGCCTCGACGCTCGCGCGCACCTCGTCCTCGGGGCGGAACCGGAGCGTCGCGGTGGACAAGAGCTCGTCCCCCTCGGGCATCTCGTAGCCGAGCGTGAAGTCGACGACGCCGTCGCGCTCACCCGTGATCTCGCACCAGGTCTGGACGACGCGCGCTTCGCCCGGCCGATCGCCCGGCGGGTCGCTCAGGACGACCGGGTCTCGCTCGTCGGGCGTGTGCCACGACTCCCACGCACGGTCGCGGGGGTCGCGGGTGTCGAACACGAGGATCCCGCCGGGGACGAGGGCCGCGCGGAGGTCCGCGAGGACGCCCGCCCACTCGTCGTCGGCGACGAAGAACTGGGCGACGTGGCTCGTCATGAGGGCGACGTCGAACGCGCCTGCGGGCGCGTCGGCGGACGTCCCGTGGACCCAGGTCACGGCCTCGGCACCGGGCCGGCGCCGGGCCGCGTCGAGCGACGCGTCGGCTGGATCGATGCCCGTCACGTGGTGCCCCGCGGCGGCCAGCGCCACGGTCAGCCGTCCTGTGCCGCACCCGAGGTCGAGCACACGCGGGCCCGGCCCCTCGGTCGCGCGGGCGAGGAAGTAGTCGTCGTCGGGACCCCAGGTGTTCTGGGCGTCGTAGACCTCGACGAGGCGGGCCTCACGGAACTCGGCCTGGTGCGTGGCGGTGTGCATGCCGGTCACGCTAACCGGCCACCTCGCGGGCGGTCACGAGAATTCCTCTCTTGCGTACGCCACACACAGTGCGTATGGTCTACACAGTGTAGGGAGTACACAACAGTCTGCGACGCACACGGAGGTAGCGATGCCCGACCCCATGATCGACGTCCGGGGGCTCACCAAGGCCTACGGATCCCACGCCGTCCTGCAGGGCGTGGACCTGACCGTCCGACGCGGCGAGATCTACGCGCTGCTCGGCCCCAACGGCGCGGGCAAGACCACCGCCGTCAACATCCTCACGACCCTCGTCCGGCCGGACGCCGGGACCGCGAGCATCGCGGGCCACGACGTCGTCCGCCAGGCCGCGAAGGTCCGCGAGGTCATCGCCCTGACCGGCCAGTACGCCTCGGTCGACGGGTTCCAGACGGGCGAGGAGAACCTCGCGATGATGGCCACGCTCGCCCACCTGCCCCGCGCCGTCGTCGCGGCCCGCACGGCCGAGCTGCTCGACCGCTTCGACCTGACCGACGCCGCCCGGCGCCGCGTCGAGACCTACTCGGGCGGCATGCGCCGCCGCCTCGACCTGGCGATCAGCCTCGTCGCGGACCCCCAGGTCCTGATCCTCGACGAGCCCACCACCGGCCTCGACCCGCAGTCGCGCACCGAGCTGTGGGACGTCGTCCGCGAGCTCGCCGCCGACGGCATCACGGTCCTCCTCACGACCCAGTACCTCGAGGAGGCCGACCGGCTCGCCGACACCATCGCGGTCCTCGACGGCGGGCGCATCGTGGCTCGTGGCACCGCGAGCGAGCTCAAGGCGCTCGTCCCCGGCCAGCACGTGCGGGTCGACGTCGAGGACCCCCGCGCCCTCGCAGCCGTCCAGGACCTCGGGCTCGAGATCTCCGGGATCGACCAGAAGGACCTCGCGGCCATGGTCCCCACGACCGACCCCCTCCGCACGGTCCGCGACGTCCTGGCGCTGGCCGACGAGCGCGGCATCCCCGTGACCGGGGTCAGCGTGGTCAAACCCTCGCTCGACGACGTCTTCCTCGCCCTCACGGGATCACGTGGCTCCCGGGCCGCGACCCCGTCCACGGCCCCCGGGCCCACGACCCAGCACGTCCCCGCAACGACCGAGGCAGGCCACCGATGAGCACCACCGCCCCCGAGACCGCACGGGCCGCGCGCCCCGCCCCCGGCCGGCGCACGACCGGCACCGCCCGCAGCGCCCGGCACTCCCCCGCGACCGCGCTGCGCGACGTCTCGGCCATGACCGGTCGTGAGCTCCGCCGCACGCTGCGCAGCGTCGACGGCCTGGTCACGGCCCTCATGCTGCCCGTCCTCATCATGCTCGTGTTCGTCGTCGTGTTCGGCGGGGCGATCGAGGACGACGGCAGCTACGTCGACTACGTCGTACCGGGCATCCTCGTGCTCTGCCTGGGCTTCGGCTCGGCGACGGCCGCGCTCTCGGTCGCGCAGGACATGACGAGCGGCACGATCAACCGGTTCAAGACCCTGCCGATCTTCGGCCCGTCGGTCCTGTGGGCCCACGTCCTGGCCAGCACGGTCCGCAACCTCGTCTCGGCGACCCTCGTCCTGCTCGTCGCGGTCGCGCTCGGCTTCAGCCCCGGCGCGGACCTGGGCGGCTGGGTGGGCGTCGCCGGCTACCTCGCGCTCATGGTCCTCGCGTTCACCTGGTTGAGCTGCCTCGCGGGCCTGGTCCTGAGCGTGGACGCCGCAGCGAGCTTCAACATGTTCTTCCTGTTCGTGCCGTACCTGTCGAGCGGGTTCGTCCAGGTCGAGACCATGCCGACCTGGTTGCACGGCTTCGCGGCGCACCAGCCGTTCACGCCCATCATCGAGACGTTGCGCGCGCTGCTCTCGGGCACCTCGACCGCGGGGAGCCTCGTGCCCGCGATCGCGTGGCTCGTCGGGATGTTCGCGGTCTCGTGCGCCCTGGCCTCGGTGCTGTACCGCCGCCGGACCGCTCACTGAGCGCGCTCCCGAGAGGCGGTGCGACACGGTCGGTGCGACCCGTCCCGACATCTCCCCGACCGGACCCGCGATGATGTACCCATGACGGACACCACCGATCCCGGCCTGCCCCACGCCATCGCCCTGGCGTGGGGCGTGGCCGAGAACCCGCAGCGCGGCCCGCGCCGCGAGCTGAGCATCGAGCGGATCGTCGAGCAGGCCATCGAGATCGCCGACGCCGAGGGGCTCGCGGCGCTCTCGATGAGCAAGCTCGCCACGGCCCTGGGGTACACGACCATGTCGCTGTACCGCTACGTCACGAGCAAGGACGACCTGCTGCTCCTCATGCAGGAGCAGGCGATCGACGTCGACCTCCCCTCGGGCGCCCGGGCCGACGTCGACGCGGTCATGGAGGGGCGGATCCCCGACGGCGGCGAGCCGACGTGGCGGCGCGGGCTGCGCGAGTTCGCCCTCGCGACGCTCGCGGTCTACGAGGCCCACCCGTGGTTCCTCGACGTCGCCGTCCAGGGCGTGCCGCTCACGCCCAACAACCTGCGGTTCGTCGACCTGGGCCTGCGCGCGATGCACGGCACCTCGCTCACGGACGAGGACAAGCTCGCGATGATCATGCTCGTCACGAGCTACGCGCAGAGCGCGGCCCGGATCCAGCGCGAGCTGCGTGGCGCCCGGCAGGACCCCACGGGTCGCGACGTGAGCGGCGCCGCGTACGCCGAGGTCTTCGCCGAGCTCGTGACGCCCGAGCGCTTCCCGTTCCTGCACCCCGTCGTGGCGTCGGGGGCGTACCTGAGCGAGGACGACGGGGTCGACGACGTCGTGTTCGGCCTCGAGCGCGTGCTCGACGGGATCGGGGTCTACATCGACCGTTCGCCCGCCGAGCGCGCCGACTCGCCTCTCCCCGCGCCCGAGGACCGCGTGGCGGCCGAGCTCTACGCGCGCGACCCCCAGGTCAAGGAGGCGTCCAAGGCGCGCCGCGAGGCGGAGAAGGCGGTCCGGGAGGCCGAGAAGCGGCTCAAGGAGGCGCGCAAGCGCGAGCGCGACGCGGCGAAGGCCGCCACCGAGCGGGCGGGGCGCTGACCTAGCGCGTGCCCGACGACGTCTCGTCGGCCGGGCCTTCGGCGGCGGCCTGGGCGTCGGCCGCCGGGGCGCCCTGTCCCTCGACCGGTGCACCGTCGGCCGGGGCGGTCGGCGTGACGTCGCTGCGCATCGCGCCGTAGCGGGGCGCACCCGAGGGCGTGGTCCAGCGCGGGTCGGGCGTCCGGACCGGCGGCGCGGGCTGGGCCGGGGCGTCGGTCGGCTGGACCGGGCTCACGGCCGGAGCGGGCGCCTGCGGCTGCTGCGCCCCCCACGGCTGCCCCGGCTGTCCCTGCTGCTGTCCGGGCGCCTGGCCCGGCTGACCCCACGGGCCCGGCTGCGCGGGCTGCCCGGGCCGACCCGCGACCGGCGGGACCTGACGCGCGACGGCCGCGGCGCCGTCGGGCATCTGGGACAGGAGGCGACGCGCGTCGCCCGCCCGCTCCGCGAGGCACAGCAACGAGTACGACGACGCGACGATCTGGCTCGACGACGTGAAGTCACGCTTGCCGCCCGTGAGCGAGTACGACAGGACCGAGAACAGCAGGCCGAAGCCCGCACCCAGGCCGATCGCGGCGAGCATCAGCCCGCCACCGCTGTTGAACATGTACAGCAGCAGACCCACGAACAGGCCGAACCACGCACCGGACGCAAGGCCCGCGAGCGCCACCCGCCCGTACGTGAGGCGGCCCATGACCCGCTCGACCATGCGCAGGTCGGTGCCGACGATGGTCACGTACTCGACGGCGAACTTGTTGTCGGAGAGGTAGTCGACGGCCTTCTGCGCCTCGAGGTAGGTCGCGTAGGACGCGACCTGCTCCCCGCTCGGCGGCGTCGGGACCTTGGGCGCGGAATTGGGACGAGTCATGCTCATCTGCCCAGTCTCCCGTACATGTCGGTGTGAGGCGAGGGGGTTCGCTCAGGGGGGAGCGCCGCGAGATCGAGGGCCCTCGCCGAGGTAGAGGGTCAGGTCCCTCTACCTCGACGACATCCCTCTGTCTCGCGGGCGGGCCGGCGTGCTCAGACCGCGTCGAGCACGGCCAGCAGGCGCACGACCTCGTCCCGCATCGCGTCCCGGCCCGCACCCAGGTACTTGCGGGGGTCGACGACGGTCGGGTGCTCGTCGAGGTAGGCCCGCAGCGCCTGCGTGAGCGTGTTGTTGAGGTGCGTCGAGACGTTGATCTTCGTCATGCCCTCCTTGACCGCGCGCGTGAGGTCGTGGTCGGCGACCCCCGACGAGCCGTGCAGCACCAGGGGGACGGGGACGGCGGCGCGCAGCTCGGCGATCCGCTCGAAGTCGAGCGACGCCGTCCGGTCCGTCATGGCGTGCGACGAGCCGACCGCGACCGCGAGCGCGTCGACCCCGGTCGCCGCGACGAACGCGACGGCCTCCGCGGGGTCGGTGCGCACCCCTGGCGCGTGCACGCCGTCCTTGCCCCCGACCTTGCCGAGCTCGGCCTCGACGAAGACCCCGCGGGCGTGCGCCTCGCGCACCACGTCGGCCGTGGCCTCGACGTTCTGCTCGTAGTCGAGCGCAGACCCGTCGTACATGACCGAGGTGAACCCCAGACGGACGGCCTCGCTCACGAGGGCACGGTCCTCGGCGTGGTCCAGGTGGACGACGACCGGCGCGCTCGACGCCCGCGCGACGGCGAGCGTCGCGAGGGCGATCGGCTCGAGTCCGCCGTGGTACTTCGCGGCGTTCTGGCTGATCTGCAGGACGACGCCCGTGCCCGCGCGGGCGGCCGCGGCGACGAAGGCCTCGGCGTGCTCGACCTGGATCACGTTGAAGGCTCCGACCCCGCGGCTCTCGGCGCGGGCCCGGTCGACGAGCTGGTGGGCGGTGACGAGCGGCATTCAGTCCTCCGTGGTTCTGGTGTCGGTCAGGTTCTCGGTGAGGACGCGGGCGCCGAGACGGCGCACGTCCTGGGGGTCGACCTCGCCCGCGACCGGCTGCAGCACCGCCGCGGCCGACGTGGCGACGGTCAGGGCCAGTCGCTCGGCCCAGGGCCTCCCGGCGCTCACCGCGAGCGCCGCCATGGCCGCGTCGCCCGCGCCCGTCGGGTTGCCCTGCACGGGGACGTCGAGCCGTGCGCGGGCTGCCGGGGTCGTGGACCCGGGCTCGAACGCCGCGAGGCCCTTCTCGCCGTCGGTCACGACGACGGCGCGAGCCCCGAGCCCCTGCAGCGCGGCCACGCCCTCGGCGAGGCCCGGCACCCCGGTCGCCTCGGCGAGCTCGGCACGGTTGGGCTTGAGGAGGTCGGCGCCCGCCCGGGCGGCCCACAGCAGGCCTGGTCCCGAGGCGTCGACGTGGACCGGGCAGCCGGCCTCGCGCAGCGACCGCACCAGGTCGACGAACCGGTCCTGCGTCGTGCCCGCCGGCAGCGAGCCGGAGATCGTCACGACCGTCCCGTCCCCCGCGAGCCCGACCGCGGTGCGCACGAACAGCGCCCACTCCTGTGCGGTGAGCGGTGCCCCGGGTTCGTTGAGGACCGTGGGGTGACCGCCGTCGTCGGGCCCCGCGTGCTCCGGGACCACCGCGCCCGCCGGCCGCCGCCCCCCCGCGCCGGGCACGCGCGGCGCGGGCGGCCCGGCGGCCTCGAGGTCCGCCGCGAACGCGGGCCCGAGGAGCCCGCCCACGGGGGCGACCGCGACCGAGTCGCCGCCCAGCGCCCGCACGACGCGGGCGACGTTGACGCCCTTGCCGCCCGCACGGGCCGCGACCGAACGGACCCGCAGCGCCTCGCCCGGGTCCAGGCGGTCGACGCCGTAGGTCACGTCCCAGGCCGGGTTCGGCGTGAGGCACAGGACACGCCGGTCGCCCGTCACGTCGGCTCCAGGTCGCTCGTGGCCACCGCGTCCCACGCGAGGACCGTCGCGCCGTACGTGCCGGCGGCCGAGCCCAGCACGGCCGGGACCAGTCGCGGGGCCGGGTGGATCGTCAGGTAGGACCGCACCGCGGCGTCGAGGGGGACCATGAGGTCGTCGCCCGCGCGCACGAGCCCACCGCCGATCACGACGACCGGGAGGGCCAGGACGCGGACCATCGCGGCGACGAGCTCGCCGAGCCGGTCGACCGCGCGGTCCCACACCTCGCGAGCCACGTCGTCGCCGGCCTTCGCACGGGCCAGGACCTCGGCCGAGCCGGGCACCTCGTGGGCCGACGTGCCTGTGAGCTCGTGGTAGCTGCGCGCCATGCCGGCGGCCGACGCGTAGGTCTCGGCGCACCCGCTGCCGCCGCAGGGGCACGACGTCCCGCCGCGCACTCCCCCGTGACCCAGCTCGCCCGCGAAGCCGCGCCCGGCGTAGACCTCGCCGCGCAGCACGATCGCCGCGGCGATGCCCGTCCCGACCGACACGTACGCGTGGTCGGGCTCGCCGCGGCCCGCGCCGAGCCGGGCCTCCGCGAGGCCGCCCGCGCGCACGTCGTGGCCGAACCCCACGGGCAGCCCCGTCGCGTCCGCGACGACCTGCCGCAGCGGCAGGTCCACCCAGTCGAGGTTCTCCGCGTTGAGCACGACGCCGGCGTCCTCGTCGACCGTGCCGGGCACCGCGAGGCCCACGCCGCGCACCTGGTAGCCCGCCGGGACCTCTGCCCGCAGCGCCTCGACCGCGGCCAGCACCGCGGCGACCGAGGCCTCGGGTCCCTGCGCGGCGCACGTGGGCACAACACGCTCGACGACGATCTCGTCGGGCGCGCCCGGGTGGTCGCCGCGCGCGACCAGCGCAGACTTGATGTCGGTCCCGCCGACGTCGAGCGCGATCACCGCCGGGCGGAGCCCCGCCCCCGCCGCCGCCCTGCCGTGCGACGACGACGAGGGCGACGCGGGCGACGGTGGCCGGGACGGCGACGCGGGCTCCTGGACGGCGGGGAAGGCTACCTGCTCCTCCCCGGGCCTCATGATGCGACGTCCTCCAGGATGATCGAGCGCGTCAGGTGGCGCGGGGCGTCGGGGTCCAGGCCCTTGCGCTCGGCGTTCGCGACCGCGAGGAGCTGGCAACGCACGAGCGTGATCTGCGCGTCCTCGTCGAAGCGGACCACCAGGGCGCCCGTCCGGGCGACGTCCTCGACCAGCCCCGGGACCTCGGCGCCGAGCAGGAACACCGCGCTCGTCTCGTCGGAGATGCTGATCGGGCCGTGGCGGTAGTCCATGGCCGGGTACGACTCGGCCCAGGCGAGCGAGGCCTCGCGCATCTTGAGCCCCGCCTCGTTCGCGAGCCCCACGGCCATGCCGCGGCCCAGGAACGTGAACTGGGTGCGAGCCAGGACCTCTTCGGGGACCTGCCACCCCACGACGTCCTCGGCCGCTGCCGCGAGCGCCTCGACGTCGTCGCCGAGACCCGCGCGCAGGAGCGTGAGCGCGGCCGTCGCGAACCGGGTCTGGACCACCGACTGCTCGTCGGCGAAGGGCATCACGACCACGTCGTCCGCGGCCCGAGCCCCCGGGGACGTGGGGTCCCCCACGATCGCCAGGGTGCGCTGACGGCCGCCGAGCACGTCGAGGAGGTGCAGGATCTCGGTCGTGGTCCCGGAGCGCGTGATCGCCACGACCCGGTCGTAGTCACGGTCCACCGGGTACTCGCTGCCCGCGAACGCGTCGGTGACGCCCTGGCCCAGCTCCTCGCGGCGGGCCGCGTAGGCCTGCGCGATGAACCAGGAGGTGCCGCAGCCGACGATCGCGACGCGCTCGCCCGGCTGCGGGAGGACCGCGGCGCGCTCGGCCGCGAGGCTCGCGGCCTCGCGCCAGACCTGGGGCTGGCTCGCGATCTCGACGCTGACGTGGGAGGTGCTCATGGTGTCAAACCCTTCTGGTGGGGCCACCGGGCGCGCGGGCCGCGCGCGCCCGGCGTCCGTCATGGTGCGGACGTCGTGGACGGGACGGTGGGCGGTGCGGGAGGTGCCGTGGGGACGACGACGACCTCGATCCCTGCGTCCCGCAGGGGGGCGAGCTGCTCCTCGGTCGCGCCCGCGTCGGTGACGAGCGTGGTGACGGCGGACAGGTCGCAGATCTGTGCGAACGAGCGGACCCCGAGCTTGTCCGAGGTCCCGACGGCGATCACGGCACGCGAGTGCTCGACCAGGGCGGTCGTGACCCCCGCCTCGTCGGGGTCGGCGCACGTGAGCCCGGCGTGCTCGTCGATGCCCACCATCCCGACGACGAGGACGTCGAGCCACAGGCTCCGGGCCATCGTCACGGCGAGGGGTCCGGTGAGCTCGTAGGACTGCGCACGGGCGGTGCCGCCCAGGCACACGGTCCGTACCTGCGGGCGCAGGACGAGGTCGGTCGCGATGTTGAGCGCGCTCGTGACGACCGTGTAGACGTGCTCGCCGTGCTGTGCCGCCTGCTCGGACGCCTGGTCGGAGATCTCGCCGAGCGCCTTCGCGACGAGGGTCGTGGTACGCCCGCCGTTGAAGCCGACGACGGGCTGGCCGGTGTGGCGCTCCGCGACCAGCCGCGCGGCGGCCTCTGCCACGAGCTGGCGGTCGTCGACCTGCCGGCCGTACCGACCGGGCAGGCCGTAGGCGACGGAGGCCGCGACGACGCCGCCGTGGGTGCGGTGCGCGAGGCGCCGGTCGGCCATCTGGTCGAAGTCCCGGCGCACGGTCGACTCGGAGATGCCGAACTGCTCGGACACCTCGGTCACGGACAGCCGCCGACGGTCGGCGAGCAGCGCGAGCATGCGTTCCCACCGGACGGACTTGCTGAGCCCGCCGGGTGCGTCACCGACGGTCGGGTCCTCGTGGCGTGCCATGCGTCTCTCCCTGCCTCGGGGCCGCGGCGCCTGCGCTGCGAGCCGGACCACCTCGTGGACCGTCTGACTGATTCTGACGGATTCACGTCTGTTATTGCCAGATTCAAGCAGACAACGCCACGGGCGTCCAGCAGGCCACCACCGCCCCGGCCGCTCGGCACACGGTCAGCACAGGGTCGGCACCTCCTCTCCGCCAGGTCCCCGGACGGTCGGGGCGCCACCGCACCGCGCGGTGCGTAGTCTTGCGACGTGAGTGCAACTACCCGCGTCTTCGTCGCGCGCCTGGCCGGTACGGCGGTGTTCGACCCCCTCGGTGACCAGGTAGGACGCGTGCGTGACGTCGTCGTCCTCCTCCGCCCCAAGGGGGCCCCGCGCGCCGTCGGCCTCGTGGTCGAGGTACCCGGACGGCGACGCGTCTTCCTGCCCCTGACCCGCGTCACGAGCATCGACGCGGGGCAGGTCATCAGCACCGGCCTGGTGAACATGCGCCGCTTCGAGCAGCGCGCCATGGAGACCCTCGCGGTGAGCGAGCTCCTCGACCGGACCGTGCAGTTCGTCGACGGCTCGGGGTCCGCGACGGTCGAGGACCTCTCGATCGAGAAGCAGCGCACGGGCGACTGGCTCGTCAACCAGCTCTTCGTGCGCCGTCACACGACCCCCAACGCGCTGGGGATCCGGCGGCGCGGGGACGCGTTCGTCGTCGAGATCGGCGCGGTCACAGGCCTCGCCGGGACGCCCGAGACCCAGGGCGCAGCTCGTCTGCTCGCGGCGTACGACGACCTCAAGCCCGCCGACCTCGCCGACGTCCTGCACGACCTCGGCGACACGCGCCGCCTCGAGGTCGCCACGGCCCTCGACAACGAACGCCTCGCCGACGTCCTCGAGGAGCTCCCCGAGGACGACCAGGTCGCGATCCTCTCGGGCCTCGACACCGACCGTGCGGCCGACGTCCTGGAGGCCATGCAGCCCGACGACGCCGCCGACCTCCTGCACGAGCTCCCCCAGGAGCAGGCGGCCGAGCTCCTCGAGCTCATGGAGCCCGAGGAGGCGCGCGACGTGCGCCGGCTCCTCGCGTACGACGAGGACACCGCGGGCGGACTCATGACGACCGAGCCCGTGGTCCTCGGCCCCGAGACCACGATCGCCACGGCCCTCGCGCAGATCCGCCGGCAGGACCTGCCGCCCGCGCTCGCCGCGCTCGTGTTCGTCGTGCGCCCGCCGCTCGAGACGCCCACCGGACGCTTCCTCGGCGTCGTGCACTTCCAGAAGCTCCTGCGCGAGCCCCCGCACGTGTCGGTCGGGTCGGTGCTCGACTCCGACATCGAGTGGGTGCGCCCCGACGCGCCGCTCGGGCGCGTCACGCGCCTGCTCGCGGCGTACGACCTGCTGGCCCTGCCCGTGCTCGACGACGAGAAGCGTCTGCTGGGCGCCATCAGCGTCGACGACGTGCTCGACCACATGCTGCCCGACGACTGGCGCGAGACCGACGACGACGCGGACGAGACGAGCCTCGGCACGCAGACCCCCGCGTCCTCCGCCTTCCCGATCCGCCGAGGAGGTCTCCGTGGCTGAGCGCCTCGACACGCCCAAGGCCGCGCGTCGCACCCTCCTGCCGCGCGTCCGCGTCGAGCAGGACGCGTTCGGCAAGATCTCCGAGGGCATCGCCCGCTTCATGGGCACCCCGCGGTTCCTGCTCTACATGACCGTGTTCTGCCTCCTGTGGCTGGGCTTCAACACGTGGGGCCCGGAGTCGCTGCGCTTCGACTCAGCGGCCCTGGGCTTCACGGCCCTGACGCTCATGCTCTCGCTCCAGGCGTCGTACTCGGCCCCGCTCATCCTGCTCGCGCAGAACCGCCAGACGGACCGCGACCGCGTGAGCGCCGAGCAGGACCGCCAGCGCGGCGAGCGCAACCTCGCCGACACCGAGTACCTCGCGCGGGAGATGGCCGCGCTGCGCATCGCGCTCAACGAGGTCGCGACGCGCGACTTCGTGCGCTCCGAGATCCGCAACCTGCTCGAGGAGCTCGACGAGAAGGAGTCGGAGCGCGCGGCCGAGGCCGCCGACGCCGGCCGCGCGGGGACCGCTGGCTCGTCGGGCTCGGCCCCCGGACGAGCCGGGCTCGACTCCCCGCTGCCGCGTTCCTCCGGTCGCGGCGCGAACCGCGACGGGCGCCGCGCGACCACGGGGCGCCGCGGGCCGGACTCGTCGGCCGAGCAGTAGGGCGGGTCCGGTCGGGCGGCGGCTACTGCATCCCGTCGCTCGCGACGGCCCGCAGCCGGTCCACGAGCGCCGGGTCGCCGTGCACCGTCAGCCCCTGCCGGTCCGCCCTGCCCCACAGCCACAGGTCCAGCGCCCACGCCGGGCCCGAGACCTGGGCCGTCGTGGAGCCGGGCAGGTCCACGACCTGGGCCGAGTCGAGGTCGTACGCCGTGCCGGACTCGGGGCCGACCCCCGTGAGCCGCCCGAACGCGAGCTCCCACGACCGCGGCGTCTCCCCCGGCCCGTCCACCGCGACCGAGACCGTGCTCCCGTCGGGCGTGAAGGTCCCCCAGGCGGGGATCCCGTCGACCAGCACACGCAGGACCTCGTCGACCCCGTCCGCCGCGACCTGAGGGTCCGCGCCCGTCACGTCGCGCCCCGCGGTCTGCTCGGCGTCGACCCGGTGCACCAGGGCCTCGTGGGCCTGGCGCCGGGCGACCCACCCCACGCTGCGCCCCGCGTCGTGCCAGGACCAGCACGGTTCGGACGGGTCGCGGCCCGTGAGGGCTGCGAGCAGGCGTGCCGTGACGGTCGCGGCGAGGTCGGGCAGCGCCGCGTCGTGCGCTGGGCGCGCGAGGGGGGCGACGTCGTCGGCGTCGAGGCCCTCGCCTGCCGCCGGCCCGACGACGGCGCTCCAGAAGGCCTGCACCTCGGCCAGGTGGTACGTCAGGTCCGCCACGCCCCACTCGGGGCAGGCCGGGACCCGCGCCCCCGGCGGCGCCGCACGCATCGCGTCGAGGAAGAGAGCCGAGTCACGCGCGATCGAGGCCAGGGCGTCCATCCTCGAACGCTAACCGGCCGCTTAGGATGGGGCCATGGCTGGCGGCTCTGCAACACCCACGACCGACGTACTCGAGGACCTCGTCCGGACGGCTCTGACGCAGGTGATGGACCCGGAGATCCGGCGTCCCATCACCGAGCTCGGGATGGTCCGGTCGGTCGAGGTGACGGGCGGTACCGGGGGCGGCGCGCGCGTCGTCGTCGGCGTCGACCTGACCGTGGCGGGCTGCCCCATGAAGTCGACCCTCGTCAAGGACGTCACGGCCGCGGCGCAGACCGTGCCGGGCGTGGACGAGGTGAGCGTCGACCTCGGCGTCATGAGCGCCGAGCAGCGCACCGAGCTGCGCACCATGCTGCGCGGCGGCGTCGGCGAGCCCGAGATCCCCTTCGCGAAGCCCGGCTCGCTGACCAAGGTGTACGCGATCGCGTCGGGCAAGGGCGGCGTCGGCAAGTCCTCCGTGACCGCGAACCTCGCGGTCGCGCTGGCCGCCGACGGGCTCAGCGTGGGCGTGGTCGACGCCGACATCTACGGCTTCTCGATCCCCCGCATGCTCGGCGTGGACCGCCAGCCCACGCGCGTCGACAACATGCTCCTGCCGCCCGTCGCGCACGGGGTCAAGGTCGTCTCGATCGGCATGTTCGTGCCGCAGGGCCAGCCCGTGATCTGGCGCGGCCCCATGCTCCACCGCGCGCTCCAGCAGTTCCTCGCGGACGTGTACTGGGGCGACCTCGACGTCCTGCTGCTCGACCTGCCGCCCGGCACGGGCGACATCGCGATCTCGGTCGCGCAGCTCCTGCCGACCAGCGAGATCCTCGTCGTGACGACCCCGCAGGTCGCGGCCGCCGAGGTCGCGGAGCGCGCCGGCTCGATCGCGACGCAGACCCAGCAGGGCGTCGTCGGCGTCGTCGAGAACATGTCGTGGCTCGAGCAGCCCGACGGGTCGCGGCTCGAGCTGTTCGGCGCCGGTGGCGGGGCGAAGGTCGCGGAGAACCTCACGGCCGCGACGGGCGGACCGGTCGACCTGCTCGGGCAGGTCCCCCTCGACATGTCGCTGCGCGAGGCCGGGGACGCGGGCACACCCGTGACGCTCTCCGACCCCGACTCCCCCGCGGCCGTCGCCCTGCGCGGCGTCGCACGGAGCCTCGCCGCCCGCAGCCGCGGCCTCGCGGGTCGACGGCTGGGCCTGTCGCCCGTCTGACGCGCGACGCCTCGCTGCCTGGGCGTCCACGAGGGCCCGCCCCCGCAAGGGCGGGCCCTCGTCGCGTCCGGCGACGGAGCCCCGGCACGGCCGGTGCCCGGGCGTGACCGTGCCCGGAGGCGAGCCTGGAGGTCCCGTGCCGTCCGGTGAACCTGGCACACCCGTCCCGGGTGTAGTGTGCCCTCATCGTTCGTCAGAAGCGCGACCAGTGCCGGTCGCCCAGGGGGGCATCGACAACGCATCACGGCAGGAACCACACCTGATCGTGATCTTCTGCGCAGACATCTCATACCTGAGGTGGATACGCGGGCCGAATCGGCCCCCCTAGGCTTCCCGGAGCATGCCAAGACCTTGAGCTTCCTGCTCATCGGATTCACCTGGAGACCTGCCGTGGGCGTCACCCGCCGGATCATCTTCCCAGCCCTTCGTATCGTGATCTGGGCGGTGATCGCCGTCACCCTCGTCGTGATCGCCTTCAAGTCCGCCCCACAGGCCGAGGGCGACACCGAGTCCCCCTCGGCAGTGGTGACGTTGCCGCAGGTGGCCGTGGCCAAGGGGTCCATCACCAACACCGTGACCCTCACCGGCCAGGTCGTCGCGGACGCTGCGAGCGCAGAGAAGGTCACGCAGCTCGGCAAGGTCACGGCGGTGCACGCCAAGGCCGGCGACGTCGTCGAGGTCGGCGCCCCGCTGCTCGAGGTCACCCTCGAGACGCCGCAGGAGCCGCTCGTCACCACGAACAAGGAGACGGGCGAGGAGAAGGTGACCGAGCGCAAGCCCAAGGTCACCAAGACCACCATGAAGGCCACCACGGCCGGGACGGTCGCGACGTTCACCGCGATCAAGGACCAGGAGGTCGCGGTCGGCGACACGTTCGCGACGATCTCCCCCGGCACGCTGTCCGTGTCCGCCTCGATGCTTCCCGAGCAGCAGTTCCGTCTCCTGACGATCCCCACCGAGGCGACGGTGACGGTCACCGGCGGACCGGCTCCCTTCACGTGCACCGGTCTGCGCATGGGGACGGCCGCCGCGGCACCCGCGGAGGGTGCAGACCCGACGGGCGCCGAGCCCGGCGCGACGCCGTCCGCGTCGATCACGTGCGCCGTCCCTGGGGACGTCACGGTCTTCGCGGGGCTCGCGGCCAAGCTCGAGGTCACCGCAGGTTCTGCCGAGGACGCGCTGCTCGTCCCCATCACCGCGGTCCAGGGCTCGGTCGAGACGGGCAACGTCTGGCTCGCGGGCGAGGAGGGCGGCGAGCCCGTCGAGACGGCCGTGAAGCTCGGCATCACCGACGGCACCCAGGTGCAGATCGTCGAGGGCGTCGCCGAGGGCGACCTCGTCCTCCAGTTCGTTCCTGGCCAGGACGTCGCCCCGGTCGACGAGGGCATGACGATGTACGGGGGCTCGGTCGGATGAGCCTGCTCGAGCTGCACGGTGTGACCCGGTCGGTCCGCCTGCCCGACGACCGGATCCTGGAGATCCTGCGCGGGATCGACCTCACGGTCGACGCGGGCGAGCACGTCTCGATCGTCGGCCGGTCCGGGACCGGCAAGTCCACCCTGCTCAACATCCTGGGACTGCTCGACACCCCCACGGCGGGCGACTTCCTGCTCGACGGCGTGCCCATCGGCCGCCTCTCGGGGCGGGTGCGCGCGCGCCGACGTGGCGCGGACTTCGGCTTCGTGTTCCAGCAGTTCAACCTGCTCCAGGCGCGCACGGCCCTCGAGAACGTCGCCGCTCCCCTGCTCTACGCCCAGGGCAAGCAGTTCTGGGCCCGCAAGCGCCTCGCGGCGGAGATGCTCGAGCGCGTCGGCCTCGGCGACCGCCTCGACACCATGCCGGAGAAACTCTCGGGCGGCGAGCAGCAGCGCGTCGCGATCGCTCGAGCACTGGTCCGCGGGCCGCGCGTCATCCTCGCCGACGAGCCCACGGGGGCCCTCGACGTCGACACGGGTGGCGAGGTCATGGACCTGCTCGACACGATCGCCCAGGAGAACGGGTCCGCCCTGATCGCCATCACGCACGACCTCGCGGTCGCCTCGCGCGCCAAGCGTCACTTCCGGCTCGCCGAGGGCGTCCTCACGCCCATCGCGATCGGTGCCCGCAGCGCGGGCTCGCTCGACGGCCTGGGCTCCCGCGTGGAGCACGTGCCCGACGGCGAGGACCACCAGGCCGAGCACGTCGCCGTCACGCTGGGCGCGGTCGCGTCCGCTTCCTCGGCAGCGGCCGAGCCGGTCGGCGCACCTCGCCCCGGCACCGGGGTGGACGGGCTCTTCGGCGACTCGGTGGTGGCCTCGTGACCGGCTTCTTCGGCGCCCTGGCCGAGGCGTGGGACGAGCTGCGGGTCCACAAGCTCCGGGTGCTGCTCGCGCTCATCGGGGTGGCCGTGGCGGTCTGCGCGATCACCACCATCACCGCGGCGGGCGACATGCTGCGCCAGGTGTCGGCCGAGGCCAACGAACGCTGGAGCGGCCGCCCCGCGACGCTCAGCGTCTCGGCGTACCCGACGGGTCAGGAGATCCCGGGCGTCGAGGAGTACGTCGCTGCCTACGAGGACATCACGGCCCGCTACGAGGTCGAGTACTCGTCCATGGTCATGTGGTCCGAGACGACCTTCCGGTTCCCCGGCGGGACCATGCCGACGCAGACGAACGCGGTCAGCGCCGACTGGGCCACCATGCACCGCTTCGTGGTGGACGGCGGCCGGTGGTTCACCGAGAGCGACGCCGACAACCTCTCTCCCGCGCTCGTCGTCAACCAGGCGTTCCTCGACGCGCTCGGCCAGCGCATCGAGGACCATCCGACGATCACGATCGGCGGCGAGAACCCGGTCGAGGCGACGGTCATCGGCTCCTACGCCAACACCTGGCCGGGCGAGCCGCCGGCCGCGTACATGCTCGTCGAGTCCAAGCTGCGATGGAGCACCCCCGAGTCGCTCATGAACACGGGCCCGCCGTCGCTCGAGCTCTGGGTCCCGACCGACACGGTCGACGCGCTCACCGACGCGGTCCGCCGTGACCTGTCCGGTGCCATCGCCGGGGCGCAGGTCGACGTGTCCCGCATGGACAGCCCGGACATGAACATGATCGACGGGGCGACCAAGTGGGTCATCCTGGGCGTGAGCGCGGTCGCGCTCCTGCTGGGCGGCCTCGGGCTCGTCAACATCGCGCTCGTCACGGTGCGCTACCGGATCCGGGAGATCGGCATCCGCCGCAGCTTCGGCGCGTCCTCGGGGCGGGTCTTCTTCTCGGTGCTCATGGAGAGCGTCGTCGCGACCGTCGTGGCCGGCGTCGTCGGGGTCTCGCTCGCGATCGTGATCCTGCACAACGTCCCGCTCGACACGATGATGGGCTCGCCCGTCCAGGACCGGCCGGGCTTCCCGGTCTCCGCAGCCGTGACCGGCATGGTCGCGGCGGTCAGCGTGGGAGCCCTCGCCGGTCTGATCCCCGCGCTCGTGGCGGTCCGGGTCAAGGTGATCGACGCCATCCGGTACTGATCCGACGCTCCTGGGAGGGCGTGCCGCGCCGCTGCGCACGTCCACCCAGGAGCCCGGCGAAACACCGCGGGTGAGACCGCGCGCAGTGTCGACACGAATGTCCTAGGGGGGACACCGCATGGACCGACCGTCATCCACCCGACCGTACGGGCGCGAGTGCGCCCGTCGAGCGCCCGCGAGGGCACCGCAGACCTCCCTGGCGCCGATCGAGGTCCGGATCGACCCGCTGCTCGCGGCCGCCCACGAACAGCGGTCCGACGGCATGTCCGACACCGGGATCGTCGGCTTCAGCCACCCCGACGACGCGCCGCAGTCGGTCATCTCCGGGCTCGAGGCGGACTTCTCGACCGTCGAGAGCACACCCCTGGACCGCGAGACGGACCTCCTTGCGTGGAAGCACGAGCTCGTCGAGCAGGCGGTCACCCGGTTCGGGAAGGTCTCGGGACGGACCTCCGCGCCGTGAGCGCGTCCGACGGACCGCCTCCGGGCTCGCCGCTCCTCTCACGTCATTCCGCCCCTCCCCACCGAACGAAGGAAAGCACCATGCGTCGACCCTCGACACGGCCCGCCGCGATCACAGCACTGAGCCTCACCGGAATGCTCCTGCTCACCGCCTGCGGGGGCGGCACCGACGCGCCCTCTGCCGACGAGGACAGCCCGCTCACCGCGTTCTACGAGTCCATCAGCGGCGACCTCGACTCGGAGGCGCAGCAGAAGAAGTGGGAGGAGCAGAACCGCAAGACCGAGGAGCTCACGGCCGCCTGCATGGTCGAGCAGGGCTTCGAGTACATCCCGGTCGACCAGAGCGGCGGCATGGTCACCTTCGACGAGGAGGAGCACGACCCGGAGAAGTACGCCGCGGAGTACGGCTACGGCATGACCATCTACCAGGAACCGACCGAGGAGCAGCAGGCCGAGATGGACTCGTACGTCGACCCCAACCAGGCGTACGTGGAAGCGATGTCCGAGACCGAGATGAACGCCTACTACGAGGCCCTCTACGGTGCCATGAACTCGGCCGAGCCCGACGAGAACGGCGAGTTGCCGCAGTTCGCTCCCGAGGAGATGGGCTGTCAGGGAATCGCCCAGAACGAGGCGAGCGGTGGCGAGCAGGAACTCTGGGAGTCCGAGGAGATGACCGCGTTCAACGACGCCATCACCACGCTGTACGAGGACGTCGAGAAGTCGCCGAAGCTGACCGAGGTCGCCGCGAAGTGGTCCGACTGCATGGCTGAGGCGGGACTGGACCACACCACTCCGCAGGCAGCCATGGACTACTTCATGGAGGCGTCCAACGCCCTGTACGACAACGAGACCGGCGAAGGCCCCGGCGAGGACGAGCTGACCGCGCTCCAGGAGGAGGAGAAGAGCACGGCCGTGGCCGACCACGCCTGCCAGGAGAAGGTGGGCTACCAGGACGTCCACCGCACGGTCCAGTTCGAGCTCGAGAAGACGTTCGTCGACGAGAACAAGGACCTCCTGGACCGCGTGGCCGCCGCCTACAAGGAGCTCGAGAAGTGAAGTTCTCTCGCTCCCGGGGGGACCGCGCCAGCGGCACCCCGGCGACCGACGTCGAGGGTGCGCAGGCGGGTGGGGCGGCCGCCACCGCACCGACGCCGGGGACCGGGCTGCGGGGCCACCGCCTCATCTGGCTCGTCGCGGGGATCGCCGTGCTGAGCCTCCTGGCGGGCATCGTCGTGAGTCGCCTGGTCGTCTCGCCCGCCCAGGCCGCCGCCGACGCGAAGGCACCCGCGGCCGGGCTCATCACCGTCCCCGTCGAGAAGAAGGTCATCGCGAACGACGTGACGCTGCGCGGGGACGTCAAGTACGACGACGCCGTCCAGGTGAAGGTCGAGACCGCCGACCTCGGCGGCCCCGCGGTCGTGACCGGGCAGGTCCCCGAGCTCGGGGCCGAGCTCGGTCAGACCTCGATCGCGCTGGAGGTCTCGGGGCGTCCGGTCATCGTCCTCCCCGGCGACCTCCCTGCGTACCGGACCCTGCGGGTCGGGGTCTCCGGACCGGACGTCGCCCAGCTCAAGGCAGCGCTCACCGCTGTCGGGATCAACCCGGGCAACGGCGGCAGCGACGTCTACGACGCCGCGACGGCGACCGCCGTCGACAAGCTCTACGCCAACGTCGGGTACCCGTCGCCGACGAGCGGTGACGATGCGAAGGACGGCGTGGAGTCGGCAGCACGCGGGGTCAGGGACGCCGAGGAGGCGCTCACCTCGGCCCGTGCGGAGCTCTCTGCCTCGAAGGGGGGCGCGACCGAGGTCGAGAAGCTGACGGCGGACAACGCCGTGCGAGAGGCCGAACGGAACCTGGCCGCCGCGCAGGCCGGCACGCCGGACCCCGCGGCCGAGCCTGGGGCCGCGCCCCAGCCCGGGGACGTCGCGGGCGCCCAGGACGCGCTCACGCTCGCGCGCGCGGAGCGAGCCGCGCTCGACAAGCCGAAGGACGTCGCGGCACAGACGGCCGCGGTCACGAACGCGCAGCGTCAGCTCGACGACGCCAAGAAGGCCCTGGGCGAGGCCCGCACGGAGACGCTGACCGCGCTGCCGGCGAGCGAGGTGCTCTTCCTCTCCAGCCTGCCGCGACGCGTCGACGAGGTGCTCGTGGAACGTGGCGCGACCGTCTCGGGACCCGTCATGGCGGTCTCCGGAGCGACTCTCGTCATCGAGGCGTCGGCCGGTTCGTCCGACGCCGAGCTCCTCGCCCCCGGGGCCAAGGCGACCTTCGTGCTGCCGGACGACTCGCAAGGGGCGGCGACCGTGACCTCCGTCGAGGCCCGCAAGGTCGACGCCGAGGGCGGAGAGTCGAACGCCGACGCGAAGAAGGGCGCCCGCTTCACGGTCTCGCTCGCACCGGACGCACTGACGCCGGAGCAGATCACCCTCCTGCAGGGGAGCAACGTTCGCCTCACGATCCCTGTGAGCTCGACGGCCGGAGAGGTGCTCGCCGTGCCGCTCGCGGCACTGACCGCCGGACCTGGTGGCGAGTCACGGGTCGAGGTCCTGCGCGGCGACCCCCGTGCGGAGAGCACCGGCAAGAAGGACCGGGCGACCGACCTCGTGCCGGTGAAGACCGGCCTCGCTGCCGGCGGGTTCGTCGAGATCGTCTCGTCCGACGATCCCCTCGAGCCCGGTGACAAGGTGGTGGTCGGCAAGTGACCGGGGACATCGACTGGCTCGGTCTGAACGGGTCGGGCGGTCCACCCTCGTCCGTCCTCGACGACCCCCCGGACGCGCTCACGACACCGGACGAGGAGGAAGGCACGGGGCCAGGTGCGGCGGCCGGGGCCCCGCCCGCGGTCGTCGAGCTCGTGGACGTGACCCGGAGCTTTCCCGGTCCCCCCGTGGTGGACGCCCTGACCTCGGTCAACCTGCGGATCGACCCGGGCGACTACGTGTCGATCATCGGACCGTCCGGGTCCGGCAAGTCGACGCTCCTGAACCTCCTGGGGCTCCTGGACCGCCCCACCTCCGGGGACTACCTGCTGGACGGCGTGGCGACCGGGCGCGCGTCCGAGTCGGTGCGCTCTGCCCTGCGGGGCGGCCGGATCGGCTTCGTCTTCCAGTCGTTCCACCTGCTCCCGCACCGCACGGTGCTCGACAACGTCCTCCTCGCGACGCTGTACAGCGGCGTGCCCCGGGGGGAACGGCAGGAGCGTGCGCGGGCGGCGCTCGATCGCGTCCACCTCTCGCACCGGGTCGACTTCACGCCGACCACGCTCTCGGGTGGCGAGCGTCAGCGTGTGGCGGTCGCCCGTGCCGTGGTCGCGGGCCCTCACCTGCTCCTCGCCGACGAGCCGACGGGCAACCTGGACTCGACCAACTCTGTCGAGATCATGGAGCTGTTCGACGAGCTGCACGCCGACGGGCTCACGCTCGTCGTCATCACCCACGACCCGGCGGTCTCCGCCCGGGCACAGCGCCGGGTGCGGATCGCCGACGGCCGGCTCACGGAGCTCGACCGATGAGGGCGTTCGACGCGTTGAAGACCCGTCTGCCTGGTCGGGCGGCGAACGAGCGGATCCACCGTGGCCGGGCTCGCGACCGGTTCAACACCCGCGACCTCTTCGCCGAGGCAGCGCACGGGATCGGCGCCCGCCCCGGGCGCCTGGTCCTGACGATCCTCGGCACGGTCCTCGGCATCGCGTCGGTCGTGATCACGGTCGGGCTCGCACAGACCGCCGCGGGCCAGATCAGCCGCCAGTTCGACGCCGTCGCCGCGACCCAGGTCGTCATCACCCCGGCGAAGGCCGGCACCGGGGACGAGGCGCGCCCCAAGGGGCGCATCCCGTGGGACGGCGCGGACCGCGTCGCCCAGGTCAACGGGGTCGTCGCGGCCGGGCTCGTCGCCCCGGTCGACATCGAGGACCGGCGGGTCACCGCCGTCCCGGTCAACGACCCCTCGGTCGCCGAGAAGGCCAGCCCCGTGGTGGTCGCGGGCTCAGACGGTCTGCTCGACGCCGTGCGGGGGCAGGTCGTGGCAGGGCGCTTCTTCGACAGCGGCCACGACGCGCGCAGCGACCGGGTCGTGGTGCTGGGCGAGCGCGCCGCCGCGCAGCTCGGCATCAACCGAGTCGACAGCCAGCCGTCGATCTTCATCGGCGAGGACGCGTACACCGTCATCGGGATCTTCGGCGACGTGAAGCGACGGGCAGACCTTCTCGACGCCGTGGTGCTCCCGGTCGGCACCGCGCGGCAGGACTTCGCCGTGGGGGCGCCCGAAGAGCTCCAGATCCACATCGAGACCGGCGCCGGTTCCCTGGTCGCGGAGCAGGGTCCCGTCGCTCTCGACCCCAACGCGCCCGAGTCCTTCAAGGCCCAGGCACCGGCGAGCGGCTCTGCGCTCCAGGAGAACGTCCAGGCGGACATCAACGCGATCTTCCTGGCGCTGGGCGGGATCGCCCTGCTCGTGGGTGGCCTCGGGATCGCGAACGTCACGCTGCTCTCGGTGATGGAACGGGTCGGAGAGATCGGTCTGCGTCGCGCCCTCGGCGCGACCAAGCGGGACATCGCCGGGCAGTTCGTCGTGGAGTCCGTGGTCATCGGGCTGCTCGGGGGCCTGGTCGGTGCGTCGCTGGGGGTGTTCACGGTGGTGATCGTCTCGGTCGCCCAGGAGTGGACCCCCATCCTCGACATCCGCATGGCGATCGGCTCGGCCCTCCTGGGCGGCGTGATCGGCCTGCTCGCGGGAACCTATCCCGCGCTCAAGGCCGCGGCGATCGAGCCGATCGCCGCGCTGCGCGGGGGCATCTGACCCCACGGCGCGCCAGCTGGCGGTCGGTCCCCGTACGGGTGACCGACCGTCGTCGTTCGCCGGGGCGGGGACGGTCCGCGTCCGTCACCCGGAAGCAGGCACCCGACACCCCCATGTTCAACCTTGTTCGTTTCTGTTCGAATGTGTCACCATGGCTGCATGCTCGCCTCCCAGCGCCACGAACGCATCCTCGCGGGCCTCCGCGACCACGGTGCCGTCCGGATCGCCGACCTCACCCAGGAGCTCGGCGTCTCCGACATGACGGTCCGCCGCGACCTGCTCGAGCTCGCCGACCAGGGTCTGCTCCGCAAGGTCCACGGTGGCGCGGTCTCGCCGCAGGCCACGTCGCACGAGCCTGGGTTCGAGGCCAAGAGCACGCTCGCGCTCGACGAGAAGCGAGCGATCGCGCGCACCGCCGCGCGCCTCGTCTCCCCCGGGTCCTCGATCGCCCTGTCCGCAGGCACCACGACGCACCTCCTCGCCGTGGAGATCGCGGCGGACACCGCCCTGCGGCCGCTGACCGTCGTGACGAACTCGCTCCCCGTCGCCGAGGCCCTGCACCGTGCGGGCGACCCCCGGCTCGAGACCGTGCTCGCGGGAGGCTCCCGGACGCCGTCGGACGCCCTGGTCGGGCCCCTCACCGAGGCCGCGCTCGCGAGCCTGCGCGTCGACCAGACCTTCCTGGGCGCGCACGGCGTGAGCGTCGAGGCCGGGCTGACGACGCCAAACCTGGACGAGGCCGCGACCAACCGCGCGCTCGTCGCGATCGCCGGCCGGACGGTCGTCCTGGCCGACCACTCCAAGTGGAGCACCACGGGCCTGAGCGTCTTCGCCCGGCTCGACCAGGTCGACGTCCTCGTGACCGACGACGCCCTCCCGGCCCCCGACCAGGAGGCGGTGCGCGACGTCGTCGAGCAGCTCCTGGTCGCCTCGCGCGACGAGGCGCCTCACCCGACCCGGCCCACCCCGAACCCATCCATCCCCGCACCCCAGGACGGTCGTACCTCCCGATGAACCAGCACCTGCGCCGCACCCCGACCCGCCTGGCCGACGGCCGCGAGCTCGTCTACTTCGACGACTCGTCCGCGTACGTCTCGGGCGAGCTCACGCGTCGGCTCGACGACCCGCGCCCGCTGGGCGACCGGTTCGCCCCCGTGACCGGCCCCGACGGTCACGAGCACCCGTACACCGGTCCCGAGATGCGCCTCGACCCGCTCTCGGGCGACTGGATCCCGATGGCCGCGCACCGCATGAACCGCACGTTCCTGCCCGCGGCGGACTCGTGCCCGCTGTGCCCGGCCCGCCCCGGCGCGGCCTACTCGGACGGCGAGGTCCCCGACACCGACTACGACGTCGTGGTCTTCGAGAACCGCTTCCCGTCCCTGCAGCTCGTGCCCGGCGTCACTGACGGCACAGGCGCGCCGGACGGCTTCTTCGGTGGCGAGGGCACGCTCGAGACCCGTGCGCCGGCGTCGGGCCGCTGCGAGGTCATCGTCTTCTCGAGCGACCACTCCTCCTCGTTCGGCGCGCTGCCCCCGCAGCGCGTGCGCACCATCATCGACGCGTGGGCGGACCGCACGGAGGCCCTCGGGCGTGAGCCGGGCGTCGAGCAGGTCTTCTGCTTCGAGAACCGGGGCCAGGAGATCGGGGTCACGCTCCATCACCCGCACGGCCAGATCTACGGCTACCCGTACCTCACGCCCAAGACCCGCGCGATGCTCGCCCAGGCCCGCGCGCACCACGAGCGCACGGGCGGCAACCTGCTGCGCGACGTCCTCGACGCCGAGCTCGCCGACGGCCGTCGCATCGTCCTGGAGACCGAGCACTGGGTCGCCTACGTCCCGTTCGCGGCCCGCTGGCCCGTCGAGGTGCACCTCGCGCCGCGCCGCGACGTCCCCGACCTGCCCGCGCTCACCGACGCCGAGCGCGACGACCTCGCGGTCACCTACCTCGAGCTCCTGCGTCGCCTCGACCTGTTCTTCGAGGGGCCGGGTGGCACGCCCGTCCCCTTGCCCTACATCGCGGCCTGGCACCAGGCCCCGGTGCGCGAGGGGCGCGACCTGTCGCGCCTGCACCTGCAGGTCTTCTCGGTCCTGCGCGCGCCGGGCAAGCTCAAGTACCTCGCGGGCTCGGAGTCCGGCATGGGCGCATGGGTCAGCGACACCACACCCGAGCGGATCGCCGCGCGCCTGCAGGCCCTCGCCCCGGCCCCGGCCGTGCAGTGGGTCGAGTCCTGGCCCGACGACGTCGGCGCGGACCGTGTCCGGCGGGCCTTCGCGGAGGCGTTCCCGGCCAAGGACGCAGGGGACGTCCACGTCTACGCGGCCCCCGGCCGCGTCAACGTCATCGGCGAGCACACCGACTACAACGCCGGGCTGTGCCTGCCCGTCGCGCTCCCCCACCGCACGTACGTCGCGCTGCGTCCCCGGACCGACTCGGTCGTGCGCCTCGCCTCGGCCCAGGAGCCGGGTGCTGCGTGGACCGGGCGGCTCGAGGACGTCGCACCGGGGGCCGTGACCGGCTGGGCCGCATACGTGGCCGGCGTCGCGTGGGCGCTCGGGCAGCACCTCGAGGCGACGGGCGGGTCCGCGACGCAGGTCCCCGGCTTCGACGCCGTGGTCGACTCGTGCGTGCCCTACGGTGCGGGCGTGTCGTCGTCGGCCGCGCTCGAGTGCTCGGTCGCGGTGGGCATCGACGACGTCGCAGGCCTGGGACTCGCGGCCACGGACGCCGGGCGTGCGACCCTCGCGGCCGCCGCGATCCGCGCCGAGAACGAGATCGCAGGCGCGCCGACGGGCGGCATGGACCAGTCGGCGTCGTTGCGCTGCGCCCCGGGGCACGCTCTGCTGCTCGACTGCCGCCCGGGGCTCGACCCGGCCCGCGCCGTCGAGCAGATCCCGTTCGACCTCGCGGCCGAGGGGCTTGCGCTGCTCGTGATCGACACCCGGGCCGAGCACGCGCTGGTCGACGGCCAGTACGCGCAGCGACGGGCGGCGTGCGAGGCGGCCGCCGCGACCCTGGGCCTCGCGAACCTGCGCGAGCTCGCGGACTCGGTCATCGCTGCTGCGGCTGGAACCCCGAGGGGCGACGCGGCGTTCGCCGAGGCCCTCGGTGCGGCGCTCGACCGCCTGCCCGACGACGTCTCGCGCCGCCGCGTCCGGCACGTGGTGACCGAGATCGCCCGGACCCAGGACCTGGTGTCGCTGCTGCGCGCCGGGCGAGCCTCCGACGTCGGGCCGCTGCTCGACGCTTCCCACGCGTCCCTGCGCGACGACTACGAGGTCTCCGCGACCGAGCTCGACGTCGCGGTCGAGGCCGCGCGCGACGCGGGCGCCCTGGGAGCCCGCATGACGGGCGGCGGGTTCGGCGGGTCGGCCATCGCGCTCGTCCCTGCCGACCGTGCCGACGCCGTCGCGGTCGCCGTGGCCGCGGCCTTCTCCCGCGCAGGGCTCGGCGCGCCCGGGTTCCTGCTGGCCGTGCCGTCAGCCCCGGCGGGCGCCTGCTGACGTCCCGCTGCCCACGAGGGTGCGCGGCGAGGACTCCTGGCCGCGCACCTCGTCCGGCCCGACGCCGCGACCGGGGCGCGGGCGCCCGCCCGGGAACCACCAGTTCCAGCGGCCCAGGAGCGACATCGAGGCGGGGAGGAGCAGCCCGCGGACGATCGTGACGTCGAGCAGGACAGCGACCGCCATCCCCACCCCGATCTCCTTCATGGCCACGAGGTCGCCCAGCGCGAACCCCGCGAACACGATCCCGATCGACACGGCCGCCACCGTGATGACGGGGCCAGACGCCACGATGCCTGCGAGGACCGCACGGTCGTTCGCGCGGCGGTCGTCCCCCGTCCGACGGCGCCACTCCTCGGCGATGCGCGCGAGGAGGAAGACCTCGTAGTCCATCGACAGGCCGAACAGGAAGACGAACAGCAGCGCGGGGCTCGTGGCGTCGATCGTGCCCGTGGGTTCGAAGCCCAGCAGCCTCGCACCCCAGCCCCACTGGAAGACCGCGACCAGCACGCCCAACGACGCGGTCAGGGCGAGCAGGTTCAGGACCAGCGCCTTGAGCGGGACCACGATCGACCGGGTGAGCCAGCCCAGCAGGAGCATCGCCGGCAGCACGACCACGGCGAACGCCCAGGGCAGCCGGTCGCGCGACTGCTGGGTCGCGTCGACGAGCTCGGCCGCGGGGCCCGCGACCTGCATCGAGAACGGGACGTCCATCGCCTGGACGTGCCGGACCACGGCCTGCGCCGCCTCACCCGTCGCAGTGCCCGCCGGGGTGACCTCGGCGACCGTCACGTCGGGCGGGAAGTCGGTGAGGTGCTCGACGTCCTCGACGCCGGGCAACGCGTAGACCGCGTCGAGGAACGACTGGACCTCGGAATCCTCGACGGGCGCCCCCAGCACGAGCTCGACCGGCTGGACGCCCAGGATCTCGAAGTCCTGCTCGATCCTCTCCTGCGCGACCCGCTCGGGCGTACCCGGCGGCAGGGACCGCGCGTCCGAGGCACCCAGCGCGAGCGACGCCAGGGGCGCGCTGAGGAGCAGGAGGACCGCGGTCGACCCGAGCGTCACGGCCACGGGGCGCCGCTGGGCGAACGCCGCGGACCGCGCGAGCAGACCGGGGCCGTGACCAGTGCGGCGGCGGGCCCAGGTCCGGGTCCGCGGGGCAGGGATCGACGCGTGCAGCACGGCGACCAGAGCCGGCACGAGCGTGAGCCCGGCGAGCGTCGTGAGCCCGACCACGAGCAGGCCGCCCAGCGCCATGCTCGCGAGCAGAGGGTCCGCCAGGACGAGCAGCCCGCCGAGCGCCGACGCGACCGCGAGCCCTGAGACGAGGACCGCCCGGCCCGCGGTCGACACGGTCCGGGCCAGCAGCTCGTCGAGAGCGGCCCCCGGCGCCGCCTCGCGTTCCTGCCGGAACCGTACGATCACCAGGAGGCTGTAGTCGACGGCCAGGCCGAGCCCCAGGAGCGTCACGACGTTGACCGCGAACTCGCTCACGGGCACCGCGCCGGCGAGCGCGCTCAGCGCGAGGAGGGAGGCAGCGATCGACGCGAGCGCGGCGACGATCGGCGCCAGCCCGGCCCGCAGGCCGCCCAGCACGAGCACCAGGACGACGCACAGCACCACGAGGGCGACCGACTCCCCCACCACGGCATCGGCCGTCGCGATGTCGGCGAACGTCCGCTCGGCCATGAGCTCCCCGCCCACGACGACCTCGGGGGGGTCGATGGTCCGGCGGGCGGCCGCCACACGGGCACCGACCTCGCGCGCCTGCTCGTCCGTGCGGGCGGGGGCGCGCCCGACCACGACGAGCGAACCGAGCCCGTCGTCCGAGATCAGGCCACCGGACGTGAAGGCGTCCGAGACCTCCAGCACGCCGGGGATCTCACGGACCTCGTGCATCACGCGGCTCCCGCTCTCGACGAGCGAGGGCGTGAAGAAGTCGACCCCGCCGACGACTGCCGTGAGCGTCTCGCCCTGCGGGTCGAGCTCGTCGAGCACGGCCTGCGCCCGGGCCGACGGCGCGCCCGGCGGCAGGCTGTCGACCGTGGTCGTGCGGTCGAAGACTCCGCCACCGATCACCGCGCCCAGCAGAGCGAGCGAGCCCCACACGGCGAGGACGGCGATGCGGTGCCGGGCCATGACCCGTCCCAGGTGCGCGAGCATGGGTCGACTACCTCTCGACGACACGGTGGGACGTCGTCGTCGACGCCCCGGCAGATGGTGACAGACGCTGCACCGCCGCGGCAAACGAGGCTGCGCCTGTCGTGCGGGTGCGTGACTCGGCTGCGGCACGCCGGGCGTGCCGCAGCCGAATCATGCACTCAGCGAGGGGATGTCGCGTCAGCCGCAGCTCGACGCGTCGTAGGCCGTCTCGACCACGACCTCCTTGTCCCCGGCGCTCGCCGTCACGGTCGCGGCCCCGGCCTCGACCGAGGTCGAGCGGGTCGCGAACGTCTGCTGAGCCGACTTGCCCGGCAGAACACCGGTCATGGTCTTCTTGCCGAACGGCGTGCTGAGCACGACGTCGACCGGCACCGTGTCGTCGTTGACGGCACGGACGGTGAGCGTGACCTTGCCCGCCACGCACTTGGGCTGGACGGTCACCGACACCGCGAGCTCGGGCTCGGGCTCGGCCGCCAGGTCCTTGACGCGGATGTTGCGGTAGGAGACCGTCTCACCGGCGCCGTGGTTCTGGATGCCGATGAACCCGCTCGACAGGTCGCGCGCCGGGTCGGTGCTCGTGAAGTCGTTGACGAGCACGTCGTTGAGGTAGATCCGGATGCGGTCCCCCTCGACACGGATGTCGTACGCGTTCCACTGGCCCACGGGCTTGAGGGCCGCGCTCACGGCCGCCGCGTCGGCACCCTGGAACGTGTAGATCGCGCCCGTGGTGCGGTCCGCGGCGTCGCTCGCGTCGATCTGGATCTCGTATCCCTGGTTGACCGCGACCCAGGGGTCGTTGCCGGGGTTCGGGAAGCCGACGAACACGCCGCCGTTGTCGTCCTTGACGAGCTTCCAGTCGAGCTTGAGCGAGTACTCCTCGAGCTCCTCGGCCGTGTACCAGAGCAGACCCATGCCGCCGTTGGTGCGGATCGAGCAGTCGTCCTGACGACCGAACGTCCCGGAGCCCGCGAGCTTCCAGTCGGCGAGGCTCGCGAGGGTTCCGTCGAAGATGCCGCGGTAGCCGTCCTCGACCTCTGCCGGGGAGCAGATGTCGGGGTTCTGCCCGATCGACAGCACGTCGAGGTTCACGTTGCCCTGGTCCCCCTGGTCGTACCTGAGGGTGATCGTGTTGTGCCCCGCCGCGAGGTCGACGTCACGCGTGATCGTGTCCCACACCTTCCAGTCGCCGGTCGTGGGCAGCGTCCACGGGCCGACCTTCTGGCCGTTGACGTAGAGCGAGACGTTCTTGGCGCGCAGCTCGGTGTACGGGTGGATGCCGTTCGCGTAGCGCAGGTTGAGCGGGTAGGTGCCGGCCTCGGGGACCGTCACCGCGAACGTGCGGCCCGAGCCGACGTTCTGCATCCCGGCGGCGAAGCCCGTGCCCGAGTAGTTGCTGTGGTCCGAGCCGAGGCTCGAGCCACCGAGCGGCTGCGCCTCCTCGGCCTCGTACCAGCCGCGGTCCGCCGGGGCGACGTAGCCCGGCAGCGAGTTGAGCGTGTACCAGGCCTCGGTGCTCAGGAGCTCGGCGCCCTCGTCCGAGGCGAACGGTCGCGGCGAGCGCAGGTGCACGACGTGGCCGGGCTTGAGACCGTCGACCGTGAGCGTGACCGTGGTGCGGTCCTCGGAGACGGTGGCGTCCGTGACGAACAGCGGCGTCTCGTCGACCTTGGGTCCGCCGTACTGCTGGGTCGGCACGTAGCGCCACTGCGTGAGGCGGTAGGCGTCGGCCAGCTTCGCCACGACGGCGTCGGACACCGGCTCGGTGTACTCGATCTCGAACCCGCCCTCGACGACGCGCATCTCCTTCATGTCGAAGGAGTCCTCGTTGACCTTGGCGAGCTTCTGCAGGCCGAACCGCAGCTTGCCGGACTCGCCCCAGTTGCCGCCCTCGCCCGTACCGCCGACGTACAGCGCGCCGTCGGGGCCGGTGATGACGCGGTTGGCGCCGACCTCGAGGCCTGCGGTGTGACGGAAGACCGCCCCCTGGAACTCGCCGTCGACCTTCTCGAGGAACGCGCGCTGGAGACCGCCGTACGTGACGTCGCCGAGGAGCATCTGGCCGGCGAACTCGCCGTCCTCGACGAGGATCGGGTTGCCCGGGGAGTTGGCGATCTCGTTCTGCGGGAGCCACAGCGCGGGCTGGGACACCGGGTTCGCGTCGAACGGCCCGGCCGGGGTGGTGAAGTGGTTGAAGAACTTGTCCTGCTCGATGTGCACGAGCTTGTTCGCGGGCAGCCACGCGCCCTGGTTGTCCGTCCCGAAGATCTCGCCCTCGGGGCCGAAGCCGATGCCGTTCGGGGTGCGCAGGCCGCCCGCGACGTAGGTGACCTCGCCCGTCGCGCGGTCGATCTTGATCGACGTGCCACGGTTGGCGGCAGGCTGCGGGGTGGTCGTCGCGCCGCCGTTGTCGATCGCGACGGAGAGGTTGACGTAGAAGTAGTTCTCGTCGTGGATCAGGCCGAACGCGAACTCGTGGAAGTTGCCGCCGTCGGGCCACCCGGCGATCTTGGTGTGCGTGTCGTAGAAACCGTCGCCGTCCGGGTCGGTGAGCTGCGTGAGCTGGTACCGCTCGGAGACGAAGATCGAGTCCTCGATGACCTCGATGCCCATCGGGTTGAGCAGCTTGTCCGCGACCTTCGTGACGGTGACGTCCTCGGGTCCGGTCGCGTCGATCACGCCGTCGAGGAGGTACACCTCACCGGTCGTCGGGTCGGGTCGCCAGCCGCCGGAGCTCACGTCGCCCGTGGTCACCACGGCCAGCTTCTCGTCCGGGGTGAACGCGAGGCCCGACACCTTGGGCTCGAAGCCCGCGGGGCGCAGGTCGACGAGCTCGTAGTTCGGGTTGACCGTGTCCAGGCGCAAGCCGTCGCCCGAGGTGTCCGTGGCCCCCTCGCAGTACTTGTTGCCGGGTGCGGTGACCCGCACGACGTTCGCCTCGGTGCTCAGGGCCGACGTCGGGACGACCTCGAACGTCGAGGACCCCGGGGTCTTCCACGCGAGCGTCAGGCGCTGCTTGTCGGTGCCCTCGTAGTACTCGACCCGCAGGTCGTGCGCCCCTGCGGCGAGGGTGATCGCCCCCTCGACCGAGGTCGAGTCGTTCGGGCCGTCGTTCTCGAGGAGGAGCTGGTCGTCGACGTAGACGAGCGCGCCGTCGTCGTTCGTCACGCGGAACGTGTACTCGCCCTCGGTGGGGACCGTGAGCGTCGCGAGCGCGTGGGTGATGAAGCGGTCCGCTGCGCCGAACTGCTCGGGCGTGCTCCAGTCGATCGTCGGCATGAGCTTGTCGACGTTGGGCGTGGTGCCCGACTTGAGGGTGCACACGGACCCGGGGTCCTGGGCGAGCTGGAAGGTGCGCAGGGTGACGCCGGGCTCCATCTCGGTGTCGGCGGCCTGGGCCGACGGGAGTGCTCCGGCGAAGGCGAGGGGTACGAGCAGGGAAGCTCCGAGCAGGCCGGAGAGGCCTCTTCGATGGCGCATTGAGGTTCGCACGAGTGTTCTTCCTCCTTGAAGACGGGTCGGCAGTGACCACGTCGGAGCCTAAGGAGGCTTTTGACTGCTGTCAACCAAAAGTCGCATGTCGGTCAACAGATTCCGCGACCGCTCGGGGGCGGATGTGGGCGGTCGAGAGGGGCCCGCCGGGTGCGCACGGCCAGGAGGGCCGCGCCGCGCGCACGGTCCGCCGGGAGGCCTCGGCCGGATCGTGCCCTCAGCGCAGGTCGCGGCTCGCGTCGTGGTGGATCGCGACGAACACCGACCACGGCTCGCCACCCGTCGCCGGTTCGCGCTGCCGGAAGTCCTCGAGGACCTCGTCGAGACGCTGCGACAGCTCCTCGCGCCCTGCGGCGTCGAGCCGCAGGCCGAGCCTGCCCATGTCGACGGTCGCAGGATCGGCGACAGCCAGCTCCTCCAGGAACGCGTCGAGCAGGACCCGGTGACCTCCCGGTCCCAGGTCCGCGGTCCAGGACTTGCCCGTCGCGCGGTACGGCACCTCCCGCGCCCCCCTCGCCCCCACCCGCTCGGGCTGCGCCGCCAGGAACCCGCGGGCCACGAGCGTCCTGACGTGATGGAGCGTCGTCGCGGGGTTCTTGCCGAGCAGCTGGGCGATCTCCTTGTTGGTCCGCGCCTCGTCGAGGCAGATGCGCAGGATCCGCACCCGGAGCGTCGACGCGAGAGCGCGCGCGTCGGCGTCCCGCTCGGCGACCGAGCCGCCCGTCGTCGGCAGCTCCGCGGTCGGCGCGTGGACGCCAGCGCCTCGGGCGGGGGGCCGTGCGGGCGAGGGCTGCGCGGGCGAGGGCTGCGCGGGCGAGGCCGTGCGATCGGAGGTCACCCCCACAGGCTAACTGATTGACATTCCTCAATCGCTTGCAACAGGCTGACCCCATGAC
Source organism: Oerskovia rustica (assembly GCF_014836555.1). Taxonomy (GTDB): domain Bacteria; phylum Actinomycetota; class Actinomycetes; order Actinomycetales; family Cellulomonadaceae; genus Oerskovia; species Oerskovia rustica. Next base: position 60,760 of record NZ_JACSQQ010000010.1, read on the forward strand.
GTCCGACGAGCCCGCGGTGAGCACAGCCGCTCCCCCGCGCAGCCTGGTCCATCACCGCGACTTCCGGCGCCTGTGGGGCGGTGACGCGCTGGGCCAGCTCGGTGCCCAGCTCACGGGCTTCGTCCTGCCGATCTTCGCCGTGTCCCTCCTGCACGCGACCGAGTGGCAGATGGGCGCCCTCAACGCCGCCGAGACCGCGGCCTTCCTCCTGCTCAGCCTGCCCGCAGGGGCCTGGGTCGACCGGATGCGCAAGCGCCGGGTCCTCGTCGCTGCGGACCTCGCGCGCGCCGCGATCCTGTCGGTCGTGGTCGTCGCCGCCCTGACCGGGCACGCGAGCATGGGCCTGCTCATCGGCGCGGCCGTCGTCATCAGCACGTTCAGCCTCTTCTTCGACGTCGCGCACCAGAGCTACGTCCCCGGGCTCGTCGGGCTCGACCACGTCGTCGAAGGAAACTCCAAGCTCCAGGCGACCCAGTCCGTCGCGATGATCGTCGGGCCCGCGATCGGCGGCGTCGCGCTGCGGGTCCTGTCCGCGCCCCTCGTCATGGTCGCGACCGTCGGCACCTACCTCGCGAGCGCGCTCGCCGTCTCACGGATCCGCCACCACGAGGACCTCCCCGACCCGGCTGCGCGACGCCCCCTGCGCACCGAGATCGCCGAGGGGCTCCGTTTCGTCGCGAGCGAGCCCCTGCTCCGCCGCATCCTCGCGTGCACGTCGCTCGCCAACCTGGGTGGCGCGATCGGCAACGCGGTCGTGGTGATCTTCGCGCTGCGCACGCTCGACGTCGGGACGGCGACCTACGGCGTCGTGCTGTCGGCGAGCGCGGCCGGCGGGCTGCTCGGTGCGGTCCTGGCCGACCGGGCGGCACGGTGGGTCGGCCCGGCGCGGGTCATCCCCGTCTCGGCAGTGTTCACCGGGGTCTCGTACGCGATCACGCCCGCGGCAGCCTGGGTGGCGACCACGGGCGCGGCGGACGCCCTCGTGCCGGTCGTCCTCGTCGTCGGGGGCTTCGTGTTCAACCTCACCGTCGTCGTCTACAACGTCGCGCAGGTGAGCTTCCGCCAGCGGCTGTGCCCGCCCGCGCTGCTGGGGCGCATGAACGCCTCGGCCCGGTTCCTCGTGTGGGGCCCGATCCCGATCGGCGGACTGCTCGGCGGGTGGATCGGGACCATGTGGGGCGTGGCGCCCGCCCTGTGGGTCGGAGCGCTCGTCATGTCGCTCGGGGCGCTGCCCGTGCTGCTGTCACCGTTGTCCCGCATGAGCGAGCTACCCGTCCCGGCCCGCGACTGACGCCGGACGCCTGGCACCGGGCACGAGGCGCGGCGGACGCCCTGGCCCCGCGCACCGGGCCAGGGCCTCCCGTCAGAGGTCGTACGTCGCGACCAGCGCGGCGTGGTCGCTCCAGCGGCTCTCGTAGTCGTCGGCGCGGTCGACCTCGACCTTGACCGCGCGCTCGGCGAGCGCGGGCGTCGCGAGCTGGTAGTCGATGCGCCACCCCGAGTCGTTGACGAACGCCTGCCCGCGCCACGACCACCAGGTGAACGGCCCGGGGCCCTCGCCGCCGTGCTTGCGGCCGAGGTCCACCCAGCCGAGCTCGTCGAACCAGGTGTCCAGGTAGGCGCGCTCCTCGGGGAGGAAGCCAGCCGACTTCTGGTTGCCCTTCCAGTTCTTGATGTCGACGTTCTTGTGCGCGATGTTCACGTCGCCCGCGACGACCGCGAGGCCGCCCGCGGCCGAGAGCTCGCGCAGGCGCTCGGTGACCTTCTCGAGGTAGGCGTACTTCTCGTCCATCTTGGGCGTGCCCGCGGTGCCCGAGTGGATGTACGTCGAGACGACCGTGAGCCTCTCGCCCGACGGCAGCTCGAGGTCGGCCTCGACCCAGCGGCCCGTGTCGACCGGAGGCTCGGGCTCGCCCTTGCCCAGCCCGACGCGCACGGCCGTCACGGGAAGCCGCGACGCGACCGCGACCCCCGCACGGCCCTTGATGTCGCACGCCTGGTGCGCGATGTGCCAGCCCTCGCCGACGAGCTCGTTCAGGATCTCGTCCGGGGCGCGGACCTCCTGCAGGAGCATGACGTCCGGGGTGCGGGACGCGACCCAGGCGTCCATCCCTCGGCGGTAGGCGGCGCGGATCCCGTTGACATTGGCTGTAGCGATCGTGAGCACCTCGACATCAAACCCCACGCAACCCACACGGGCGAAAACCGCGCGGCGAGACGCTGGTCACGGCCTGCCGCAGACGGTCCGCAGCCGCAGCACAGCCGTCAGAGCGAGCGAGGCTCCCGCATCACGCTGGTTCTGACACGTCCACGGGCAGCGCCGCCTCGCGGAACCTCCCCGCGAGCAGCACCGTCGCGAGCGCGAGCACGGCCAGCACCCCGAACCCTGCCCGCAGAGCGTCGGTGGTCGCGAACACCCCGGTCATCGCGCCGCCGAGCACCGCGCCGACGTACGTGAAGACGTTGAGCCGGGCGACCGCGCGGTCGGTCGCGGCCTCGACCGTCGGGAGGTCCGTGCCCGTCCCCCCGGCGCCGTCCGTCGCACGAGCCGCCGCGACGGCCTCCGCCGCCCGGTCGCCCGCGGCCGAGAACGCCATGGGCGCCACGACGCCGAGCCCCAGCCCGGTCGCGGCGAACCCCAGCACCGCGAGCGGCCACACGGGCGAGACCGCGACGAGGCCGAGCCCCACGACCCCCACGGCGCCTCCGAGCGCCACGACCCGCACGCGCCCGCAGCGTTCGACCGCCCGGTCCCCGAGCAGCCGCGAGCAGATCAGGGTCGCCTGGTAGGCGCCGAACCCCAGCGGCCCGACGACGGCGCTCGCCCCGAGCACGCCCTGCAGGAACGTCGCACCCCAGCTCGAGACCGCGGAGTCCGCGACGGGGAAGGCCAGCATCGCGACGCCCAGCACGATCACGGTCCCGGCGCCCACCATGCCCGTCACGCCACGAGCGCCGGCCGCAGCGGCACCTGGCCCCGCATCTCCCGGCCCGGCCACCGCGGACCCGCCGCCCGACCCTGCGGCGGGAGCGTCGCCGTCGGGCACCTGGCCCCCGCTCCCCGCCGGAGGAGTCCCGGAGGGCCCCGCGACCGCGACCGCCGCGGTCCGCGAGAGCAACCCCGACCGCAGCACGAGCACCGCCACCGCGACCACCCCCGCGACGAGCGCGAGCGACATGGGCAGCGCGAGTCCCAGGGCCGCGGCCCCCGAGACCGCGAGCGACCCCACGACCCCGCCCGCCGCGTTGGCCGCGAAGAACGCGGCGATGAGGCTGCGCCCGTACGCGCGCTGCACGTCGATGCCCTGCATGGACGTCGACGCGTCGACCGACCCCAGCGCGAGGCCGTACACCGCGAACGCGAGGAAGAACGTCACGAGCAGCCCGGCACCCGCGCTCAGCCCGACCGCCAGGATGCCCGCGGCCGCCACGAGGAGCCCGCCGGTCACGACGCGCGCCGACCCGAACCGGGCCGCGAGCCACCCCGACAGCGCGCTGCCCGTCGCCGCGCACACGCAGACGCCGAGGATCACGAGCGTGATGACGTCGGGGCCGATGCCGAGATAGCGCTCGTAGGTCGGGACGTTGGTCAGCATCACGGCGAACCCGAAGCCCTGCGCCGCGTACGCGGCCGTGGCGCTGCGGCGGGCGCGCCGGACGGACGGGGGGACGGCGAGAGGCGCAGGGACGAGGGCCGCGATGCCGTCGTCTCCCCCTGCCCGGGACGCGGGGGTCATGGCGGAACACTAGTCCTGCGCAGCACCACCGCACGACAGGACGTCAGGAACGACAGGACGGGCGCGACCCGTAGGTCACGCCCGTCCCGGGAACGGGTCAGACGCTGGCGATCCCCGCCGCGCGCTCGGCCGAGTCCACGACGTTCGCGAGGAGCATCGCGCGGGTCATGGGCCCGACCCCACCCGGGTTGGGCGAGATCCAGCCCGCGACCTCGGCCACGGCCGGGTCGGCATCGCCCACGACACGGCTCTTGCCGGTCTCCTCGTCGACCTCGCGCGAGACGCCCACGTCGATCACGACCGCGCCGGGCTTGACCATGTCGCGCGTGATGATGCCCTTGACGCCTGCGGCCGCGACGACGACGTCGGCCCGGCGGACGAGCGCAGCCAGGTCCTGCGTGCCCGTGTGCGTGAGCGTGACCGTGGCGTTGACCGCGCGGCGCGTGAGGAGCAGGCCGATCGAGCGGCCCACGGTCACCCCGCGGCCCACGACCACGACCTCCTTGCCCGCGAGCGAGACGCCGTGGCGCTCGATGAGCTCGATGATGCCCCGCGGGGTGCACGGCAGCGGCGAGGTGACGTCCTCGTTGACGCGCAGCACGAGGCGGCCGAGGTTGGTCGGGTGCAGGCCGTCGGCGTCCTTGTCGGGGTCGATGAGCTCGAGCACGCGGTTGGTGTCGATGCCCTTCGGGAGCGGGAGCTGCACGATGTACCCGGTGCACGCGGGGTCGTCGTTGAGGCGGCGGACCGCGGCCTCGATCTCCTCCTGCGTGGCCTCTGCGGGCAGGTCCTCGCGGATCGAGGACAGCCCGATCTCGGCGCAGTCGCGGTGCTTGCCCGCGACGTACCACTGCGAACCCGGGTCGTCGCCGACCAGGAGGGTGCCGAGTCCCGGCACGACGCCGTGCTCGGCGAGGGTCACGAGACGGGTCTTGAGCTCGGCCTTGATGGCGGCGGCGGTGGCCTTGCCGTCCAGGATCTGCGCGGTCATGGGGGCTCCTCGGGGTCTGGCGGGGACGAACAGACCGCTGAGTGCGGAGTACTTGTCGTGGATCGGCCGGATCGGCGACAAGTACTCCGCACTCAGCGGGTCATGCGTGAGCTACTGCGACAGTCCCGGGTACAGCGGGAAGTCGGCCGTCAGCTTGCGCACGCGAGCGCTCAGGCCCTCGACGTCCGCGCCGGCGCCGGCCTTGAGGGCAGCCGCGATGATCTCGGCGACCTCCGTGAACTCGGCGTCCCCGAAGCCACGGGTCGCGAGCGCGGGCGTGCCGATGCGCAGGCCCGACGTGACGCGCGGGGGACGCGGGTCGAACGGCACGGCGTTGCGGTTCACCGTGATGCCCACGGCGTGCAGGAGGTCCTCGGCCTGCTGGCCGTCGAGCTCCGAGTGACGCAGGTCCACGAGGACCAGGTGCACGTCGGTGCCACCCGTGAGGACCGAGACGCCCTTCTCCGCGACGTCGGGCTGGGCCAGACGGTCCGCGATGATGCTCGCGCCGCGCAGCGTGCGCTCCTGACGGTCCTTGAACTCGTCGGAGCCCGCGATCTTGAACGACACGGCCTTCGCGGCCACGACGTGCATGAGCGGGCCGCCCTGCTGGCCCGGGAACACGGCGGAGTCGATCTTCTTGGCGTACTCCTCCTTGGAGAGGATGAAGCCCGAGCGCGGGCCGCCGATGGTCTTGTGGACCGTCGAGGACACGACGTCGGCGAAGGGCACCGGGGACGGGTGCAGGCCCGCGGCGACAAGGCCCGCGAAGTGCGCCATGTCGACCCAGAGCTTGGCGCCGACCTCGTCCGCGATCTCGCGGAACGCCGCGAAGTCGATGTGGCGCGGGTACGCCGACCAGCCGGCGATGATCACGTCGGGACGGGTCTCGAGGGCCGTCTTGCGGACCTCGTCCATCTCGATGCGGTACGACTGCGGGTCGACGCCGTACGCCGAGACGTCGTACAGCTTGCCCGAGAAGTTGATCTTCATGCCGTGCGTGAGGTGGCCGCCGTGCGCCAGCTCGAGGCCGAGGATCTTGTCGCCCTTGTTGATGAGGGCGTGCAGGACGGCCGCGTTGGCGGTCGCGCCCGAGTGCGGCTGGACGTTGACGTGCTCGGCACCGAACAGCGACTTGGCGCGCGCGATCGCGAGGTTCTCGGCGATGTCGACCTGCTCGCAGCCGCCGTAGTAGCGGCGGCCCGGGTAGCCCTCGGCGTACTTGTTCGTGAGGACGGAGCCCTGCGCCTGCAGGACCGCGCGCGGCACGAAGTTCTCCGAGGCGATCATCTCGAGGGTGTCGCGCTGGCGCGCGAGCTCCCCGTCGAGGACCGCGGCGATCTCCGGGTCCACCTCGAGCAGGGACTGGTTCAGGACGTTCGGCTGAGCGCTCATGCGTCTCCTTGGGTGCGTCTGCGGATGACGGTCTCGCGGGAGGGCGTGCCCCGTCCGGGCACGCTCCCCACAGGGGGCGACCCGGGGCCCAGGCGAACGACCCGTCGTCTACACAGCATGCCGCTCCCCGGTGGTGATCCACCATTCCCGTCCGTCCCGCGGCCTCCCCGGGGGGCGGCGTGCGGGGCGCGGGTGCGCCAGTCGCGACGTGCACGATCCTAGCCCACGTCCGCGTGCCGCGGCAGTGGCGGCCGTCACGCTGGGCTTGCCCCCCTGCCCGACGGCGGAGCGCACGTCGGGCAGGGGCGTCACCCTCGGCGGGGCCGGGCGTCACCCTCGGCGGGGCCGGGCACGACGCAGCGGGGCGCGCGCGGCCCCCACCGCGCGCACCCCGCTGGTCCGTGACCTCGGGAGAGGGTGTGCGCCCTCCCCCGCGTCACCTCCTGATCGCCGGCTCAGGAGAGCGCGGCACGCCTCTTGCTCAGCAGGTCGAACGCGACCGCGAGGAGCAGGACGAGGCCCTTGATCGCCTGCTGCCAGGCGGCGTCGACGGCCATGATCGACAGGCCCATGTTGAGCACGCCCATGATGAGCGCACCGATCATGGCGCCGGACACGCGGCCCACGCCGCCTGCGACCGCGGTGCCGCCGATGAAGCACGCGGCGATCGCGTCGAGCTCGTAGTTCATGCCCGCCGCGGCCACACCGGCACCGGCACGCGAGGTCGTGATGACGGCCGCGACCGCGGCCAGCACTCCCATGTTGACGAAGATGCCGAAGTCGACGCGGCGCGAGTTGACGCCCGACAGCACGGCCGCGTGGCGGTTGCCGCCGATCGCGTAGATGTGGCGGCCGAACACGCTGCGGTTCAGGACGAACGAGTACGCGATGATGAGGATGCCCACGATGAGCAGCACGATCGGCGTCCCGCCCGAGCTGAGCGACAGCCAGTACGTCACGACCCCGATCAGGACCGCCGCCAGGACGATCTTGACGACGAACGCGGGCAGCGGCTCGACGGCGAGCTCGTGGCGACGCAGCGAGGTCCGCGAGCGCCACTGCGCCACGGCGAACGCCACGATGCCGATGCCGCCGATCGCGAGCGTCACGACGTCGAGGTTCCCGACGAACCCGAACCAGTTGGGCACCGACCCGTTGCTGATCGCGATGAAGCCGCTGGGCAGGCCCGCGACCGTGGTGCCGACCAGGACGATCGCGAGACCGCGGAAGATGAGCATGCCCGCGAGCGTCACGATGAACGCCGGTATCCCGACGTAGGCGACCCAGAAGCCCTGCCACATCCCGACGAGCGCCCCGACCCCGAGGGACAGGACCACGGCGAGCAGCCACGGCAGCTCCCACTGGCTCATCATGATGGCGCACAGCCCCCCGACGAACGCGACGACCGAACCGACCGACAGGTCGATGTGACCGGCGACGATCACCATGACCATGCCGATCGCGAGGATCATCACGTACGCGTTCTGCTGGATGAGGCTCGCGACGTTGTTGGGGTAGAGCAGGCGCCCGTCGGTGAGGACCTGGAAGAGCAGGACGATCACGAGCAGTGCCGCGACGATGCCGTACTGGCGGACGTTGCGGCCGAGGTATTCCCTGACGGCGTTCATCGGACGTCGACTCCCTTGTCCATGGTCATGTAGTGCATCAGTGCTTCTTGGGTGGCGTCGGCTCGCGCCACCTCGCCGGTGATCCGGCCCTGGCTCATCGCGTAGACACGGTCGCACAGGCCGATGAGCTCGGGGAGCTCGGAGGAGATGACGACGACGGCCTTGCCCGCGTCGGCGAGGGCGTTGATGATCGCGTAGATCTCGTACTTGGCACCCACGTCGATGCCGCGCGTGGGCTCGTCGAGGATGAGGACGTCCGGGTCCGAGTACACCCACTTCGACAGGACGACCTTCTGCTGGTTCCCGCCCGAGAGCTTGCCGGCGATCGCCTCGACCGTGGGCGCCTTGATCCGGAAGTCCGTGCGGTAGCGCTCGGCGACCTGGGTCTCGGCCTGCGAGTCGACGACGCCCCAGCGGGACACCTTGCCGAGCGCGGAGGCGGAGATGTTCTCCCGGATGGTCTGGATGAGGTTGAGACCGTACCGCTTGCGGTCCTCGGTCGCGTACGCGAGCCCGTGGCCGATCGCCTCGGAGACGCTGCGCGTCCTGATGGGCGCACCGTTCTTGTAGACGGTCCCGGAGATCTTCGCCCCGTAGGAGTGTCCGAACACGCTCATCGCGAGCTCGGTGCGTCCGGCCCCCATGAGCCCGGCCATGCCGACGATCTCGCCGGCGCGCACGTGCAGGTTCGCGTGGTCGACGACGACGCGCTCGGTGTCGATCGGGTGGTGCACGGTCCAGTCCTCGATCCGCAGCACCTCCTCGCCGATGGTCGGCTCGTGCTCCGGGAAGCGGCTGTCGAGCGAGCGCCCGACCATGCTGCGGATGATGCGGTCCTCGGTCACGGGCTCGGCGCCCTGAAGGTCGAGGGTCTCGATCGTCGCGCCGTCGCGGATGATCGTCACGCGGTCGGCGATCGCGGCGATCTCGTTGAGCTTGTGGCTGATGATGATGCAGGTGATCCCGTGGCTGCGGAACTCGTCGATGAGCTTGAGCAGGTGGGCGCTGTCCTCGTCGTTGAGCGCCGCGGTGGGCTCGTCGAGGATGAGCAGGTCCACGCGCTTGGACAGCGCCTTGGCGATCTCGACGAGCTGCTGCTTGCCGACGCCGATGTCCATCGACTTGGTCGCGGGGTTCTCGGACAGGCCGACGCGCTCCAGCAGGGCCGCGGCCTCGCTCGTGGTGCGGTGCCAGTCGACGATCCCCGCGGAGGCCTTCTCGTTGCCGAGGAAGATGTTCTCAGCGATCGACAGGTGCGGGACGAGCGCCAGCTCCTGGTGGATGATGACGATCCCGCGGGCCTCGCTGTCGCGGATGGTCCTGAACTCGCACGTCTCGCCGTCCATGACGATCGTGCCGTCGTAGGTACCGTGCGGGTAGACGCCCGACAGCACCTTCATCAGGGTCGACTTCCCGGCCCCGTTCTCCCCGCAGATCGCGTGGACCTCGCCCCGGCGCACGTCCAGCGTGACGTCCTGCAGGGCCTTGACGCCGGGGAACTCCTTGGTGATCCCCCGCATCTCGAGGATGTTGCTCTCGCTGGCCATGGGTCAGCTCCTCACTCGTCCGTTCCGTGGCGGCCCGTCGCCGCGGCGGTGCCGCGGGTCGGGCGACCGTCTCGCCCGTCGTGCTGCGCGGACCGTGCCCGGCCCCAGGACTGCTGCCCCGGGGCCGGGCACGGTGCGTCCGGTCAGAGGCCGAGCTTGTCGGCCGTGTAGAAGCCGGAGTCGACGAGCGTCGTCTGGACGGTGTCGGCGGTCACGACCTGCGGGTCGAGGAGGAACGAGGGCACGACCTTCACGCCGTTGTCGTAGGTCTCGGTGTCGTTGACCTCGACCTCCTCGCCGTCGACGATCTGCTGGACCATCTTGGCCACCTGGTCGCCGAGCGTGCGGGTGTCCTTCCAGACCGTCATGGCCTGCTTGCCCGCGAGCATGTTCTTGACGTTGGCCTCGTCGGCGTCCTGGCCCGTGACGAGCGGCCAGCCCTCACCGGCGGCGTAGCCGCTGCCCTCGAGCGCCTGCTCGATGCCGAGCGCGAGCGAGTCGTTGGGCGAGAGGACGACGTTCACCTTCTTGTCCGTGTAGAACGAGTTGAGGCGGTTCTCCATCTCGGACTGGGCCTTGGCGGACTCCCAGCCCTGGATGCCGATCGTGGTCCAGTCGTCGACCGTGGCGGGCGCCTTGCCCGAGGGCACGACGAGCTGGCCCGACTCGACGTAGGGGGTCAGGACGTCCCAGGCACCCTTGAAGAAGAAGCGGGCGTTGTTGTCGTCGGGCGACCCGGCGAAGGGCTCGAGGTTGAACGGTCCGGCGCCGCCCGCGAGGCCGAGCTGCTCGGCGATGAACTCGCCCTGGAGCGTGCCGACCTTCTCGTTGTCGAACGTCGCGTAGTAGTCGACGTGCTCCGAGTCGTTGATGAGACGGTCGTACGCGATGACCGGGATCTCCTCCTTGGCGGCCGCGTCGAGGACCGGGCCGAGCGCCGTGCCGTCGATCGAGGCGATGACCAGCACGTCGGCACCCTGGTTGATCATGTTCTGGAGCTGGGTGATCTGCTGGTCGACCTTGTTGTCCGCGTACTGGAGCGTGGTCTCGTAGCCGGCGTCGCCGAGGAGCTCCTCGAGGTGGGCGCCGTCGTTGTTCCAGCGCTCGAGGCTGCGGGTCGGCATCGCGATGCCGATCAGGGGCGTGTCGCCTCCGCCGGTCTCGCCGCCGCCCGACTCGCTGCCCGCACGCTCGGAGCTGCATGCCGTGAGGGCACCGAACAGGAGCGTCATCCCAGCGGCAGCCGCGACCGCCTTGCGCATTGACGTCATCGTCATTCCCTTTCGTCGTCGAACCAGGGGGCGAGCCTCGGCTGTGAGGCCCGCGTCGCCTCCGAGCCGCGGAGGGGGATCCGCGTTGCCTCGGTCGGCACTGCAGCGAAACTAGCCAGGCTTGAGTTAGAGCGTCAAGCGCAGTAACCAGTTCGTGACCTAATTGTGTTCGAGACTCAAACTCAGAGTGGAAGCGGTACCACTGTCGCACCGCCAGGAAACCCCCGTGTCGCCTCGGTTCTCCGGCCCTCACCAGCGTGTACGCTGCTGCCTGTGAACAACGACCGGTCCACACCCGGCTCGCAGACCTCACTCCGAGAAGCGAACCGAACGCGCATCGTGGATGCGGTGAAGCGCTACGGCGGCCTCACCCAGGTCGAGCTCGCCGAGGCCACGGGGCTGTCCACGGCGACGGTCTCGACGATCGTCAAGGAGCTGACCCAGGCAGGGGTCGTCGACACCCGACCCACCTCGCGCTCGGGACGCCGCGCGCTCAAGGTCACGCTCGCGCGCCAGCTCGGCCTCGTCGCGGGCATCCAGTTCGGCCACCGCCACCTCAAGGTCGCGCTCGGCGACTTCGGCCGCACGATCGTCGCCGAGCAGCAGATGCCCCTGCCCGTGGACCACCGCGTCGACACGGGGCTGGACCGCGCGGCCCTGCTCGTCATGGACCTCCTGGAGCGCATCGGTGCCTCGACCGACGAGCTCCTGACGGTCGGCATGGCCCTGCCCGCCCCGGTCGACATCTCGACCGGGATGATCTCGGTGCGCGGCATCATGCGCGGCTGGGACGACCTGCACGTCGGCCAGGTCATGTCCAAGCGCCTCGCGCGCCCCGTCGTCGTCGACAACGACGCGAACCTCGCCGCGCTCGCCGAGGCCGAGCTCGGGGCCGCCCGCGCCTACCGCGACTCGGTGTTCGTGCGGGTCTCGTACGGGACCGGGGCGGGCGTCGTCGTCGGCGGGCACGTCCACCGCGGGTACGCGGGGACGGCCGGCGAGATCGGCCACGTCCAGGTGGACCCCGCCGGTCCCATCTGCCGTTGCGGCAACCGCGGCTGCCTCGAGACCGTCGTGGGGTCGGGCGCGCTGCTCGACCTGCTGCGCACGAGCCACGGGGACCTGACCCTGCGCGACGTCATCTCCCGGGCGCTCGAGGGCGACCCCGGGTGCCGCCGCGTCGTGGCCGATGCGGGCGACCGCATCGGCATCGCGGTCGCGACACTTGCGAGCGCCATGAACCCGCAGGTCATCGTGATCGGGGGCGAGCTCGCCGAGACCGGTGAGATCCTCGCCGGGCCCCTGCGCGACGCGGTGCACCGCCACCTCGTGCCCAACACGATCGCCCCGGTCGAGGTCGTGCTGGGCGAGCTCGGTGCCCGCGCGGAGGTCATGGGCGCGCTCGCGCTCGCCCTCCAGTCGACCGACGTCACGAGCGACGTGCGCCTCGCCCCGGGGGCACCCGGCCCCGTGGGCCTCGTCGCCGCAGGAGACTCCGGCCACCCGTCTCAGGGAGACCGACCATGACCGCGACCGCACGACCGTCTCGCCACGACGACGTGGCGGGCACGACGGCGCTCCAGGGCGCCCGAGCACGAACAGGTGACAGAACGTGAGCAGCTCCGCCCTCCCCGCCCTGTCGTTGCACGGCATCGACAAGTCCTTCGGCGCGGTCCGCGCGCTCGAGGGCATCGACCTCGAGGTGCACCGCGGCGAGGTCGTCGCGCTCGTCGGCGACAACGCCGCGGGCAAGTCGACGCTCGCCAAGGTCATCGCTGGCGTCCTCGTCCCGGACGCGGGCATCATCGAGTCCGACGGCGTCCCGGTCACCATCCCGAACCCGGCGGCCGCGCACGCGCTCGGGATCGCGACGGTCTTCCAGGACCTCGCGCTGTGCGACAACCTCGACGTCGTGTCCAACCTCTACCTCGGGCGCGAGCTGCGCCACGGCCCGCGGCTCGACGAGGCCGCGATGGAGGACAACGCGCGCCGGATCCTGCGCGACCTCACGTCCCGCATCCCCTCGGTCCGCACGCTCGTCTCCGACCTGTCGGGCGGGCAGCGGCAGAGCGTCGCGATCGCACGCACGCTCCTCGGCGACCCGCGCATCGTCGTCCTCGACGAGCCCACGGCCTCGCTGTCCGTGTCCCAGACCGCCGAGGTCCTGACCCACATCGAGCGTCTGCGCGACCTGGGGCACGCGGTCATCCTCATCAGCCACAACATGACCGACGTGCGCGCCGTCGCGGACCGGATCGAGGTCCTGCGCCACGGTCGCAACAACGGCTCGTTCTCCGGGCCCGGCACGAGCTACGAGGAGATCATCGCGGCGATCACGGGCGCCGTCGCCGCTCCACGCCGGGCGGCCCGCCTGGCCTGACGCAGGGTGCGACCTGCCGCGCCGGCGGCGCGCCGACGCACCGGCACCCCGACACGCCCACGGCCCCGGCAGGCCGCGCCCGCGAGGGAAGGCTCTGGTCCGCGAGCGCCCCGACGTGTCGGCGCGGTGAACAGGACGTGGGCCCGCGTGACCCAGCGTTACCGCCGGGTTGCCGGCCTGTGGAGATGTGAGCACAGACCGGACGAACCTCGCAGACCGCCGCCCCCACCGCTTCCGCTGCGAACTTCACCCGCTCTACATTCGAGGCACGACACCACCGGGGGTCCCGCTCGACCGGACCGCCCGTCGTCGTGACCGGCACGCAGGGGTGTCGCTGCCCGTCCCGACGTCATCGCCGCCGCCGCTCTCGAGCCGCCGCGCGCCGACCTTCTCGCCGCTCGACGTCCCGGTCCCGACTTGCCGTCTCTCGTCGTCCGACGGAGGAGAACGCATGGGTAGCAGCAGACTGGCCGCGGTACGGCTCCTGGCCGTGGTCGCGGTGGCTTTCGGCCTCGTGTACATCGGATGGCGCTGGACGGGGACCGTGGCGTGGGACGCCTGGTGGATCGCTGTCCCCCTGGTCCTGGCGGAGACGTACAGCCTGGGCGAGACCGTCCTGTACTCGCTGACCATGTGGAACGCGAGGCGCCGGTCCCCGGCTCCCCCGGCCCCCGAGGGCCTGAGCGTCGACGTGTTCGTCACGACGTACAACGAGCCCGTGGACCTGGTCCTGCGGACCGCGATCGCGGCGCGCGACATGACGTACCCGCACGCGACGTGGATCCTCGACGACGGCAACCGGCCCGAGCTCGAGGTCGCGGCGTCCCGCGTGGGCGTCGGGTACGTCACGCGCGGTCCCGAGTGGGAGGGGCGGCCCCGGTTCGCGAAGGCGGGCAACGTCAACAACGCGCTGTTCCGTACGAGCGGCGACCTCGTCGCGATCCTCGACGCCGACCAGGTCCCGGAACCGCGCTTCCTGGACCGGGTGCTGGGCTACTTCGAGGACGAGGAGGTCGCGTTCGTCCAGACGCCGCAGCACTTCTGGAACGTGCCGCCGAGCGACCCGCTGGGCACGCAGGCCGAGCTGTTCTACGGCCCGATCCAGCAGGGCAAGGACGGCTGGGGCGCGGCATTCTTCTGCGGGTCGAACGCGGTGCTGCGGCGCGAGGCGCTCATGGCGCTGGGGCTGACCCGGTTCTCGCGGGACGCGCGCGGCGCGATGCGCGCCGCGCTCCGGGCGGGCCGGTCGCGGCTCCAGGACCTCCTGAGCCAGCTCGCGGTGCGCGAGCCCGCGGCGATGCCCGTGGCCGAGCAGGCGCTGGCCGCGGTGCGCCGGGCCGAGGGGCAGTTCCGGCGCGGCGACGTGCTCGCCGAGATCACCTCGGAGCTGCGATCAGCCTTCACCTCGGCACTGGTCCAGGCGCCCGGGGCCGTACCGGCCGAGGCGTCCCCAGGGGCCCTGGTGTCCCAGGAGTCCCCGCCCCTGCCCGAGGACGTGGCGGGCGAGCTGCTCGCCGAGCTCGACGGGGTCCTCGAGCGGGTCGACGTGGCCCGCACGGACCAGGCCCTGACGATCAACCCGCTCGACACGACCACGATCACCGAGGACATGGCCACGGCGATGCACCTGCACGCGATGGGGTGGACGAGCGTCTACCACCACGAGGTGCTGGTGCACGGGCTCGCGCCCGAGGACGTCGGCACGGCGCTGTCGCAGCGCCTGCGCTGGGCCACGGGGTCGATGCAGGTCTTCTTCCGGGACAACCCGCTCCTGGTCCGCGGGCTCTCGCTCGCCCAGCGGCTCATGTACCTGGGCACCATGACGAGCTACCTGAGCGGGTTCGCGGCCCTGGTCTACCTCGCGGCCCCCGTGCTCTTCCTGACGCTCGGCGTCTTCCCGCTGCATGCGGACCCGGCGCTGTTCTTCCTGCACTTCCTGCCGTTCTTCGTCGCCTGCCAGCTCCTCTTCCAGGTCTCCGGCAAGGGCAGCCGCGGGCTGTGGCGCGGGCAGCAGATGTCGTTCGCGCTGTTCCCCACGTGGATCGCGGCCACGCTCTCGGGGGCCTCCGCGGTGTTCCTCGGCCGACACGTCGCGTTCTCGGTCACGTCCAAGACCAAGCAGGCGACGGGCACGGGCTACCGGCACGTGCTGCCGCAGGTCGTCGTGACCGTGGTCCTGCTCGTGGCCTCGGCGGTCGGGGTGGCCCGCATGCTCGCGGGCGAGGCCTCGGCGCCGGCCACGTTCCTGACCCTGGGCTGGGTCGCGGTCGACCTGGCCCTCCTGTCCGCCGCGCTGCGCGCTGCGCGGTACACGGGGCCCGGCGACACCGTCGTGGACCCCGTCCCCCCGTCCGTCGCACTCCTCGCGGCCCAGGCCGTGGGCGACGTGCTCGACGGCGACGACGCACTCCCGACCACGTTCGACCCGACGGAAGTCCCGCTCGACCTCACCGTCCGCCACGTCCCCAGGAGCTCGCCATGGCCACCTTCGTCACCGCACCCGACCTCACCCTGACCCACCCCGTCACGAGCATCGACCTCCCGTCCGGCGGGCGGCTCGACGCCGCCGCCGTCCTGTCCCTCCGTGAGCCCGTCTCGTCGGCCGTGGCCGACGGTCCGGTCCTCGTCCTGCTCGACGTCTCGGGGGTCGACGGCGTCTCGCCGTCGGGCGTCGCGGGTCTGCTCGACCTGCTGCGCGTGGCCCGGTCTCGCGGCGGGGACCTGCGGATCTTCGGCGCCTCGGCCGCGCTGCAGCACGCGTTCACGGCGCTGCGGCTCGACGCGGTCACCCGCATCTACGGCGGCCACGACGAGGCGCGGGGTCTCCTCGCGTCCCGGGCCTCCTGATGGCGTTCTACCTCCCGGGTTCGGGCGGCCGTCGCCGCCGGCCCGGCCTCGTGACGCCGCTCGTGGTCATGATGCTGGGGGTCGGCGCGGTGGGCGCGGGGTTCGCCGTGGCCGGTCCGCCCGCCACCCCGGAGGCTCCCGTGGCCGCGGCGTGCACCGCGGAGGCGGCGAGCATCGTGCCCGACGACGGCACGCTGCTCGGCGTCAACCTCGACTGGGCGTCGGAGACCCTCGAGGAGCACCGGACCTACCTCGACCACGCCCCGGCGGTCGCGGTCCAGTTCTCCGACGTCCCCTACGACCGCGAGACGTGGGAGCACACGGTCAGCGCGGTCACCCAGATGAAGGCCAACGGGGGCGTGCTGCTCCTGACGCTCGAACCGCACGCGGGCCTCGCGGCCATGTCCGACGAGGTGGTCGCGACGCTCGCCGACGACCTGCGGGACGTCAACGAGCAGGGGGTCGCGGTCGTGCTGCGGTTCGCGCACGAGATGAACGGGTCCTGGTACGCGTGGGGCCAGCAGCCGACGGCGTACGTCGAGACGTTCCGTCGGGTCGCGGCCGCGGTCCACGCCGAGGCGCCGGGCACGGCCATGATGTGGGCACCCAACTACGGCGGCGGGTACCCGTTCACGGGCGGCCAGTTCGCGGCGCTGCCGGGGTCCGCCGACTACGCGGCGCTCGACACCGACGGCGACGGCACGCTCACCATGACCGACGACAGCTACCTGCCCTACTTCCCGGGGGACGACGCCGTGGACTGGGTCGGGGTCTCGCTCTACCACTGGGGCAACCAGCGCCCGTGGGGCAACAACGAGGTCCCCGAGGACGGCAAGTTCCTCGCGATGCTCACGGGCACGTACGTGGGCACGGCCGGGGACGACGCCGCGGTGCCGGACTTCTACACGGTGTACGGCGTCGAGCACGACCATCCCGTGGCCGTCCCCGAGACCGCCGCGATCTACACGCCGTCGCGCGGCGGGGCCGCCGAGCTCGACATCAAGCGGGCCTGGTGGCGGCAGGTGTTCTCGTCCGAGACCCACGAACGGTTCCCGCAGCTCAAGATGGTCAACTGGTTCGAGTGGGACAAGTACGAGATCGAGATCGACGACGAGGTCGACTGGCGGGCCGCGGGCGCCGCCGACGTCCGCGACGCGTTCGTCACCGACCTCCCGTCGTGGCTGCGCTACGCCGAGGACGTCTCGACCTGCGAGGAGTGACATGCGATCGACCCTGCGCCGGGCCCCGCGTCGCACACCTCGCCCGGGCGTCCTCGTCGCCGCCGTGATCGTCGTGGTGGGCCTCGCCACCTTGGCGGCCGCCGCCGTCGGGCCGCCTGCGTCCGGGCCCGGGGCGCCCCACATGGGGCCCCCGCCCGGGCCGCTGACCTGGGCCGACGAGTTCGACGGCGCCGCCGGCGCCCCGCCCGACCCCTCGCGCTGGCGCCTCGAGACGGGCGGCAGCGGGTGGGGCAACGGCGAGCTGCAGTACTACACGGACAGCCCGAGCACCGCCTCGACCGACGGCGAGGGCCACCTCGTCGTCACGGCCCGCCGGGAGAACCCCGGCGACCTGTGGTGCCACTACGGGCGCTGCGAGTACACCTCCGCACGGCTCATCACCGCGGACCGCTTCACCCAGCAGTACGGGCGCTTCGAGGCACGCATCAAGGTCCCCGGCGGCCAGGGCACCTGGCCCGCGTTCTGGATGCTGGGCCAGGACATCTTCACCACCGAGCCGTGGCCTGCGAGCGGCGAGCTCGACGTCATGGAGAACGTCGGCCAGGAGCCCGGCACGGTGTGGGGCAGCCTGCACGGACCCGGGTACTCGGGGGCGGACGCGATCCACGCGTCGTACACGCTCCCCGGCGGGGAGGAGGTCGCCGACGACTTCCACACCTTCACGGTCGACTGGGCCCCGGACGCGATCACCTGGTACGTCGACGGCGTCGAGTACTCGCGCAGGACGCCCGCCGACACAGGCGGTGACCCGTGGGTCTTCGACGACCCGTTCTTCCTGCTCCTCAACCTCGCGGTCGGCGGCGACTGGCCCGGCCCGCCCGACGAGAGCACGCCGCTGCCCGCGCGCATGCTCGTCGACCACGTCCGGGCCTACGCGTGGGGCGAGCCGTAGACGCGAGCGAGGCGCGCCCCCCGCACGGGAGACGCGCCTCGCTCGCGGGCGGACGGGCTCAGCCCTGGGCGTCGCTCGCGTTGCGCGCCTCGGCCTCGCCCAGGATGCGGCGCAGGTACGTGTACGTGAGGTCGCCCGCAGCCTTGTCGTACTGCTCCTCGTAGCCGTGGCGCGTGTACAGCTCCAGGTTCTGCTTGGAGTCCTTGCCCGTGAAGACCCAGATCTCCGTGGTCTCCTCGGGCAGGTGCGGCAGGACCGCGAACAGCATCTGCGTGCCGATGCCGCGGCCCTGGAGGTCCGGGGCCACCGCGAGCCGGCCGAGCGTGGCCTTGCCGCCCTCGATCTCCACGCGCACGGACCCCACCAGGCGCGGACCCTGCCACGCGCCGAGCGTGATGACGCCCTTGGTCGCGAGGTCCGCCTTGAGCTCGGCGAGCGTCTGCGTGAGCGGCGGGATGTTCGGGTCCCCGTAGAGCTGCGCCTCGGTGACGAACGCTGCCCGGCGGAGCGTGAGGAGCTCCCCCGCGTGCTCGTCCGTGACGAGGTCCATGGTCATCGGCGTGTCGGTCATGGTCCCATCGTGTCAGAAACGGACCGCCTCGCGGTGCGCGTCCGCGGGTGGAATGGTGACCGTCTCACCTAGCCCTTCACCGCCCCCGCCAGCCCGGACACCAGGTGACGCTGCACGAGCACGAAGAAGATCAGCACGGGCACCGTCATGATGACCGAGCCCGCCATGATCGCGCCCCAGTCGTTCTGGTCGTCCTTGAAGAACGTGAGGATCGCGAGGGGCAGCGTCTGGTTCTCCTGCGCCGAGATGATGAACGTCTTGGCGAACAGGAAGTCGTTCCACGTCGAGATGAACGAGAACACGCTGACCGCGACCACGCCCGGGAACACGAGCGGGAACAGGATCGAGCGCACGAACCGGAAGCTCTTGGCCCCGTCGATCCGCGCGGCCTCCTCGAGCTCGACCGGGACGGCCGCGACGAAGCCGCGCAGCATCCAGATCGCGAACGGGATCGAGAACGCGAGGTGCACCAGCACGAGCGAGCCGAGCTGGTTGAGACCGATCGCGGGGACGCTCGCCCCCATGTTCCGGAACAGGAAGAACAGCGGGATCGTCAGGGCCTCGATGGGCACCATCTGCGCGATCAGCACGATCACGAGCAGCGTCGTACGACTGCGGAACCGGTAGCGCGTGAGCGCGACCGACGCGAGGAACGCGCAGATCGTCGAGAGGACCACCACCGCCAGGGCGACGACGAGAGAGTTGAGGAAGAACCGCCCGAAGTCGTTGACCGTCAGGACCCGCACGAACGAGTCGAGCGTGAGGTCCGTCGTGAACAGCGTCGCGTCGCCCGCGTCGATCGCGGCCTGGGGCCGCAGGGCCGACAGGACCATCCAGTACAGCGGGAACGCGACGACGAGCGCGACCAGCAACGCCACGGCGTTCGAGCCGGGGTTCTTCCATGCCCGACGGCGCCGCGCACCCGCCGCGCCCGTCCCGCCCCGCGCGGTGGTCACCTCGGCGTCCGGGGAGCCCGTGCCCCGCACGGCGGACGGTGAGGTGCCACGCCCGACGGACGCTCCGGCGTCGGGCATGCCGGCGGTGATGCTGGTGCTCACAGGACCTCCCCTGATCGGCGCAGCAGGCGCAGGTAGACGAGCGTGACCCCGAGCAGCAGGAGCGTCATGACGACGCCGATCGCCGACCCGAGCCCGTACAGGTTGGACGCGAACGCCTGCTGGTAGGAGTACACGTTGAGGACGAGGTTCTGCCCGCCGATCCCGCCGCCGTTCGTCATGACGTAGATCTGCGTGAACACCTTGAAGTCCCAGATGATCGACTGGATCGTCACGATGATGATGATCGGGCGCAGCATCGGGACCATGATCGAGCGCGCGATGCGCGGCATCGACGCCCCGTCGAGGCGAGCGGCCTCGAGCAGCTCGCTCGGGATCGCGAGGATGCCCGCGTAGACCGTGACCAGCACGAACGGGAACGAGCACCACACGACCTCGGCGCCCACGAGCGCGAACGCCGGCCACTTCTCGGCCGTCCACGAGTGCCCCGCGAAGCCCGACAGGCCGACGTTGACGAGCGTCTTGTTGACGAGCCCGAGCGTCGGGTCGAACAGGAAGAGCCAGACCGCGGAGCCCGTCATCGCGGGCGTGGCCCACGCGCCGAGCGCCGCGAGGAACAGGACCGAGCGCACCCACCGGCTGACCCGGGTCGCGAGGACCGCGAGCGCCGAGCCGAGCGCGAGGGTCGCGACGACGCAACCGGCCGCGAAGACCGTCGTGTTGAGCAGGACCGTCCAGAACTTCGCGTCCCCGAAGAGCTGGGCGTAGTTGCCGAGACCCAGGAACTCGAGGGGTGCCCCGCCCGTGACGTTGGCCTGGCGGTAGTCGTAGAACGACGTGACGACGAGCTGGTAGAGCGGGTACCCGAGCAGGCCGACGAGGATCGCGGCGGCGGGCAGCAGGTAGACCCACGGTTCGAGCCGGGAGGTCCCGGTCCGGGAGCGACGCGCGGGGCGCGGGGGGCGGGCGGACGTGCTGCCCGCCCCCGGTGCGGTGGTGAGCGAGGTCATCAGGGGGCCTCGGAGAACGCCTTGTCCATCGCGGCGGCCGCGGTCTCGGTGGCCTGCTCGACCGTGGCCTGCTTCGTCGCGACGGTCTGGAGCATGGTCTTGATGTCGCCCTGGGCGTCGATCTGGGTCCACGCCGGGGTCGAGGGGACGAACTCGGTGCCCGCCGCGAGGGTCTCGGTGAAGGGCTCGATCGCGGGCGTCGCCGCCGCGACCTTCTCCTGGACGTCGGTGAACGTGGGCAGGTTGCCCATCGCGTCGAACATCTTCTCCTGGTACTTCTTCCCGCCCAGGAGCGTCATGAAGTCGACCGCGAGGGACTTGCGCTCGGTGCTCTTGAAGACGCCGAGGTTGTTGCCGCCCGCGAACGCCGGGGCGATCTCGCCGGCCTTCTCGCCCGGGAGCGGGACGATCGCGTACGTGGCGCCCACGGCCGACTCGTCGACGGCCTTGCGGTTGAAGTCGCCGCCCACGACCATGCCCGCCGTGCCCGCGACGAACTGCTGGACGCTCGCGCTGCCGGTCCACTCGGCGCACAGGGCCGAGGGGCAGATGTCGTCGGCAAGGAGGTTCGTGTACGCCGTGACGCCCGCGCGGGACTCGGGCGTGGTGAGCGCCGAGGTGTACGCACCGTCGGGGCCCTGGGTCGCGAGCTCTCCCCCGCCCGCCCACAGGAACGGCATGGCCGCGTACTGGTACGCGCCGCCCGCCGCGATACCGACCATCTCGGGCTTGGCGGCCCGGATCGCGCGCGCCGCGGTCTCGATCTCGGCGAGCGTCGTGGGGACGGAGAGGCCCAGCTCGGAGAAGACGTCCGTGCGGTAGTAGAGCGCGCGGACCCCGATGAACCACGGGACCCCGTAGGTCGCACCGTCGATCTCGGTCGTGGCGGCGATCGAGGGGGTCAGGTCGCCCGACTCGTCCCAGGCCGCGACCTCCTTGGTCACGTCCGCGAGACCGCCCGCGGCGACGTAGGCCGCGATGTCGGTGTTGCCGAACTCGGCGACGTCGGGGGCCGAGGCCGGGTCGTTGAACGCGGCGTTGAAGCGCTCGGCACGGGTGTCGACGGGGATGTACTGGACGTCGACCTCGACACCGTCGTGCTCGGCCTCGAACTCGGCCACCGCCTCGTCGACCACCGCGGCCTTGGGGTCCTGGTTGACCTCGGCGAAGAGCCAGACGCGCAGCGTCCCCGTGCTCTCGTCGTTCTCGGCCTCGGTGATCGTGGACTGGGTGGGGGCGCAGGCCGTCAGGGCCAGCACGGCGGCGACGCCGAACGCCGCCAGGCGGGACTTCTTCATATCGACTCCGTCATCGACTCGGGGGCCGGCGTCGTCGGTGACGCCGGTTCCGGGAGGTTATGCACCCGTTCGCGGCGCGGTCCACGTCGTGGCACCCTCCGTTGCGCACTGCACAATGGAAGGCAACTTTGTTGCCAATTGACCGACGGCTCTGACCGGAAACGGGTGATGCGCGGCTTTCGTCCGTGGCGGGCGCGGCCTGGCCAGGTCGTGCCGCTGCGTGGGCCGGGCGCACGGGGCCAGATCCGGGACCCGGGTGAAAGCGGGGCACCGACCGGGACTCGGCCGGGCACGGCCCGGACGGAGCCGCTGGTCGCGCAGCGGCGCGGCTACCCTGGGACCGTGTCCAGCACCTCTCTCCCGAACGTTCCCGCCTCCGGCGCGCCCCACGCGTCCACGCCGACCCACTGGGTCCTCACGCTGTCCTGCCCGGACGGTCCGGGGATCGTGCACGCCGTCACGGGGACGCTCGCCGAGCACGGCGGCAACATCACCGAGTCGCAGCAGTTCGGCGACCCGCTGTCCGGGCTGTTCTTCATGCGCGTCCAGGTCGAGTCGACCGCGTCGCGCGACGAGCTCGAGAGCGCCCTGGCCCCCGTGATCGAGGCGTTCGACATGACATGGAACCTCGACGTGGTCGGGCGCCGCGTGCGCACGCTCGTCATGGTCTCCAAGGCCGCGCACTGCCTCGTCGACCTGCTCTACCGCGAGCGCTCGCAGGGCATGCCGATCGAGGTCGTGGGCGTCGTGGGCAACCACCGCGACCTCGAGGACATCGCCGCGTTCTACGGTAAGCCGTTCCACCACGTTCCTGTCACTCGCGACACCAAGGCCGCCGCCGAGGACCGCCTGCGCGACCTCGTGGCCGAGCTCGACGTCGAGCTCGTCGTCCTCGCGCGCTACATGCAGATCCTGTCGGACGACCTGTGCCGCGACCTGTCGGGCCAGGTCATCAACATCCACCACTCGTTCCTGCCCAGCTTCAAGGGCGCCCGCCCCTACGCGCAGGCGCACGACCGCGGCGTCAAGCTCATCGGCGCCACGTCGCACTACGTCACGGGCGACCTCGACGAGGGGCCGATCATCGAGCAGGACGTCGAGCGCGTCGACCACTCGCGCGCCGTCGAGGACCTGGTCGCGCTGGGTGAGGACGTCGAGCGCCGCACGCTCGCGCGGGCCGTGCGCTGGCACGCCGAGCACCGCGTGCTCCTCGACGGGCACCGGACGATCGTCTTCCGCTGACCGGCGCGCCGCCGCGGTACGCCGAGTGTGCAGCTCGGGCTGTCCGGGGCGGCGTCAGACGACCCGAGCTGCACGCTCGACGCAGTCGGCGCGCGCGGCCGGGCCCGCGACCCGCTCGCCCCCGCGCCGCCCGCCCTAGCGGGGCCGCCCCGCCACCTGCACCGCCGCCGCGAGCCGCACCACGGCCTCCTCGACACGCGCGTCCGCGAGGTTGCCGTACCCGACGACGAGCCGGTCCCTGCCGCCGTCGCGCCCGGCGGCCGTCGCCCGGTACCGCTCGATCGCCGCGACGTTGACCTCGCGCAGCGCCGCGTCGCGCACCACGTCCGTGGCCTCGACGCCGCCCGGCAGCTCGACGACGGCGTGCATGCCCGCGGCGATCCCCGTGACGACCGTCCCGGGCAGCGCCTTCCCGAGCGCCTCGACGAGCGCCTCGCGCCGCCGTCGGAACCGTCCCCGTGCCGCGCGCAGGTGCCGCTCGTACGCCCCCGACGTCACGAACCGCGCGAGCGCGAGCTGGTCGAGCGTCGACGGTCCGGCACCGCCCCGGTCGACCACGGTGTCCCGCCATCCCGGCGGCAGCACCGCCCACCCGAGCCCGAACGCCGGCGACAGCGTCTTGCTCAGCGACCCCAGCAGGACCACGCGGTCGGGCGCGAGTCCCTGCATCGCGGCCACGGGCCGACGGTCGTAGCGGAACTCGGCGTCGTAGTCGTCCTCGACGACCAGCCCGTCGACGTCGCGCGCCCAGCGCACGAGCGCCTCGCGCCGCACGGGTGAGAGGGCCGCGCCCGTGGGGAACTGGTGGGCGGGGGTCACGAGCACGGCGCGCGCACCGGTCCGGCCCGCCGCGGCGAGGAGCGCCTCGACGTCGATCCCGTCGCCGTCGACCGGGACCGGCACGGGCGTGAGCCCCGCGGCGGCGGCGGTCTCGCGCAGGCGCGACCAGCTCGGGTCCTCGACGAGCAGGGCCCGGTGCCCGGCCCGGTGGAGCGCCGCCGCGACGCGCCGCATGGCGTCGTCGGCGCCGTGCGTCACGACGACGTCGCCCCCGCCCGCACGCACGTGCCGGGCGCGGGCGAGGTAGTCCGCGAGCGCCGCCCGCGTCGCGGGATGGCCGGTGGGGTCGGGGGCCGCGAGGTCCGCGTCGGGCGCCTCGGCGAGGGCCTCTCGCAGCGCGCGGGCCCAGGCGGCCCGCGGTACGTGCCGCAGGTCGGGCACACCGGGCCCCAGGTCGTAGCGCGCCCGTGGGGCGGGCGGTCCTCCCGTGCCCGACGGCGTCGCGCGGGTCCCAGCACGGGTCGCCCGGGCATCGGTCCGGTCGCGCAGGCTGCCGGGGCCGCCTGCGAGGGGGTAGGGCTCGGCCTCCCCCCGCACGGCGGTGTCATTCCGCGGGTCGGCCCGTGGGTCGGCCCGTGGGTCGGTCCGGGCCGTGAGCGGCACCCGGGTCCCCGACCCTGTCCGGGACTCGAGGAACCCCTCGGCGACGAGCTGCCCGTAGGCCTCGGTCACGACCCAGCGCGAGACGCCCAGGGTGTCGGCGAGCACGCGGCTCGGGGGCAGGGCGGCACCGGGCGGGACGCGTCCGAGGTGGACGGCCTCGCGCACCGCGTCCTCGAGCCGCCTGTGGAGCGGCCCGGGCCCCGCGCCCAGGTCGAGGACCGTCTCCCAGGCGAGCGCCGCCGTCGGGCCCGGGCGGGGCGGACCGGACGCACGTGGCGGACGAGGGCTCGCCGCACGCCCACGCGACAAATTGGTCTGGTCTGGTGCCATGCCAATGGACCGTACACCCAGGCCGCTCGACTCCTAGCGTGGAGACCGTCAACCAGCAGCACTCTTCGCAGGAGACCACCATGCGCTACCGCACCCTCGGCGACGGCCGGACGTCGTTCGACGTCAGCACGTTGTGCCTCGGCACCATGAACATGGGCACGCTGACGGACGAGGAGACGTCGTTCGCAATCCTCGACCGCTACGTCGAGGCCGGAGGCACGTTCCTCGACACGGCCAACAACTACAGCTATTGGGCGGACGGCCACGGCCGCGACAGCGAGGACCTGATCAACCGCTGGCTCACGAGCCGCGGCGCGCGCGGGCACGTGCGCATCGCGACCAAGCTCGGCGCGGCCAAGAAGGACCCCGCCCTGCCCCTGTCCAACACTCCCCCGACCAACTTCCAGGGTCTGGGCGCGGAGACCGTCGCGTGGGAGGCGTACGAGAGCCTGCGGCACCTGGGCGTCGACCGGCTCGACGTCCTCTACGGGCACGTCGACGACCTCGACACGCCCCTCGCAGAGACCGTCGGGGCGTTCGGCAAGCTCCAGGCCGAGGGTGCCGTCGGGATCTCGGGAATCTCGAACGTCGCGCTGTGGCGCGTGGTCGAGGCGCGCGAGGAGGCGCTGCGGCAGGGGGTCGCACCCTACGGGCTGGTCCAGGAGCAGCTCAGCTACCTCTACCCGACTCCCGACCCCGACCGGCACAACTGGGCGTCGCCCGAGCTGCTCGACTACGCGCGCTCGACGGGCACCGACGATCGGCCACAGCTCGCCGTCACGGCCTACTCCCCGCTGCTGCAAGGTGCCATGGTGCGTGACGACAAGGAGCTGTGGGACGGCTACGGGCACCCGACGTCGCTCGAACGACGCCGCGTGCTGCACGACGTCGCGCGGCAGGTCGGCGCGACGCCGAACCAGGTCGCGCTCGCGTGGCTGCTCGGCGGGCCCGTGCCGGTGATCCCGGTGATCGGGCCGAGCAGCGTCGCGCAGCTCGACGAGCTGCTCGGGGCGGCGGACCTGGACCTCGACCCGGAGGTCCGGGCGCGGCTCGACGCGGCCTAGTCCCCGCACGCGCCGAGAGCGGAGCCCGTGCGAGACATGTCG
>NZ_JACSQQ010000010.1:86714-103030 GCF_014836555.1 Oerskovia rustica
GTCTCGCGCGGGCTCCGCTCTCAGTCGTCCACGGGTGCTACCCGCAGTCGCGGGCCGCGTAGGTCGCGTCGTACGCCGTCCGGACCTCCTTGCCGCCGATCGTCGCCGTGCCCGTGACCGTGGCCGTCGCGGCGGGGACCTGCGTCTGGCGGGTCGCGAACGTCTGCTGGGCGGACTTGCCCGGCAGGACGCCCGTGAAGGTCTTCGCGCCGAACGGCGTCTCGACCCGGACCGTCGCGGGGACCGCTCCGGCGTTGACGGCGACGACCGTGACGGTCGCCCGGCCCGCGGCGCACTGGGTGCGCGCCGTGGCGGTGAGCTCGACCTTCGCGGCGCGGGGCTCGACGAGCACCGCGACCGTGCGTGCCGGGACCGTGACGGTACCGGTCGCGGCGTCCCACGTGGTCGTCCTGACGATGTCGTCGCGACCGTCGGCCTGGACCGGCGAGAGCGTGTACTGGCGGCCCACCAGGCCCGCGACCGTCTGCGTGACCGGCTCGGGCGAGGCGTTGAAGACGACGAGCGCGCCGTCGAGCTCCTTGTCCACGTCCGCCCCGACCGTGTCGTCGATGCTCATGACGATCACGCCGGGCGCCTGGCCGGTCCCCGCGTCGGGGAACGTGACCTTCTGGTTGATCAGGTCCGCGCTGCCCAGGCGGAACAGGTCCGTCGAGGACCGCAGCCGCAGCAGGTCGGCCGCGTCGTCGGCCGCCGTCTCGATGTCCTGCGCGACCGGCTTGAGCGCCGGGTTCGCGAGCAGCGGCGCCATGAGCGGCCACTTCTCGCCGTTGTCGGCCTCGAGCGGCAGGCCCCTGCCGAAGCCGTTGTCGGTCCCGGTCCAGTCGATCGCGTTGAACCAGTCGCCCGAGTCGTAGC
This sequence comes from Oerskovia rustica, assembly GCF_014836555.1. Classification (GTDB taxonomy): domain Bacteria; phylum Actinomycetota; class Actinomycetes; order Actinomycetales; family Cellulomonadaceae; genus Oerskovia; species Oerskovia rustica. The sequence continues at coordinate 87,591 of NZ_JACSQQ010000010.1, forward strand.
TGTTGCGGTCGAGCGACTTGGAACGCAGCAGGTCGGTGCCCGCGTGCCACAGCGACGGTGTCTGCGACAGGGCCGTCGTGGCGAGCGAGACGTTGTTCATGCGTACCCGGTCGGCCATCGACGTGTCCGCCGGCAGCTTGAGGGTCAACAGGTCGAACAGCGTCTCGTTGTCGTGCGCGTCGACGTAGCTGATGACCTCCTCGGGCGAGTCCGCGTAGCCCGCGGGCGCGCCCCGGTAGTCGATCTCGTCTCCCCGCCGGGTCTCGCCCGTCGACGTCGTGAACGTGAAGCTGCGCAGGTTGCCCGCGAGGCCCAGACGGACCAGGTCCGTCTCGTGGCCCAGCGCTGCGAGCTCGTCGGGCGACCCGTCGTTCACGCTCTCCGGCTCCCCCGCCCGGGCGGGCTGCCCGTTCGGGTCGGTCGCGAGGCCCGTGCCGAAGCCCTGCGTGAACGTCGACGCCCCGTCGACGGGAGACCCGCCGTGGACCGCGTCGCGCAGGCGGTCGGAGAACGTGCCGATGCCCGTGCCGCCGAGCTGACCCTGCGTGGCCTGCTCGAACAGCGCGTTGTCCGCGACCTCGCCGAAGTTCCAGCCCTCGCCGTACAGGTACACGGCCTTGCCGTCCACGCCGTCCTTCTTCAGCGTGAGCTCGTCGAGCGCGGCCCGGACGTCGAGCATGTTCTGCTTCGAGTGGTGACCCATGAGGTCGAAGCGGAAGCCGTCGACCTTGTAGTCGCGGGCCCACGTGACGACCGAGTCGACCATGAGCTTGCCCGTCATGGCGTGCTCGGTCGCGAGGTTCTGGCAGCACGTGCTGGTCTCGACCGCGCCGGTCGTCGTGTTCTGGCGGTGGTAGTAGCCGGGCACGACCTTGTCCAGCACGCTCTTGGGGTCCTGGCCGCTGGCCGCGGTGTGGTTGAACACCTGGTCGAGCACGACCTGGAGCCCGGTCTGGTGCAGCGACCCGACCATGGTGCGGAACTCCGCGACGCGCGCGGCCCCCTCGGCGTCGACGGCGTAGGACCCCTCGGGCGTCGAGAAGTGCAGCGGGTCGTAGCCCCAGTTGAAGCCGTCCGTGCCCTGGATCGCGGCCACGGCCGCCTGCTGCTCGGTGCCGTCGGGCGCGAAGCCGCTCAGGTCGCCGGTCACCGACTGCGCGGACCGGTCCTCTTCAATGGTCGCGATGTCGAACGTCGGCAGCAGGTGCACCGTCGTCAGGCCCGCGTCGGCGAGCTCCGCGAGGTGCTTCATGCCGGCCGAGGCCTTCTCCCCGAACGCGAGGTACGTGCCGCGCTTGTCGGCCGGCACCGTGGCGTCGGCGATCGAGAAGTCCCGCACGTGCAGCTCGTAGATCGTCTGGTCGACGGCCCGCTCCACGACGGGAGCCTTGGTCTCCTTCCACACCTTCGGCTGCGTGGTCTTCGCGTCGAGGTCCACCACGACCGAGTGCGTCGAGTTGAGCGTGAGCCCGAGCGAGTACGGGTCGGTCACGACGTTCGTCTCGACCGTGCCCGTGGACGGGACGAAGACCTCGACCTCGTAGAGGTACCGGGCACCGACCCAGCCGAACTTCTTGTCGGCGTCCTTCCCGTCGACCGTCCACGTCCCGTCGGCCTGGCGCTCGGCAGGGAACCGCCGGGCGTCCTCGTTCTTCAGGTCTGCGGCGTCGCCCGTGCCGGGCCACGCGAGGAGCGTGACCTTGGTGGCCGTGGGGGCCCACAGCGCGAACGAGGCCCACTTGCCGTTGGTGTAGATGCTCGCACCGAGGGTGCGGTCGGCGGCGTCCTGCGCGAACAGGTCGTCCAGGACGCCGGGGAGCTGTACCCCGGTCGCCGCGGTGAGCGGTGCGTCGGCCGAGGTACCGGTCCGTTGGGCGACGAGGAGCTGACCCGTCAGGGCGGCGGTCGCCGCGTCGACGGAGATCGGCGCACCGTCGGCGCCCGTGACCCGCAGGGCCAGCGCGTCGGCGAGGGCCGGGAAGTCGGCTGCGACGTCGTCGGGCAGGCCGGCCGGGTCCAGGACCAGGGAGTACGACGACGCCCCCTCCGGAGCGACGACCGCACCGTCGGCGACGCTCAGGCCGCCCGTCGGAGCCGAGTGGAGCGTCCAGCCCAGCGTCGCCGGGTCCGCCCCGGCGAGGAGCTCGCGCGGCCACGCGACCAGGTCCTTGCTCACCCAGTGCGCCGCCTGCTGGCCCGTGCCGGGCAGCGGCGGGTCCGCGACCTCGACCGTCAGGACGTGCGTCGCCAGGACGTAGGAGAACGTCACGGCCTTGCCCTCGGACGCGCTGAACGAGTAGTTCTGGCCGTCCTTGACGCCACCGACGCCGTAGTTCTCGGCCCAGCTCATGCCGTGCGTGACCTTGCCCTCGTACGCGCCCGTGGCGAGCGCCGACGTCGTGAACGTGTAGACGCCGTCACCGTCCGGGTCGCGCAGCCACGATCCCAGGCAGTCCGGGGACCACGCGGCCGAGCATCCGAGCTGGTCCTGGAACGAGCCCGCGACCGTGATGATCGGTCCCTGAGCGGTGCTCGAGAAGTCGTGCGAGACCGGGTCCCAGTAGAAGGTCACGGGGCCGCCAGTGGTCGTGTAGGTCGCGTTGGAGCCGTCCTTCGCGCCGCCCACGCCGTAGTTGAGGTCCCACGAGCCGTTGATCGCGACCTTGTACTCGTACGTCCCGGCCGGGACGTCGAACGTGCCCGCGTAGACGCCGTCGGCGCGCTTCGTGAGCTTCGCGGCCTCGCAGCCGGGAGCCCAGTCGCCCGCGCACCCCATCTCGGAGTTGTGGCTGCCGGGGACGGTGACCAGGTCGATGTCCGTCGGGGGCTCGACGTCCTCGTCGCCGCTGACCGAGTTCCCCACGCTGGCGAACGTCGAGGCTGCCGCGCGGTCGCCGTCGGCGTCGACCGTCACGGCGCGGTACTCGACGAGCGTGCCTTTCGCCAGGTCGCTCACGTCGTGGAAGACGCGCGGCGAGGTGTCCTCGGCCGTGCCGAGACCCTGCCACTCGTCCGACCCGACGACGCGCCACGCGAAGCTGGTCTCGGACCACGCGGCGTCGTCGACGTCGGCGGCGACCGGGGCTACCCCCGTGAGGCCCGCCCCTGCGGCCGGGACCGTGACCGACACGTCACCCGAGGCCTCGACGCCGACCGTGCGGTCGGCCTTCAGGACGACCGAGCCCAGTGCCGGGACCGTGAGCGAGACCGTGCCGTCGGCACCGGCCGTGACGGGGTCACCGCCGTAGAGCGGTGCGTAGGTCGCGCCCGGCGTGAGGGTCGTGAAGCTGACCGTCTTGGCCGCGGCCGAGTTGTTGAGCCCCACGAGGTGCTCGATCTTCTCGGTGCGGTCCACGCGCGAGAACGCGTAGACGCCCGCGCCCGAGTCGGTGTAGCGCTCGATCTGGGCGCCGGTCGCGAGGGCCGGGTTGTCGGCGCGCAGCGCGGACAGCTCGGCGATGTGGGTGTAGAGCGGCGACGTGGTGTCGTAGCGGTCCTGGCTGCCCGCGGTCTCGCCCGTGACGAGCTGCTGGTCGGCGTACTCGCCGACCTGGGTCGCGAACAGCGACTGCCGTGCGTTCTTGTCCTTGCCGTCGCCCACGCCCGCGAAACCCTGCTCGTCGCCGTAGTAGACGACCGGCTGGCCGCGCGTGAGGTACATGAGGTCGTGCGCGAGCTCGTCGCGGCGCTGCGCGTCGCCCGTGGTCTGGAGCAGGTAGCCGATGCGGCCCATGTCGTGGTTGCCGAGGAACGTGGGAAGCGCCGAGGCGGAGGTGTCGGGCGTCGTGTACATGTCGTCGCTCGCGAAGAGCTGGGACAGTCCCTTGGCGCTGTTGCCGCTCGCGAAGCTCGCGGCCGAGGACTGGAACGCGAAGTCCAGCACCGAGCTCATGTCCGTCCTGCGGACGTAGGGCGAGAGCTTGGCGGCGTCGGCGTCGTAGATCTCGCCGAACATGAAGAAGTCGTCCTTGCCCTTCGAGTGGGCGTAGTCGAGGACCTCGGTGGTCCAGGTCTCCCAGAACTCGAAGTTGACGTGCTTGACCGTGTCGATGCGGAAGCCGTCGATGCCGAGGTCGACCCAGCCCTGGTAGACGTCGACGAACCCGTCGACGACGTGCGGGTTCTCGGTCATGAGGTCGTCCAGGCCGTCGAAGTCGCCGTAGGTCACGGACTCACCGGACCACGTCGAGTTGCCGCGGTTGTGGTAGAGCGTCGTGTCGTTGAGCCACGCGGGGACCTTGGCGTCCTTCGCGTCGTCGGCGACCACGGGCGTGTAGGGGAACGACGTCGCGGCGTCCATCGCGGGGAACGTGGCCTTGCCCGCGTGGTCGGCCGGGTCGAACGCGTTGCCCGCGGCGTCCTTGTACGGCACGGTCGCCTGGTCGACGTACGAGTACTGCTTCTGCTCGTTGTCGATGATGTCGGCCGTGTGGTTGGTGATGATGTCGAAGTAGACCTTGATGCCCTTGGCGTGCGCCTCGTCGATGAGCGCCTCGAGCTCGGCGTTGGTCCCCAGGTGCGGGTCGATCTGCGTGAAGTCCGTGACCCAGTAGCCGTGGTATCCCGCCGAGGCGTTCTCACCCTCGCCCTGGACCGGGTTGTTCTTGAACGACGGCGTCAGCCAGATCGCGGTGGTCCCGAGCCCCTCGATGTAGTCGAGCTGGTCGCGCAGGCCCTGGATGTCGCCACCCTGGTAGAAGCCCTTGTTCGTGGGGTCGTAGCCCGAGCGCAGCGCGCCGCCCTCGATGCCGGCCTCGTTGTTGGTCCGGTCACCGTCGGCGAAGCGGTCCGTCATGACGAAGTAGAACTGCTCGTCCGAGCCCGGCTGGCGCACGGGCGGGGTCACGATCGGCGCGTCGGTCGCCTCGTCGTACGCTCCCCCGAGCCCGACGGGCGCGAGCGAGACGCGCTTGGCGACGTCGTCGAACGTGAAGCGCAGGGTCGTGGGGCCGCCGACGACGAGCGGGATGTTGTCCGCGCCACCGTTCAGGCCGTACGCCTCGTCCCACGAGTCGTTCACGGCGACCTTGTACTCGTAGGTGCCCGCGGGCACGGTGAAGTCGGCCGCGTAGACGCCGTCGGTGCCGGTCGGCGCGAGCTCGGTCGCGGCGCAGGCCGGGTCCCAGTCGGCCGCGCAGCCGGTCTCGTCCTGGAGGCTCCCGACGAGCGCGAAGGTGCGGGCCGCACCGGCCGCGGTCGCCACGGGCCCGGTCGCCGCGTTGGCGACGGCCGTGAGGCCTGTCAGCCCGGTCAGCGCGACCGATATCGCCGCGACGGAGGCTGTGGTGCGGCGCGGTCTGGAGGACCGCCTGGGGGCAGGTGATGGCATGAGGACTCCCTTGTCGCCGGGGAGTCGGACGTGCGAACGCACCGCCGGGTGACCGAGCCTCTGCGCTCCGCGTGGTCTCCCGAGCCGGGCGCTCCCCGCCGCCGGCTGACCCAGACTGTAGCCCTTGCAGAAAGTTGCAGCAAGAGTTTGTTGTCCAGGGACGCAGAACGAGGCCGGTCGGGCGGCTCGGCTGAGCTGCCCGACCGACCTCGGCTTCGGCACTGGGTGCGACGCGACCCGACGGCGCGGCCGGGACGGGTCGACGCTGGGGGTCAGCCCGCGAGGTGCCCCCACCGCGGCGCCAGGTCGCTCCAGGGACCGACCTCCGCGATCGCGCCGTCGTGGAGCACGACGACACGGTCCGCCCGGGCCAGCGCCGCGCGCTTCGACGTCGACCCGATCACCGTGGTCCCCCGCTCGCGCAACGACGACCAGAGCTCGATCTCCGTCGCGGCGTCGAGAGCGCTCGACACGTCGTCGGCCAGCAGCAGCTCGGCGTCGGTCGCGAGCGCCCGGGCGAGCGCGAGCCGCTGCACCTGACCGCCCGAGAGCCGGACCCCGCGATGCCCCACGAGCGCACCGTGACCGCCCGCCTCGACCACGTCCCGCTCCATGCGCGCGGCCGCGACCGGACCGGTGACCTCGCGCTCGTGCCCGAGCCGCACGTTGTCGGCGAACGTCCCCGACAGCACGCGCGGGACCTGCGCGACGTGCGCGACCTGCCCCGGACGCAGGAACGTCTGCGCGTCCTCCACGTCGGTCCCGTTCCAGCGGATGTGGCCCGTGTGCTCCATGAGCCCTGCGAGGGCTGCGAGAAGGCTCGACTTGCCCGCCCCCACCTGACCGAGGAGGAGCACGAGCTCCCCGCGCTCGATCGTCAGGTCGACGCCCTGCACGCCGATCGTGCCGTCGTCGTGCAGCGCGCTCACGCCCGCCAGCTCCAGCAGCTCGAGCGCCTGCCGCGTGCCCGGGACGGGTGTGGGGGCCTCGCCCGAGAGGAGGTCGACGCCCGGGGGCAGGTCCATGAGGTCCGCCCCGGCGGCCAGCCGGCTCGTCGCACGCTGCCACGACCGCGTGCCCGGCGCCTCGGTCACGACCGCCCCAGCGACGACACCGAACCACCCGAAGCCGTTGACCGCGTTCGCGACCAGGAGCGCCGTCGCGAGGTCCCACGTGCCCGTCAGGAGCCCGGCCCACGCGGCGACGACGCCGAGCTGGATCATGACGAGCGGTACCCCGTCGAGCGCGGCCTGCACCCGGTGCTCGAAGATCGCGGCCCGCACCCGGCCCGCGTCGACCTCGTGCAGGTGCGCGTGCACCTGCGGGGTCCGGGCCGCGAGCTTGACCGAGCGCGCCGAGTCGAGCGCCGAGACCAGAGCACGCCCGAACCTGGCGCGGGCGGCCGAGGACCGTGTGGCCGACCGGCCCGCGATCGGGCGACCGAGCGCCGACGCGGCTGCCGAGACGACCATGACCGCGAGCAGCACGGCTCCCGCGAGCCACGACCGGCTGAGCAGGGCCGTGACACCCGCGATGACGAGCCCGTTGACGAAGTCGACCCAGCGGTCGGCGTACCGCACGAAGCGGTCGGCGTCCATGGCCCGCGCCACGACCTCGCCCGGCGGCGTGGAGGTGAGCCGGTGCTGGCGCGTCTGGCCCGCCATGACGGACATGCGCACACGCAGCAGGACCTCGATCCACCACCGCGGGTAGACGTACAGGGCGCGCGCGAGGCACAGGGGCGCGACCACGAGGAGCACGACGAACGGGACGAGCAGCGTGACCGGGAAGCCCTCGTCGAGCCCCTGGACGGCGTGCCCCCACAGGAAGCCCGTGACGGCCCCTTGCGCCGAGACCAGGCTCGCCACGAGGAACAGCCCGGCGCCCACGACGCCCCACGCGGGACGCACGAACAGCGCGTGCAGCACGCCGCGCGCGAGGCTGGGTCCGTCGCCCGGGTCCGCCAGGGCGGGCGGCTCACCGAGCCTGCGTCGGCCGCCGACGGCCTCCGCCGCCGGGTCACCGTCGGCGAGGTCCACCGACCCGGCGGCTACCCCGGGGACCACCGCGGCACCCTCGCCCGGGCGCGCGCCCTCGCCCTCCAGGACCTGCTCGCTGCGCCTGCCGTCGACCAGCGCCGACGACGGGTGCCCGTCCTGCGCGACGCTCGCGTCGAGCAGGTCGCGGTAGGGGCCTGCGACGCGCGCGAGCGCGGCCCGGTCGCCCTGCTGGACGACGGCGCCCCGGTCGAGCACCGCGATCAGGCCTGCACGCTCGATCGTCGTCAGACGGTGCGCGACGAGCACCCCCGTGCGCCCCGCGAGCAGCCGCTCGGAGGCGGCCACGACCCGGGCCTCGGTCAACGGGTCCATGCGCGCCGTGGCCTCGTCGAGGACGACGACCTGGACGTCGCGCACCAGGAGGCGCGCGAACGCGACGAGCTGCTCCTCCCCCGCCGACAGCGACGTCCCGCCAGGCCCGAGCAGCGTGTCGAGCCCGTCGGGCAGGCCGGCCACCCAGTCGTCGAGGCGCAGCTCGCGCACCGCATCCTCGATCGACGAGCGCGGGACGTCGGCGAACAGCGCGACGTTCTCCGCGAGCGTGCCCGCGAGGATCTCGGTCCGCTGGGTCACGACGCCGACTGCGGCGCGCAGCGCCTGCAGGTCGAGGTCGCGCACGTCGACACCTCCGAGGAACACCGAACCGTGCGGTGGCTCGACCGCCCGGGACAGCAACGACGCGAGGGTCGACTTGCCCGAACCGGTCCTGCCGACGAGAGCGACCGTCGCACCGGCGGGCACGTGCAGGCTCACGCCGTCGAGGGCGAACGTGCCCTCGGCGTAGGAGAAGTGGACGTCCCGGAGCTCGATGCCGACCGGTCCGGCGGGCACGTCGCGCCCGCCGACCGGCTCGGGGGCGACCGAGAGCATCTGCCGGATGCGCGTGAGCGCCCCGAGCCCCTCCTGGATGTCGGGCAGGTGGTGGACGAGGTTGTCGGTCTGCCCCACGAACATCGAGGTGACGAGGAACAGCGTGACGAGGCGGTCGACGCCCAGCTGGCCGTCGGCGGCGAGCGCCGCACCCGAGACCGCCACGCCCGCGAGCAGCGACGCGAGCACGAGCCCGGCCCGTCGGAGCATGCGCGACTCGACCGACAGCACGGCCTCGAAGCGGCGGTGGACCTGCGCCGACCGTTCGGCGAGCCGCCGCACCGCGAACGACTGGCCCAGGCTCGTGCGCAGGTCGTCGCGCGCGGCCACGGCCTCCTCGAACACGGCCGCGTGGTCCGTCCAGGCCGCCTCCTCGATCACCTTCCGGCGGGCGATCTCCCCGAGCATAGGACGCACGATGAGCCCGGCGACCAGGCCGAGCACGGGGAACAGGATCCACGCGGGCCACCAGGTCAGACCGGCCACGACCCACATGGGGATCACGCCGACGAGCGTGCGTCCCGCGCCCCAGGCCTGTCGGCGCACGAGCGTGCCGACAGCGTGGGTGTCGTCGTCGACGCGGTCCAGCACCTCGCCGACGGCCTGCTCGGTGAGCGTGGCCAGGGGCTGGTGCAGGGCTGCGGAGAGCAGGTCGCCGCGCAGGCGCCCCTCGGCCCGGTCGACGACCCCGGCCCAGACGACCTGCCCGACCGTGTCGAGCAGCGCTGCGCTCACGATGCACGCGGCGAGGAGCTGGAGCGTCGCCGTCGTCGGGTCGGCCGCGAGCCAGCCCGCGACGACCGTGCCGTACGCGGCGCCGACCGCACCGATCGTGAGCGCGACGAGCGCGACCACGGCCTGCGGACCGCGCAGCCGCCGCCAGTCGAGGCGGCGCGCCGGGTCCGTCGAGGTCGCGGTCAGGGAGGAGGGGGCATGGTCTGGGCCGGTCGGAGAGCCGGTGGGTGCATCGGTCATGGCCCGTCGATCCTATGGCGGGCCTCCGACGCGCACGCAGGGATTTTCCGCCGCCGAGATCGTCCGGACCGGGTGCCGGAGCCGAGGGTCGTCAGGCGACCGTGTCGGCCTGCCTGACGAACCTCGGGTCCGCCCCCCGGGACGACGTCAGATCAGACCGAGTCCCCGCACCGCGTCGCGCTCCTCGACGAGCTCCGCGACCGAGGCGTCGATGCGCTCGCGCGAGAAGTCCGAGATCTCCAGGCCCTGGACGATCTCCCACGTCCCGCCGCGCGAGACCACGGGGAACGAGGCCATGAGGCCCTCGGGGACGCCGTACGACCCGTCCGACACGATGCCCGCGCTCGTCCAGTCGCCCTCGGGCGTGCCGTTGACCCAGTCGAAGACGTGGTCGATCGCGGCGTTCGCGGCCGACGCGGCCGACGAGGCGCCGCGTGCGTCGATGATCGCCGCGCCGCGCTTGGCGACGGTCGGGATGAACTCGCCCGTGAGCCAGGCCGAGTCCGCGGCGAGCTCGGCGCCCGGGCGGCCGGCGACGTCGGCGTGGAAGAGGTCCGGGTACTGGGTGGCCGAGTGGTTGCCCCAGATGCTGACCTTGCGGACCTCGGAGACGGGCACGCCCGCGCGCTTGGCGACCTGCGTCAGCGCCCGGTTGTGGTCGAGGCGCGTCATGGCCGTGAAGCGGTCCTTCGGCACGTCGGGCGCGTTCGACGCGGCGATGAGCGCGTTGGTGTTCGCCGGGTTCCCGACGACGAGCACGCGGATGTCGTCGGCCGCTCCGGCGTTGATCGCCTCGCCCTGCGGCTTGAAGATTCCGCCGTTGGCCTCGAGGAGGTCACCGCGCTCCATGCCCGGACCGCGGGGGCGTGCCCCGACGAGCAGGCCGACGTTGGCCCCCTCGAACCCGGCGCGCGGGTCGTCGAAGATGTCGATGCCCGCCAGCAGCGGAAAGGCACAGTCGTCGAGCTCCATCGCGGTGCCTTCCGCCGCCTTCACCCCCTGGGGGATCTCGAGCAGTCGCAGGCGGACGGGCACGTCCGGTCCGAGGAGCTGACCTGCGGCGATGCGGAACAGCAGGGCGTAACCGATCTGACCGGCGGCTCCGGTCACGGTCACGTTCACGGGAGTTGTCATGGCCACACTCTGTCACAACGCCCCGGCGCTCCCCAGGGGTACTCGCGAACCTCGCCCGTGGGGCGTCGGTCACACCCGCGGGCGCCGCACGCACCCCGCACGCGGGGCCGCGCCGGGCCGTACGCGCGGCCCCGTCCCCCACCCCCGGGAACGCCCGACGGCGCCGCTCACCCCGGGAGGTGAGGCGCCGTCGGTGCGGAGAAGGGGGTCAGGCAGCCAGGCGGGCGGCCAGGTTCTCGTCGAGCGCCGCGAGGAAGTCCTCGGTCGTCAGCCACTCCTGCTCCGGGCCTACCAGGAGCGCGAGGTCCTTGGTCATCTTGCCGGACTCGACCGTCTTGATGACGACGTCCTCGAGCGTCTCGGCGAACGCCGTGACCTCGGGGGTGCCGTCGATCTTGCCGCGGTGCATGAGGCCACGGGTCCAGGCGAAGATCGACGCGATCGGGTTGGTCGACGTCGGCTTGCCCTGCTGGTGCTGGCGGTAGTGACGCGTCACGGTGCCGTGCGCTGCCTCGGCCTCGACGGTCTTGCCGTCCGGGGTCATGAGGACCGACGTCATGAGGCCGAGCGAGCCGAAGCCCTGCGCGACGGTGTCGGACTGGACGTCGCCGTCGTAGTTCTTGCAGGCCCAGACGTAGCCGCCCTCCCACTTCATGGCCGAGGCGACCATGTCGTCGATGAGGCGGTGCTCGTAGGTGAGGCCGGCAGCCTCGAACTGGTCCTTGAACTCGGCGTCGAAGACCTCCTGGAACAGGTCCTTGAACTGGCCGTCGTAGGCCTTGAGGATCGTGTTCTTGGTCGACAGGTACACCGGGTAGTTCCGCTGCAGGCCGTACGCGAACGAGGCGCGCGCGAAGTCCTTGATGGACTCGTTGAAGTTGTACATGCCCATGGCCACGCCACCGTCGTCGCCGTACGTGACGACCGTCTGCTTGATCTCTTCCGAGCCGTCGGCAGGCGTGTAGGTGAGCGTCAGGGTGCCGGCACCGGGGACCTTGAAGTTGGTCGCCTTGTACTGGTCGCCGTGGGCGTGACGGCCGATGATGATCGGCTTGTTCCAGCCCGGCACCAGGCGCGGGATGTTGGAGATGATGATGGGCTCGCGGAAGACGACGCCACCGAGGATGTTGCGGATGGTCCCGTTCGGGGAGACCCACATCTTCTTCAGGCCGAACTCCTCGACGCGTGCCTCGTCGGGGGTGATGGTCGCGCACTTGACGCCCACGTTGTACTGCTTGATCGCGTTCGCCGCGTCGATCGTCACCTGGTCGTCGGTGGCGTCGCGGTTCTCGATCGACAGGTCGTAGTACTTGAGGTCGATGTCGAGGTAGGGGTAGATGAGGCGGTCCTTGATGAACTGCCAGATGATGCGCGTCATCTCGTCACCGTCGAGCTCGACGACCGGGTTGACGACCTTGATCTTGCCCATGCGGGGGTAACTCCAACTCTGCGAGGGGAACCTGCGGCCGCCCGGGGGCTACCGGCGAGTGCCGGAACTCGCGCGCGCGAACCGTTGATGCTGACCGCCGCCCAGGGTACTCGACTTCTCGACATCAAGATACTTTCCGTCCGGTCCGGGCCGCAGGCACCCCCGGCCCGACGACGCCCCCCACCCCACGCGCCCGCCCCGCCCCTCTGGCGCGGTCGCGCTCGCGGAGTGAGACTGGTCACGAACTGATCAGCGAACTCCCAGACATCGGTGGCAGGATGCCTCCGAGATGCCGGTTCTGCACCGACCTCGCATGTTCATCCCGAACGTCCGGCCTTCCCGGACCACACACAGACACCAGACAGGAACACCATGTCCCAGGACACTTCAGCACCTGACGCAGTCGTCGTCGACGAGACGACCGTCGTGGTCGGGCCGAGCCTGCTCGCCCGGCTCGGCGCCGAAGCCTTCGGCACGTTCTTCCTCGTCCTCGCGATCCTCGGCGCAGCGCTCTACAGCGTCGGCGGCCTCGGCACGGGCACGATCGGCGTCGCTCTCGCCGGCGGCATCGCGCTCCTCGGAGGGATCGCCGCGGTCGGGCACGTCTCCGGCGGACACTTCAACCCGGCCGTGACGCTCGGCGCGGCCATCGGCGGCCGCACCGCCTGGGCCGACGTCCTCCCCTACTGGCTCGCCCAGCTCGTCGGTGGTGTCATCGCCTCCGCCGTGCTCTTCGCGACCATCCCCGCCTCCGCGCTCCCCGTGCTCCAGCAGAGCGGCCTGATCGCCGACGCGACTCAGCAGGCCTTCCTCTCCGCGACCGCCAACGGCTTCGGCGAGCACTCGCCGCTCGCGACCGCGACGAACGGCGCCTTCTCGTTCAGCGTCTGGTCCGCCCTCATCATCGAGATCGTCGCGGCCGCCATCTTCGTCGGCGTGATCCTCGGCGTCACGGACAAGCGCTCGAACTCCAAGCTCGCGCCCGTCGCGATCGGCCTGACCCTCACGGTGCTGCTGATCGTCGTCGCGCCGTTCACGAACGCCGGGCTCAACCCCGCCCGCTCGTTCGCCGCCGCGGTCTTCGCCGGTGGATGGACCTGGAGCCAGCTCTGGCTCTTCATCGTCGCGCCGCTCGCGGGCGCCGCGATCGCCGCCCTGTTCTACCGTGCGTTCGCCTTCGCTCCCGTCCAGGACGACCTCCTGGCCGAGGACGAGGTCTTCGTGGTCGACGAGGCCGCGGTCGTGTCCGAGGGCACGGGGGCTGCGGGCGCCACCGCCACTGCCGGCGCAGCGACGGCCGCCGCGGTCGCCGAGGAGGCGGCGACCCCCGCCGCAGAGGTTCCGACCGCCGTCGAGACGGTCGAGGTGACCGAGACGGTCGAGGTCGTCGAGGCTGCCGAGCCCGCAGAGGCGGACACCACCGGACCCGACGCGTCGGACGCTCAGCCGACGGACGGCACGGCCCCCAAGGCCTGACGCCGCCGCTCCACCAGGACGACGAGGCCCGGTCCGCTGCTGCGGACCGGGCCTCGTGCTGTCCGGGTTCGGACGAGCCCGTCCGGGCTCGTCCGGGCTCAGGCCGATGGCTGACGAGCCGTCAGATGTTGGGGACCGTGACGGCGAGCGTGCCCATCGCACCGGCCAAGGCGAGGTACATGATGACATCGGTCCACCGGGTGCGGACCGTGAGCCCCACGGGTCCCGGACCCGGCAGGAAGGCGCGGACACCCGCCCCGACGACGAGGATCCCGACGAGGACCAGCACCCCCGCGCGCGCGCCGACGACCAGCGTCACCGCGACCGCGAGCAGGACCCCGGCGAAGACGAGCCACATCGCGAGGTTGCTCTGCGGGGCGGGCACGACCACCGTGGCGGGTCGGTCGAGCGACTCGGTCCCGCCGTCGCCACCGGAGACGCGCGGGATCCCGGAGGGCGGGGCGACAGGCGCGAGCGGATCCCCGGACGCCGCGTGACCCTCTGCAGCGCCCCCGGTCTCCGACGCACCGTCGAGCCGGTGCCACGAGGGTGGCGCCGGCGGTCGATGCTGCGTCGGGGTGCCGTTGTACGGACCGCGCCCGGGCGCGGTGACGTCGCTCACGCTTCCCACCAGTTCACGGGTCCGAGCCTACCGCCGACTACCGTAGGGACCGTGCCCTCACCAGTCACCACTGCTGTCCTGCCGCACTCGCGGCGCCCTGCGGCCGGGTCGGTCGTCGTCGTGGGCGCGGGCCTCGCCGGCGCCCAGACCGTGGCGGCCCTGCGGGCGCACGGCTTCACGGGTCGCGTGACGATCCTCGGGGCGGAGGGGGTGCCGCCCTACGACCGTCCGCCGCTGTCGAAGGAGCTGCTCACGCGCCCGGGCCCGGCCTGGCTGACCGAGGAGATCGGGGTCGACGTCACCGTCCTGGCCGACGAGGCGCTGCTCGACGACCCTGCGGTCGACCTCGAGCCCGGCACCGGGTCCGTCACGGTCACGACCAGGTCGGGCCGACGCGTCACGGCCGACGTCGCTGTCCTCGCCCTGGGCTCCGAGCCGGTGCGCCCGCCCGGCTGGGAGGCCGCGCTCACCCTGCACACCGCCGACGACGCCGCCCACCTGCGCGAGCGCCTCACCCCCGGGACGCGCCTCGTCTCGATCGGCGCGGGCTGGATCGGTGCGGAGATCGCCGGGGTCGCCTCGAGAGCAGGGTGCGAGGTCACCGTGCTCGAGGCCGCGCAGACGCCGCTCGAGCGTCAGCTCGGTGCGGAGGTCGGCGGTCACCTGGCCCGCTGGTACGCCGACGCCGGCGCACACCTGCTCACCGGCGCCCAGGTCACCGAGGTGGGCGCCCGGTCCGTGGTGCTCGCGGACGGGCGCACGATCGAGGGCGACCTCGTCCTGGCAGCGGTGGGCGCCAGGCCCGCGACCGCGTGGCTCAAGGGCACGCTCCCCCTCGACCCGCGCGGCTCGATCCGGGTCAACAGCGCAGGGCGCGTGGCTCCCCCGACCGTCGCGGCGCCGTCGGGCACCTCGGGGCACCTGCCCCTCAAGGCGCTCCGCCGCCTGTACGCCGTGGGAGACTGCGCCACGCGCGACAACGCGGTGTTCGGGCCTGTGCCCGGCGGGCACTGGTCCGCGGCGCTGCACGACCCCGAGCCGACCGTGCGGGCCATCCTCGGCATCGACGAGATGCCCGCCGAGCCGCAGCCCGTGCGCGAGCTGCTGGGGCTGGCACCGGTCCCCCAGCACGCGCCGTACGTGTTCTCGCAGCAGCTCGGGCACGACATCGCGCTGTTCGGCACGCCCTCGCCGTTCCACGAGGTGGTCTACCGCGGCGACCCGAGCGGTGGGGCCACCGGTCACGAGGGGTGGACCGCGCTGTACCTCGAGACGGTCGCGGGGGCGCACCGCACCAACGCCGAGGGGCACCGGCTCGCGACCGTGCGCGCGATCCTCGTGGTCGACGCGCCGCGCGAGGTGGGTCAGGTGCGCAAGCTCATGAACCGCGACGTGGCGCTGCACGTGGACGTCGAGATCGCGACGGACCCCGGCCGCAGGCTGCGCGACGCGGTGGTCTGAGGCGCCCCGCTGCCGATTCCCGCTCCCCAGCCCCGCTGCCGAGCATGGGGGGGGGGGGGGGGGGGGGGGGGGGGGGGGGGGGGG
>NZ_JACSQQ010000010.1:103040-120978 GCF_014836555.1 Oerskovia rustica
CCCCCCCCCCCCCCCCCCACCGCATGGTCGACCGGCGGCAACCGCATGCTCGGCCCCGGCCAGGCGCCGACCCGCGGACCCTGGGGACGTGCCGGCCCTGCGGACGGGTCAGTGCGCGAAGTGGCGCGTACCCGTCAGGTACAGCGTGACACCGGCGGCCTGCGCGGCCGCGACGACCTCGTCGTCACGGACCGACCCACCGGGCTGCACGACGGCCTTGACGCCCGCGTCGAGCAGGACCTGCAGGCCGTCCGCGAAGGGGAAGAACGCGTCGGACGCGGCGACCGAGCCGCGTGCGCGCTCCTCGCCCTCGGCGCCGAGGGTGTTGGCGCGCTCGACCGACAGACGGCACGAGTCGACGCGGTTGACCTGGCCCATGCCGATGCCGACCGCGGCCCCGCCCTTGGCGAGCAGGATCGCGTTCGACTTCGCGGCGCGCACGGCCCGCCAGGCGAACTCGAGGTCCGCGAGCGTCTCGGCGTCCGCGGCCTCGCCCGTCGCGAGGGTCCAGGACTCGGGGCTGTCGCCGCCGGTCTCGGACGCGGCGTCGATGCGGTCGACCTGCTGCATGAGCAGACCACCCGAGATGGGCCGGATCTCGACGCCCGCGCTCGGGGCGCCGTCGACCTGGAGCAGGCGGACGTTCTTCTTGCGCGAGAGGATCTCGAGCGCCTCGGGCTCGTAGCCCGGGGCCACGACGACCTCGGTGAACACGCCCGCGATCTGCTCGGCGGCGGCCGCGCTGACCACCGCGTTGGTCGCGATGACCCCGCCGTACGCGGACACCGGGTCGGTCGCGTGGGCCTTGGCGTGCGCGTCGGCCACGTCGGCGCCGACCGCGACGCCGCACGGGTTGGCGTGCTTGATGATCGCGACCGTCGGGGCGTCACCGTGGTCGTGCGCGGCACGCCACGCGGCGTCGGCGTCGACGTAGTTGTTGTAGCTCATGGCCTTGCCGTGGAGCTGGGTCGCCTGCGCGAGGCCCGTCGCGCCGTGGCCGTTGGTGTAGAGCGCGGCGCGCTGGTGCGGGTTCTCGCCGTAGCGCAGCACGTCGGACCGGTCCCAGGTGGCGCCGACCCACGCGGGGAAGCCGGTGTGGACGGTCTCGCCGTCGACCTCCGCGGCGTCCGTGGGCGCGACGACGCTGCTCATCCAGGACGCGACCGCGACGTCGTAGGTCGCGGTGTGCACGAACGCCTGCGCCGCGAGCGCCTTGCGCTGGGCGTAGGTGAAGCCACCGGCCTGGACGGCGGCGACCACGTCGCCGTACGCGACCGGGTCGACGACGACGGCCACGCTCGGGTGGTTCTTCGCCGCGGCACGGACCATCGAGGGGCCGCCGATGTCGATCTGCTCGATCACCGCGTCCGGTCCGGCGCCTGACGCAACCGTGTCCGCGAACGGGTACAGGTTGACGACCACGAGCTCGAACGGCTGCACGCCGAGCTGAGCGAGCTGGTCGAGGTGGTCCTGCTTGCGCGTGTCCGCGAGGATCCCGGCGTGCACGCGCGGGTGCAGCGTCTTGACGCGACCCTCGAGGCACTCGGGGAAGCCCGTGAGGTCCTCGACCTTGGTCACGGGGACACCGGCTGCGGCGATCGTGGACGCGGTCGAGCCGGTCGAGACGAGCTCGACGCCCGTGGCGTGCAGGGCCGTGGCGAGCTCGACGAGGCCGGTCTTGTCGTAGACGCTCAGCAGTGCGCGGCGCACGGGGCGCTGGGCGTCGTCGGCGATCTGGACAGCGCCGGTGGCGGGGGCGGCGGGCGAGGTTGCGGACATCGAGGGGCTCCTGTGGGTCGTCAGCGGGTCGCGGGAAGATACCGGTCACCCAGGCGCCCAGGCGGACGACGCACCAACAGGTCGTTCGGACGCTCCCCGGTGGTCGTTCCCACCCTCGCCAGTCGCGGCCGCCTCCGATCCTACCGCGCCCCGGGGTGGGCGGTCCGGGGCGCAGCAGCCCGACGGCGGGCCGTCGTCAGGCGACGACGTCCGAGGCCAGCAGCTCGTCGAGGCGGTCGTAGCCCTCGCTCATGCCGTCGGCCATGCCCGAGCCGACCATGGCGTCGCGGGACTCGACCGACTGGTGGACCGAGCGCGTGACGATCCTGGTCCCGCCGCCCGGCAGGTCCTCGAACGTGACCTCGTCGAGGCTCACGTGCCCGGGGGCACCTGCGAACTCGAAGGTCTGGACGGCCCGGGTGTCCGGCACGACCGAGTGGAACGTGCCGAAGAACCCGTACTCCTCCTCGCCCGCGCGGTGCGCGTAGGCCCACGAGCCGCCCGTGCGGGCGTCCCAGTGGTCGAGGACCATCTCGTAGCGACGGGGACCGAGCCACTGCGTGACGAGCGTGGGGTCGGTGAAGGCCCGGAACACGAGGGGCCGCGGGGCGTCGACGTCGCGCACGACCTCGATGAAGGGCGTCCCCGGAGGGGGCGTGACGGTCGTGGGGTGCGTGTGGCTCATGACTGCTCCTTCGATGGGTCCGACGACGGTGCCTGGAGCCGCCCGAGGAGGGCGTCGAGCCGGCGGTACTGCCGCTCCGCGGTGAGCCGGTACTCGTCGATCCACGCCGTGAGCCGTTCGAGCGCGGCGGGGTCGAGGTGGCAGGGTCGTCGTTGGCCGTCCCGGCTACGGGTGATGAGGCCCGCGGTCTCGAGGACCTGGATGTGCCGGGAGACGGCCTGCTTCGTGATGGGGAAGGGTGCGGCGAGCTCGTTGACCGTGGCCGGCCCCCTGGACAGCGTGGCGACGATGCTCCGGCGGACCGGGTCGGCCAGCGCGAGGAACGCGCGGTCGAGGTCGTCGGTGCCTGACTCGTCGTGCGGGTCGTCCAGGAGGGTCATGTCGGCCTGCTCGTCGTGATCAACAGTTATGTTGATCAACATACTCATTGAGTATGCGCTCGGTCAAGGGGTCGGGGCAGCCGGTCTGCCGCGAGACGGCACGTCAGCCCAGCAGCGCCCGGCGGCCCTCGACCCGCAGCCCCTCGCGCGCCGCACGGCCGACCGTCTCGACCAGCAGCGCCCGCTCGGCGACCTTGATGCGCTCGTGCAACGCCTGCTCGTCGTCGGAGTCCTCGACGACCACCGTCGCCTGGGCGATGATCGGCCCGGTGTCCACGCCGTTGTCGACCACGTGGACCGTGCACCCCGTGACCTTGACGCCGTACGCGAGCGCGTCGCGGACCCCGTGCGCGCCCGGGAAGGACGGCAGCAGCGCCGGGTGCGTGTTGATCGTCCGGCCCGCGAACCGGTCCACGAACGTGGGGCTCAGGATGCGCATGAAGCCCGCGAGGACCACGAGGTCGGGCGAGAAGACGGCCACGGCCTCCGCGACGCCGTCGTTCCACGCATCGCGGTCCGCGAAGTCGCCCGGTGCGACGACGACCGACGCGACCCCCGCCTCGCGCGCCAGGTCGAGCGCGCCCGCGCCCGGCTTGTCCGTGACGACACCCACGACCCGCGCCCCGTAGGCGGGGTCCTCGTGCGCCGCGAGCAGCGCCGCGAGGTTGCTGCCCGCCCCCGAGACCAGGACGACGACCCGCGCCGCGCTCGTCGTGTCGATGGGCTGACCGGAAGGTGTGCGCACGGTGCTCCTCGGAGGCGTCGGCAGTGGTGGAGAATGGGGGAGAAAAGCCAGGTACCACCCTAGTCCGCGCCGGACAGGTGCCGGTCTGCTCCCCCGCCCCCGGGCGGAGAGCTCCCGCCGGTCCGCCCGTCGCCACCCGCGAAGCACCGAGGAGCTGCCCATGGGCAACCCGTACGCGCCCCCACGTCCCGGCGCCCAGAAGCCGACCGACGAGGCGCGGAAGCCCACCCCTCCCCCGGTGCAGGGGCCTCCTGCTCCCCCCGCCCACGACGTCCCGCCCGGTCAGGTCCGCCCAGGCCGCCCCGGCGGCGGTCCTCCCGCGCCGGGCGAGCCTCCCGTGCCCGTCGACCCCGACACGCTGCGCGCGACCACGCGACAGGTGCTGCACTTCGGGCTGCTCATGCTCGTCACGCTCGTCACGAGCTCGCTCGCGTTCCCGTGGCGGGTCTCGAGCCTCTTCTTCGCGGCCGTGACCATCGTGTTCGGGGTCCGCGCGATGCGTGCGGTGTGGCGCGCCCGCCTGGGCGGCGCGCTGCTGCCCGCGGTGGCCGTCGGCCTGGGCCTGACCGCGACCATGTCGCTGTCGATGCTCGGCGGCCTCGCGATGTGGGACGTCGAGCTCGACAACCAGCAGTGCCTCGACGGCGCCATCACGGTCGCCGCGCAGCAGGAGTGCGCCGTGCAGTACGAGCAGGCGCGCGAGGAGTGGACCAAGGACCGGCTGGGGCGCTAGGCCCGGCCCGCGCCCGGGACCGGTCTCCGCCCCTGGCGAGGTCAGCCGACGGGCGCGGTGCCGTCGGGCGCGGCTGCGTCGTCGGGCGCGGTGTCGTCGTGACGGTGCCGCACCCGTTCGGTGACGGCGGCCTTGCCCCACGCCAGGGCGAGCGCCGCGCCTCCTGCGATCTCCGCGGCGACGACACCCCCGGCGAGCAGCGGTGGCGCGCCCACCTGGGCCATGCGCCCGGGACCGACGGCGCCACCCGCCAGGACCTGCAGCACCACCACGAGCAGTCCCGCGGTCAGGGCGACGCCCACGAGCGCGAGACCGAGGTCCGTCCAGCGGGCGTCGTGCCGCCCGCACCGGCGCCACACGAACACCCCTGCCACGATGCCCATGACGACGACGAGCACCGGGGCGAACGAGGCGAGGACCGTCGTCCACTCGGGTCCTGGCAGGGCCCCGAGGATCGGGACGGCGGGCAGCGCGCCGGGCTCGGAGGCGCTCGTCGTGAAGCTGCTCCCCTCGCCCACGACGAAGCCGGGGCCGGCGATCCAGGAGCTCACCCAGAGCACCAGGTTCGGGACGACCGCGAGCTGCGAGACGGCCAGGATCAGTCCCCCGAGCAGGCCCGGCGCGAGACCGACGACGATGTCCCCCGACGTCGCCCGACCGGCGACGACCCAGGCGCCGACGACGATGCTCGACGTCCCGATCAGCAGGGCCAGGCCCAGCAGGCCCGCGCGGGCACCGAGCCGCACGACGGGCGGGACGTACGGGTCGAGGAGCGCGGTCAGGTCGGCGATCCTCGGGGCGTCGGGACGCGACAGGATCCCGGCACCGAGGCCGATCCCCGCGACGACCGCACCACCCAGCAGCGCGAACAGGACGTCCCACCCCGGTGCAGATCCCGCGAGCAGAGCGATCACGAGCGTGGCGACGGCGTAGACCCCGACCCCGACGGCCCACGCCGACGTCGCGGTGTGCGCGGAGCGGCGGGCAGACGCGAAGCACGTGAAGGCGACGAGGAACGTGAGCCCGAGCGGCACCACCGTGATCGAGGTGCCTGCGGCCGCGAGCGGGACCCCGTGCGCCAGGAGCCAGAACCCGGCGGCGACCGACACCGACTGCCCCCAGCCCCCGGCGTCGCCGTCGCCCGGCCCCGCGGAGGACGCGAGGAACGCCGCGACGGCCGGCAGGATCACCACGGCCAGCGAGAGGGCGAGCGCCTGGAGCGCGGCGACCACGCCGGAGATCCAGCGCCGAGGGGCTTCGAGGGGACGGCGAGGACCGCGGGCGGGCTCCTCGACCGTGCGGGGTGCCCGTCGCCCGGCGACGGACTGGGTGGGCGTGGTCATGGTCTCCATCGTCGTCGATCGGTCGGCCCTGGCGGTGCAGGTCGGGCGGCGCGCCCGCGATCGGCGCACCTGGCCCGGCGCGTGCCCGGCAAGAACAGGGTACGCCGACGGCGCCGGGCGGATGGGTGGCCGGGCGCCGTCGGGCGTGCCGAGCGGGTGCTCAGCGGAGCGTGATCAGGAGAGGATCTCGCGCATGAGAGCGGCGGTCTCGGACGGCGTCCTGCCGACCTTGACGCCCGCGGCCTCGAGGGCCTCCTTCTTGGCCTGCGCGGTGCCCGAGGAGCCGGACACGATGGCGCCGGCGTGGCCCATGGTCTTGCCCTCGGGAGCCGTGAAGCCCGCGACGTAGCCGACGACCGGCTTGGTCACGTGCGCCTGGATGTACGCCGCTGCACGCTCCTCGGCGTCGCCACCGATCTCGCCGATCATGACGATCGCCTCGGTGTCGGGGTCGGCCTCGAACGCCGCGAGGGCGTCGATGTGCGTGGTGCCGATGATCGGGTCGCCGCCGATGCCGATCGCGGTCGAGAACCCGAAGTCACGCAGCTCGTACATCATCTGGTAGGTCAGCGTGCCGGACTTCGAGACGAGCCCGATCTTGCCGGGGCCGGTGATGTCGGCCGGGATGATCCCGACGTTCGACTTCCCGGGGCTGATGATGCCCGGGCAGTTGGGGCCGATGAGGCGGACGCCCTTGGCCTCGGCCAGGGTGAAGAACTCCGCGGAGTCCGCGACGGGGACGCCCTCGGTGATGATGACGGTCAGCGGCATGCCGGCCTCGATGGACTCGACGACCGCGGACCTCGTGAACGCCGGGGGCACGAAGATCACGGAGACGTCGGCGCCCGTGGCGGCGATCGCCTCGGCGACGGACCCGAAGACGGGGACGTCGACAGTGCCCTCGTCGCCCCCGCCCTTCGGGAAGGCGACCGAGGTGCCGGCCTTGCGCGGGTTCACGCCGCCCACGATGTTGGTGCCGGAGGCCAGCATGCGCGTCGTGTGCTTCTGGCCCTCCGAACCCGTCATGCCCTGGACGATGACCTTGGAGTCCTCGTTGATGAAGATTGCCATGTCTGTCTGTTTTCTCTCTCGGTCTCGGGTCAGGAAGCGGCGTTGGCCAGCTCGGCAGCCTTGTCGGCGCCGCCGTCCATCGTCTCGGCCAGGGTGACGAGCGGGTGGTTCGCCTGGGCGAGGATCGCGCGCCCCTCCTCGACGTTGTTGCCGTCGAGACGGACGACGAGCGGCTTGTTCGCCTCGTCGCCGAGGATCGCGAGCGCCTGGACGATGCCGTTGGCGACCTCGTCGCACGCCGTGATGCCGCCGAAGACGTTCACGAACACGCTCTTGACCTGCTCGTCGTTGAGGATGACGTCCAGGCCCGCGGCCATGACGGCTGCGGACGCGCCGCCGCCGATGTCGAGGAAGTTGGCGGGCTTGACGCCGCCGTGCTGCTCACCCGCGTACGCGACGACGTCGAGCGTGCTCATGACGAGGCCCGCGCCGTTGCCGATGATGCCGACCTGGCCGTCGAGCTTAACGTAGTTGAGGTCGTTCTCCTTGGCCTTGGCCTCGAGAGGGTCGGCCGCGTCCTTGTCCTCGAGCGCCTCGTGGTCCGCGTGGCGGAAGCCGGCGTTCTCGTCGAGGGTCACCTTGCCGTCGAGCGCGACGATCGAGCCGTCCTCGGTGCGGACCAGGGGGTTGACCTCGACCAGGGTCGCGTCCTCCTCCTTGTAGACGGTCCACAGCTTCTGGATGACGTCGGCGACCTGCGCCTTGATGTCGTCGGCGAACCCGGCGGCGGCGACGATCTCGTCGGCCTTCGCCTGGTCGATGCCGACGGTCGGGTCCACGGCGACCTTCGCGAGAGCCTCGGGGCGCTCGACCGCGAGGACCTCGATCTCCATGCCGCCCTCGACGCTCGCCATGGCGAGGTACGAGCGGTTGGCCCGGTCGAGGAGCACCGAGAAGTAGAACTCCTCGGCGATCTTCGCGCCGGCCGCGATCATGACGCGGTGGACCGTGTGGCCCTTGATGTCCATGCCGAGGATCTCGGACGCCTTCTCGGCGGCCTCCTCGGGCGAGTGGGCGAGCTTGACGCCGCCCGCCTTGCCACGTCCTCCGGTCTTGACCTGGGCCTTGACGACCACGGTCCCGCCACCGAGCTTCTCAGCGCCCTCGTGAGCCTCTTCGGGGGTCGTGGCGACCACGCCGCCCAGCACGGGAACCCCGTGCTTCTCGAAGATGTCGCGCGCCTGGTATTCGAACAGGTCCACCCTGTGTCGTCCTTCCATCTGACTGCCTGACCGGCCTACCGATGTCTCGACATCGAGACATCCCGTCACAGGGTAGCCCGGCGACACGCCGTGACCTACCCGGGGCGGCCCGTCACCCGGGCCCGGCGCTGTCTCGTTGGCCACACCCCCGGCGCGCCCGCAGGCGGTCGGGCGCCCGCCACGGCACGCCCGGTAGGCGCCGGGGCGCGGCCGGGAAAGGGGCCCTGACCTGCCCGACGGCGCCGCTCGCCCAGGGCGGGCGGGTGCCGTCGAGCAGGCCCGGAGGACCTACGCCTCGTCGGTCCCGGCGGCGAGGAGGGCGGCGTCCTCCTGCGCGTTGCGCTCGGACTGTTCGTGCGCGCTCGGCATGAGCTCCCGACGGGCGGCCTCGGGGTCCTCGGCCCGCAGGCGCCGGATGTACCGCTCGTACCAGGCGAGGGCCGCTCCGAGGAACACCACCACACCGCCGACGTTGTAGACGAGCGTGAGCCACAGTGCCTGGTCCTCGGGGAACGTCGCTGCCACGAAGCAGACCGTGAACAGCAGGACGAGGAACGTGGCGACGCCCAGCCCGAGGCCGCGACGACCCATCATGAAGCTGCGGCTGGCGGAGTCGTAGGACTTCCGCAGCTTCCAGTAGGCGACCAGGATGAGCGCCGGAGGGAGCAGCGCGGTCGCGGCCGTCATGTTGATCACGATCTTGAGCAGCGCGTCGATCGACGAGCCTGCTCCCAGCGTCGGGATGACGAGAAGCGGGACCACGATCGCGAACTGGATCCACGCCCCCCGCACGGGCACCCCCTGCTCGTTGAGGGCGACGACCTTGGGACCGAAGATCCCCTGCGGGATCTCGGAGAAGAAGATCTTGACGGGCGCCGAGGTCCAGATCATCAGTCCGCCCAGCGTCGCGGCGAGCATGATGACCCCGACGATGCGGATCGTGACGTCACCGGACATCCCGAAGTGCTCCGCGGCAGCCGCCATCGTCACGAAGACGCCGTTCTCGTAGCCGACCTCGCTCTTGTCGACGAACACGGCCATGAGCCAGGTCCCGACCGTGTAGACGAGACCGATCGTGAGACCGGCGATCACGATCGTCCGGACGAACGCCTTGGCACCGCCGCGCAGGTCGTTGAGGTAGACCCCGATGGACTCGGCCCCACCGACTCCCTGGATGATCCAGGCCAGGGTGCCGAGGAACGCCCAGGTCGTCAGGCCGGATCCTGGGTCGAGCTTCATCCCGGCGATGGACAGGTCGTTCGCGGGTGTGATCCCCCCGAGCAGCGCGACGACGGCGCCCACGATGAAGACCACCGCCATCCCCAGCATGAGGGTCGCACCGAACGAGGTGACCTTGCCGATCCACTTCGCCCCTCGCGTGGAGACCCACGTGGCGAGGAAGAAGAGGGTGATCGAGAAGACGGCGATCGCCCAGGACTCCACCTGGACGCCTCGGCCCAGGATCATGTAGACCGCGTAGACGAGCACCAGCGGCAGCAGGGAGATGAAGTAGAACAGGTTCACGAACCAGTAGCAGAAGGCGGTGAAGAACGCCCAGCGCCCGCCGAGCGAGGAGCGCACCCACTGGTAGACGCCGGACTCCGAGTTGCGGTTGAGGCTGACGAACTCGGCGATGATCAGCGTGAACGGGATGAAGTACACGATCGTGGCGACGAAGAAGGCCGGGGCCGCCAGCGTGCCGATCGAGACGTAGTTGTTGATGACGTTGCGGAAGTTGAACACTGCCGCGATGACCATGGTGAACAGGATGAATCCACCGATGTTCTTGCGATCGTTCATGGCTCGTGCTTTCTCGAGAGGAAGACAGGGGAAGGCGGCGGTCGCCTACTTGTTGTGGAAGGTCGCGCCCTCGACGGTGAGGCGGACGACCAGGAGGTCTGCGGTCGTGGTCGGCTCGCGCCGCCACGCGTGATCGATCGGCACCGCGAGGATCTGCCCGGGAGACACGGTCACGACGTCCCCGCCACCGGGGACCGGTGCGAACGTCTCGCGGTCCGACAGGTCGCTGTAGGGCATGACCGGGACGAGGCCCGTGCGGGGCACGAGCTCGACCCGGACCTCGCCGTCGAGCACGGCGAGCACCGTCTGGTACCGCCGGTGCGCCACGAGCGCGCCGTCACCGTGGGCGGTGGCGCTCTCGCGCCAGTAGGTCAGCGAGTCACCGACCGAGTGCGCGACACCGGGCCGGACGGCGCGCGCGTTGTCCAGCGCCGAGAGGAGCCGCACCCACTTGGTGACACCGGAGCGACCGGTCGCGAGGTCCTCCCTCGAGGAGAAGAGGGTCATGACAGTGCCTCCGTCGTCGAGGCGCGTGGAGTCGCCGGTCCGAGAGCGGGATGGGCGGCCCGGAGCCCGCGGGCGACGAGCCCTGGGTCGACGTCGCCCGCGTTGAGCGGAGCCATGAGCAGGGAGTAGCTGAAAGGCTCGAACCGCACGCGGTATCCGTCCAGGACCTCCGAGCCCCACGAGTTGGACCCGAGGCCGAGCACGGCGTGGTCGAGGTTGACCGTGATCGCGTCCGGGTCCGGGACGAGGTCGGTCACGTGCCGCGCGGCGTCGATCTGCTCACCCGAGTAGGGCCACGACGACCAGCTCAGCGGAGACCGCTCGGCCCCCACCAGCAGCCCGCGACCGTGTCGGTCGCGGTGCATGACCCAACGCACGTCCTCGTGGTTCGCACAGTCCTGCGGCACGACGTACGGCGTGAACATCTCCGCGACGGTCGTCGTGTACCGCCCGACCACCTGAGCCGTGCGCGAGTCCGGATAGTTCTCACCCGGGCCACGCCCGTAGAACTCGACCTGGTCGCAGTCCGACGGAAGTCCGAGCTCGAGACCGATCCTGGGCACGATGTCCGTGTAGTCGCCGTAAGGTTCGCCGGACAGCGCGAGGCGGGCGGCACCGTCGTCGAACAGCTCCCAGCGATAGGTCACCCGCATGCCCAGGTCGAGCGCCGGTGGCGCGAGCGTCGAGCGCACCTCCACGACGACGCGGTCGTCCCGCTGTTCGACCTGGACCGCCCGGGTCGACTCCTGCATGACCTGCAGGTGCCGGGGGTGCCACAGCGCCTCGTACTCCTGCTGGTGGTTGTCGACGAGCGGCTTCCACATCCGGAATCGGGGTGCACGCACCACGAGGTCGCGGCCGGCCCCCTGCCACCGCACGAGCCGCCCCGTGAACGTGTCGAAGGTCCAGGCGGACGAGCCCGCGCGGACCACGACCGTGTGCGCGTCCTCGGTCACCGTGAGCGGACGACGGCGCAGGAGCGGGGACGCCGGCGCTCCGGGCGAGGTGGGCGCGGACAGCGCCCCCAGCCCGTCCCCGGACACCGGGAGCTGGAACACGCCGAGGCGGGCGTGCGGCTCGGACCACGCCGTGGCGGTCCGGCGCAGCACGGACACCGTCCGCAGCACCTCCTGACCGTATCCGTCGATCGCGGCGGGGACCTCGACGACCGCACTCTCGCGCGGCGCGACCGGGCCCGCAGGGACGGTCAGCGAGTGCCGCACGACGCCGTCCACCCGGTCCTCGACGACGAGGTCGATGTCCTCGAGCGAGCTGAAGTAGAACCCGTTGCGGATCAGCAGACCGCCGTCGGCGGCCTCCACCTTCACGGGGCAGACGACCTGCGCGTACTCGGTCAGGCCCGGACTGGGCTGCTGCCAGGGGAACACGAGACCGTCGATGCAGAAGTTCCCGTTGTTGGGGTAGTCGCCGTGGTCTCCCCCGTAGGTGTGCCGGACGCCGCCGTCCGCGGTGACGTCCCGCAGACCGTGGTCGCACCACTCCCACACGAAGTGGCCCTGGATGGAGTCCCAACGGTCGAAGACCTGCTGGTACTCCGAGAGCCCGCCCGGTCCGTTGCCCATCGCGTGCCCGTACTCGCACAGGATGCGGGGCTTGTGGTGCGGGTGCTCCCCGAAGTCGTTCATCTGGGAGACCCGTGAGTACATGGTCGAGATGACGTCGACGTCCCGGCCGTCCCGGTCCTCCTCGTAGTGCACGGGCCGTGTGGGGTCGAGCTCCTTGCACCGCTGGTACATCGCGGTGATGTTGCACCCGTCGCCGGACTCGTTGCCGAGCGACCACAGGACGATGCTCGGATGGTTGCGCTGGGCCAGCACGTGCCGTTCGATGCGGTCGACGTACGCGTCCCGCCACACGGGGTCGTCGGTGAGCCTGCCGATGTCCCCGACGTTGGCGAAGCCGTGCGACTCGAGGTCCGTCTCGGCGACCACCAGCAGGCCGACCTCGTCGCACAGCCCGTAGAAGCGGGGGTCGTTCGGGTAGTGCGCGGTGCGGACGGCGTTGATGTTGTGCCGCTTCATCATCTCCAGGTCACGGCGCACACGGTCGATCCCGACGGCACGTCCGGACCGGTCGTCGTGGTCGTGCCGGTTGACACCGTGCATCGCGAAGTACGAACCGTTGAGCAGCAGCAGCCCGTCGCGGATGGTCAGGTCGCGGAACCCGAACCGGACGCTGACGTACTGAGTCGTCCGGCCCTCGTCGTCGCGCACGTCGAGGTCGAGACGGTGCAGCACCGGCTGCTCGGGGTTCCACCACGCGACGTCGTCGAGAAGGGCGTCCACGTCGACGTCACCGCCTGGCGCCACGGACTCGCCCGACGCGAGGACACGCCCGCCGTCGAGGGTCCGCACCGCCCAGGCGATGCTCCCTGACCCGGTCCCGGGCTCGGTCACGAGATCGAGGCCGACCGTCAGGTGCGCAGTCCCGTCGGGCAGCCGGTCGGTCCGGACGACGTAGTCGCGCAGGTGCGTCGCCGGGCGGACGTAGACGTAGAGGTCGCGGAAGATGCCGGACGCCCACCACATGTCCTGGTCCTCGATGTACGTCGAGTCGGCGAACTGGAGCACCGTCAGCGTCACGAGGTTACGTCCGTCGTGAGCGGCGTCGGTGATGTCGAACTCCGCACACAGGCGCGACCCCTTGGACCACCCGACCTCGGTCCCGTTGACGTGCACCTCGACGTAGGCCTCGACACCGTCGAGGCGCAGGATGCGCCGCGAACCCGCAGGCTGAGGGTCGAGCTCGACGTCGAACTGGTAGACACCCGTCGGGTTGTCCGACGGGACGTGCGGGACGTCGATGGGGAACGGATAGCCCTCGTCGGTGTACTGGAGCCGCCCGAACCCGTCGATCTGCCACAGGTGGGGCACCGACAGGACGGACCACCCCTGCACGACCTCGCCCTGCGCGGTCCGTGCCGGTTCGGCGCGATCGGCGGTCGTCACGCGCCCCGGATGGTCGTAGTAGCGGAAGCGGCACTGCCCCGACAGGGACGTGAACCCCTGGGAGAGCCCCCGATGCCCGGTGGCCGCGGCCACCGAGGAGTCGTAGCCGAAGAAGTAGGCATGGCCCGGAAGCCGACAGGAGCCCGTGGTGGTGGGGTCTTCCCACCTGAGCGTTGTCATGCGTGACACCTCGTTCTCGTCGTCGAGAGCGTGCCGGCCACCTGCCGGCACATCCGGCACGTCCCATCGGTCCGACGTCGGGCCGACTCGTGGTGTTACCGGTAACTTGGCCGCGACGTTACCGGTAACAATCCTCGTCCGCAAGCGACTCGTCCCGCTGCTTCGGCGGTAGACTCACCGAAACCAGGAAGGTCCGGAGTCCCACGACTCGGCGGCCGTGATCGAGGAGGTGTCGATGGCGGTCGCCCGCCCCAGGAAGGCCACCATCCGGGACGTCGCCGCCCGCGCGGGGGTCTCGCACATGACGGTCTCCCGCGTCCTGAACGGCTCACCGAACGTCGGGGCCGAGCGCGAACGAGCAGTGCGCGAGGCCATCGAGTCGACCGGCTTCATCGCTTCCGCCCGCGCGCGTCAGCTCGCCACGGGCACCGCCGAGGCGTATGCCGTCGCCCTGACCGAGCCGCTCGACGAGCTGCTGACCGACCCGACCTACGCCGCCGTGCTCAAGGGCATCACCGACGCGCTGACCCCGACGCCCGTCGTCCCCGTCCTCTTCACCATGGCGACGAGCGAGGAGCGGGCGAAGGGGATGCGCCTGTTCAAGCGCGGCGCGGTCGACGCTGTCATCCACCTCTCGCCGTACGTCGACGACGGGATGCTCGACGACCTGCGGGACGCCCACGTACCGGTGGTGCTGTGCGGTCAGCTGGGCGACCTGGACAAGGCCGCCTTCGCCTCGGTCTACTCCGACGACGTGCTGGGCGCGACGCTGGCCGCCGAGCACCTGCTGGCCCGCGGCGCGACCGGCGTCGCGGCCATCATGGGGCCCGCCGGCAACCCCGCCACCCCGGACCGTGTCGAGGGCCTTCGTCGGACGCTGGGCGACCGGCTCCTGCCGACCGTCGCCCACGCGGGTTGGGACACGCCGGCCGGGTACCGGGCGGGCGTCGAGCTGGTGCGCTCGGCCGTTCCGTTCGACGCGGTCGCGTGCGGGAACGACCGGATCGCGGTCGGTGTCCTGCAGGCACTCCGCGACCACGGCCTGCGTGTGCCGGAGGACGTCCTGGTCATCGGTTTCGACGACCATCCTGTGGCGTCCTCGTCCAGGCCCCACCTCACCACGGTGCACCAGCCCTTCGACCGTCAGGGCAAGGTGGCGGTCGACCTCGCCGCCGAGATGGTGGCGGGCGGCCCCCCGCGCACGGTGGTCCTCACGCCGAACGTCGTCGAACGTGAGAGCACGCGGAGGCCGACGAGCGAGGCGGGGTCGCAGGCCGCCACGGACCCCGCACCCGTCGCCTAGAGCTTGGTGACGGGCGAGAAGCGCAGCAGGAGACGCTTGGTGCCGTCCGCACCGAAGTCGATCTTGGCGACCGCGTTGGTGCCCGCGCCCTCGACCGCGACGACCGTGCCGAGCCCGTAGGCGTCGTGCGTGACCTTGTCGCCGATCGCGAGCGAGGGGATGTCCCCCTCCTTGCGCGGGGTCGCCGAGCCGAACTTGGGCCCGTCCGGGTTGGGCGTGACCGAGCGCGTGCGGACCTGGCCGTTGCGCGAACCACCCGAGCCGTACCCGCCCGAACCCGAGCCCGACCCACCGCGCGAGCCGCCCGACGACGAGCCCCACCCGCCCGTGTAGCCGCCGGGACCGCGCAGGGTCGCCATGGACGACTCCTTGCGGCGCCAGTCCCACAGGTCCTCGGGGATCTCGTCGAGGAACCGGCTGGGCGGGAACTCGTTCGCCATGCCCCACGCCGAGCGCACCGCGGAGCGCGAGATGTAGAGCCGCTCCCGGGCGCGCGTGATGCCGACGTACGCGAGGCGTCGCTCCTCGGCGAGCTCGCTCTCGTCATGGAGCGAGCGCATGTGCGGGAACGTGCCGTCCTCCATGCCGCTGAGGAACACCACCGGGAACTCGAGGCCCTTGGCCGTGTGCAGCGTCATGAGCGTCACGACGCCGGGGTCGACGACGGGCTTGCCCTCGTGCCCCTCGTCGTCGCTCGACGGGATCTGGTCCGAGTCCGCGACGAGCGAGACGCGCTCCAGGAAGTCCGTGAGCGTGCCCTCGGGCTCGAGCTCGGTGAACTCGCTCGCGACCGCGTGCAGCTCGGCGAGGTTCTCGACGCGTGAGCCGTCCTGCGGGTCGTCGCTCGCCCGCAGCTCGGCGAGATAGCCCGAGCGGTCGAGGACGGCACCGAGGATCTCCGCGGGCGTCGCGCCCGTCGCGTACAGGTCGAGCAGCCCGTGGAACAGCTCGCGGAACGTGCGCAGCGGGTTCAGGGTCCGGGTCGTCATGCCCGGGATCTCCTCGGCCCGGTCCAGGGACGCCGCGAACGAGATGCGCTCACGTTCGGCGAACGCCGCGACCAGGGCCTCGGCGCGGTCTCCGAGCCCGCGCTTGGGCACGTTGAGGATGCGGCGCAGGTTCACGTCGTCGTCGGGGTTCGCGACGGCCCGCAGGTAGGCGATCGCGTCCTTGATCTCACGGCGCTCGTAGAAGCGCGTGCCGCCCACGACCTTGTAGGGCAGGCCGACGCGGATCAGCACCTCCTCCAGGGCACGGGACTGCGCGTTGGTCCGGTAGAAGATCGCGACGTCGCCCGGACGCACACCGTCCGAGTCGCCGAGGCGGTCGATCTCCTCGGCGATGAAGCGCGCCTCCTCGTGCTCGTTGTCCGCGACGTAGCCGATGATCTTGACGCCCGCCCCCGCGTCCGTCCACAGGCGCTTGGGCTTGCGGTCGATGTTGCGCGAGATGACCGCGTTCGCGGCCGAGAGGATGTTCTGCGTCGAGCGGTAGTTCTGCTCGAGCAGGATGGTGCGGGCGTTCGGGTAGTCGGCCTCGAACTCGAGGATGTTGCGGATCGTCGCGCCACGGAAGGCGTAGATCGACTGGTCGGCGTCACCGACGACCGTCAGCTCGCCGGGCGGGATGACGCCCGGTGCCCACGTGCCGTCCTCGCCCTGCACCTCCGGTGCGCTCGCCCCCGCGAGCTCGCGGACCAGGACGTACTGCGCGTGGTTGGTGTCCTGGTACTCGTCGACCAGCACGTGCCGGAACCGGCGACGGTAGTGCTCCGCGACGGCCGGGAAGGCCTGCAGGAGGTTGACCGTGGTCATGATGATGTCGTCGAAGTCGAGCGCGTGGGCCTGCGCGAGGCGGGCCTGGTAGCGCGTGTAGACGTCCGAGAGGACCTGGTCGAACGCGTTGGCCGGACCACCGGCACCGGGTGCGCCGTCGGCCGCCGACGCGCCGCTCTCGCGCGCGTAGCGCTCGGGGTCGACCAGCTCGTTCTTGAGGTCCGAGATCTTGTTCGCGAGCGTCCGCGCCGGGTACTTCTTCACGTCGAGGTTGAGCTCGCGGCTCACGAGCGTGATGAGACGCTGGGAGTCCGCCGCGTCGTAGATCGAGAAGCTCGACTTGAGCCCGAGCGCCGAGGCCTCCTTGCGCAGGATCCGCACGCACGCCGAGTGGAACGTCGAGACCCACATGGACCGGGCCGCGGGACCGATGAGCGCCTCGACGCGCTCACGCATCTCCGCGGCGGCCTTGTTGGTGAACGTGATCGCGAGGATCTCGCCCGGCCGGGCCCGGCCCGTCGCGAGCAGGTACGCGATGCGGTGCGTCAGGACCCGCGTCTTGCCCGAGCCCGCACCTGCGACGATGAGCAACGGGCTGCCCGCGTGCACCACCGCCTCGCGCTGCTGCGGGTTCATGCCGTCGAGCAGCGAGTCCGCGTCGATGTGCGAGAACCCGCCGGCGCGGTACCCCTCCTCGTCGTGGCCCGCCGCGGCCCGCTCGGCCGCCCCGCGCCCTGGGCGAGCGGACGTCCGGGCGGAACCTCCGCCGTCGGGCGCCTCGTCCCACCGCGGCGCGGTGGTCGGCAGGCGCGACGAGTCCCCGAGGGACGCGAGGTCGAATCCGGGCAGCGGCAGGTTCTCGAAGAGCGATGTCATAGCCCTCCCAGCCTAGGCGTGCGCACCGACACTCCCCGCATCGGCGCGCGTCCCGCGACCCCGCACGACGCGCGTGCGCCCGGCGACCGATGACTTCGCTCCCCCGCCGCGGTCCTCCCCACGACGCCCTCCGCCGAGGACGCCCCGCTGCGAAGGAGGAATCATGACGACGACCCACTTCACCGGCCTGCACACGGTCGCGGTCCCGGTGCGCGACCAGGACGCCGCGCTCGCGTTCTACCGCGACACCCTGGGCTTCGAGGTCCGCATGGACGGCGACCTCCAGGAGGGCTTCCGCTGGATCGAGGTCGCCCCGCCCGGCGCCGCGGTCTCGGTCGCGCTCGTCCAGGAGGGCCAGGGGCAGGAGGCCGGGATCGACACGGGCATCCGCCTCGCGACCTCGGACGCCGCCGCCGACCACGCGACGCTCGGCGACCAGGGCGTGCGCGTCGAGGAGCTGCTGCGGTGGGACGGCGTCCCGCCCATGTTCTCGATGCGCGACCTCGACGGCAACGTGCTCTACGTGACGGAGATCTCGGTGGGCTGAACCGCCCGAGCAGCACCGGTGCCGCCGAGGACGGGGTTGCGGT
>NZ_JACSQQ010000010.1:120988-129524 GCF_014836555.1 Oerskovia rustica
CCGGGCCCCCCCCCAACCCCGTTCTCGGCCACCGGCCACCCTGCGACCACTCTCAGGGCTCCCGGGCGCACCCGACCACGCGCCGGATAGGGTCGTGACGTGAACGTCTTCGCCGATCCCGTGACACTGACCGGACCGCTCGTGCGCCTCGTCCCGCTGCGGGCGGACCACCACGACGCCCTCGTCGAGGCCGTGCGCGACGGCGAGCTGTGGAACGCCTGGTACACCTCGGTGCCGACCCCCGAGGAGATGGCGGTGTACATCCAGGACAAGATCGCCGCCCGTGAGGCGGGGACGGCCAACCCGTGGGTCGTGGCCCGCACCGCCGACGACCAGGTGCTGGGCGTCACGACGTTCCTCGGGATCGACCCCCTCAACCGGCGCGTCGAGATCGGCGCCACCTGGCAGCGTGCGGGAGCGCAGGGCACGGGCGCGAACCCCGCAGCGAAGCTCCTGCTGCTGGGCCACGCGTTCGACGACCTCGACGCGATCGCGGTCGAGCTGCGCACGCACTTCCACAACCGGCAGTCGCGCGCGGCGATCGAACGCCTGGGCGCCAAGCTCGACGGGGTGCTGCGCAGCCACCAGATCGGGTACGACGGCACGCTGCGCGACACCGTCGTCTACTCGATCACGGCCGCCGAGTGGCCGACCGTGCGGGTCGGGCTGGAGCACCGCCTGCGGGCGCGGCTCGGGGACTGACCTTCTCCCACGTCCCCGACCGGACCCGACGAGGCGGTCGAGGCGGTCGAGGACGGGGTTACGGTCGTTCTGCTGCTCGGAACAGCCTCAAGGCCGTTCTCGGCGCCGTTCACGGCGCCGGCTCACGTCAGTGCGAGACCTACGCCCCAGGTCACGGTGGCGAGCAGCCCGCCCAGCAGCTGGACCACGATCGTGATGCCCGTGGCCTGCAGCGCGGC
The DNA here is from genome assembly GCF_014836555.1 of Oerskovia rustica. Classification (GTDB taxonomy): domain Bacteria; phylum Actinomycetota; class Actinomycetes; order Actinomycetales; family Cellulomonadaceae; genus Oerskovia; species Oerskovia rustica. The sequence continues at coordinate 121,909 of NZ_JACSQQ010000010.1, forward strand.
GACGGTCGCCCGCCACGCGGCGCGCCGGTCGCGGCGGCGGATCAGCTCGGCCACGAAGACCGCTGCCACGAAGCCGACGAACAGCCCGACCACGGGGATGACGAAGAAGCCCACGACACCCGCCAGACCGCCCCACGCGAGCGTCGACCACGGGACCTCGGCACGCCGCATGTGCCGTCCGGCGAGCAGGAGCTGACCGCCCTCGGCCGCGACGATGAACGTGGCGGCCACTGCGAACACGACCCAGGCGGCCGTGCCGCCCGTCATGATCGCCCACACGAGGATGGCCCCTCCCACGAGGGTGTTGCCCGGCAGGACCTGCACGACGATCCCGGCCAGCCCGACCAGGATCACCAGGCCCACGACGATCTCTCCAGCGATGCTCACGGGTGACACCCTCGCACGTCGGAGGCGTCGCGTACGCACCACGAACGGGGCGGTGCCCACGCGACGCCGTCACCCACGACGAACGAGCTGCACGCGCCAGGACCGGCAGGCAGGCCGGTGCGACGCGACGCGGCACCTAGACGAAGACCGCCACGATGATGTTGACCAGCGTGAGGCCACCGATCGAGTGCTTGAGCGCGGGCGAGATCTTGTCGCCCTGGCGCACGCCGACGAACGCGAGGACGGCGATGATCACGGCGATCACGAGCTTGATGCCGATCTTCATCATGCTGGGGCCGCCGTCGTCCCACATGCCGCTCATCTCGGCCACGCCGACCATGAGGATGCCCGCGACGGCGGCCGTCGCGGCACCGTGGAAGACGCCCTTGTTGAGCGCGGCGGACTTGAGCGACACGAAGTAGCCGCCGAGGACGATGGCCCAGCCGACGAAGTGCAGGACCGCGAACACGTTGTAGACGATTTCCATGGCCACATCCTAGTTTGCTGACGCGTCTGTCGGAAAAAGATCGGCGTGGCGCTGCTCACCCCCGGGCGCCGCTCCCCCGGGGCGCCTGAACCATCGACGCCACACCGTCGCGCGCCACGAAAAGCCCTCGCTCCCCCGCGCGCCCCCGCCGTAGGGTCGGCGCCATGTCAGCCTTCGGCGCGTCCTGCGCGTTCTACAGCCGCCTCCGCCGCTCCTAGCGGCGGACCCCTCTTCTCGGCTCCGTCGCCCCGGTCCCTGCCGGAGCGGCCGTCTCGTGCTGCCCGGCGTCCACCCACGCCCCGGAGCCTCCCATGTCCCACCTCCCGTCCGACGGTCGTCACGAGCACGGCCAGAACTTCCTCACCGACCCCCGCGTCCCGGCGACGATGGTCGACCTGGTCGCCCGGACCTCCGGCCCGATCCTCGAGATCGGGCCTGGCGACGGCGCGATCACGGTGCCGCTCGCCCGTCTCGGCCGCCCGGTCGTCGCGGTCGAGATCGACGGGCGCCACGTCGCGCGCCTGCGCCGCCGCCTGGCCGGGCGGGCCGGCCCGTCCGCCCGGGTCGACGTCCGGCACGCCGACTACCTGCACTTTCCCCACCCCGCCGAGCCGCACGTGGTGGTCGGCAACGTCCCGTTCCACGTCACGACCGCGATCCTGCGCAAGCTCCTCGACGAGCCCGGTTGGTCGCACGCGGTCCTCCTCGTGCAGTGGGAGGTCGCGCGACGCCGGGCGGGGGTCGGCGGCGCGACCCTGCTCACGGCGCAGTGGTGGCCGTGGTTCTCGTTCGAGCTCCATGGCCGCGTCCCTGCCCGCGCGTTCCGCCCGTCCCCCGGGACCGACGGCGGCCTGCTGCGCGTGACCCGTCGCGCGCTGCTCCCGGCGGGCGACCGCGCCGCCTACCAGCGGTTCGTCGCCGACGTCTTCACGGGCCGCGGCCGCGGCCTGGCGGACGTCCTGCGCCGACGTGGCCTGCTCGACGACGACGCCGCGTCGCTGCTCGCGCGCGAGCGCCTCGGTTCGGCGCTGGCCCGGGAGCTCACGGCCCCGCAGTGGGTCGCCCTGTGGGGCGGCGTCCGGCCGGGTTCGGCACCGCGGCGCACGGCCGGAGCCCGCACGGGCGGGCAGCGGCGCTCACGGCACTGACTGCACCGACGACGACCGTCCGACGCCACGGCGTGGTGAAGCGGGTCCGACGACGTCTCGGACCCGCTCACCCTCCCTCCACGGCCGCCGAAGTCTGAGACACCCATCCACCATGCGGACAGGGGGTGTTCATTCACCCGCTGCCTCTGTAGATTTCCCGCCATGACCACGGCAGCGCACCTCCTCCTCGTGACGGCACGTCACGAGTCGACGGCCTGCGCCCGCAACAGCTCCTGCTGTTGTTGTTGACCCGCGCCTGACTCAGCCCGAGCCGTCCTCGCCGACCGCTCGCCATCTTCCTGAGCCAAGGGCGCGCGTGGTCGGCCCTCAGCCCCCTCGTTCCTTGCTGAGTCCTTCGGTCCGCGTGCCCACGTCCCCCCACGAGGAGCACGATGACGCCGCCGAACACCGCCACTGACGCGACCCCCGTCGCCGGTCAGCCGGCGGGCAGCAGCACCACCGCACCGGCCGACACGGCCGCCGGCACCGCGGCCACCCCGCACGTGCCCGACGCCGCCGCTCGCCCCGAGCGCCCGGCCCGCCCAGCGCGCGTCGCCCGGCCCAACGGCCAGTGGGCCGTCGACGGCAAGGAGCCGCTCAACGGCAACGAGAAGTGGAAGCAGGAGGACGGCGGCCTCTCGGTGCGCCAACGCATCGAGGACGTCTACTCCCGTGAGGGCTTCGACTCGATCACGGGCGACGACCTGCACGGACGCTTCCGCTGGTGGGGCCTGTACACGCAGCGCAAGCCCGGGATCGACGGCGGGCGCACCGCGGCGCTCGAGCCGCACGAGCTCGAGGACAAGTACTTCATGCTCCGCGTGCGCATCGACGGCGGCGCGGTCACGACCGAGCAGCTGCGCGTCATCGCGGACATCTCGCGCGACTTCGGCCGCGACAGCGCCGACATCACGGACCGCCAGAACATCCAGCTCCACTGGGTCGAGGTCGAGGACGTGCCCGAGATCTGGCGGCGGCTCGAGTCGGTGGGCCTGCAGACGACCGAGGCGTGCGGCGACGTCCCGCGCGTGGTCCTCGGCAGCCCGGTCGCCGGGATCGCCGCGGACGAGCTGATCGACCCCGCCCGGGTCATCAAGGAGATCACCGACAAGTACATCGGGGTCCCCGAGCTCGCCAACCTGCCCCGCAAGTTCAAGACCGCCGTGACGGGCCACCCCTCCCAGGACGTGGTCCACGAGATCAACGACGTGGGCTTCGTCGCGCTCGAGCACCCCGAGCTCGGCGTCGGCTTCGACCTGTGGGTCGGTGGCGGCCTGTCCGCGAACCCCCGCCTCGGTGAGCGCCTCGGCGCGTTCGTCGCCGAGGAGCAGGTGGCCGACGTGTGGCACGGGGTCGTCCAGATCTTCCGCGACTACGGCTACCGCCGGCTGCGCAACAAGGCCCGCCTGAAGTTCCTGCTCGCCGACTGGGGGCCGGCGAAGTTCCGCGAGGTCCTCGAGACCGAGTACCTGGGCTACGCGCTGCCCGACGGCCCGCCCGCCCCGCAGCCTTCCCAGCCGGGCGACCACATCGGTGTGCACAAGCAGAAGGACGGCCTCAACTACGTCGGCGCCGCGCCCTACGTCGGGCGCGTCTCGGGCAGCATCCTCGCGGCCGTCGCGGACCTCGCCGAGTCGGCCGGGTCCCACCGCGTGCGGTTCACGCCGCACCAGAAGCTGCTCGTGCTCGACGTCCCCGACGAGCACCTCGAGCGCGTCGTGTCCGGGCTCAAGGAGCAGGGCCTCGACGCGAACCCGAGCCCGTTCCGCCGCAGCACCATCGCGTGCACGGGCATCGAGTACTGCAAGCTCGCGATCGTCGAGACCAAGGGCGCCGCGACGCGCGCGATCGACGACCTCGAGAAGCGCCTCGGCGACCTGTCCACGATGAAGCCGCTCTCGCTGCACATCAACGGCTGCCCCAACTCGTGCGCCCGCATCCAGACCGCGGACATCGGCCTCAAGGGCCAGCTCGTGATGGACGACGACGGCAACCAGGTCCCTGGCTTCCAGGTCCACCTGGGCGGCGGCCTGACCTCGGACGACCGCGCGGAGGCCGGCCTCGGCCGCACCGTGCGCGGCCTCAAGGTCACCAACGACGACCTGCCCGAGTACGTCGAGCGCGTCGTGCGCCAGTTCGAGAAGGAGAAGGACGGCGAGGAGAGCTTCGCCCAGTGGGCGCACCGCGCGGACGAGGAGTCGCTGCGATGAGCGGGACGACCACGGACCCGGGTGGGGCCGTGCACCCGGTGGGAGCTGCGCCGTCGGGCACGGCGGGCACGGCCGGTGCGCCGACCGGCGGCGACCCGCTGGCCGCGCTGCGCGCCGCCGCCAAGGCACGCACCGAGGCGCGCGCCGCGTCCAAGGCCGCGCACGCCGCCCGGCGCACCGAGAACGCCCGCCCCAAGCGGTCGGCCGAGGAGCTGCGAGCGATCGTCGAGCGCGGTCAGGCCGAGCTGCACGGGCGAGGGACGCCCGGCGCCCTGGACAGCGACCACCCGGAAGCGACCGCCGAGCAGGTCGTCGCGTGGGCCGTGCGCGAGTTCGGCGACGCGATCGCGGTCGCGTGCTCGATGGCCGACGCGGTCCTGCCGCACGTCGTCGCGCAGCAGGCACCCTGGGTCGACGTCCTGTTCCTCGAGACCGGCTACCACTTCCCCGAGACCTCGGGCACGCGCGACGCCGTCGAGCAGCAGATGGAGGTCACGATCGTCGACGTCCTGCCACAGCTCACCGTGGCCCAGCAGGACGCGGCGCACGGCAAGGACCTCTGGTCGCGCGACCCCGCTGCGTGCTGCGCGATGCGCAAGGTCGAACCTCTGACCCGCACGCTCGGCGAGTACGAGGTCTGGGTCACGGGCGTGCGCCGCGACGAGGCCCCGACCCGCACCAACACCCCGCTCGTGACCTGGGACGAGAAGAACGGGCTGGTCAAGATCAACCCGCTCGCCGCGTGGTCCTTCGACGACCTGCTCGGCTACGCCGCCGACCACCAGGTGATCCTGAACCCCCTCCTCAACGACGGGTACCCGTCGATCGGCTGCGCGCCCTGCACGCGCCGCGTCGCCCCCGGCGAGGACCCGCGCGCAGGCCGCTGGGCCGGGCTCGACAAGACCGAGTGCGGGCTCCACGTATGAGCGCCGTGACCACGCACCACCAGACGGTGCCCACCGACGTGCCGACCGACCACCCCACGCACCCCGACGAGAAGAGCGACGCCTTGACCGCCCCCCTCGCCCCACCGGCCTCCCCCACCGAGACCGCAGAGACCGCAGAGACCGCCTCCACCTACCGCCTCACGCAGCTCGAGTCCCTCGAGTCCGAGGCCATCCACATCATCCGCGAGGTCGTCGCGGAGTTCGAGCGCCCCGTGCTGCTCTTCAGCGGCGGCAAGGACTCGGTCGTCATGCTGCACCTCGCGACCAAGGCGTTCTGGCCCGCCCCCGTGCCGTTCCCGCTGCTGCACGTCGACACCGGGCACAACTTCCCCGAGGTCCTCGCGTACCGCGACGCGACGGTCGAGCGCCTCGGCGCCCGCCTCGAGGTCGCGAGCGTCCAGGACTACCTCGACGACGGCCGCCTCCTGGAGCGCGCCGACGGCACGCGCAACCCGCTCCAGACCCAGCCGCTGCTCGACGCCATCACGGGCCACAAGTTCGACGCCGTGTTCGGTGGCGGGCGCCGCGACGAGGAGAAGGCGCGCGCCAAGGAGCGCGTCATCTCGCTGCGTGACGAGTTCGGCCAGTGGGACCCGCGCAACCAGCGCCCCGAGCTGTGGAACCTGTACAACGGCCGCCACCGCCCGGGCGAGCACGTCCGCGCGTTCCCGCTGAGCAACTGGACCGAGCTCGACATCTGGCGCTACATCGCGGCCGAGAAGATCGACCTGCCCAGCCTGTACTACGCCCACGAGCGCGAGGTCTTCGAGCGCGACGGCATGCTGCTCGCCGTCGGGCCGTACTCCCAGCCCCGCAACGACGCCGAGGCAGCGAACGTGCGCACCGAGACCGTGCGCTACCGGACCGTGGGCGACATGTCGTGCACGGGCGCTGTCGAGAGCACGTCCTACACGGTCGACGACGTCATCACCGAGGTCGCCGCGACCCGCATCACCGAGCGCGGCGCCACGCGCGCCGACGACCGGATCTCCGAAGCCGCCATGGAAGACCGCAAGAAGGAGGGGTACTTCTAGTGAGCGCCACCACCACGCACCCGCTGCCCACGAGCACCCTGCTGCGCCTCGCGACCGCCGGGTCCGTCGACGACGGGAAGTCGACCCTCGTCGGCCGCCTGCTGTTCGACTCCAAGTCCGTCCTCGCGGACCAGCTCGACGCCGTCGAGCGCGTCTCGCGCGACCGCGGCCTTGCCACGGCCGACCTCGCGCTGCTGACCGACGGCCTGCGCGCCGAGCGCGAGCAGGGCATCACGATCGACGTCGCCTACCGCTACTTCGCGACCGCCAGGCGCTCGTTCATCCTGGCCGACTGCCCCGGGCACGTGCAGTACACGCGCAACACCGTCACGGGCGCGTCGACGGCCGACGTCGTCGTGCTGCTCATCGACGCCCGCAAGGGCCTCCTGGAGCAGACGCGCCGCCACCTCGCCGTCGCGAGCCTCCTGCGGGTCCCGCACGTGATCGTGGCCGTCAACAAGATCGACCTCGTCGACTACAGCCAGGGGCGCTACGAGGAGCTAGCGGGTCAGATCCGCGAGGCCGCGGCCTCGCTCGGCGTCGCGCACATCCTCACGCTGCCCGTCTCCGCGCTCGAGGGCGTCAACGTCGTCGACCGCTCGGGCGGGCCCGACGGCAAGACACCCTGGTACGACGGGCCGAGCCTGCTCGACCTGCTCGAGGAGCTCCCCGCGGCCGAGACGCCCGACACCGAAGCCTTCCGCTTCCCCGTCCAGGTCGTCCTGCGCCCCCAGGGCGCGGCGCTCGAGGAGCGGTTCCGCGACTACCGCGGGTACGCGGGCCAGATCGCCTCGGGCGTGGTCCGCGTGGGCGACGAGGTCGTGGTCCTGCCCAGCGGGAGGAAGAGCACGGTCGAGGGCATCGACACGGCCGACGGCACCCTCGCCGAGGCCTTCGCCCCGCAGTCGGTCACGATCCGCCTCACGGACGAGATCGACATCGCGCGCGGCGACCTCATCGCAGCCGCGGCCGACGCCCCCGACGTCACGCAGGACGTCGAGGGCACCGTCGCGTGGCTGAGCGACAAGACCCTGCGCCCCGGCACCCGCGTGCTGCTCAAGCACACGACCCGCACCGTGCAGGCCGTGGTGCGCGACGTCGTCGGGCGCCTGGACCTCGACACCGCCGAGCTCGAGCCCGCGGAGGCGCTCGAGCTCAACGACATCGGGCGCGTCACCCTGCGCCTCGCCTCACCCGTCGCGGCCGAGGAGTACGTCACCTCGCGTCGCACCGGTGCCTTCCTCCTGATCGACGGTCAGGACGGCGGCACCCTCGCAGCAGGAATGGTCGGAGACGCCCTGGCGGCCGTGCGATGTCCTTCGCAGCGTCCCGTGCAGTACGCGATCTGAGGCCCCCGACCACCGCAGGTCGGGCCCGGACCACCGGGCCCTCGGATCGCGTAC
>NZ_JACSQQ010000010.1:129534-133982 GCF_014836555.1 Oerskovia rustica
GGACTGCACGGATCGGCGCTGCCGGGACTCGACACGTCCACCGCCAGGCAACCACCGACCATCCAGAAGGACCCACCATGAACACGTCGTCCCGCCCGACCCGCACGACCCGAGCCGGCACGTCACGACACCGCTTCGCCCGGACCCGCTCCGCGGTCGCCGCGCTCGCCGTCGCGCCGCTGCTCCTGCTCTCCGCCTGCTCCACGGGCACGTCCGACGCCGCCGACGGCCCCGACGCCTCGACCGGCCCGGCCGACGAGCTGCGCCTCGGGTACTTCGCGAACGTCACGCACGCCCCGGCCCTCGTCGGGGTCGCGGGCGGGCAGTTCGAGGAGGCCCTGGGCGAGACCAAGCTCTCGACCCAGGTGTTCAACGCCGGCCCCGCCGCGATCGAGGCCCTCAACGCGGGCGCCATCGACGCCACGTTCATCGGCCCCAACCCCGCGATCAACAACTTCGTGAAGTCGAACGGAGAGGCCGTGCGCATCATCGCGGGCTCGACGTCGGGCGGGGCCCAGCTCGTCGTGCGCGACGGGATCGACACGGCCGCCGACCTCAAGGGCACCAAGATCGCCTCGCCCCAGCTCGGCGGGACCCAGGACGTCGCGCTGCGCGCCTGGCTCACCGAGAACGGCCTGAAGAACGACATCCAGGGCGGCGGGGACGTCGCGGTCACCCCGACCGAGAACGCCCAGACCCTCACGCTGTTCCAGAACGGCGAGCTCGACGGCGGCTGGCTGCCCGAGCCCTGGGCCTCGCGCCTCGTGCTCGACGCCGGTGCGCACGTCCTGGTCGACGAGAAGGACCTGTGGGACGACGGCCAGTTCCTCACCACGCACCTGATCGTCCGCACCGACTTCCTCGAGGAGCACCCCGAGACGGTCGAGGCGCTCCTGCGCGGCGAGGTCGCGGCGATCGACTGGCTCGACGCCAACCCCGACGAGGCCAAGACGCTCGTCAACGGCGAGATCGAGAAGATCGCCGGCAAGCCCCTGTCCGACGCGGTCCTCGACCGTGCCTTCACCAACATCACCTTCACGACGGACCCGCTCGCGGGCACGCTCGACACCCTGCTCGAGGACGGCGTGACGGCCGGAACCACCACCGAGGCGGACCTGAACGGCATCTACGACCTGAGCCTCCTCAACAAGGTGCTGAAGGAGGCCGGTCAGCCGACCGTCTCCGCCGCAGGTCTCGGCAAGGAGTAGCACGATGACCACCACGTCCCCCGCCCGTACGGGCACACCGGTCGCCACGACCTCGGACGAGGACACCGGCCCCACGACCGGTGTCCGCCTGCGCGGCGTGTCCAAGCGGTTCTCCCCGACGGGCGCCCCGGTGCTCGACGGGATCGACCTGGACATCGCGCAGGGGGAGTTCGTCTGCCTGCTCGGAGCCTCCGGCTGCGGCAAGTCGACGCTGCTCAACATCGTCGCGGGCCTCGAGCGCCCGACCACGGGGGACGTGGAGGTCGCCGGGGACGGCGCGGCCCTGATGTTCCAGGAGTCCGCGCTGTTCCCCTGGCTCACCGCGAGCCGCAACATCGAGCTCGCCCTGAAGTTCCGGGGCGTGCCCCGCTCCGAGCGCCGCGAGCGGGCCGCCGAGCTGCTCTCGCTCGTGCGGCTCGACGGCTCGGGCGACAAGCGCGTCCACGAGCTCTCGGGCGGCATGCGCCAGCGCGTCGCGCTGGCCCGCTCCCTCGCCCAGGAGCGGGACGTCCTGCTCATGGACGAGCCGTTCGCGGCGCTCGACGCCATCACGCGTGACCTGCTCCACGACGAGCTCGAGCGCGTCTGGGAGCAGACCGGCCGCACGATCGTGTTCATCACGCACAACGTCCGTGAGGCCGTGCGGCTCGGGCAGCGCGTGCTGCTCATGTCGTCGCGCCCCGGACGCATCGTGCGCGAGTGGGACGTCGACGTGTACGGGGCCGACGAGCAGCGCAGCATCGAGGCGGCCGCCGCGTCCCGCCTCGCGACCGAGATCACCAACGACCTCCGTGAGGAGATCCGCCGCCATGCCGTCTGAGACGTCGAAGAGCACCGAGACCCTGGCCCCGCGTGACGAGGCCCTGCCCGGTCCGGACCCCTCCGGGCTCTCGCCCGAGACGCCCGACGCCGTCGCGACGGGTCCGCGCGTGGCGGGGGCCGTCGTCGGGCACGCCAAGGACGTGAGCGACATCGAGGCGGGCCTCGACGCCCTCCAGACGACCGTCGCGCCCACCGCGAGCCGGTGGTCCAAGGCGTTCCACGCCGTCTACCCGCCGGTCCTGGCGATCGCGATCCTGCTCGCCGTCTGGCAGACCCTTGTGTGGCTCGAGGTCCAGCCCATCTACAACCTGCCCGGCCCCGAGCAGGTCTGGGAGGCCGTCACGCGCGCCGCGGCGAGCGGCACGCTGTGGCAGGCCCTCGGGACGAGCCTCGAGCGCGGTGTCCTGGGCTTCCTCGCAGCCGTCGCGATCGGCACGCCGCTCGGCATCCTCGTGGCACGCGTGCGCTGGGTGCGCGTGTCGTTCGGGCCCATCATCACGGGTCTGCAGGTGCTGCCGTCGGTCGCCTGGGTGCCTGCGGGCATCATCTGGTTCGGGCTGTCCGACGCCACGGTGTACTTCGTGATCCTCATGGGCGCGGTGCCCTCGATCATCAACGGGATCGTGTCGGGCGTGGACCAGGTGCCGCCGCTGTACCGGCGCGTGGGTCAGGTCCTGGGCGCGGGCCGGTTCCAGATGATCAAGGACGTCATCCTGCCCGCGGCCTTCCCCGGCTACCTCGCGGGCCTCAAGCAGGGCTGGGCGTTCTCGTGGCGCTCGCTCATGGCCGCGGAGATCATCGCGGTCGGCGGCGGGATCGGGTTCGGGCTGGGCGCGTTCCTCCAGCAGGGGCGCGAGCTGTCCGACATGGCGCTCGTCTTCACCGCGATCCTGCTGATCCTCGTGGTCGGCATGGTCATCGAGCTGCTGTTCTTCGCTCCGGTCGAGAAGTCGATGTTGCGTCGTCGGGGCCTGGCCCCGGAGACCTCGACCAGCAAGGGCTCGGGGTGGCTGCTGCGCCGGCGTGAGCTGGCCGCCGCCGCTTTCGGGCGATGATGGGCGCATGAACCCTGAGCTCTACCCCCTCGGTCTGCGGATCGCGGGCCGTCTCGTGGTCGTCGTGGGCGGTGGTCCGGTCGCCGCACGGCGCGCCCGGTCTCTCGTCCTCGCGGGCGCGCACGTGCGTGTCGTGGCCCCGGAGGTCTGCGAGGACCTGGCGGCGCTGATCGCCCCCCTGCCCGACGGCGCCGCTCACCACGACGGGCCCGGCACGGCCGGGACCGTGGTCCGGGAGGCGCGCTCGTACCGGCCCGGAGACCTCGAGGGAGCGTGGCTCGTGCACACCGCGACGGGCTCTCCCGAGGTCGACGCGGACGTCGCGGCCGAGGCCGAGGCGCTGCGCGTCTTCTGCGTGAGCGCCGGTGACGCCGAGGCCGGGACCGCCTGGGTCCCGGCCGTGGCCCGGGTGACCGTGGCGGACGACACCCCCTCCGCCGCCCCGGCGACCTCGACCGAGGTCGTCGTGGCCGTGAACGCGGGCCGCGACCCCCGCCGCGCCCAGCGCGTCCGGGACGCGATCGACGCCCTCCTGGCGACCGGCGAGCTCCCGCTGCGGCCGGTCCGGCCCGGTGCGGGCGGCCGCGGGAGCGTCGCCCTCGTGGGCGGTGGCCCCGGCGACCCCGGTCTCGTCACCGCGCGCGGGCGCCGTCTGCTCGCGCAGGCCGAGGTCGTGGTGACCGACCGGCTGGGCCCGCGCGCCCTGCTCGACGAGCTCGCGGACGACGTCGTCGTGGTCGACGTCGGCAAGACCCCGGGCTTCCACCCGGTCCCGCAGGAGGAGATCAACGCGCTGCTGGTCGAGCACGCGCTCGCCGGACGCCGCGTCGTCCGTCTCAAGGGCGGCGACCCCTACGTGTTCGGGCGCGGAGGCGAGGAGCTCATCGCGTGCGAGGAGCACGGCATCCCCGTCGAGGTCGTGCCCGGCGTGACGAGCGCGGTCTCCGTGCCCGCCGCCGTGGGCATCCCCGTGACGCACCGCGGCTGGTCGCGCGGCTTCACGGTCCTGACCGGGCACGAGGACATCGGCAAGGTGCCGGCAGCCTCCGACCACACCGTCGTCCTGCTCATGGGCGTCTCACGGCTCCGCGACTCCGCGGCCGCGCTCGTGGCCTCGGGCCGCTCACCCGAGACCCCCGTCGCGGTCGTCGAGGACGGGTACGGCCCTCGACAGCGGTCGACCGTCGGGACGCTCGCGACCATCGCCGACGTCGCGACCGCGGCCGGCGTCCGCGCTCCGGCCGTGACCGTGATCGGCGACGTGGTGCGGGTGAGCCCGGCGTGGCGGGCGGCCGGGCTCGGCTGACAGCTGACGGCTGACAGCTGACGAGAACGACCTGGGGGCCGTCATCCGGTGGATGAC
>NZ_JACSQQ010000011.1:0-45854 GCF_014836555.1 Oerskovia rustica
CCAGATGCAGCGTAGTCTCGTGGGCTCGGAGATGTGTATAAGAGACAGATCCAGGGGCCTCTGCCCGCGTCGACGTGCTGCGGCGCGTCACGTCGCGCGTGTCCGGGCGCACCCGGGTGCCGGTCTCACCGCGCGGCGAGCCACCCCCGCAGCCGGTCGGGACGGTCGGTGATGACCGCGTCGACGCCGGCCACCAGGGCCAGGGTCCACTGCGCGGGCTCGTTCAAGGTCCACACCATGACCTGGAGCCCTGCGGCGTGCAGCTCGTCGACCAGGCCGGGCCGCTCGACGAGCAGGTGACCCGCCGGGTTGCACGTCATGACGCCCAGGTCGGCGCACGTCGCGAGCAGGCCGTCGGAGAGCTCGCCGATCAGCAGTCCGCGGCGCAGGTCCGGGGCCACCTTCTGCAGGGCTGCGACCGTCGAGGGCCAGAAGCTCTGCCCGATCACGCGGTCGGCGAGCCCGGCGCGCAGGACGGGCTCGGTGACCTTGCGGACGTCGTCGGGACCCCAGTCGCCCTTGATCTCCAGCAGGAGATCGATGCCCGGGTGGGTCACGAGGAAGTCCAGGAGCTCCGTGAACGTCGGGACGCGCTGCCCGGCGTAGGCCGGGGCGAACCACGAGCCCGCGTCCACGGCGCGGACGCCCGCGAGCGGGAGCGCGTCGACGCGACCGGTCGCGTCGGTCGTGGCGTCGAGGGTGTCGTCGTGGATCACGACGACCTCGCCGTCCGCGGTGAGCTGCACGTCGAGCTCGATGCTGTCGGCCCCCGCGCGCCACGCGGCCTCGAACGCGGCGAGCGTGTTCTGCGGGGCGACGGACGAGTTCCCGCGGTGCGCGACGACCTGGATCTGGCCCGTCACAGGTAGGGCTCCACGTTCTCCTGGTACGCCTTCTCGAGACGCGGCGTGATCGACGCGAACGCCTCGGCGGCGGGCGTGCCCTTGAGCACGATCTGCTCGATCCCGTCCGTGAGGATCTGGTCGCCGCCCGGCACGAAGACCCGGACCCAGTCCTGCGAGCGTGACTTCTCGGCGAGCTGGTCGACCGCCGTGCGGAACTGCGGCGTGGCCGCGTAGATGCTGCTCATGGTCTCTCCCTCGACCGCGGACGTGCGCACCGGCATGTACCCGGTGTTCTGGGAGAAGTATGCGGTGTTGTCCGCGTCGGTGAGGAAGGCGAGGAACATCGCGGCGGCGAGCTGCTGCTCGGGCGTGCGCGAGGCCGGGATGGCGAGGCCCGTGCCGCCGGTGGGCGTCCCCGAGCCGCTCGGGCCGTCGGGCAGGTAGGCCGTGCCGACCTCGAACGTGGCCGCGTCGAGCAGACCCGTGAGGCTGCCCGTGGACCCGATGGTCGACGCGAAGATGCCGGCGGCGAAGTCGGCCCCGGCGTCGGTCCCGACGCCTGCGACCTTGGACCCGTGGAACAGGTCGTGCAGGAAGTCGCCCGCGGCGAGCGCCTGCGGGGTGTCGAGCGTGACCGTGAACTCGTCGCTGTACTGACCGCCCTGGCCCCACAGCATGTTCTCGAACCACCAGGCGGCCCACGACGTGCCGGTCGCGAGCCCGAGGGGGGCGCCGTCGGCCGGGACCTGGGCGCGCAGGGCGGGGGCCCACTCGGCGAGCTCGGCCCACGTCGCGGGGCCGCGGTCCGGCAGGCCGGCCTTCGCCCAGAGGTCCTTGTTGTAGTAGAAGAGCGGCGTCGAGCGCGCGTACGGCACCGCCCAGTGCTTGGCGTCGTACGCGTAGTCGCCGTACAGCGTCGGGTTGTAGTCGGCGACGTCGACGTCGAGGTGCGCGAACACGTCGTCGAGCGGCATGACCTGGCCGTTGACGTAGTAGCGGAACCACCACACGTCGCTCGCGATGACGAGGTCGGGCAGGTTGTTCGACGACGACGCGGCCTGGAAGCGCTGCGCGACCTCGTCGTACCCGGCGCCCGCGGTCACGAGCTTGACCGCGATGTCGGGGTGCTTCGCGTTGAAGCGGCGGATGAGCTCCTCCTCGATGGCCTTGGAGGCGCCGGGGTGGTTGCTCCACCACGTGATCTGCGAGGCGGGCTTGATCGTGGACCAGTCGGTGCCCGCGGAGGCGGACGGGGCGGACGTGCCGCCGCCGACGGTCGGTCCCGCGCACGCGGCGAGGGTGAGGGCGAGGGCGCCGAGGCCGCCGAGGCGCAGCACGTCGCGTCGCGACGGGGTCCACTGGGCGGGCAGGGGCTGGTTCACGTGATGCTCCTTGGGGTGGGGAACAGCGACCCGGCAGGTGCCGGGGGGACAGGGGAGGACCGGCAGGTCAGCCGGTCACGGCTCCGGCGGTGAGCCCGGCGACGAGCCGGCGCTGGAGGAACAGGAAGACGATGAGGATCGGGAGGGTCACGAGCACGGTCGCGGCCATGAGGACGCCCCAGTTGTTCATGCCGTCGACGCTCTGCAGGAGCGTGAGGCCCACGGGGAGCGTCATCTTCTCGGCGTCGTCGGTCACGAGGAACGGCCACAGGTAGTCGTTCCACTCGGCGACGACGGACACGAGCGCGACGGCCGCGATCGTGGGGTAGGACAGCGGCACGACGAACCGCCACAGCTTGCGCCAGTGGCCGGCGCCGTCGAGCTCGGCGGCCTCGAGGATCGAGATCGGCAGCGACAGGAAGTGCTGACGGAACAGGAAGGTCCCGAACGCGCTCGCCAGTCCCGGCACGAGGATGCCCTGGTAGGTGTTGAGCCACCCGAGCTGGGCGACGAGCGTGTAGTTGGGGATGATCGTGATCTGCTGCGGGATGAGCAGCGTGAACAGGACCAGGACGAACACCGCGCGCTTGAACGGGAAGTCGAGGAAGACGAGCGCGTACGCGCAGCACAGGCCGAGCAGCAGCTTGAGCGTCGAGCCGACGACCGTCAGGCCCACGCTGTTGAGGAACAGCTGCCCGACGGGGATGCTCTGCGTCGTCTGGACGTAGTTCGCGAGGTCGAGGTTCTGCGGGAGCCACTGGAGCGGGATCGAGTACAGCTCGTCGGGGCGCTTGAAGCTCGCGAGCACCATCCACACGAGCGGCAGCGCCATGACGACGGTCGCGACCAGGAGGGTCGCGTACGAGCCCAGGTGCAGGGGCCGACGACGGCGCGTGCGCTCCGGCGTGCGGGCGCCGCTCGGGCCGTGGCCGGCACCGCCGGGGGCCGGTGGTGCGTCCACGGGGGACCCGGGGTGCTGAGCGCGGGGCGCGCCCGAGGTCGTGCGAGGTGCGGTGGTGGGGACGTCCCGGACCGGGTTCTGGACGCTCATGCGTAGTGCACCTTCTTCTCGACGAAGCGCAGCTGGACGACCGTGACGACCAGCAGCAGGAGGAAGAGGATCGTCGCGACGGCCGACGCGTAGCCGGCGCGACCGGTCACGAAGCCCTCCTCGTAGATCTGGTACATCAGGGTCGTGGTCGAGCCGAGCGGCCCGCCCTTCGTCATGGCCTGGATGATGTCGAACGACTGGAGCGAGCTCAGCAGCGTCGTGACCGTGAGGAAGAAGGTCGTGGGCGCGAGCAGCGGCAGGACGATCGAACGGAACGTGCGGGCCGAGGACGCGCCGTCGAGGGCGGCTGCCTGCTTGAGCTCCTGCGGGACGGCCTGGAGACCGGCCAGGAAGATCAGGGCGACGTACCCGACGTTCTTCCACAGGTAGACGACGATGATCATGACGAGCGCCCAGGGCGAGGTGGTGTACCAGTCGGGGGACTCGAGCCCGATCGCGCGCAGGCCGGCCGAGAGCAGGCCGTAGCGCGGGTCGAAGATGAACAGCCACAGCATGCCGACCGCGACGCCCGACAGGACGTAGGGCGCGAACGCGACGGTCCGCGCGAACCCGCGGCCCTTGAGGCGGCGGTTGAGCAGCAGGGCCAGGCCCAGGCCAAGGACCAGCGAGCCTCCCACGGTCGCGACCGTGAAGACGCCCGTCGTGACCATGACGTCGGCCGTCGTCGGGTCCTGGAACCACTCGACGTAGTTGCCGAGACCGACCGAGCGGGCCGTGGGGGAGCCCATGTTCCACTGCAGGGTCGAGTAGTAGAAGCTCTGCAGCAGCGGGCGGTAGACGAACACGAGCAGCAGGACCACGTTGGGCCCCGCGAGGAGCAGGAACGCGAGCCAGGTGCGCAGGGCCCGCGGGGTGGGGCGGGAGAAGCGGGACCGGGCAGCCGAGGCCCGTCCGGGGATCGTCCGACGGCGTGCAGGTGGCGCAGGGCGCACGGGGGCTGACACGGAGGTCATGGGGTGGGGCTCCAGTCACGAGCGGGTGGACGCCGTCACCCTAGGAGGGCGAAGTGTCCGAGAAGTGGCCTCAGCGGCTCCGTTCCCCGAACGTTCCCGAGGCGTTCATCGGCGCCTCGACGCGAGGTCATCGGGGACGCCGGAAAGCCATCTCCAGGGCGGCGGCGGAGAGGGCCTAGCATGGGCGGTCCGGCTCCTGCCGGGCCCGACGACGAGGTGAGCGATGACGCACGAACAACAGGACCTGCGGAACATCAACGTGGGGCGCGGCACCGGCTTCACGGTGGCCCTGTTCCTCCGCGACCGTCTGGCGCTGCCCGTGGCCGACGACGTCCCGGCGCTCGTCCCCCGCATCACGGTCGAGGCGTTGTCGGGCGACGAGGCCGCGGCGCTCGCGGACGGGTGGCGCGAGTGGTGGGACCGGTTGATCGAGGTGCCCACCGGGCGCGACGTCAGGCCTGCGTCGGAGCGGCTGGCGACGGTGTTCGACACCGTCGTCGACGAGGCGCGGGCGTGGGCCGAGCAGATGGTGCGACCGAACTTCTTCTTCTCGGAGGCCGATCTCCCCGACGGCTACGTCCCGGAGCCGATCGGCGACCCGGACGTCCTGGTGGTCTACGACATCGAGCTCGTTCCCGTGGGCGGCGCGTGGCACCGGGACCTCGGCCCGCACCGGCTGCTCGTCAGCGTCCAGACATGGGAGGACCCGGCGGTGATGGACGCGCTCCTGAGGCCGCGGATCGAGCGGCTGCAGAGCCGTGTCAGCGCTGCACCTCGGAGGTCACCTCAGGTGTGGCACCTGACGGTCGACGGTCAGGAGTTCACGGTCACCGACAGGCCCCACGAACCCGGGAGCTACGACTTCTCCTGGCGGAACGGGCCGATCGAGGGATATGGGTTCTCGATCGGTAGCTCGAGGGGAGAGCCGATGACCGAGGACGACCTGCGACGGGAGATCCGAGGCTTCGTCGAGGGCTACGAGCCCTGACGGTTCGCGGACCCGTCCGGGCTTCCAGAGTCCTCAGGGGCAGACGGCAGCGGTGCTGCCTTTCCGTAACCGGGGCGGCGCTTGCCGGCCCGCTCGGCGAAGTCGTCGAGTGCGCCAAGGATCTGCAGGGCTGACCACACGACGCCCTTGCGGTGGACCCGTGTCTCAGTGACGATCCCGGCTTGGGTGAGCGGGTCCATGTGACGCCGGACATTCGTCGGCCCGATCCCAAGCACCTCTTTCAGGACCTGTGCGTTGATGATCGGCTGGCGGGTGAGGAGGTCGGCGACCTCGTAGGTACGCGCACCCCGGCGCGCCGTGATTCGAGAGTCCCACTCGGCACGGATCGAGCGAACTTCCTGTACGAGGCGGCGTCCGTTGTCGACCGCGCGAGCGCTGGCGTGGACGAACTGACTGATGAGGTCCTCCGGGTGCCCTTGCCGGTAGGTATCGAGTGCGGCGTAGTACGAGCCGACGTCCGCGAGGAGGCCCGCGGACAGTGGCATCGTGACATTCCGTGTCAGACCGGAGCTGTGCATCATCGCTTGGACAAGAGCGCGCCCGGTGCGCCCGTTGCCATCGGTGAAAGGATGGATCGTCTCGAACTGCGCATGGGCTATCGCGGCGTGTGCCAACGGAGGGACATCGTCACGCTTGATGAATGCGATGAGGTCGTCGATTGCCCCCGGCACCCGCTCGTGGTGCGGAGGGACGAAGTCGGCTCCCGCCGGCGAGTGGTCTACTCCGCCGATCCACACCTGCTCAGTCCGCCAACGCCCTGCCTGTTCTGGGTCGTCATGCTCCATGAGGGCGTGGTGCATGTGCAGGACCGTGTCCTGGTCGGGCTGGTGGGCCAACGCGAGTGCTGCGCGCATCGCGCGCGTGTTGGCAACGATGACGGGCGCGTTGGATCCAAATCTTGCCGCTCCGAGCTCGGCCATGGCGATCTGGCGGGCGGACGCAGTCAGTCGTTCGATCTTGGACGACGCGGCGGACTCGCTGCGCAAGAGGACTGCCGTGACGGGGGCGAGCTCGCTGCCCATCTCAGTGTCGAAGCGCGTGATCTCACGGGATGCGTCCTCGACCTCGGCGGAAAGAGGGGCGGGGAGCACTACGGGCAGCTCGGCGATCGGTGGGACGATTGAGGCTGTGTAGCGGCGCGCAGGTCTCCTGCCCGTCGTGCTCTCGCGTACGGAGAGCCACTCAAGTTGTTCGGCGGCCAGCGAGGGCCAGCGCATCTGATAACTCACCACCTCGATAAGTTATCACTTACGCGGTAACTGATAACTCACGGACACGTCGATGATCAGTTGACGGTCACGCACGGCCGTCCCCAGGGTCCTCCTCACCGCCTCCACCGTGCACCTTGACCTCAACCCTGGTTGAGGACGTACCGTCGAAGCGTGCGGCTGCCGACCCCGGCGTGGACCGCCCCTCCCCTCCTCGACCGGAAGGCGTTCTTTCCCGTGAGCAGCTCTCGTCCTTTGCGTGTCGCCATTGTTGGCGCTGGTCCTGCTGGTATCTATGCGGCGGACATTCTGTCGAAGACGGGTGTCGAGGTCGGTATCGACCTGTTCGAGCGTCTTCCTGCGCCGTTCGGGTTGGTGCGGTACGGGGTGGCTCCGGATCATCCGCGGATCAAGCAGATCATCGTGGCGTTGCACAAGGTGTTGGCGCGTGGTGATGTGCGGTTGTTG
The DNA here is from genome assembly GCF_014836555.1 of Oerskovia rustica. GTDB lineage: Bacteria > Actinomycetota > Actinomycetes > Actinomycetales > Cellulomonadaceae > Oerskovia > Oerskovia rustica. The sequence goes on from NZ_JACSQQ010000011.1 coordinate 6,938, forward strand.
GCGAACGTGGAGTACGGGGTGGATCTCAAGCTGGATGATCTGCGGCAGTTCTATGACGCGGTGATCTTCTCGACGGGGTCGATCCGGGATGCGGCGTTGGCGGTCGAGGGGATCGATCTGCCGGGTTCGTTCGGTGCGGCGGACTTCGTGTCCTGGTACGACGGTCACCCTGACGTGGCGCGCACGTGGCCGTTGGAGGCGCAGCAGGTCGCGGTGCTGGGGGCGGGGAACGTGGCGTTGGACGTGGCGCGGGTGCTGGCCAAGCATGCTGATGATCTTCTTCCGACGGAGATCCCGGAGAACGTGTACCGGGGGCTCAAGGAGTCGCCGGTCACGGACGTGCACGTGTTCGCGCGCCGTGGTCCGGCGCAGGCGAAGTTCTCCCCGCTCGAGCTGCGTGAGCTGGGGCATGTGCCGGACGTGGACGTGATCGTGTATCCGGAGGACTTCGAGTTCGACGAGGGGTCGATGGCGGCGATCAACTCGTCGAACCAGACGAAGCAGGTCGTCAAGACCCTGACGGACTGGACGTTGAAGGACCCGTCGGAGTTCACGGCGTCGCGGCGGTTGCACCTGCACTTCTTGCACGCGCCGGTCGCGGTGCTGGGGGATGGCAGGGTCGAGGGGTTGCGCACCGAGCGGACCCGGTTGAACGGGGACGGGACCGTCAGCGGGACGGGGGAGTTCTTCGAGTGGCCGGTGCAGGCGGTCTACCGGGCGGTGGGGTACTTCGGGTCGCCGTTGCCCGAGATCCCGTTCGACGATCTCAAGGGTGTGATCCCCAACCGTGAGGGTCGGGTGATCGACATCGACGGTGCGCAGATCCCGGGTGTGTACGCGACGGGGTGGATCAAGCGTGGCCCGGTCGGGTTGATCGGGCACACCAAGTCCGACGCGTCCGAGACCGTCCGCCACCTCGTCGAGGACCTCGCCGACTCCCGCACGGCCGCCCACCCCAAGCCGGAGAGCATCGTCGAGTTCCTGACCGAGCGCGGGGTGGACGTGGTCCAGTGGGCCGACTGGGAGGTCCTGGACGCCCACGAGCGCACCCTCGGGGAGCCGCACGGGCGCGAGCGCATCAAGGTCGTGCCCCGCGAGGACATGATCCGCATCGCCCGCCGCCAGACCGAGGCAGCCACCGAAGCCTGAGGCAGCCACGCACCTCGACGGCGCCCCGCCCACCCGGGCCGGACGCCGTCGTCGTCCCTGCGAAGCCCGCCGCGCTCAGGCCTGACGCCCCGCCAGTCCGAGCAGCCTCGTGAGGTCGGACGCGTCGTCGGGCACGGGGAGCGGACCCGCGAACAGGCGGCTCGCCGCGAACATGCCCTTGCGGCGCCGGGCGTAGCCCAGGACGAACGACACGAGCTGCGGGCCCAGGTCCGCGTCGACGCCGATGCCCTGCGCGAGGTCCCACGCGTGGACCGTGAGGTCGAACGTCATCTGGTGCGCGTACTCGGTCGCCGGGGCGTCGCCGTACGACAGGTGCACCACCCGGTCCAGGGCGCCTGGTGCGAGGAACGCCTCGCGCGACTGGGTCGACGCGTCGATCCACGCGTCGACCGGGTCGTCGCCCAGGACGTCGCCGTCGAAGACCGTGCCGACGTCGGCGACCGTCCGGCCCGCGAGGAGCTCGGGCGCCCAGAGCTGCTCGGAGACCAGGTGGTTGACGAGGTCGTGGACGGTCCACTCGTCGTCGGGCGTGGGCAGGTCCCACTGGTCGTCCTGGACCCGCCGGACCAGGTGGTCGAACGCCCCGATCGCGTCGCCGTGCGCCGCCAGGAGGTGCTCGTGCGACGAGACCGCGGTGCTCACGGGTTGCTCAGGATCGCGAGGACGTTGCGCGCCGGGTCCTTGAACCAGGCGATCGCCGGGCCCTCGGGGCCGCGGGCGATGCCCTTGTCGTCCTGGTCGAACCCCACGTAGCGCTCGAACTCGACACCCTTCGCGGCGAGCTCGTCGACGGCGGCCTCGACGTCGTCGACCCCGAAGTTGAGGACCGTGAACGACGCTGCGACGTGGTTCTTCTTGGGGTAGACGAACACGTGGCCGCCCGACCCGAGGCGCAGGTCAAGACCCATGGGCGTCTGGTCGACCTCGATGCCCACGACGTCGGCGTAGAACGCCCGCGCGGCGTCCAGGTCGTTCACCGAGAAGCTGCTGAATGCGTTCGTCGTCGAGACCATCGGGTGCTCCTTGTCCACGGCAGATCCACAGGGGGTGGCGTCGTCGGCGCCTCTTCCACGATGGCACGGAACGCCGACGGTGACGAGGGGAGCGCCTCCGCTTGCGACGGACCCCGTCGGCGCGCGAAGGTACGCGGGTGCCTTCGACCCCCCTCGTCCGTCATGTCCTCTTCCCGGGACGCCACCACCTCGTGACCCGTTTCCAGGTCGACTACCTGCGGGCGCTGCGCGCCGGGCTGGTGAGCGACCTCGACGGCGTGCCCGTGCGCTGCTCCCCGGACGCAGTGGTGGTGTGGGCCGTGACGTCCGCGAACCATGCGGGCACGCGCCGCAACCCGGTCCCGGGGCACCGGCGCGAGGCGCTCATCGAGCACGTGACGGCAGTCGAGCACCTGCCGAGCCTCGTGGTCCCGGTCCCGGACGTGGCGCCGCACCCGCGGTTCGCGCACCTCGTCGCGACCACCGTCGAGACGGCGACCGGTCACGCCGTGACGCTCGACCCGCACGACACGGTCGTGGCCTGCTCGACCCCGGAGGTCATCGCGGCCTACCAGGAGCTCGGGTTCCGGGTCGTGGGCGTCGAGCTCGACGCGACCGACGCCCAGGGCGAGGGGCCCGCCCGCCCGTGGGACGCCGTCGGGCGCCTGGCTGCGGGGGACCCGACGTGGACCGACGTCGCGCACCCCGTCGTGCCGGGCTTCTTCCGGCGCTACGGGCTCGAGGCGCAGATCGTCCAGGTCTTCGCCGACCCGGTCGTCTCGGGCGACGGCGACCTCACTGCGACGCGCGACTACCGGACGTACGCCGCGGCGTTCGAGGACGCCTCGCGCCGCAAGTGGGAGCAGGTGCGCCCGTACGTGCTCCCCGGGCGGATCGTCGACATCGGCTGCGCGACAGGAGGGCTGCTCGAGCTCGTCGCGGCCGAGCCACGCCTGCACGAGTCGGACCTCTTCGGCGTCGACGTCGCGCGCCACCTCGTGGCCGAGGCCGAGCACAAGAAGACGCAGGGCGTGTTCGCGAACCCCAACGTGTGGTTCGTGCAGGCCAACATCCTGCGCGGTGAGGTCATGCCCGAGCGCAGCGTCGACACGACCGTCACGATCGCGCTCACGCACGAGATCTCCTCGTACGGCGAGGGCGTCCTCGACGTCGGACGGTTCGCTCACCGCACGTTCGTCCACACCCGCCCGGGCGGGGTCTGGATCAACAGCGACGTGTGCGGCCCCGCGGACGGCGACCGCGTGGTGCACCTGACCCTCCGGGACGACGACGGCGCGAGCCCGGGCGTCGTGACGGACCTCGACGAGTGGACGCGGCCCGACGTCGCCGCGCACGTCCGGGCGTTGTCGACGGCTTCCAGGATGCGCCAGTTCGCCGTCGACTTCCCGCGCCTGTCCGGTGCGTCGTTCGCGGTCGAGGAGGTCGCGGCTGCGACGTTCCGGCTCACGCTGCGCGACGCCATGGAGTTCCTCACGACCAAGGACTACGCCGACAACTGGCTGTCCGAGTGCCACGAGCGGTTCTGCGACCTGGACGGCGACGCGTGGGCCGACCTGCTGGCGGGTGCGGGCTTCGAGCTGGGGCCCGAGAGCGGTGCGTGGCGCAACGAGTGGCTCGTCGAGCACTCGTTCGCGCCCGTGGCGACGCTGACGGACGCAGCGACGGGTGAGCCGGTCGACTGGCCCGACACGCACGTGCTGACGGTCGCGCGCCGACCCGTGCTCGGCGCGTAGGGGTCAGTCGGCCCTGCGCGCGCTGACGACCTCGACCGTCCCGACGGCGGCGGCGAGGGCTGCCACGACGGCCGCGAAGACGAGGCCCGCCTCGCGGAGACCGACGACGCTCGTGAGCAGCCCGACGCCGATCGCCGGCACGGCGAGCATCAGGTAGAGGCCCGCGAAGAAGGACGAGGAGACCTCGCCGCGCTGGGTGGGAGGGACCTGCTCGACGGTCGTGGCGATCCCCGCGTTCAGGCACAGCCCACCGGAGACGCCCAGCACGGTCGCGGCGACGATCAACGGGACCAGCGTCGCACCGGCGAGCGCCGTCGCGAGGGCTGCGGACGCCAGGACGAGCCCCGCACACCCCACGGGAAGCGCGACGCGCGGCCGCATCCGTCGGGCGACGAGCTGGCCGACCGCCATGCCGGCGAAGGCGAGGAACACGACGGATCCGGCGAGTGCGTGGCTCTCGAGATGCAGCTCCCTGGCCAGGAACAGCGCCGTGACGGCGGTGAGCACGCCGGTGACGGCGAACCCGGTCCCGGCCGCGAGCACCGCGCGGGCGAACGCACCCCGGATCGAGGCGGGGACGCGGAGGCGGTGCGGTCGGACGCGCAGGCGACCGAGGTGGGCAGGGGCGGGTGCCCAGGCCAGGAGGCCGACGAGCGCCACGACGCACAGCACGAGATGGACGGCGTACGGAGTCGTCAGGGGCGAGGGGGCGGCGGAGGCGAGGACGCCCGCGAGGAGCGTGCCCAGTGCGAGCCCGCCGGTGTTCGCGGCGACCGCGAGCGTCCCGGCCGCAGCCTTCTTCTCCGCCGGGAACAGGTCGATGACCGCAGCGGTTCCCGTGCCGCTCATGAGCCCTGCGCCGAGGCCCGAGACCACGCGTGCGACGACGAGCAGCGGGAGCGATGGTGGCAGGAGGAAGAGGGCCGCGCTGAGGAGCGCGAGGCCTGCGGCGACCAGGAGCACGGGGCGCCGACCGACGTCGTCGGAGAGTCGCCCGAAGAGCGACAGGGCACCGACGACGCCGACCGCGTACACCGCGAAGAGCACGGTCACGGTCAGGGGGGAGAACGCGAGCTCGGCCGAGTAGATCGAGTAGAGCGGGGTGGGAAGCGTGGTTCCCATCATCGTGACGAGGAAGGCGAACGCCGTCGCGGTGATCGCGCGCCGGGACGGTCCGCGCGCGGGCTCTGCCGTGGTGGGTGACATGGACGGCACTCCTTGGTATCGAGTCAATGTGTCTCGAAAGGCTAGCAGGTTTCGATACACCGGGTCTCGTTATGGTGGGTCGGACTGCTGTCGTCGAAGTTTCGGTACAGCGAGCATCGAAACTGGTAGCGTCGGTGCATGGTTGACCCCACGCGACCGCTCGGCCGCCCACGCAGCGAGGACGCACGCCTGGCCGTGCTCCGCGCCGTCGACGACATGCTCGTCGAGGACGGCTATGCCGCGATGACGATGAAGGGCATCGCCGAGCGGGCGAAGGTCGGCCGCCAGACCGTCTACCGCTGGTGGTCGTCGAAGGCCGAGATCCTCCTCGAGGCGAGCGCGGCCGACGCCGCTCGCGAGCTCTCGGTGCCGCCCGGTCCCGACGCCGAGACCCAGGTCACCAGCTTCCTCGCTGCGCTCTCCGCCTTCCTGACGGGCTCGGACGCCGGGCTCGCCTACCGTGCCCTGCTGGGCGAGGCGCAGCACGACCGGCAGGTCGCGGAGCTGCTGCGCGGCACCGACGTGCTGGGCGACGCCGCGCGTGCGGTCATCCGTGACGCACAGGAACGCGGCGCCCTGGACGAGAGCGACGACGTCGGCGCGCTGGTCGCCGAGCTCGTCGGGCCGCTCGTGTTCCGCATCCTCTCCGAGGACTGGAGGGCGGAGCAGGGCGAGCTGCAGGCGATGGCCCAGCGCTTCCTCGGCCGTTGACCCGGCGGCGCGGCCCCAGGCGTGATACTCCTGATCCCTCCCGTCTCTCGCACCCCCGTCGCTTGGAGTCCTCTGCATGAGCGCGACCCTACCCACGCGCTGGACCGCCACGCTCGACCGCGACGCGCCGCTGCCCGAGTACCCGCGCCCGCAGCTCGCCCGCGACAGCTACCTCAACCTCAACGGGGTGTGGGAGTACGCCGTCACGGCGCAGGGTCCCGGTCCGGCGGGCTCGCTGGGCGGCACCGTGCCCGACGAGTTCGACGGCGAGATCGTCGTGCCCTTCTCACCCGAGTCGCCGCTGTCCGGGGTGGGACGCCAGCTCCAGCCCGACGAGGCGCTCTGGTACCGCCGCGACCTGTCGCTCCCGGACGGGTTCGTGCCCGACGACGGCCGCGTCCTGCTGCACTTCGGTGCGGTCGACCAGTCGTGCCGCGTCCTGGTCGACGGCGTCGAGGTGGGGCGTCACACCGGCGGCTACCTGCCGTTCGCGTGCGACGTCACGGACGCCCTCGCCGGTGCGCCGGGCGCGGCGCACGAGCTCCTCGTCGAGGTCACCGACGTCAGCGACACCAGCTTCCACGCGCGCGGCAAGCAGAACCTCGCGCGGGGCGGCATCTGGTACACGGCGCAGTCGGGTATCTGGCAGACCGTGTGGGTCGAGGCCGTGCCCGCCCTGCACGTCGCACGGCTCACGCTCGTGCCGGACCTCCCGGGCGGCCGCCTCGACGTGACCGTCCACGCGGGCGAGACGCCCGCCGGGGCGGGCGGCGGCGTCGGGCAGGACACGCCCGTGGCGCGCATCCAGGTGCACGACGGCGCCACCCTCGTCGCGCAGGTCGACGCGCCCGTGGGCGTGGTCGCCCGCGTCCCCGTGCCCGACCCGCACCTGTGGACGCCCGCGGACCCGCACCTGTACGACGTGACGGTGACCCTCGGCGACGACGAGGTGCGCAGCTACGCAGGGCTCCGGTCGTTCGGCGTCGGCCCCGACGCGCAGGGGGTGCCGCGCCTGCTGCTCAACGGCGAACCGTACTTCCACGCCGGGGTCCTGGACCAGGGGTACTGGTCCGACGGGCTGCTCACCGCGCCGTCGGACGAGGCCATGGTCCACGACATCGCGACCATGAAGGACCTCGGGTTCACCATGCTGCGCAAGCACATCAAGATCGAGCCCCTGCGCTGGTACCACCACTGCGACCGGCTCGGGATGCTCGTGTGGCAGGACATGGTCAACGGGGGCGGCCCGTACCGGCCCGCGGTCGTCAAGGCGCCCGTGCTCCTGCCGCTGCGCCTGAGCGACCGGTTCCACGCCCTGTTCGGCCGGGGCGACGCCGAGGGCCGCGAGGAGTTCCTCCGCGAGGTCGACGCGACCGTCGAGCACCTGCGCGACGTCGTGAGCCTCGCGGTCTGGGTGCCGTTCAACGAGGCCTGGGGGCAGTTCGACGCGGCCAAGGTCGCGGCCCGCGTCAAGGCCCTCGACCCGACGCGGTCGGTGGACCACGCGAGCGGCTGGCACGACCAGGGCGCGGGGAACCTGCGGAGCCTGCACGTGTACCTCAAGCCGTTCCGCGTACCGCCACGGCGTGACCGGCGGGCGCTCGTGCTCTCGGAGTACGGCGGCTACAGCCTGCGGGTCGAGGGGCACGTCGCCGGGGAGAAGGACTTCGGGTACGCGACGTACGCCGACGCAGGCGCGCTCGGCGCCGCGTTCGAGGCGCTGCACCGCGAGCAGGTCGTGCCCGCCATCGCGCGCGGCCTGGCCGCGACGGTCTACACCCAGGTCTCGGACGTCGAGGACGAGACCAACGGGCTGCTGACCTACGACCGGGAGGTCGCCAAGCTCCCGGCCGACCTGGTGCGCGCGGTCAACGTCGAGCTGCGGCTGGGCTGACGACGGTTCAGCCCGCGGCATCCGGGAGGGGCTGCGGGCAGGTGCCGCCCGGCGTGGTGGCCAGCTCGAAGTGCCACATCTCGTTGGCGTACGTCTGGCACAGCCCGTACCGCGCGCCCTTGCGGATCGTCCAGTCCGCGCCGTCGGTCGGCCCGATGTCGACCGCCCGTCCCTGCACGTGCTCGGACGTCTCGGGCGTGCTGACGAACTTCCGGGCCTCGGCGAGCGAGCCGTACCGGTCGACCGCACGGTCGAGGAGGCTCTGCTGGTAGTTGGTGCTGCGCCACCCGGACGTGACCCAGAAGTCGACGCCCGCCGCCTGCGCGTCGCGTGCCGCGGACTGGAGCGCTGTACGCAGGTCCTCGTCGAGCCCGGCGATCGCGGGGTGCTGGTCGTCGAACGGGTCGATCGTGTCGTCCTCCTGGCGCGGGTCGTCCTGGGCGGGGAGGTCCGGCGCGACGCCGGCCCCGGGCTCGGCGCCCGCTGCGCCGGCCCCGGTACCCGCGTCCTCGGTGCCGAGCGTGTCGGCGACGAGCGTGCGCAGGCCGCGGTCGGCGTCGGGCAGGAAGGCCCACGTGAGCGCCGCCACCACGGCGAGGACCGTGACGGCCGTGGCGAGGACGGCGGTGCGGCGCCGGCGGGCGCTCGGGCGGGGAGGTCGGGGCGCGCCGTCCTGCGGCGGTGCGGGGGTGGGCACCGGGGCGAACGAGGGCGGTGGGGTACGTGTGTCCATGACCACCACTGCACCCGTCGGCATGTTGTCCCGGCGTCTCACTTTTCGCAGACGTTTTCGACACACCCCACTTCCTAGACTGGCGGGGCGGGCCCGCCGTCGGAGGGGCCGGGCCGACGAGCGGGTGGAGGATCGATGCGGGTGCTGGTCGTCGAGGACGAACCGTTCCTGGCCGAGGCCGTGCAGACCGGGCTGCGGCGCGAGGCCGTCGCCGCCGACGTCGCGCTCGACGGGGAGGTGGCTCTCGAGATGCTCGGCCACACCGCGTACGACGTCGTGGTGCTCGACCGGGACCTGCCCGGGGTGCACGGCGACGACGTCTGCCGGTCGATCGTGGCCCGAGGCCTGCCGACCCGGGTCCTCATGCTCACCGCGGCGGGCACGCTCGACGACAAGACCCGAGGCTTCGGGATCGGCGCCGACGACTACCTGACCAAACCCTTCCTGCTGCCCGAGCTGATCCTGCGCGTGCGGGCCCTGGGGCGCCGCCCGGCCCCGCTCCCGCCCGTGCTGGAGGCCGCCGGTGTGCGGCTCGACCCGTTCCGCCGGGAGGTCTACCGGGACGGCGAGCACGTGCGCCTGAGCCGCAAGCAGTTCGCCGTCCTGGAGGTCCTGCTGGCCGCCGACGGCGGCGTGGTGAGCGCCGAGGACCTGCTCGAACGCGCGTGGGACGCGAACGCCGACCCGTTCACCAACGCCGTGCGCGTCACGGTCTCGACGCTCCGCAAGCGCCTGGGCGACCCCTGGGTCGTGCACACGGTGCCAGGCGTGGGGTACCGCGTCGGCGCGCCGAGCGGCGAGGCGTCGTGAGGTTCCTGCGCCAGACCGCCCGGCTCCGCCTGACGCTGAGCTATGTGGCCTTCCTGCTCGCCGCGGGGTTCGCGATGTCCGTCATCGTGTACGCCGTCATGCGCTTCGTCCCGAACTACCCGCTCACGGCGGCGAACCCGTCGGACGCCCATCTCTTCATCGCGTCGCGGGGCCAGATCCTGGACTCGCTGATCCAGGCCTGCGTCGTGGCGATGGGCGCGCTCGCCGTCGTCGGGACCGTGGGTGGGTGGCTCGTGGCCGGGCGGGTGCTGCGTCCGCTCACGGACCTCAACACCGCCGCGCAGGCTGCGGCGTCGGGCGACCTGTCGCACCGCATCTCGGCCCGGGGCACCAGGCGCGGACGGGACGAGTTCACGGACCTGGCCGACACGTTCGACACCATGCTCGAACGGCTGGAGCGCGCGTTCGCCGCGCAGCAGCGGTTCGCGGCCAACGCGTCGCACGAGCTGCGGACACCGCTCGCGGTCACCCAGACCATGCTCGACGTCGCGCGCGAGGACCCCGACGCCGTCGACCTCCCGCGCCTGCTCGAACGCCTCGACGTGACCAACCGACGCGCCACGGACCTCGTCGCGGCCCTCCTGCAGCTCGCGGCCCTCGACAGGTCGCCGATCGTCCGAGCGCCGTTCGACCTCGACGTCGTCGTCGAGGACGCCGTCGACGACGTCGCGCGCGAGGCCACCGAGCGCGGCGTCCGCGTCGAGGTGGACGTCGCGCCCGCGGTCGTGCCGGGCGACGAGGTCCTCCTCGCCCGTGTGGTCGACAACCTGCTGCGCAACGCGATCAGGCACAACCTGCCCCAGGGCGGGTGGGCCCGCATCGCGCTGGTCGACGCGGGGCTCGTCGTCCTGACCGTCGAGAACAGCGGCCGCGTCCTGACCGACGACGAGCTCAGGATCGCCCTGGAGCCGTTCGCCCGCCAGATCGGCTCCGTCGCGAGGACCCGCGACGACGTGGTGACCGACCGCAGCAGCAACGGTCTGGGGCTCGCGATCGTCTCCCGCATCGTCGAGCTGCACGGCGGGAGCCTGAGCCTGACGCCCCTTCCCGGCGGGGGAGTGAGCGCGCGGGTCGTGATCCCTCGCGGGGCGCGTCCGGTCGCCGCGGTCCGCGCCGCTCCCTGAGGCCGCGTGCGGCGGCCGGCAGGCCTGGCGCGCCCCTGCGCGCCGCGGCCCGTCTTCGTACCCTGGAGGCATGCTGCTCACCCGGCAGACGCTCAGCGGGCTCGAGGACGGCACGGTGTCCCTCGCGTACCGGCGCTGGCTCGCGCCGCGCGTGCGCGCGGGCGGCCGGATGAGGACGCGGATCGGGGTCGTGGAGGTCACGTCGATCGACCGGGTGGCGGAGGTGGACGGGGTCCCCGTCCTGCCCGACGACGACGCGCGCGCCGCAGGGTTCCGCTCGGCCGACGCGGCGCTCGCCTGGGCCGCCGCCAAGGGCGAGGGGGACCTGTACCGGATCGGGCTGCGGCACGTGGGGGAGGACCCGCGCGTCGCGCTGCGCCAGGAGGCCGACCTGTCCGCCGAGGAGGTCGAGGCGCTCCGGGAGAAGCTCGCCCGCATGGACCGGGCGGCGCCCGAGCCGTGGACGAGGGACTACCTCGACCTGATCGTCGCCCGACCCGAGGTCGTGGCTCGCGAGCTCGCGACCTCGATCGGCGTCGAGCGCGACTACTTCAAGATCCGGGTCCGGCGGCTCAAGGAGCTCGGTCTCACCGAGAGCCTGCCCGTGGGCTACCGCATCTCGCCGCGTGGGCGGGCGTACCTCGACGCGACGTAGGTCAGGCCAGCGGCGCGATGTCCACGCCGGGCAGCCCGTCGATGCTCGTCGCGTTCTTCTTCTGCCAGTACGCGTCGAAGTACTCGGGCTCTCGCCGGTCGTGCGCCCGGTCCAGGACGTCACGGTCCGCCACGAAGTCCATGAGCGGCACCGAGAACCCGCACGAGTCCGAGACCCGGTCCACCTCGACCACGACGATGCCGCGCTGCCCCGACTCGCGCTCCTTGGCGAACAGCGGGCGCAGGTCGTCGAACTCGGGCGTGCGGGCGAGGACGTACCGGCCCCGGCCGTGGAAGCGCACGATGTTCGGCGGTCCCTCGAAGGCGCAGAACATGACCACGATGCGCCCGTTCTCCTGCAGGTGCGCCGCGACCTCGGCCCCCGAGCCCGTGTAGTCGAGGTACGCGACCCGGTGCGGGTCGAGCACCACGAAGGTGCCCCCCATGCCCTTGGGTGAGACGTTGACGTGCCCGTCACCCGCGAGCGGGGCCGTGCCCACGAAGAACACGGGCTGGGACAGCACGAAGCGGGAGAGCCGGGGAGTGATCTCGTCGTGGACGGTCGCCATGGCGGCAGTCTGGCACCGAGGCGAGCGTCGCGAAGGTGCTGTCCACGTCCGAGGTGAGCGGTGCCGTCGGGCCTGCGGAGACCCCGTGCGGCTACCAGCGCTGCCGTGCCTCCTCGGCCCAGCCGACCAGCCCGTCCAGGTCCACCCACGCGCCCTCGTCCGTGCGCGCATGGCCCGACCACGTGCCGAAGCACTGGTGCGTCTCGCTGCCCACGACGAGCAGCTCGGTGCGTGCCACCCGCTCGTGGAAGGGCGTGAACACCGCCTCGACCCCGTCGCCCGAGACGTGCCACGGGGCGAGCCAGTCCGCGCGGTCGTACGTCCAGTCGAGCGTCGCGCCGATCTTGTGGATCCGCCCGTCCACCAGGAGCGCGTTCTCCGTGGCGCCCGTGCCGTCCGTCCACCCGCCGCCGAGCTGGATGCCGCGGCCGTGCCCGCTGCCCGCGGCCCAGTTCCACGTCATGGCGTAGGGCCATCGGCCGCGACCGTGGTCGAGCACCGCGAACGAGTCGTCGGCGCTGACGTCGTGCCGTGTGCCGCGCACCGTGAGCGCGCCGTGGACCGGGCGGGCGACGTCCTTGACCGTGTACTGGAACAGCCGGTCGCTCCACGGGACGACGACCCCCAGCGACTCGTGCCCGGGCGGGAGCGGGACGGTCAGGTCGAGGCTCACGTCGCGCGACGCCGCCCTGATGCGGGTGGACTCGGGGCGCTGCTCGATCACGATCGCGAGGTCCTTCGCGCGCGCCCCGACGCGGCCGACGCCGCTGCGCCCCGGCATGAGCACACCCCGCGCAAGAGGCACGACGACGTCGGTCACCGTCTCCTCGCCCGTCGCCCGGTCCAGGACGTACAGACCGTGGACGCCCGCGTAGTCGATCGAGGACGCGACGATCCCGACCACGTGGGTCGGCGTCGTCACGCCCCAGTACTCCCAGCGCTTGGTCCGCCCCCACCCGCGCAGGTTCGCGCGGTGCAGCGGGGTGCGCGTCCACCCGACCGCGTCCGGGTTCAGCCGGCCGTCCGGCAGGCACAGGTCGACCGAGGACGTGATCTCGCGCTCGTGCGTCGTCATGCGAGGAGGCTACTGGCCGATGGTCGGCCGGAGCGTCGTGCGGACGACACCTCGATGTCCTGCGCTCGCAACACGGACGAAACGACAGTGCTTCAGGATCGACACCACGGCCCCGGCAGCGGGGCGGTGACGACCCGAGGAGAGCCCATGAGCACCCAACGCCCCTACTTCCTCGCCCCGAGCACCCCGCACCGGCGCTCCCGGTCCACGCGGGCGGCCGGCGCACCCGGCATGCCCCGCACCGTCGAGTCCGGCGACCGCGCAGGCAAGCCCGTGCGCCGCGCCAACCCCGGGGACGAACGGACGATCGACCCCGCGGACCGCAAGCGTCGGGCGCTCGCGGCCCTCGGAGACCTGACGCGGGGGAACGCGGGGCTTGGCAGCTGAACCCGCTCGACCACGCCGGCGCTGACGCCGGTGGCTCGGCCGGGGTGTCAAGGGCGACACCTCTCCACCCGGCCCGACGGCGGCGCTCCCGTCCGGGCGGTCAGCGCGGCTTGCGCGCGTCGACCAGGAAGCGCGTCGTCGTCGCGACGAAAGGCCCCTCGGCCTCGATCTGCTCGTGCAGCGCGGCGAGCTGCGGGCGGTACTCCTCGACGGTGAACCCCGGGACCATCCACACGACCTTCCGCAGGAAGTAGATCACCGCGCCGACGTCGAAGAACTCGGTGCGCAGCTCCTCGAACCGCAGGTCGACGACCTCGAGCCCGGCCGCCTCCGCCGCGGCACGGTCGTCGTCGGGGTGGCGGCCGTTGCGGACCTCCTCGGGCTGCGGGCCCAGGAAGTGCTCGACGAGCTCGAACACGCTGTACGGGCCGACGTGCTGCGCGAAGTACGTACCGCCCGGGGCGAGGACGCGCGCGATCTCGGACCACCACGACTTCACGGGGTGGCGGCTCACGACGAGGTCGAAGGCCTCGTCCGCGAACGGCAGGGGCGGCTCGTCCGCGTCGGCGACGACCGCGACGCCGAGCGGGTGCAGGAGCCGAGTGGCCTGGGTGACGTTCGGGGGCCAGCCCTCGGTCGCGACGGTCAGTCGCGGGAACCGAGGGACCGAGGCGAGGACCTCGCCGCCGCCCGTCTGGAGGTCGAGGGCGGCGCTCGCGGTGGCCATGCGCTCGCCCATCGAGCGGGCGTAGCCCCAGGACGGACGTTGCTCGGTCGAGCGGCCGTCGAGCCAGGAGAAGTCCCAGCCGTCGACGGAGACGGAGGCTGCTTCGGAGACGAGGTCGTCGAAGGATCGCTTCATGCGTTCGATCCTGACAGGCCGGAGCAGGAGGTGGTCAGCTCATTCGGAGGTCAGCTGTTGTTGACGATGAGCGCGATCGTGGTGATCACAGCTCCCCAGAAGGCGATGCCGGCGCCGAGCGCGATGCCCATGCCGTGACCGCCGGAGCTGGAGTGCCCGCGCTGCTCACCGGCACGCACGGCCCACGCGGCGCGCACGGCGAGCGATACGCCGAGCACCACGAGAACCAGCCCCACCGTAACCCATACCATTGTCCCACTCTGCACATAGGAGGCCGCTGCCCGCAATTCGAAGAACCTCCTGGTACGTGGTGTTTTATGCCACACAGGGGGCGGGCGTAGAGCAAACCCTAGGTGTCGATCCTGGGAATGCCGACGGTGCTCACTGAGTGGGACGTCACCCCCTCTATGCATGGGACGTGCGAGTCAGTCGTCAAACGCGCACGGTCCCGGCCGGAGCCTGGCCAGAACCCGAGCCACGGGCTCGTCGCGGCCCAGATCGCCGATGACGAGGGGAGTCCCGACGTCGAGCGCGAGGGTCGAGATCGGAAGGAGTGCGTCCGATCGCCCGCCATCCGAACGCGGTTCGTCACCACCCGCTCGTAGGGGGTAATGTCTTCCTCGGTGGCGCGAAGTACCCCCTGCATCGCGCCACCACCTAACGTTCACGAAGCCCCTGCTCGGCCCCGGCCGGCAGGGGCTTCGTCGTTCCCGGACCGGTTCGCTGCGCACGGATCGTGCCCGCTCGACGGGCAGTGCGCCGTCGGGCCGTCCTCGCAGGTGAGGCAACGGATCCGGGCTAGTATCACCGAGGAGTCTGGAAGTAGGCCCGCTCCTTTCCCATGCCCTGGGGGCCTACTTGACCACTTCGTACAACCCGTCTCGCCGATTCGACCCCGAGCTCGCCGAGGCCCTGCTGCGCGGTGCGCCACAGATCGTCGGCCAGTTCATCCTCGACCTGTCCGACCAGAGCTGGTGGTGGTCCGACGAGCTGTACGCCATGCACGGCTTCCGGCCCGGCGAGATCATGCCCACGACCGCGCTCATGCTCGCGCACAAGCACCCCGAGGACCGCGAACGCGTCGAGGACGTCCTGCTCGCCGCCGTCGCCACGGGCGAACCCTTCAGCTCCGTCCACCGCATCGTCGACGCACAGGGACGGACGCGGACGCTCGGCGTCGTCGGACGCGGACGGCTCGACCGCCGCACCGGCGAGACCACGCACGTCTCGGGCTACTTCATCGACCTCACGACGACCCAGCGCGAGCTCGCCCAGCGCGAGGCCACGGCCGCGATCCGGGCGTCGTCCGCGAGCCGCTCCACGATCGAGCAGGCCAAGGGCGCCGTCATGGCGATCTACGGTCTGCCCGCCGACGAGGCGTTCGACCTCATGTGCCACCACTCGAGCATCAACAACGAACCCCTGCGCGACCTGTCACGGCGGCTCGTCGCAGAGCTCACCGCCGGCGGGGTCGCAGGTGCGCTGCGTCGGGCAGACCTCGACCGGTTCTTCGAAGGGAAGCGGCCGGTGCGGTGACTCAGGACGGTGGGCCCCGTGGGACTCGAACCCACAACCTACGGATTAAAAGTCCGCAGCTCTGCCATTGAGCTAGAGGCCCGGGCACCGTGCGCGCGCCTCGTCCGAGGCGGCACCAAGGCCCGCGCAGAGTCTACGCGCCGAGCCCCCGCCCGCGGCGAGGTGCCCACGGGTGGTGCGCGGCGCCGTCGGGCCTGGTGAGTCCCGGCGGCGCGTCCGCGCGGGGCGCGCACCCTACGTGCCCCGCGGGCGCCTGTCGCGCTCGATCCCACTGGGTGAGAGACACGCCGTGAATCGGCCCCCGACCTTGCGATCGGGCCCGATCCTTGTTTGGTTGGAGGCAACCGAAAGGCGCACGCCGAGGGTTCGTCGCAAGACTGCCCGTGCGTCCCCAGGCAACCGAGAGGAGCTTCCATGCTCACCCTGACCGACAACGCCCGCGATGCAGTCCAGGACCTCACCACGCGGGCCGGAGTGCCCGACGGTGGCGGCCTCAGGATCGCCGAGTCGGCGCCGCAGTCCGGCGACTTCGAGCTGGCCCTCGTCCCGAGCCCGCAGCCCGACGACACGGTCGTCGAGAGCGGCGACGCGCGAGTCTTCGTCGAGCCGACCACCTCGATCGCGCTCGCGAACCTCACGCTGGACACCGACCCTCGCGCGACCGAGGGACCTGGGTTCGTCCTCACGCCGCAGGCCTGACCGGCCCGCACCACCTGCGGGGCCTGACAGCCCGCACCACGTCTCGACCGGCTGCGCGGCCCGCCCGTCCCGGGAGCCGACCCCCTCCTCCTCGGAAGGTTCCCGGCCCGGCCAGGGCTACGCACCCGATCACCCCGACGGGCCGTCCGCGCACAGCGGGCGGTCCGTCGTCGTGCGCTCTGACGACGTCGACGGCGAGGGGCGCTCAGCCGTGCCGCGCGACCCCCAGCGCCCACGCCACGAGCGGCACCTGGACCGGTAGGCGTCCCCAGGCCACGACGGGCTTGCGGGCCCACGACCGGGCTCCGGGGTGCGAGTCGAGCGCCATCTTCACGTTCCCGGGGAAGACGGCGACCAGCAGTGCGGCGCTCGCGAGGCCGCCGGCGCGACGCGTCGCGGGGACGAGCAGCGCCGTCGCGCACGCCAGCTCCGCCACGCCGCTCCACGTGACCCACGGGCGCGGGTCCCCGAGAGCGTCGGGGATCAGGGGCTCGAAGACCTGCGGGCGCGCCAGGTGCACGACGCCGGAGGAGCCGAGCAGAGCGGCGAGCGAGACCGCCGAGAACGCGGGGGAGAGAGCCATGCCCCGATGCTAGGCAGGGTGGGTGAGGCTCGCCCTGGGGGCCGTCACCCGCTGCGGTGGGCCATCAGGCTCACGCAGCCGCCGGCGACACGATCCAGTACCCGCCCAGGACGGCCGCGCCGACGGTCACGAGCAGGAACACCCCGACCCACACGAGCCCGGGGATGCCGGTGAGCCGCGCGAGCATGTCGGCGTCGGACTGGCGGGCCTTGCCGCGGCTGCGGGAGATCTGCAGCTCCAGGACGGGCCGGATCGCGCCCAGCAGCAGGAACCACGTCACGGCGTACGCGACCGCGCTCTGGACGGGCGGCGTCGCGGCCCACGACACGACGACGAGCGCCACACCGCTCACCAGCACCGACCACAGGCCGAACCAGTTGCGGATCTGCAGCAGCATCAGGGTCAGCAGCAGCACCAGGAGCCACAGGAGCCCGACGGCGTAGCCCGCCCGCAGCAGGGCGGCCGCCCCGAGCCCCACGAGGCCCGGGCCGACGTAGCCCATGAAGGCCGTGAGGACCATGCCGAAGCCGCGCGGCTTGCCGTAGGAGACCGTGAGGCCCGACGTGTCGGAGTGCAGGCGGATACCCGTCAGGCGCCTCCCGGTGAGCAGCGCCGCGATGGCGTGCGCGCCCTCGTGCGCGATCGTCACGACGTGCCGAGCGACCCGCCACACGGGCGTGAACACCACGACGATCAGCGCGACGAGCGACATCGACAGCACGACCGCCGAGGCCGGTGCGGGCACGGGGGTCGTGGCCGCCGACCAGATCTGACCGATGACGTCGCCCACGGAGCTCATGAAGTCCACGGGCGACATTCCACCACGCCCGCACGTGCGGGAGGTGAGAGGTCCGGGCGAGCCCCTGGGTGAGCCACCGGGAGGTGAGGGATCGGTGAGGGATGTGGAGACGTCGATCACCATCGACGCACGTGCGCCCCAGTCATGAGAGAGTGGTGACCGTGGCTGCGCATCTCTGCGCGCCCAGCGTCGTGGAGTTCCCTGGATTTCTTGCGGCGAACCCCGACCCTACGCCCGAGAGGCAAACCCTTGAACAACCCCATTCGTGCTGCCGTGCGCCCGAACGCCGCAGCCCCCCGCACCAGCTCGTCGCAGGGACAGCAGTCCCGCGACACCAACCGCCCGGCTCGTGACGACCGGGCCCGTCCGGCCCGCGACTCCCGCGACGAGCGTGACAACCGCGACTCGCGTCCCGCCAAGGTGACCCGCGACGGTCGCCCGGTCCGTGAGCGCGACTCGCGCGACGGCCGCGGCGCCGGCCAGGGCCGCCCCGCCGGTGGCAACCGCGAGCAGCGCGCTCCCCGTGAGCAGCGCGAGCAGCGTCCCGCCCCGGTGCGTTCGTCGGTCCCGACCGTCGTGCCCGAGGGCCTGACCTTCAACGACTTCGCGATCCCCACCACGGTGGTCCGCGAGCTCTCCAGCCAGGGCATCGAGTCGCCGTTCCCCATCCAGGTGGCCTCGCTGCCGGACACGCTCAAGGGCCGCGACGTCCTGGGCCGTGGCCGCACGGGCTCGGGCAAGACCCTCGCGTTCTCGCTGCCGGTCGTCACGCGCCTGTCCCAGTCGGACACGCGCCGCGCCGCCCGCCGCCCCCGCGCCCTGGTCCTGTGCCCGACGCGTGAGCTCGCCAACCAGATCAACGCCACGATGGAGCCGCTCGCGAAGGCCCTGGGCCTGAACACGACGACCATCTTCGGTGGCGTCGCGCAGAGCCGTCAGGTCAGCGCGCTGAACGCGGGTGTCGACATCGTCATCGCGTGCCCGGGCCGCCTCGAGGACCTGCTCAACCAGCGCGTCCTGTCGCTCGACGGCATCGAGATCACGGTCCTCGACGAGGCCGACCACATGGCCGACCTGGGCTTCCTGCCCGGCGTCAAGCGCATCATGGACAAGACCCCGACGCGCGGCCAGCGCCTGCTGTTCTCCGCGACGCTCGACAACGGCGTGGACCAGCTCGTCAAGCGCTACCTGAGCAACCCGGTGAGCCACTCGGTGGACTCCGCCGAGTCGCCCGTCTCCAACATGACGCACCACATCTTCGCGGTCCGTGACGCGGACGCGAAGAAGGACGTCGTGCAGCAGCTCGCGTCGGGCACGGGCCGTCGCGTCCTGTTCACGCGCACCAAGCACCAGGCGAAGAAGCTCGCGAAGCAGCTCACGGCACAGGGCATCCCCTCGGTCGACCTGCACGGCAACCTCGGCCAGGGCGCGCGTGAGCGCAACCTCGAGGCGTTCTCGAACGGGTCCGTCCGCGTGCTCGTCGCGACCGACATCGCCGCGCGTGGCATCCACGTCGACGAGATCGAGCTGGTCGTCCACGTGGACCCGCCGGCCGAGCACAAGGCGTACCTGCACCGCTCGGGCCGTACGGCTCGCGCCGGCTCCGAGGGCGTCGTCGTGACCGTCATGCTCCCCGAGCAGCGCAACGACGTGAAGGACCTGACCCGCAAGGCGAAGATCACGGCACAGCCGCAGCCCGTCGCCCCCGGTGACGCGGCCATCACGGCGCTCGTCGGCCAGGTCGCCGAGTACGTCCGTCCCGCGGACATCACGCCGCCGCAGACGCAGGCCAAGCGCGGCACGCCGTCGCGCAACGGTGGGTCCCGTGCGGCCCGCACGTCGGTCCCGGCCAAGTCCGCAGGCCCGACGGCGCAGCGCGCCCAGGGCGGCCGCGGCCAGTCGGCGCAGGGCGGTGAGGGCGGCGCTGGTGCGCAGGCTCGTCGTCGTGGCGGCCGTGGTCGTGCGCAGCGCGGCGGCGGCTCGGCGACGGTGTACTCGTCGTCGTCGTACTGACGGCCGGTTGCTCGTCGCTCGCTCGCCCGCCGAGGGTGACGCGTTCTGTCGCCGAGGGTGACGGACCAGCCCGCCGAGGGTGACGACACGACTCAGGACCCCGGTGGAGATCTTCGGATCACCACCGGGGTCCCCTGCGTCCCGGCCGAAGCGCACCGTCGAGCCCCGTCACCGTCGGCGACCGTCAGCGTCACCCTCGGCAGGCAAGTCCGTCACCCTCGGCGACGGGTTGACGGGAACACCCGGACATCCGTCACGGTTGTCGCAGTCGGAGGTGGAGCATGACCAACGAGACCCACGACACGACCGGAAGCCTGTTCTCGCAGAAGGTGTACCCGGTGGCCAAGCCCGACGCCCAGTGGCGAGAGGAGCTGGCTCCTGACGAGTACGCGGTGCTCCGGCAGGCCGGCACCGAGCGCCCCTGGACGGGCGAGCTCCTCGACGAGAAGCGCGAGGGCGTCTACCGGTGCCGGGCCTGCGGCCACGAGCTGTTCCGCTCGGACACCAAGTTCGACTCGCACTGCGGGTGGCCTAGCTTCTACGCGCCCAAGAAGTCGGACGCGGTCGAGCTGATCCAGGACCGCAGCCACGGCATGGTCCGCACCGAGGTGCGGTGCGCCAACTGCGGCTCGCACCTGGGTCACGTGTTCGACGACGCGCCGCAGACCCCGACGGGCGACCGGTTCTGCATGAACAGCCTCAGCCTGACGTTCGAGGACGCCGGCGCCTGAGCAGCAGGACCCCTGTCAGAGCGAGCGTGACCCCGGGGTCCCGCGCGCTCTGCCACCCCCGAGGGTCTGACGGCGACGCGCACGGCGCGCCCGACCGCGAGCAGCGCACCCAACAGGTAGAGCACCAGGTCGCGCGCGTTGAACGTGCTCCCCAGCACCCAGGCGGCCGCGGGCACCACGTCCAGCACGGCCGCCACGACGGGCGTCGCCTGCAGGATCTCCACGAGCCAGCACCACGCGAGCACCACGGCTCCCGCGACCCACGGCCGCAGCCGAGGAGCCACGAGCACGAGCGCCGCGTAGACCGCGACGGCGTACAGCAGGTCCCCGACCACGTCACCGACAGGGTCGGGGACCTGCGTCGTCACCACGAGGCCCAGGGCGACCACGGCCGCGAGGACGGCCAGGACGCGAGGGCGGCTGCGCCGTCGGGCAGGCCAGGGCGACAGCGCGCGACCCGGCCGCCCCGCCGGTGCGTCCCCCGACGTCATGTCAGCGCGACGCCTGCCAGCGCACGACGTCCTCCGAGTACCGGTGGAGCAGGGCGGCGAGGGCCGCGACGTCGTCGGGCGACCAGTCGCTCAGCGCCTGGGAGATGGAGTCGACGCGACGCTCGTGCGTGGTCCGCAGCAGCGTCTCCCCGGCTTCGGTGAGGGTGATGATCTGGCCGCGGGAGTCGTCGGGGTCGACCTCGCGGTCCACCATCCCGACCGACTCGAGCCGTGCGAGCTGCCGCGAGATGGTCGCGCGCCCCACCCCGAACTGCTGGGCGAGGTCCGACCCGCGCACGCCCGGGTTGGCCCAGATGTGGGCGAGGAGCGGGTACGCGCTCGCGTCGAGGTCGGGGTGGATGCGCTTCGCCATCGCGTTCGCGGACGAGCCCGCCCGGCGCGTCAGGACGCGCAGCTCGCGTTCGAGCGCGTAGAGCGGCGAGTCGTCGGCGGCGGGCGTGGTGGGCGTAGAGGACACAGTCGGCTCCGGCTGGTCGGTCGGCGAGGGCGGGATCACACGCCCCATCATGGCGTGCGGCGGGGCCGCCGTGGAACATGCATCCACGACGGCCCCGGGTGAGGTCCTGCGAGAGGAGGTCAGCGCGAGGTGCTGCCCCCGCGAGCGGGGCCGTCGGCGGCCCGCTCGGTGCCCTGCGACGACGAGGCGCCCGGTGCGCCCGCCCCCGCGAGGACGGAGCCCTCGGCGGCCGCGAAGTCGCCCTCGTGCTCCTGCTCGATCTCGTCGGTCAGGTCGGGCAGGCCGGCGGCGAGCTCGCGCTCGAGGCGCTCGTCGAGGCCGGACTTGGTGCCGAGCGGCACCTCCTTGAGGAACAGCACGCAGATCAGGCCGATGACCGCGAGGGGCACTGCCACGAGGAAGATCTCCGCGATGCCCTCGCCGTACGAGCGCTCGACGAGGTCGCGCATCGGGGCGGGGAGGGTCGAGACGTCCGGCACGGTGCCGCCGGTCCCGTCGCTCGGCACGCCCATCTTGGCCAGGCCCTCCTGGATGGAGCTCGTGACCTTGCTCGCGAGGACCGCGCCCAGGACGGAGACGCCGATCGCGCCGCCGAGCGTGCGGAAGAACGCGACGGTCGAGGTGCCGGCGCCCATCTCGGACACGTCGAGGGTGTTCTGGACCGCGAGCACGAGGTTCTGCATGAGCATGCCCATGCTCGCGCCGAGGAAGAACAGGTAGACGCTGATGAGGACGAAGCTCGTGTGGTAGTCGATCGTCGAGAGGGCGAACAGCGACCCGACGAGCAGCACGCCGCCCGTGACCATGAAGGCCTTGTAGCGACCGGTGCGCGTGATGAGCTGCCCGATCAGGGTCGACGCGACGAACGTCCCGACGATCATCGGGATGGTCAGCAGCCCCGACTCGGTCGCCGTCTTGCCGCGCGCGACCTGCATGTACTGGCTGAGGAAGACCGCGGTGCCGAACATCGCGACGCCGACCGCGACGCTCGCGAGGACCGCGAGGACGAACGTGCGGTTCTTGAACAGGTGCAGCGGGATGATGGGCTCGACCGCGCTCTTCTCGACGAGAACCGCCGCGACCAGGGCGAGCAGCGACCCGATCACCATGACGGCGCTCTGCCACGAGACCCACTCGAAGTTGTTGCCCGCGAACGTGACCCACAGCAGCAGGGTCGAGACGCCGACGCTGATGAGCAGCGCACCCCAGTAGTCGATCTTCACGACGCGGCGGGGGATGGGCGGCAGGTGCAGCGTCCGCTGGAGCACGACGATCGCGGCGATCGCGAACGGCAGGCCCACGAAGAAGTTGAGCCGCCAGCTCACGGTGTCGGTCAGGACGCCGCCGAGGAGGGGGCCACCGATCTGGCTCACGGCCATGATCGCGCCCATGAGGCCCATGTACTTGCCGCGCTCTCGCGGGGAGATGATGTCGGAGATGAGGACCATGGCGAGCGCCATGAGCCCACCGGCGCCGATGCCCTGGAGGGCACGGAACGCGATGAGGGTGCCGACGTTCTGCGACAGGCCGGCGAGGGCCGACGCCACGACCGAGACGACCAGCGCGAGCTGGATGAGGACCTTGCGGTTCGTCAGGTCGGCGAGCTTGCCCCAGATGGGCGTCGAGATGGTGGTCGTCAGCAGGGTCGCGGTGACGACCCAGGTGAACGACGACTGCGACCCGTTCAGGTCGTTGATGATCTTGGGCAGCGAGCTCGAGACCACGGAGGTCGCGAGGATCGAGACGAACATCCCGAGGAGGATGCCGGACAGTGACTCCAGCACCTCTCTGCGGGTCATGGTGGTGGTAGCGCTCATACGGGACTCACATTCATAGGTCGTGCTTTGTCGTCGAAAGGTCGTGGCAGTGCCCGACGGCGAGGCCGGGCAGGGTGGCCGGGTCGCCCTGGGTGTGGTGCGGGGGCGCGGGAGCGCTGCGGTCAGGCGCGCGAGAGCGCCTCGGTGAGACGCCCGAGCTGGTCGATCGATGCGCGCAGGTCCTCGGCGGTCCAGCCCGCGAACGTCTCGGCCGTGCGGCTCATGAGGAGGCGGAAGGTCTCGTCGACCTTCTCCCGGCCCTCGGGCGTGAGGGTCACGCTGCGGGCGCGCCGGTCGTCGTCGCACGCCGTCCGCTCGACCAGTCCCGCGTCGACGAGGTGCGTGACCTGTCGGCTCGCGACCGACAGGTCGACCTTGAGGTGGTGCGCGAGCTCGGTGACCTGGAGGGGGCCGCAGCGCTGCAGGAGGCGCAGCGCGCCGAGCGAC
Organism: Oerskovia rustica; assembly: GCF_014836555.1. Lineage (GTDB taxonomy): Bacteria > Actinomycetota > Actinomycetes > Actinomycetales > Cellulomonadaceae > Oerskovia > Oerskovia rustica. The sequence goes on from NZ_JACSQQ010000011.1 coordinate 30,494, forward strand.
GCCCGGGGGAAGTCGAGCTCGCGCGCCAGGCGGGCCGAGACCTCGCGCTGGGCGCGGTTGAGCTCCTCGAGGGCGACGGTGAGCTCCTTGACGGGGAGGTCGAGGATCTGCTCGTGGGGGGTGCTCGTGGACTCCGAGGGGGATGCCGTGGGGACGGCGGACGGGGTGACGGGGGCGTCGAGGGACGGGCTGGGGGAGAGGGGCACGCGAGAGATCTCCTTAGTTGCTGCAAGCAACCATAAACCCAGATGGTTGCTGAGGGCAATAGTTGCAGCGAGCACGTTCTTGGGACATCTGTACCGGTCGTGGTGGGCGAGCGCCTCACGGGCGTCCCGGCGTCCGGCTCCCTGCGTACGATCGAGAGGTGAGCGAACAACCGGCCCCCAGTCACCGCCCGCGCCGCCCCGCGATGCTCGACCCGCGCGAGGCCGACGAGCTCCCCGGCGACCTCGACCCCGCGCTGCGCGACCAGATCGCCCACACGACCGCCGCCGCGATCGTGCACGGCGCCCGCGCCGCCGAGGACCCCGAGGTCGTCGACCGCCTCATCCGCCTCGTCGAGACCGAAGGCCTCGACGTCGTGTCCGGCCTCTGGGCCGACTCGGCCCCCGCGACCCTGCCCGGCGCGCTCTGGCGCCTGTACGTCCTGCGCGAGTGGGTGCGCCGCGACCCGCAGACCGTGGCGCTGCGGTACCGCCTCGGCGTCGACGCTGCCCCCGTCCAGGAGGTCGTCGCCGGCGTCGTCAGCCCGCCCGGTCCCGAGGACGTGCGCGAGCTCGCCGACGCCGTGCTCTCAGGCGTCTTCGCCGGCGACCTCGCCGTGGCCCTCGAACGAGCCGCCGCGTTCTGCCGCATCCTCGCCACGGGCGCCGCGTTCGACGCCGACGCGCGCGAGGCCGGCGACCCCGACTCCGCGCTGCGCATGACGCGCGGCGCCTCGTCGCTGCTGCGCACGGCCGAGGAGCTCGAGCACTCCGCCGCGCTGTGGCGGGCCGACAAGCTCGACTGACGCGGCGCCGTCGGGCCGGTGCGCGTTCCCTGTGCGCTGAAGCACCGCGAGGGCTCTCCCGACGGCTCGACGTGCCCTCTGACCTGCGGGTTCGAAGCCTCCGGGACGCGGGCGTACGATGGTTCACGACGTCGGGTCGCGGTAGCCCCGGGCTCCAACATCAGCCGCTTCGAGCGGCCTTCGCGCCGACAGGCGCTCCCGGCCCGGCGTCGCCCCCACCACGACGTGAGCGCCGTCCGGCGTGCCCACCCAGGGCCCCTCGGACGCTCCCGCCGGTCGCCGAGAGCGATTGAACGTTCAGGCGACAGTTCGGCTACATTTGACGAGCGTTAGAGATGCGTTAACGCGCCCTCTGGCGCCACTCACCACAGCGTCACCTTCCAACAGAACACCTGTGACATCCGGGTGACGATCGCTCCGTGCGGTCGTCATCTGCCTGTGAAAACCCACCAGCGTCCAGCCCTTTCGGAGCCTCCCGTGCGCTTGCGCCTCACCCCGCGCGATACCTCGTTCTTCGACCTCCTCGCCGACTCCGCTCAGCACCTGGTCACCGGGGCGAACCTCCTGGCCGAGCTGCTCGGCGCAGACCGCCCGACCCGCAAGGAGCTCGCCAAGAAGCTCGCGGAGACCGAGCACCTGGCCGACGACGCGACGCACACGATCATGCGACGCCTCAACCAGACCTTCGTCACGCCGTTCGACCGCGACGACATCTACGGGCTGGCCTCCGCGCTCGACGACTGCATGGACTACATGGAAGAGGCCGCGGACCTCATCGTCCTGTACAAGATCGAGGAGCTGCCCGCCCGCGTCGGCGAGCAGGTCCAGGTCCTGCAGCGCGCCGCCGAGCTGACGGCCGAGGCCATGCCGCGCCTGCGCTCGCTCAACGACCTCGCCGAGTACTGGGTCGAGGTCAACCGCCTCGAGAACCAGGCCGACAAGATCCACCGCAAGCTCCTCGCCGAGCTCTTCGACAACGTCTCCGACCCGATCCTCCTCATCAAGCTCAAGGAGGTCATCGAGATCCTCGAGCAGGCCGCCGACGCGTTCGAGAAGGTCGCGAACATGGTCGAGACCATCGCGCTCAAGGAGTCCTGAGCCCCGTGGAATTCGCTCTGGTCGTCCTCGTCGTCGCGCTCGCGCTGAGCTTCGACTACACGAACGGATTCCACGACGCGGCCAACGCGATCGCCACATCCGTCTCGACGAGGGCCCTCACGCCGCGTGCCGCGCTCATCATGGCAGCGGTCATGAACTTCGCCGGCGCGCTCCTCGGGACCGAGGTCGCCGAGACCATCGCGACCTCGATCGTCGACCTCGAGGACGTACCACCGCACACGGCACTCGTCGTGGTGCTGTGCGCCCTGGTCGGCGCGATCGTGTGGAACCTCATCACGTGGTGGTTCGGGCTCCCGTCGTCCTCGACGCACGCGCTGATCGGTGGCCTCGTGGGTGCCGGGCTCGCCGGCGGGCTCGCGATCTACGGCGCCTCGATCGTCGACAAGGTCGTCCTGCCGATGATCTTCTCCCCGCTCGTCGGCTTCGGCCTGGCGTTCATCGTCATGGTGGGCCTGCTGTGGGCGTTCCGCCGCGCGGCCCCCTCCAAGACCACGCGCCGTTTCCGCCTCGCGCAGACCGTGTCCGCAGCGGCCATGGCCCTGGGCCACGGCCTGCAGGACGCGCAGAAGACCATGGGTGTCATCTTCATGGCGCTCCTCACGGTCGGCTGGGCAAGCCCCGACGAGGGCATCCCCCTGTGGGTCAAGCTCGCCGCGGCCGCCGCGATCTCCGCCGGGACCTACTCGGGCGGCTGGCGCATCATGCGGACCCTCGGACGCAAGATCATCGAGCTCGACCCGGCGCGCGGCTTCGTCGCCGAGTCCGTGTCCGCGATCGTGCTCTACGTCAACGCGTTCGCGCTGCACGCGCCGGTCTCCACGACGCACACCATCACGTCCGCGATCATGGGCGTCGGCGCGACCAAGCGCCTGTCGGCCGTGCGCTGGGGCGTCGCGAAGAACATCGGCATCGCGTGGGTCCTGACGATCCCCGCCGCCGCGCTCGTGGCCGCGATCATGTACTGGATCCTGTCGCCGATCCTGCTCTGAGGACGGTCCCCTCTCAAGTTCTTGTCAGGACGAGCGTGGCCCGGAGGCCACGCTCGGCCTGTTCTCACGACCTGGTGCCGACCACAGGGGTGCCAGAGTCCGTGTGCACCCAGGGTCACGCTCGTCCTGACAGCACCGCCTCAGTGCAGCGGCGGTGCGACCTTCTCCGCAGCGAGCACCCTCGGCCCCCGGGACGTGTCCGCGACGTGCGCCACGAGCATCTCGCCCGGCTCCAGGAACGGGTCCTTGCTCGGCAGGGCGTTCGCGACGGGGCGTCGCGAGTGCTGGCCCAGGACGTCGAGCACCGTGGGCAGGACGGGGCGGTGCGTGCACAGCACGGTCGACCGCTCGGACTCGAGGAGCTCGCGCACCGTGCGGGCGACGCGCGAGGGCGACCGCTCGTGCTGTGCCTCGGACAGGTGGTCGATCGAGATCCGGTCCAGCCGCGCGGCCTCGGCGTACGGCGAGATGGTCTGCTCGCAGCGGTTCCACCGGCTCGTGACCACGGCATTGACGCCGTACGCCGCGAGCACGGGCACGAGCGCGACCGACTGTGCGTGACCCGCGGGCGTGAGGGGCCGGTCCTCCTCGGCGCCGTGCCACGCCGCGCGGGTCACCGCCTTGCCGTGGCGGGCGATCACGACCACGCGGGTCGCGAGGCGTTCCTGGGTGAACTCCTCGGCCAGCGCCGTGAGCGGCCCGCGGTCCGCCTTGCGGGTCACGCGCCGAGCCGCGTCCTCGACGCCGAGCCACACCGCGTCGTCGATCTCGTTGACCGACACCGGGGGCACGGGCGCCCGCGCGGCGAGCGGTCCCGCGTCGCGGACCCGCTTGGCCTGCCGTGCAGCCCAGTAGTGCACGCGCTTCACACGGCCCTCGGGCGTGAGGTACTGGAGCCCCGGCAGCGGTACGCCGAGGACCACGGGCCTGCCCGTCTCCTCGGCGACCTCGCGCACGGCGGCCGTCTGGAAGGCCTCGCCCGGGTCGAGCTTGCCCTTGGGCCAGGACCAGTCGTCGTAGCGCGGCCGGTGCACCAGCTTGACCTGGAGCTCACCGTCACGCACCCGCCACACGAGCCCGCCCGCGGACTCGATCACGGGGGCGTGGGGGACGTGCGTGGGGCCGAGCGTGTCCACGAGCGGGGCGAACGAGGACGAGCTCATCGACCCATGCCCAGCCGCCGGCGTTGTCGGGTGATGAGGGTCGACTGGATGTCCATGAGCGGACCGTCGGGGCCGGTCGCGTGCCGTTCCCACGACCCGTCGCTCTGCAGGTGCCACGAGGCCGTGCCGTCGTCCATCGAGACGTCGATGAGGTCGATCAGGTCCGAGACCTGCTGGGGGTCCACGAGCCGCACCAGGGTCTCGACGCGGCGGTCGAGGTTACGGTGCATGAGGTCGGCCGACCCGATGAAGACCTCGGGCCCGGACTCGGGGCCGTCGGCGATCGCCGGGCCGCCCGAGTTGGCGAACGCGAAGATGCGCGAGTGCTCCAGGAACCGGCCCAGGATGGACCGCACCCGGATGTTCTCGCTGAGCCCCGGCACCCCCGGGCGGATCGCGCAGATCCCGCGGACCACGAGGTCGACCTTCACACCGGCCTGCGAGGCCCGGTACAGGGCGTCGATGATGGTCTCGTCGACGACCGAGTTGACCTTGAACTTGACCCACGCCTCGCGCCCCTCGCGGGCGGCGACGGCCTCGCGCTCGATCCGCTCGACGAGCCCCGAGCGCACCGAGCGGGGCGCGACGAGGAGCCGGTGGAACCGGGACTGGGGTGCGTAGCCGGACAGCTGGTTGAACAGCCGCGTGAGGTCCTGGCCGACCTCGGGGTCCGCGGTGAGCAGCCCGAGGTCCGTGTACAGGCGTGCGGTCTTGGGGTTGTAGTTGCCCGTGCCGACGTGGCAGTAGCGCACGAGGCCCTCGGGCTCCTGGCGGACCACGAGCGAGAGCTTGCAGTGGGTCTTGAGCCCCACGATCCCGTACACCACGTGCACGCCCGCCTGCTCGAGCTTGCGGGCCCAGGAGATGTTGGCCTGCTCGTCGAAGCGGGCCTTGATCTCGACGAGCGCGAGGACCTGCTTGCCAGCCTCGGCCGCGTCGATCAGTGCGTCCACGATGGGGGAGTCACCCGACGTCCGGTACAGCGTCTGCTTGATCGCGAGCACGTTCGGGTCGGCCGCGGCCTGCTGCAGGAACGTCTGGACCGAGGTCGAGAACGAGTCGTACGGGTGGTGCAGCAGGATGTCGCGGTCGCGGATCGCGGCGAACACGTCGGTCGGGCTCGCGCTCTCGACCTCCGCGAGGAAGCGGTGGGTCGTCGGCACGAAGCGCGGGTAGTGCAGGTCCGCGCGGTCGAGGTCCGCGATGAGGTTGAGCCCCGTGAGGTCGAGCGGCGCGGTCAGCTTGAAGACCTCGTCGTCGGCCACGTCGAGCTCTCGCACGAGGAGCTGGCGGATGCGAGGACTGATCCCGTCGGCGATCTCGAGGCGCACGGGCGGGCCGAACCGGCGGCGCAGGAGCTCCTTCTCCATGGCCTGGAGCAGGTTCTCGGCGTCGTCCTCCTCGACCTCGACGTCCTCGTTGCGCGTCACGCGGAACGTGTGGTGCTCGCGCACCTCCATGCCGGGGAACAGGTGGTCGAGGTGCTGCGAGATGACGTCCTCGAGCGGCACGAACGACGTCGGGCCCTTGTCCGGGTCGGCGGCCTGCGAGCTGGGTGCGGACGGGCGCCCGCGCGAGTCGACCGCGATGAAGCGCGGCAGCAGCGGCGGCACCTTGACGCGCGCGAAGTGCTCCTTGCCCGTCGTCGGGTTGACCACGACGACCGCGAGGTTGAGCGAGAGCCCCGAGATGTACGGGAAGGGGTGCGCCGGGTCCACCGCGAGCGGCGTGAGGACGGGGAAGATCTGCTTGCGGAAGAACTTGTGCAGGCGCTCCTGCTCGCGTGTGTCGAGCTCTTCCCAGCGCAGCAGGGAGATGCCCTCGGTCGCGAGCGCGGGCTGCACCTGGTCGGAGAACACCGCGGCGTGGCGGGCCATGAGCTCGTGCGCGCGCTCGCTGATCGCGTCGAGGACCTGGCGCGGCGTCAGCCCGGACGCGGCCGTGACCGCGAGGCCCGTCGCGATGCGTCGCTTGAGTCCTGCGACGCGGACCATGAAGAACTCGTCGAGGTTCGACGCGAAGATCGCGAGGTAGCGCACGCGCTCCAGCAAGGGCTGCGTCTCGTCCTCGGCGAGCTCGAGCACGCGCTGGTTGAACGAGAGCCAGCTCAGCTCGCGGTCGGCGAAGCGGTCGGCGGGCAAGGGCTCGGCGTCGAGCACCTCCACGTCGATCGTGCCGGTGACCGGTTCCTCCTCGGCGATGTGCTCGGCGATGTGCGCTGCGAGCTCGGGGTCGAGGACGGCTCGCGGGCTGGACGCGCGCACGGCCTCCGGCTGCTGGTCCGGGCGCGCGGAGGTCCGGACGCCGGGACGGACGGTGGAGTCGGTCATGACTTCATGGTGGCATCACTCGGTGAACTTTGGGTGACGGGGTTCACTGCCGGCGGCCCGTACTGGACGTCGACCGTGTCCTTGCCGAAGCCGGCCCCGAGGTAGGTGCGGGTCGCGGCGGCGTTGTCGCCGTCGACGTAGAGGACCGCGCGGTCGAGCCCGCGTGCGGCGAGGTGCGCGAGCCCGACGGCGGTCAGCACCTTCCCGAGCCCCTGGCCCTGGGCGTCGGGGTCGACGCCGACGACGTAGATCTCGCCCTCGCGTACGTCTCCGGTCTGGTCGGTGGGCACCTTGGTCCACAAGGAACCGGCGAGCGAGCCGTCCTCGCGCTCGAGGAGGAAGAAGCCCTCGGGGTCGAACCAGTCCTCGGCGACGCGTGCGTCGAGGTCGGCCTGGCCGAGGCGGCCCTGCTCGGGGTGGTGCGCGAAGGCGCGCGCGTTGACGAGGAGCCAGGCGGCGTCGTCGGGCCCGGGGCGGAACGTGCGCAGGCGCAGGCCCGCGGGGACCTCGGGACGCTCCCACGTCCCGGACCGCAGGTCGAGCCCCATCCTCCACAGCTCGCGCACGACGACGAGCCCCGCGTCGGCCGCGAACGCCCGCGCCGCGGGGAGGTCGCCGTGCGCCCACACGTGCAGGACGCCGCCGTGCTGGCCGGGCTCGCCCGAGCGCGCGGGCAGGGTCGCGTCGCGCTGCGCGGTGCGCAGCAGCATGCGGCCGGTCCGACGGCGGCGCGCGGCCGGGTGCACCACGAGCTCGGCGCTCGCGACGTCGCCGCCGCGGTCGATCTGGGCGTACCCGGTGACCGTTCCCTCGTCGTCGTACGCGACGACGTGCGTGAGGTCCTCGTCGTCGACGCCCAGGCGCAGGAGGGGCTGCTCGGAGAGGGGGGCGACGCCGTCGGACTCCTGGGCGGCCGCGGCCAGGGCACGGACCTCGTCCGCTGTGGCCGGGTCGAGCGGGCCGATCTCGAGGGGGGAGCGCATGGCTCCATCCCATCACGTCGGGTGCGCGGTCACCGAGCTGTCGGCGGGTCGTCGAGCGCCCGGCTCAGGGCTGCGCCAGGTGCTCGGAGAGGAACATCAGCCCGTACGGCAGGCCCACGTGGACCATGGCCCACGTGTGCCCCTGGCCCTTCTCCTCGCGCAGCTCGACGGTCTGGCCGCGCTCGGTGAGCACCGCGGCGAGCCGGCGGTTGGCCTCGCGGTCCTTGTGCGGCGACTCGGTGCCGCCGTCGAGGAACACCGCGACGGGCTCGGGGAAGTCCATGGTCGGGAGGTAGCGGCTGGGGGAGTTGGCGTCGAACTCCTCCTTCGTCGCGAGCATCCTGCGGCCGCCGTCTCCCGGGTCGCCGTACGGCTCGAGCGCCATGATCGCGCCGAACGTGTCGAGGTGGCGCAGTCCCAGGTTGAGCGCGCAGAAGCCGCCCGAGGACATCCCGCCGATCGCACGGTGCTCGCGGTCGGGCACGGTCGGGAAGTTCTTGTCGACCCACGGGATCACGACGTCCGTCACGTACGTCTCGACCTGGGCGCCGCCCGTGGTCGAGTCGAGGCACTCGGTGTCGCGCGCCGAGGGGCCCTGCCCGTTGACGTCGACCGCGACGAGGATCATGGGCTCGACGAGGTGGGCTTCGAGCAGCGTGTCCATGACGTTCGCACTGTCGGCCGCGGCGAACCAGTCGCTCGGCTGGCCGGGGCTGCCGTGGAAGAGGTAGACGACGGGGTAGCGCGTGGGCGCCGCAGGGTCGAAGCCGGGCGGCGTGTAGACCCAGGTCGTGCCGTCGGCCATGCGCAGGTCCGGGGCCGTGACGGGCGTCGAGGTCACCGACCCCGCCGCGGAGGACCCGTCGCGCTCCGACGGCTCGTCCCGGTGGCTGGGCGGCGGGTCGACGAGCCCCCACCCGGCCATCGTGGTGCGCAGGGCCGCGGTGTTGGGCACGTAGCCCGCGTACGCGTTGACCGCGACCGTGACGGACAGGATCACGAGGAGCCCCGACGCGATCGTCCCGACCCAGGCGCGCCAGGCCCCGGTCCGGCGGCCCCTGCCGTCGTTCTCGCCGTCGTCCGCCCGGCGGGCCGCCGCACGACGTCGCCGGTCCCACGCGACGAGGACCGCGACCCCGACCGCGGCGGCCGCGAGCAGGACGACCGTCCACCACGAGGACATCCAGTCGCCGCGTCCCGCGAGCTCGCGCAGCACCGCGGGCGGCAGGGTCGCGGCGGTCTCGGGCTCGGGGAGCGGCACGGTCGCGGACAGCAGCGAGGCGCCCGGCATGGGCCCGCCGGCAAGGGCGTCGAACGAGGTCACCCCTCCAGGGTGCCCGCCGCGCACAGGTCGCACCGGGCGGACACCCAGGAGGCCGCCAAGGTCCACGGGACGTTCACGGGGTTTCCCCACCGTGCCCGCCCTGCTGTGCGGCGCGTCACGGGCGGTCCCGGATGGGTCCCGGCGCGCGCGGGGTTGGTACGGGAGTGAGCACCTCGCCCGGACCCGCCCAGCCCCTCGACGTCGACGTCCTCGTGGTGGGCGCCGGACAGGCCGGGCTCTCGGCCGCGTTCCACCTGCGGCGGCGGGGCTTGGTCCCGCTCGGGAGCGACGGCCTCCCGTCGAGCAGGCCCGACGGCGGAGCGTCCTCGGGTGCCCTGCGCACCTTCGTGGTGCTCGACGCGGCGCCCGCCCCGGGTGGCGCGTGGCAGTTCCGCTGGCCGTCGCTCACGATGGCCCAGACGCACGCGGTGCACGACCTGCCCGGCCTGGCCCTCGACGCGGGCGACCCGCACGAGAGCGCGAGCACCGCCGTCGGGCGGTACTTCGGTGCGTACGAGCAGGTCAACGACCTGCGGGTGCTGCGGCCCGTCGCGGTGCGCGAGGTGCGCGACGACCCGTCCGGTGCGCTCCTCGTCGAGGCGACCACGCCCGACGGGCCGGTGGCCTGGCGTGCGCGGACGCTCGTCAACGCGACCGGGACGTGGACCAAGCCGTTCTGGCCCTGGTACCCGGGCCGCGAGACGTTCGCGGGCACGCAGCTCCACACGCACGACTTCGGTGCCGCCGAGGACTTCGCGGGCAAGCGCGTGGTCGTCGTGGGCGGCGGCGCGTCCGCGACGCAGTTCCTGCTCCAGATCGCCCCGCACGCGGCCTCGACCACGTGGGTCACGCGCCGTGAGCCCGTGTGGGTCGGCGGCCCGTTCGACGAGAACCGGGGCCGCGACGCGGTGGCCCTCGTCGACGAGCGCACGCGCGCAGGCCTGGCCCCGGAGAGCGTCGTGTCGGTCACGGGCCTCCCGCTCACGCCCGCGTACGAGGCGGGCATCGCCTCGGGCGTCCTGCACCGCCTGCCGATGTTCTCGCACGTCGTGCCCGACGGCGTCGCATGGGACCCCGGCGCCCGTCCCGACGGCGTGACGCACCAGGGCGCCGACGTGATCCTGTGGGCCACGGGATTCCGGGCGGCGCTCGACCACCTCGGACCGCTCGGGCTGCGCGGGCCCGGAGGTGGGATCGTCATGTACGGGCCGACCGTGGTCGCCGACCCGCGCGTCCAGCTCGTCGGGTACGGGCCGAGCGCGTCGACGATCGGGGCGAACCGGGCCGGGAGGGAGGCGGTGCGGGCCGTGCTGCGGGTCCTGGACGCGGAGGGGGCAGAACCCGCGAGGGCTCCGGGGCGCGCTCCTTCTGACAGCTCCGTGACGGCGCCCGCCACTAGGCTGCCGAGGTGACCCCCGAACCCCTGCCCGAGCCTGCCGACCGAACGGTCGACCCGCCCGTCGACCGCGTCCAGCGGCGGACCGTCTCGGTCCTCGCCGCGAGCCAGGTCTTCGGCGGGATCGGGGTCGCGACCGGTATCTCGGTGAGCTCGCTCATCGCGTCCGAGCTCTCGGGCTCCGACGCGATCGCGGGACTCGCCCAGACCACGGCCGTCGTCGGCGCCGCGATCGTCGCCCTGCCGCTCTCGCGCCTCGCCGAACGCCACGGCCGACGCCGGTCCCTCACCACCGGGTACGTCGTCGCGTTCCTGGGCGCGCTCCTCGCGGCGACCGCGACCTTCCTCCAGACCTGGCCCCTGCTGCTCGCCGGGATGCTCCTCTTCGGGGCCGGCTCCGCGACCGGCCTCGCGTCGCGCTTCACCGCGACCGACCTCGCCCGCCCCGAACGCCGGGCCACCGACCTCTCGGTCGTGATCTGGGCGACGACCATCGGGTCGGTCCTCGGGCCGAACCTTGCCGGGGCGACCGAGAAGCTCGGCCTCCTGCCCGGCCCGGCCGGGGAGCACGGTGCGCACGGCACGTCCGCCGCACCGCTGCTCGTCGCCTCCCTCGCGTTCGCCGCGGCCGCAGCCTCCGTCTGGCTGCTCCTGCGCCCCGACCCGCTCCACGTGGCCGCGGCGCGCGCGGTGGCGGGGACGAACCGGACCCCCGCCCACGCACCCGAGGACGCAGCGCCGTCGGGCCTCGTGGATGCCCCCGGCACCACCCGCACCCCGGCGCCGCCGCGCCCCGGCTTCCGCGCCGGGCTCGCCGCCGGGTGGGCCGTGATCCGCGCGTCCGCGACCGCGCAGCTCGCGCTCGCGGCGATCGTCGTGAGCCACCTCGTGATGGTCGGGCTCATGTCCATGACCCCCGTGCACATGGGGCACGGCGGCGCGAGCCTGCAGATCATCGGGATCGTCATCAGCGCGCACATCGCGGGCATGTACGTGCTCAGCCCCGTGATCGGGTGGGCCGCGGACAGGGTCGGCCACTCCCGCGTGCTCGTGGTGGGCGGAGCGATCCTGCTCGCCTCGGCCGTGATCGTCGCCGGGGCGCCGAGCGACGACTCGGCACGACTGACCGTCGGGCTCGTGCTGCTCGGCGTGGGCTGGTCGTGCGGGCTCGTGGCCGGTTCCGCGCTGCTCATCGACGCGACGCCCGCGACCGACCGGACCCAGGTCCAGGGGCTCTCCGACTTCGCGATGAACCTCGGCGGAGCCGTCGGCGGGGTGCTCGCCGGGATCGTCATCGCGGTCTCGTCGTACTCGGCGCTCTCCTGGGGCGCCGCGGCCCTGCTCGTGGCATACCTCGTGCTGGTCGCGAGCAGGCTCCTGAGGAAGGATGGGCCGCGATCCCCCGGACGCCGGCCGACCCGATCGTGAAGGAAGCACCCACCCCGTGACAGCATCCGCCCTGCCCGAGACCCGCACCGCGCTCGACGTCCTGACGACCGTCTTCGGGTACGACCACTTCCGGGGCGACCAGGCGGAGATCATCGACACCGTGCTCCGCGGGCAGGACGCGCTCGTCCTCATGCCCACGGGCGGCGGCAAGTCGCTGTGCTACCAGATCCCCGCGCTGCTGCGGCCCGGGACGGGTGTGGTCATCTCGCCCCTGATCGCCCTCATGCAGGACCAGGTGGACGCGCTGTCCGCCCTCGGGGCACGGGCCGGGTTCCTCAACTCGACCCAGTCGGTGCCCGAGCGCCGCGCGGTCGAGGACGCCTTCCTGGCCGGAGAGCTCGACCTGCTGTACCTGGCCCCCGAGCGCCTCGGGGTGCCCGAGACCGTGCGCCTCCTGCAGGCGGGGAAGGTGTCCCTGTTCGCGATCGACGAGGCCCACTGCGTCTCGGCCTGGGGCCACGACTTCCGACCCGACTACCTGCGGCTGACCGTGCTCGCCGAGACGTGGCCGGACGTCCCGAGGATCGCGCTCACCGCGACCGCGACCCGGCAGACGGCCGACGAGATCGTCCGACGGCTCGAGCTGCACGACGCCCGCACGTTCGTCTCGAGCTTCGACCGCCCCAACATCACCTACCGCATCGCGCCCAAGGACTCCCCGCGCACCCAGCTCGTCGACCTGATCCGGGCCGAGCACACCGGGGACGCGGGCATCGTCTACTGCCTCTCGCGCGCCTCGGTCGAGACCACCGCCGAGCACCTGAACGCGCACGGGATCCCGGCGCTGGCCTACCACGCGGGCATGCCCGCACCCCTGCGCGCAGCGAACCAGTCGCGCTTCCTGCGCGAGGACGGCATCGTCATGGTCGCGACCATCGCGTTCGGCATGGGCATCGACAAGCCCGACGTGCGGTTCGTCGCGCACCTCGACCTGCCCAAGTCGGTCGAGGGGTACTACCAGGAGACGGGCCGCGCAGGGCGCGACGGGCTGCCGTCGACCGCGTGGCTCGCGTACGGGCTCCAGGACGTCGTCCAGCAGCGCCGCATGATCGACACGTCCGAGGGCGACGCAGCGCACAAACGGCGCATGGGCGCGAACCTCGACGCGATGCTCGCCCTGTGCGAGACCATCACGTGCCGCAGGGTCCAGCTCCTCGCGTACTTCGGCCAGGACGGGCCCGCGTGCGGGAACTGCGACACGTGCCTCGCCCCGCCCGAGTCCTGGGACGGGACCGTCGCCGCGCAGAAGGTCCTCTCGACCGTCCTGCGCCTGGAACGTCAGGGGCAGCGCTACGGCGCCGGGCACGTCGTCGACATCCTCACCGGGAAGCCGACGCCCCGGATCACCTCGCTCGGGCACGACCAGCTGCCGGTCTTCGGTGTCGGCGCGGACCTCAGCGCCACCGAGTGGCGCACGGTCGTCCGGCAGATCCTCGCGCAAGGCCTGCTCGGCGTCGACAGCGAGGGCTACGGGACCCTGAGCCTGACCGAGGCCGCCGACCCGGTGCTCGGCGGCAAGCAGGAGGTCCGGCTGCGCCGGGACGTGCGGACCAAGACGTCCCGGACCCGCAAGCCCGCAGCCGCGGCGGCCGACGCGGAGCTGACCCCCGACGCCGCAGCACGCATGGAGAAGCTGCGCGCCTGGCGGGGTGCGACCGCGAAGGAGAGCGGGGTGCCGGCCTACGTCGTCTTCCACGACGCGACCCTGCGGGCGCTCGCGCAGCGCAACCCCGTCTCGATCGACGACCTGTCCGACGTCAGCGGGATCGGCGCGGCCAAGCGGGAGCGCTACGGCGCGGCGATCCTCGAGCTCCTCGCCGAGGGGTAGCGCGCGCCGTCAGCGTGCGCCGAGCTGCTTGTAGAAGATCGTCGTCGACACGAGCGCGCCGCCCGCGACCCTGGCGAACCCGGGGACGGCGCCGACCTCGGTCCACCCCCACCGGCGGTACAGGGACTCGGCCAGGCTGCCCGTCTCGGTGTCGAGCGTCAGCAGCGACAGCCCCTCGGTGCGTGCGAAACGTTCGATCGTCGCCATGAGCCCCGGCGCGAAGCGGTGCCCGCGAGCCTGACGGTGGACCAGGAGCTTGACGACCTCGGCGCGGTGCACGCCGTTGTCCTTCGAGGTCAGGGCGAGCGAGGCGGTCGCGACGATCCTCCCCGAGTCGTCGCGACCGACCCACGTGCGGTGCTCCGGGTCCGCGAGGAACGCGGACCACCAGGCCGTCGCGGCCTCCTTGGTCGGCGCCTTGACCCAGCCGACGCTCGCACCGCCCTGGACGCAGTCGATCAGCACGTCCGCGAGGTGCGACAGGTCGGCAGTCCTGGCGGCGAGGCTGTCGAGCAGCGAGAGCCCGGCAGGGGCGCTCGGACCGGGGCGGCCCGGCGTAGGTCGGCCGTCCTGGCCGGGCCTGCCGGATCCTCCCGGCCGGCCGGGCCGGACCGCGGACCCGCCGCGGGAGGGCGGGGAGACGAGCGCGCCGCCACCGGGCGCGGGGAAGGTGAGGGGTTCGATGCGCATGGCCGTCACGGTAACCACGGTGCGTTTCGCCCCCGTGAACGGCAGGGGCCGCCCCTGTGTCCGACCGGTCGGCACAGACGGGGCCCGACGACGCGGGGCGACCGTGCGGACGGGTCGCCGCGCGACGCACGCCCGCGCCGGGAAGACTGGGGGCTCCCCGCGTCCCGAGACGCGCACCCTCAGGAGGTCCCGTGTTCCTCAGCCTGCTCGCTGCCGTCGCCGCCGCGATCGGCTACGGCGTCAGCACCGTCATGCAGGCCGTCGCGGCCCGCCGCGCCCAGGGGCTCGCGGTGGTGCGGCAACCACTGGTGATCCTCGCGTTCACGGTGGACCTCGTCGCGTGGCTGTTCTCGCTCGTCGCGCTCGACCACCTGCCGCTGTTCGTGGTCCAGGCCGTGCTCGCGAGCTCGCTCGTCGTGACGGTCCTGCTCGCCAGGGTGTTCCTGTCGGTGCCCATGCGGCGGATCGACGTCGCGGCCATGACGGCGATCGTGGCGGCGCTCGTGGTGCTCGGGATCGCGGGCGGCGAGCAACCCGCTCCCGTCCCGCCGGACTGGTTCGCACCCGTGCTCATCGGGGTGGCCGTGGGGCTCGCGGTCCTCGCGCTGGTGTTCTACAAGGCCGGGAGCCCCGTGCTTCTCGCCGTGATCGGGGCCCTCGGGTACTCGGGCGCGGCCGTCGCGGCGCGCGGTGCGCACGCCTCGGGGGACATCTGGGACACGATCTTCCAGCCGCTCGCGATCGCGATCGTCGTGTTCGGGGTCGTGGGCGCGCTCGCCTACCTGCGGTCGCTCGAGCACGGCAAGGTCGGGACGAACGCCGCGATCCTGTCGGTCGTCGAGGTCGTCGTCCCGGGGGCCGTGGGCATCGCGGTGCTCGGGGACACGATCCGCTCGGGCTGGGACCCGGCCGTCGCCGTCGCGGCGCTCGTCGCGCTCGCGGGCTGCGTGGTCCTCGCGACGAGCCCCGCGAACGAGGCGGCCGAGGCGGGGGACGCGAGCGACGGCGTCGGGCCGTCCAAGGACGCAGCGCCCGAGCCGGCCTGACGAGCGGCGGCCGGACCCGAGCGGCGTCCGGCAAC
>NZ_JACSQQ010000011.1:45864-78904 GCF_014836555.1 Oerskovia rustica
GCGGGGGCCCCCACGCCCCTCAGGGCTCAGTCCTCCGAGCCCGCCGGCTTCGCCAGACCCGACGCGATGAGCGTCATGACGGACGAGTCCGCGAGCGTCGTCGCGTCCCCGACCGCGCGGTTCTCGGCGACGTCGCGCAGCAGGCGGCGCATGATCTTGCCGGACCGCGTCTTGGGCAGCTCGGGGACCACGAGGATCTTGCGGGGCTTCGCGATGGGCCCGATCTCCTTGGCCACGTGGTTGCGCAGCTCGAGCTCGACCGCGGCGGCCCCCTCCGGGTCCGCCGCACGGGCCGCGTGCTCGCCGCGCAGGATGACGAACGCGACGACGGCCTGCCCGGTCAGCTCGTCCGTGGCGCCCACGACCGCGGCCTCGGCGACGAGCGGGTTCGAGACCAGCGCGGACTCGATCTCCGTGGTCGACAGGCGGTGGCCCGAGACGTTCATGACGTCGTCGACACGGCCGAGGAGCCAGATGTCGCCGTCCTCGTCCTTCTTGGCGCCGTCGCCCGCGAAGTAGATGCCCTGGAAGCGGGACCAGTAGGTGTCCTTGAAGCGCTCGAGGTCTCCCCAGATGCCGCGCAGCATGGACGGCCACGGCTCCGACAGGACGAGGTAGCCGCCGCCACCGTTCGGGACGGGCTGCGCGTTGTCGTCGACGACGTCCGCGACGATGCCCGGCAGCGGGACCTGGGCCGAGCCCGGCTTGGTCGCCGTGACGCCCGGCAGAGGCGAGATCATGATCGCGCCGGTCTCGGTCTGCCACCACGTGTCGACGATCGGGGCCTTGTCGCCGCCGATGACGCGGCGGTACCACATCCAGGCCTCGGGGTTGATGGACTCTCCGACGGAGCCCAGGACGCGCAGGCTCGTGAGGTCGTACTTGTTCGGGATCTCCTCGCCCCACTTCATGCAGGCGCGGATCGCGGTGGGGGCCGTGTAGAAGATCGAGACCTTGTACTTCTCGATGATCTCCCACCAGCGGCCCTGGTGCGGGGAGTCGGGCGTGCCCTCGTAGATGACCTGGGTCGCGCCGTTGAGCAGCGGTCCGTACGTCACGTAGGAGTGACCCGTGACCCAGCCGATGTCCGCGGTGCACCAGTAGACGTCGGTCTCGGCCTTGAGGTCGAACACGTTCTTGTGCGTGTACGACGCCTGCGTCAGGTAGCCGCCCGTCGTGTGCAGGATGCCCTTGGGCTTCCCGGTGGTGCCGGACGTGTAGAGGATGAACAGCGGGTGTTCGGCCTCGACCCACACGGGCGTGTGCTGGACGTCGGCCGCCTCGAGGGCGTCGTGCCACCAGACGTCGCGTCCCTCGGTCCACTCCACGTCCTGCTCGGTGCGCCGCACCACCAGGACGTGCTGGACCGTCGTGGCCTCGGCGCCCTCCTTGGGTGCGAGGGCCTCGTCGACCGCGGGCTTGAGGGCCGACGCGGCACCACGGCGGTAGCCGCCGTCCGCGGTGATGACGACCTTGGCCTCGGCGTCCGCGATGCGGCTGCGCAGCGCGTCGGCCGAGAACCCGCCGAAGACCACGGAGTGCGGGGCGCCGATGCGGGCGCAGGCCAGCATCGCGACGACGGCCTCGACGATCATGGGCAGGTAGATGACGACACGGTCGCCCGTGGTCACGCCGAGAGCGCCCAGGGCGTTGGCCGCGCGCGAGACCTCGCGCTGCAGGTCCGCGTAGGTGACGGTGCGGGTGTCGCCCGGCTCGCCCTCGAAGTGGATCGCGACGCGGTCGCCGTTGCCCGCCTCGACGTGACGGTCCACCGCGTTGTACGCCGCGTTGAGGGTGCCGTCGGCGAACCAGCGGGCGACCGGGGCGTTCGACCAGTCGAGCGTCTCGGTGAACGGGGTCCTCCACGACACGAGGTCGGTGGCCTGGCGTGCCCAGAACGCGAGACGGTCTGCCTCGGCCTCCTCGTACAGCGAGGCCTGGGCGTTGGCCTGGGCGGCGAACTCGGGGCTGGGCGGGAAGCTGCGCTCCTCGTGGAGGAGGTTCTCCAGACCCGGCGACTCGGGCTGCCCGTCGACCTGGTTCTCGGTGGTGGTCACATTCTCAGGCACTCTTACCTCCGGTGCGCATCGACTCTGGTGCGGGGCTCGTGACGTGAGATCCCCTCCGCCCGCGAGGCGGCGGAAGGGTGCGAGACACGTCGAGCGACGGGGCCTGTCCTGCCCCGACTGGGCGAGTCTAGACCCCATCGGGTGACCGGGGTCACTGTTTCTCGAAATGGGAGAAGGTGCTGACAAAAGCCCACAAGTCGTCGCACTCGTGTCCGCCCTGCGGGAACCGCCACGGGAGGAAGGGCATCGGGCCACGCCGAGTGTGCACCTCGGGCTGTCCCCAGGCGCGAGCAAGAGCCCGAACTGCACACTCGGCGAGCGGGCCCGTGTCGACGCGTGCCGTCAGGACGCGGCGGCCTCCTCCGCACGGGCCGCGGCCTCGACCGCGGCCGCCACGACCGTCGTGACCTCGGGGTTGAACACGCTCGGCACGATGTACGTCGGATTGAGCTGGTCCTCGTGGATCGTCGACGCGAGCGCGCGGGCCGCCGCGAGCAGCATGGTGTCGGTGATCTTGTGCGACTGGGCGTCGAGCAGGCCGCGGAACACCCCGGGGAACGCGAGCACGTTGTTGATCTGGTTCGCGAAGTCGCTGCGGCCCGTGCCGACGATCGCGGCGTGCTGCGCGGCCTCGACCGGGTCCACCTCCGGGGTGGGGTTGGCCATCGCGAACACGATCGAGTCCGGTGCCATGGTCGCGATGTCGTCGCCCGTGAGGATGTCCGGGGCGGAGACGCCGATGAAGACGTCGGCCCCCGCGAGCGCCTCGACGAGCGTGCCGCTCACGCGACGCGGGTTGGTGCTGATCGCTGTCCACGCGAGCGCGGGCGACAGGCCCGGGCGGTCGGGGTGGACCACGCCCTCGACGTCCGCGACCACGACGTCGTGCGCGCCCGCGGCCAGGAGCAGCTTGAGGACCGCCGTGCCCGCGGCGCCAGCGCCCGAGAGCACGATCCGCACCTCGGCCAGGTCCTTGCCCACGACCTTGAGCGCGTTCGTCAGCGCGGCGAGCGCGACGATCGCCGTACCATGCTGGTCGTCGTGGAACACGGGGATGTCGAGCTCGGCGCGCAACCGGCGCTCGATCTCGAAGCAGCGCGGCGCCGAGATGTCCTCGAGGTTGATCCCCGCGAAGACCGGCGCGATGGCCTTGACCGTGCGCACGATCTCGTCGGTGTCCTGCGTGTCGAGCGCGATGGGGAACGCGTCGATGTCCGCGAAACGCTTGAAGAGCGCGGCCTTGCCCTCCATGACGGGCAGTGACGCGAGCGGTCCGATGTCCCCGAGGCCCAGCACCGCCGACCCGTCCGTGACGACCGCGATCGTGTTGCGCTTGATCGTCAGGCGGCGCGCGTCCTCGGGGTGGGCCGCGATGGCTTCGCACACGCGCGCGACGCCCGGCGTGTAGATCATCGACAGGTCATCACGGTTGCGGATCGGGACCTTCGACTCGATCTGGAGCTTCCCGCCCAGGTGCAGCAGGAACGTACGGTCCGAGACCCGCTCCACGCTGACCCCGTGCAGCACGCGCAGGGCCTCGACGATCTCCTCGGCGTGCGACTCGCCGCGCGTCGCGACCGTCACGTCCACCGAGATGCGCTCGTGGCCCGACGCCGTGACGTCGAGCGCCGAGACGATCCCGCCGGTCTGCTCGATCGCGGTCGTGAGCTCGCTGACCGCGGTGGGCCTGGCCTCGACCTGGAGGCGGACGGTGATGGACGAGGAAACGCTCGGCGCTGAGGTCATGGAGCCAGGGTATTCGGCGCGGGGCCCGGACACGGGAACGGCGCCCCCGGAGGGACGCCGTGCTCGCCAGCGGGGCGAGGGTTAACAAGCGTGCTGCGAGGGTAGGTGCTGCAACGGGTCAAGCCCGGTCAGCCAGTCCTATGCGTGGACTTCTCGCGCGTGGGTTCCGCCCGCCCCTGGTGCTGTTGTCCCTCTTTG
Organism: Oerskovia rustica; assembly: GCF_014836555.1. Classification (GTDB taxonomy): domain Bacteria; phylum Actinomycetota; class Actinomycetes; order Actinomycetales; family Cellulomonadaceae; genus Oerskovia; species Oerskovia rustica. The sequence goes on from NZ_JACSQQ010000011.1 coordinate 49,878, forward strand.
ATACGCCTGCCCCCGGTGCCGCGCAAGGGGTGGGGAGCGGATCGCGGGAACCTCCACGAGGTGTTCGATCCCGAGCCGGGAGGACCCGGACAACGAGGACTCGGTTCGAACGCCGACGCCGTCGGGCGCCCCGCGCGACGCCCGGTGGTGAGCGGGTCTCGCGACCCGTGCTCCGCCGTCGGGCACGGGCTTCCTACGCGGCGGTGCCCTCCTGCGCCGCGCCGCCCGAGCGCCCGCGCACGGCCCGCCACACGAGCCACGCGACGACCACGGCCGTCACGGCGCCGCCGACCACGGCCGCGGTGCGCGGCGGGGAGAGCTGGGTGCGCAGCGTGACGGGGCGCGTGAAGGTGAGGGTGCCCCAGCCGCTCTCGCCCGCGAGGCGACGCAGGGTGCGGTCGGGGTTGACCGCGAACCCGTGCCCGACCTCGGCGAGCATGGGCGCGTCCGTGATCGAGTCCGAGTACGCGTAGGACGCGTCGAGGTCGTAGCCGTGCACCTCGGCGAGCTCACGGATCGCGATGGCCTTGTTCTCGCCGTACGCGTAGAAGTCGATCTCGCCCGTGTACCGTCCGTCGACGATCTCCATGCGGGTCGCGACGTAGTGGTCGGCGCCCAGGACCGCGGCGATGGGCTCGACGACCTCCGACCCCGAGGCGGACACGATCACGACGTCGTGGCCCCGGTCGTGGTGGCTCACGATGAGGTCGACGGCCTCCGCGTACACGACCGGGTCGATGTACTCGTGCAGCGTCTCCTCGACGATCTGGGACACGGTCCGCACGTCCCAGCCCGTCACGAGCGCGCTCAGGTGCGCGCGCATGCGCTCGGTCTGGTCGGCGTCCGCTCCGCCCACCATGTAGAGGAAGTGCGCGTAGGCGCTGCGCAGCACGTCGCCGCGGCTGATGAGCCCGCCCGCGTAGAAGGGCTTGGAGAAGGCCGCGGTCGACGACGTCGCGATGATCGTCTTGTCCAGGTCGAAGAACGCGGCGACCTTCCGCGGGCGCCCCTCGCGGGCGCCGGTCGTGGGGCGGTGGCCGGGCTGCGGTGAGTCCTGGGGATGGGTCACCCGGCGAGCCTAGCCGCAACCGGCGACCGGTGGGGCGGAATGTCCCGGTTCCAGGGTGGTCCCGAGGTGAGCGGATGTCGTGCGCACCGGGGCGCGGTACGTTCGCCGTGGACGGCTCCGCGGCACCGAGGCCGCGTCGCCGGTCACCCCTGTGACCCGGCCCGCTGGAGGCACGCATGATCACGCTCGCCGAGCTCCGCGCCGTCTCGATGTTCGAGCCACTGCCGCCCGAGCCGCTCGAGTTCCTCGTGGGCGCGGTCGAGGACATCCGCCTCCTGCCGGGGGAGTACTTCGCGCACGAGGGCGACGAGAGGGCGTTCTTCGTCGTGATCGAGGGCAGGGCCGAGATCACCAAGATGGTGGGTGGCACCGAGCGCGTGATCGGGGTGCGCACCCCCGGCATGTTCTTCGGCGAGGTCCCCATGACGTTGAGCACGGCGTTCCCCGCGAGCGGGCGGGCGACCGAGGCGTCCCGCATCATCAAGCTCGAGGCCGCCGTCTTCTACACCCTCGCGGCCATGGCGCCCTCCGTGCCGGACCACGTGGCGAGCCTCGCCCGCTCCTACCTCGACGCGCTCCAGGCGCACGCGTCGGAGAAGCCCGTCGCGGAGGCGTGCGTGATCGGCCCGCGGTTCGACGCGCGGGTCCGGGACCTCGCGACGTTCCTGACGCGCAACCACGTCCCGTTCGACCGGGTCGTGGTCGAGCCGGCGGACGAGCCCGACGGCCTCGCGCACCCCGTGCTCGAGCTCCGGGACGGGTCCCGGCTCGCCGACCCCGCGATGAGGGACGTCGCCCGCGCGGTGGGGCTCGCCGTCGAACCGGCGCACGACGAGTACGACGTCGTCATCCTGGGGGCCGGTCCCGCAGGGCTGACCGCGGCGGTCAACGCGGCCGCCGAGGGGCTGCGCACGCTCGTCGTCGAGAGCCTGGCCCCGGGCGGCCAGGCCGGGACCTCGACCCGCATCGAGAACTACACGGGCTTCCCGTACGGCATCTCGGGGGGCGACCTCGCGAGCCGCGCCCTCACCCAGGCGCAGCGCCTCGGGGCGGAGATCGTCGTGACGCGCACGGTCGGCGCGATCGACCCGGGCGCGCACCAGGTCGTCCTCGACGGCGGCGACACGCTCGTCGCTCCCGTGGTGATCGTCGCGACGGGCGTCGAGTGGCGCTCGCTCGCCCTGGCGTCGGTCGACCGCTTCCTCGGCAACGGCGTGTACTACGGGGCCGCGCGCAGCGACGCCGCGCTCGCGCAGGGGCAGGACGTCTGCATCGTCGGGGCGGGGAACTCCGCGGGGCAGGCAGCGATCTTCTTCTCGCGGCACGCCCGGTCGGTCACGATGCTCGTGCGCGGGCCGTCCCTCGGGGCGAGCATGTCGCGATACCTGATCGACCAGATCGCCGCGAACCCCGGCATCCGCGTCGAGACGCGGCACCAGATCACCGACCTGCACGGCGACGGGGCCCTCGGGTCCCTCGACGTGCTGGACTCCGCGACGGGGACCACGACCCGGCGCGCGCTGCCCGTCGTGTTCGTCATGATCGGCGCCGACGCGGTCACGGGCTGGCTCCCGCCCGAGGTCGCGCGCGACACGCACGGGTTCGTCCTCACGGGCGGGGACGCGGCGGCCGCGCCGGGGTGGACGGCCGACCGGCGACCGTTCGCGCTCGAGACGAGCGCTCCAGGGGTCTTCGCGATCGGCGACGTGCGCTCGGGCTCGGTCAAGCGCGTCGCGGCGGGGGTCGGCGAGGGCGGAATGGCGATCGCGTACGCGCACCAGTACCTCGCGCTCGAGCGCTGAGTCCGGGGCGTCCCGCGCGGTCGACCACAGGTGCCGCGCGGCCCGGGTTTTCCACAGGTCCGACGACGCAGCCCCCACGTACCGGCTTCTCGCCCCAGGATGGACCCGGCCCGGTCCCGGGCCGGCGACAGGGGGGAACGTCCATGGGCAGGGCAGTGGCAGCCGTGGTGGGTGCGATCGGCGCACGTGGCGGGGCAGGGACGAGCACGGTGACAGCGGCGCTCGCGGACGGGCTGCGGCGGGCAGGACGGCGCACCGTGCTCGTGGACCTCGAGACACGAGGCGGCGGGATCGACGTGCTGCTCGGCATCGACCACCGGGACGGGCCCCGCTGGTCCGACCTGCGCGACGCGCGCGGCGCCGTCGACGGTCCCGCGCTCGCCGGGCTCCTGCCCACGTGGCGGCACGTACCGGTCCTCAGCGCGCACCGCGCCGACCCCGTGATCCTCGACGACGGCGTGGTCGTGGACGTCTGCTCGGCCCTCGCCGACGCGTGCGACGTCCTCGTCCTCGACCTGCCGCGCTCGGTGCTGGACGGGGACGGGGCCGACTCCGCCGGCACCGGGAACGCGGCCCTCGTGGGGGCCTGCGACACGCTCCTCCTCGTGACCCCGCTCGACCTGCCGTCGGTCGCCGGGGCCGTCGCGACCGCGGCGCTCGCGACCCGGCACGGCGCCGGGCGCGCCCTGCGCCTCGTGGCACGGCGACCCGCACCCGGGCGCCTCGACCCGTGGGACGTGAGCGACGTCGTCGGGCTGCCGCTCGCCGCGGTCGTCCCCTGGGACCGTGGGCACGCCGCGCGTGTCGAGCGCGGCGAGGGACCCGACGTCCGGGCCCGGCGACCCCTCGGCCGTGCCGGGAGCGAGCTGGCCGTCGCGGTCGGTGGGGCCGGCGTCGCGTCGCGGGGCGCCGCGTGACCGGCGCCGCGCTCGACGACGCCCTGCTCGCCGAGGTGCGCGGGCAGCTCGTCGGGGGCGCCCCGGCAGACGACGCCCAGCTCCACGCGGCCCTGCGCGGCTCGGGCCGGGTGCTCGGCAGCACCGCGCTCGCGGACCTGACCCGGCGCGCCCGCGCCGAGCTCTACGGTGCCGGGCCGCTCCAGCCCCTGCTCGACGACCCCGAGGTCACCGACGTCCTCGTCAACTCACCCGCGGAGGTGTGGGTCGACCGTGGTGCGGGGCTCGAACGGGTCCCTCTGCACCTGGGGAGCCCCGCACAGGTGCGGGCGCTCGCGGTCCGGCTGGCCGCCGCAGGCGGGCAGCGGCTCGACGACGCGAGCCCGCTCGTCGACGCCCGGCTGCCAGACGGCACGCGCCTGCACGCCGCGATCGCGCCCGTGTGTGAGTCCGGGGCCGTGATCTCGCTGCGCGTGCTCCGCTCCCGGGCTTTCACGCTCGACGAGCTCGTCGACTCAGGAGGCCTGCACCGGTGCTGGGCGCCCGTGCTCCGACGCCTCGTGACGGAACGCGCCAACATGCTCGTCTCGGGCGGCACGGGAACGGGCAAGACGACCCTGCTCGCGGCGCTCCTGTCCCTCGTCCCCGGGCACGAACGGATCGTGTGCGTCGAGGAGGCCCGCGAGCTCGTGCCCGACCACCCGCACGTGGTACCCCTCACCGCCCGACGCCCTAACGTCGAGGGGGCCGGTGCCGTCGACCTCGCCGACCTGGTCCGCAACGCGCTGCGCATGCGACCCGACCGCATCGTCCTGGGCGAGTGCCGCGGCGCCGAGGTCCGTGAGGTCCTCATGGCGCTCAACACGGGGCACGACGGCGGCCTCGCCACGATCCACGCCAACGCGGCGGCCGTGGTCCCCGCACGCCTCGAGGCGCTCGCCGCGCTCGCGGGCATGCCGCGCGAGGCCGTCGCGGCCCAGGCCGCCGGTGCGCTCGACGTGGTCCTGCACCTGCGGCGGTCCGGGCGGGTGCGGTACCTCGCCGAGATCGGGGTCGTGCGGCGCGACGCCCGCGGAGAGCTCGTGGTCGACCCCGTCGCGACCTGGGACCGCGAGCAGGACCCGGTCTACGGGGCCGGGTGGGACGCGTTCGTCGACCGGTGGGGCGGGGCGTGAGCCTCGGCCTGCTCGTCGCGTGCGTGGTGTGGGTCGGGCTCGCGCCGCCCGGGCGGTCCGCGGTGGAGGTCGCCGGTGGGCGTCCGGCCCGCGGAGTCCGAGGAGCCCGGCTGTTCGCGTGGCGGCGCACGGCAGCGACGTCCTCGGTGCGTCTCGTCGTCGCGCACGTCGCCTCGCTGCTGCGTGCAGGGGCCGCCCCCGGAGCCGCCTGGGTCTCGGCCGCCGGGGTACGCGTCGACCAGCAGGGGGTGCCCGACCGCGGCGACCTGCTCGCCGTGGTGGGGGCCCGCGGATCGGTCGAGGCCGAGGGACAGGTCGCCGCGGTCGTCGGGGCGAGCCGACTGGCCGCCGACGTCGGCGCGCCGCTCGGCGAGGTCCTGGAGTCGATCGCGCGGGCGCTCGCGGCCGAGTCCGAGGCCCGGGCCGACCGAGAGGCCTCGCTCGCGGGACCCGCCGCGACGGCGCGCGTGCTGCTGTGGCTGCCGCTCGTCGGGGTGCTGCTCGGGGTCGCGCTGGGGGTGGACCCGCTCGCGACGGCACTCGGCGGGGGCGTGGGGTCTGCCGGGCTGCTCGCGGGCGCGGTGCTCCTCCTCGTCGGTCGTCGGTGGTCGGGGCGTCTCGTGGCACGAGCCCGTGCGGTGGGGGCGCCGCCGTGAGCGCGTGGTCCCCGGTCGTCGACTGGCCCGTGGTCGTCGCGGTCGCGTGCGGGTGCCTCGTCGCGTCGAGCGCGTGGTGGGTCGCGCGGGCGGGTGTCGGGGTGCGGCTCGACGAGCTCACGAGGGGTGGGCGTGCGGCGGGGAGCCGGACAGGGCCCGCGGGCCCCGTGGAGATCGGAGTCCTGCTCGAGCTGCTCGGGGCCGCGGTCCGGGCCGGGACGAGCGTCCCGCGTGCGCTCGGGGCCGTGGGGCAGGCCATCGGAGGGCCCGACGGCGCCGCGCTCGCCCGCGCGGGGGCTGCGGTCGTGCTCGGCGCAGGGTGGGCCGAGGCGTGGGTCGGCGCGCCTGCCCGGTTGGCCGTGGTGCAGTCTGCGCTGGGGCTCGCGTGGGAGCAGGGAGCGGCGCCGGGGGAGGCGTTGCGCGCGGCGGGCGAGCAGCTGCGCAGCGACCAGCAGGCCGCTGCGCGTCAGGCCGCGGCGCGGCTCGCGGTGCACCTCGTGCTGCCGCTCGGCGTGTGCTTCCTGCCGGCGTTCGTCCTCATCGGTCTGCTGCCCGTGCTGCTGTCGCTGGGGGGCGGGGTGCTGGGGAACTGAGCGGCTTGGGGTCACCGACGCGGCGCATGCAGGGATCACCGCCGTGCGGCCGCGCGCACCTCGGCCAACCGCCGCGCCAGGTGCTCACGCTCGGCCGCGTTGCCGCAGCGCCGGACGGCCTCCTCGAAGAACGCGGCGGCCTCCGCCGGCCGGGCGGCCCGCGCCAGCAGCTCGGCCCGCGTCGCGGGCAGCCGGTGGTTCGTCCGCAGGACCTCGTCGATGCCCTCGAAGTCGTCGATCAGTGCGAGGGCGGCGACCGGCCCCTGGGCCTCGGCGACCGCCACCGACCTCGCGAGCCGCACCATGGCCGAGCCCGTGGCCACCTCCAGCTCCGCGTACAGGTCGGCGATCGCACCCCAGTCGGTGTCGGTGGCACGTCCCGCGACAGCGTGCGCGGCGGCGATCGACGCCTGGAGGCGGTACTCGTGCGCGAGGCCCGCGACGTCGTCGGGCACGGACGCGAGCAGCGCGAGGCCCGACGTGATCTCCTCACCGTGCCACCGCGACCTGTCCTGGTCCGCGAGCAGCACGAGCGACCCGTCCGCCGCGGTCCGTGCGTCCCGGCGCGAGTGCTGGAGCACCATGAGCGCCAGCAGCGCACGCACCACCGGGCGGTCCGGCAGCAGCTCGTCGAGCAGGCGACCCAGGCGGATCGCCTCGCCCGCGAGCGCGACCCGCAGGACGTCGGTCCCCGTGCCCGGCGCGTAGCCCGCGGTGAAGGTCAGGTACAGGACCGAGGCGACGTCGTCGAGCCGCTCGCCCAGCCGCTCGGGCGGCGGGACCTCGAACGGGATGCCCGCCGCGACCAAGCGCTTCTTCGCGCGCGTCAGGCGAGCGGCCATGGTCGAGTCCTGGACCAGGAAGAGGCGCGCGATGTCCGGGACCGGCAGACCCGCGACGAACCGCAGCGTCAGCGCCGTGCGCGCCTCGACAGACAGCGCCGGGTGGCAGCACGAGAACACGAGCCGCAGCCGTTCGTCGGGCAGGTGCGCGCCGTCGTCGGGCGGGCCGGGCACTCGCTCCGAGGCGTCCGCCGCGGACCTCGCCGCCACGATCATGAGCGGGACCTTCTGGACGGCGACAGCCTCCGCGCGCAGGCGGTCGAGGACCCGCCGCCCGGCCGCGGTGCGCAGCCAGGCGGCGGGGGAGTCCGGCACGCCGTCGGCGGGCCAGGTGCGGGCCGCAGCGGCGAACGCGTCCGCGAGCGCGTCCTCGGCGAGGTCGGGGCGGCGGTAGCGCGCGATGAGCATCGCGAGCAACCGCGCCCAGTGCTCCCGCCAGGCGGCCGAGAGCGCGTCGCCCGCCTCCGTCACCCGTGGTCTCCGAGGCGCCGGCTCACAGGTCGTCCACGTCCACGACCGGGCGCAGCTCGACCGTGTACTGCGGCAGGAGGGCGACGGCCTCGATCGCGGTGTCGATGCTGGGCAGGTCCGCGAGGTAGACCCCGCCGAGCTGCTCGGTCAGCTCGGCGTACGGGCCCTCGGTCACGACGACGTCGCCACCGCGGCGCCGGACCGTGGTCGCCGCCGAGACCGTGCTCAGCGCCTCGGCGGCCTCCAGCGTCCCGCGCTCATGGAGGAACGCCGCGAACTGGTCGTGCTGCACCATGTACCGGGACCGCTCCTCCGCGGAGGCCGCGGCCCAGACCTGCTCGTCCTCGTACAGCAGGAACATGACCTTCACGGGTCAGACCTCCACGCCGGCGGTCGACGCGACGGCAGCCTCGGGGTCGGTCGCGCCGTCGGTCCCGCCGTGGTCGACCGTGGGGCGGATCTCGTACGTGCAGCCGTCGCCCGCGAACACCTCGTCGATGATCGTCGCGAGCCCGGGGAGGTCGTCGCTCACGACCAGGTAGAGGCCGCCGATCTGCTCGGCGAGCTCGGTGAACGGGCCCTCGGTCGTCCCGACGCCCGGGCGGACCAGGGTCGCCGTCCCGGCAGCCTCGAGCTCGACGCCGCCCGTGATGCGGTGCCCCTCGGCGACGACGCGGCGCGAGAACTCGTCGTGCTGGGCCATGATCTCCGCGGCCAGGTCCGGACGCATCGCGGGCGTGCCGTCCTCCGGGGCGTGGATGAGGATCGCGTACTCGGTGCTCATGATTCCTCCAGATGAGTGGGTGGTGGGTCCTTCATCACGATGACGCGTGACCACCGACGGAATCGACAGCCGCTGCCGACCAGTCTCGCGGGAAGAGGTGGCGGTCGCGCGGAGAACCGGACACGGGTTGACCGGTACCCGTGTGCACCATGGCGGCATGAACCCACCGAGTCACCGTCTCCCCGACTTCCCCGAGCCCACCCTGGTAGCCGTCAACGGCGTGGAGCTCGAAGTCTTCGAAGCAGGCAGGCACAACGCGGGGCGGCCCGTCGTGCTGTGCCACGGCTGGCCGGAGCACGCCTACTCCTGGCGCCACCAGGTGCCCGCACTCGTCGCCGCGGGCTATCACGTCATCGTCCCGAACCAGCGCGGCTACGGCGGCTCGTCCCGGCCGGCCGACGTGACCGAGTACGACATCGAGCACCTGTCCGGAGACCTGGTCGCGCTCCTCGACCACTACGGCTACGAGGACGCCACGTTCGTCGGTCACGACTGGGGAGCGTTCGTCGTCTGGGGGCTGACCCTGCTGCACCCCCACCGGGTCAACCGGGTGATCAACCTGAGCCTGCCCTACCAGGAGCGTGGTGAGCGGCCTTGGATCGAAGTCATGGAAGAGGCGCTGGGCGGGGACTTCTACTTCGTCCACTTCAACCGCCGGCCGGGCGTCGCGGACGCCGTGCTCGACGAGAACGCGTCCCGGTTCCTGCGGAACCTGTACCGGAAGAACGAGCCGCTCAGAGCGCCCGAGCCGGGCATGGCATTGATGCAGCTCGCCAGGGCGGAGGTGCCGCTCGGCGAGCCCGTCATGAGTGACGCCGAGCTGGCCGTCTTCGTGGCCGCCTTCGAGGCGACAGGCTTCACGGGCAGCATCAACTGGTACAGGAACCTCGACCGCAACTGGCGCCTGCTCGCTGACGTGGACCCCGTCGTCAAGCAGCCCGCGCTCATGATCTACGGCTCCAGGGACATGGTCGCGAGGTCGGAGAGGCTCGCCGAGCTCGTGCCCGACGTGGACGTGGTCGACCTGGACTGCGGTCACTGGATCCAGCAGGAGCTGCCGGAGGAGACGAACCGGATGATCCTCACCTGGCTGGCGCAGCAGGACGCAACCTAGCGGCTCGGGAGGGGCCTGGTGGGAGGGGCCTGGCCGTCCACAGGCCGTCTGCGGGGCCCTCGCTCCACAGCGGCGCCGCTCGGTCCAGCGGGCCGGGTCTCGGGCCCGCCACAGTGGGCGGCACGGCGCGCGACAGGCGGGCCACGGACCCGGAGGAGACACCCATGAAGGCTGTGCACGGAGCGAGAGCGGGGTGGGCGGGGCTGCTCGCTCGCGTCCGCGGCGAGGACCCGGAGGCCGGTCTCGCGACCGCCGAGTACGCGGTGGCGACCATCGCGGCGGTCGGGTTCGCCGGGCTGCTCATCGCGATCCTCAAGAGCGGCGAGGTGCGCGAGATGCTGCTCGGCATCATCCAGCGCGCCCTGTCGATCGGATGAGGGTGACGGCCACCAGTGCGCGGTGGCGGCTCGGGCGCAGGTTCCGCGACCGTGAGCGCGGCACCGTGACCGCCGAGCTCGCGCTCGCGCTGCCTGCGGTCGTCCTCGTGCTGGTGGCCGTCCTCACGCTCGCCGCGGCGGCGAACGCACAGCTCCAGGCAGCCGACGCCGCGCGCGCCGCCGCCCGGGCCGTCGCGATCGGCGAGGACGACGCGGCGGTGCGCGCCGTCGTCGGGCAGGTGGCCGGGCCCGACGCCACGGTGACCGTGGCGCGCGGCGACCCGTGGGTCGAGGTGCGGGTCGCCCAGCCCGTGGTCGGCGGCTGGTTGTCGCGCTCGCCGCTCCAGGCGCGCGGGGCGGCGGTCGCGTGGAGCGAGCCGTGAGGCCGCGCGACCGCGGCTCGGGAACCGTGCTGGCGCTCGGCCTCATCGCGGTCGCCCTGGTGCTGGGGCTCGCCCTCGCGGCGCTCGCCTCGGCCCAGGGGGCCCGCGGCAGGGCGCAGGCGGCGGCCGACCTCGCAGCGCTCGCCGCGGCGACCGCCCTCCAGCGAGGGTGGGAGGCCTGCCCGACGGCGCGGGAGACCGCGGAGCGCAACGGCGCCGTGGTCGTGGCCTGCGACGAGCAGGGGGACGGCGTCGTCCGGGTCGACGTCACGCGCGAGGCGAGGGGGTGGGCCGGGGTGCTGGGCACCGCGCGGGCCGCGGCACGCGCGGGACCCGCGTCGGCGCGGTGAGCGGTCGCCGACCGGTGAGTGCATGACTCGGCTGCGACACACCCGGCGAGTCGTGGCCGAATCATGCACTCAGCGCACGAGGCGTCAGTCGGACGGCGCGTAGGCGAGCACCGCGTCGAGCAGGCGGACCGCCGCGGCCTTGTCGAGCGGGTTGTTGAAGTTGCCGCACTTGGGTGACTGCACGCACGCCGGGCAGCCGTCCGCGCAGGGGCAGCGTGCGATCGCGGCCCGGGTCGCGCGCAGCCACGTCGCGCCCAGGTGGAACCCCCGCTCGGCGAAGCCCGCACCGCCGGGGTACGCGTCGTACACGAACACCGTCGCCTGCTCGGTGTCCACGTGCATCGCCGTCGAGACCCCGCCCAGGTCCCAGCGGTCGCACGTCGCGAGCAGGGGCAGGAGCCCGATCGACGCGTGCTCGGCCGCGTGCAGCGCTCCCGGCGCGGTGTCGGCGTCGATGTCCGCGGCCTCGAGGACCTCGGCCGGGACGGTCCACCACACGGCGGTCGTCGGGAGCGTGTGCTCGGGCAGGTCGAGCGGTTCGGTGCCCAGGATCTGCAGGTCCGGCAGGCGCCGGCGCTGGAAGCTCACGACCTGGCTCGTCACCTCGACAGGGCCGAAGCCCCAGCCGATGGGTCCCCACCAGCGCTGGATCGCGGGGTGCGCGGTGTCGTTCGGGGACGCCCCCTGCAAGACGGACGGCTGGTCGCCCGGGGTGGGCTCCGCCGTCGGGCCGTCGCTCGGGGCGTCGACGGGGTCCGTGGCAGGGACCGCCGCCGGGGCCTCGCCCGGCTCCTCGTCGCGGACGCCGTGGATCGCGATCTCCGTGACGGAGCGCGACCACGTCCCGAAGTCGACGTCCCGGCGGGCGACGAGCGCGACGCCGTCCCGCAGGTCGAGCGACTCCACGACGTAGCTCACGCCCTGGTGGACGTAGACCGCGCCGTCGTGGACCGAGCCGTCGGCCGAGGCCGCGTCGACCGTGCCGAGCAGGCGTCCGGTGCCGGCCTCGACGACGCGCACGGGCGAGCCGCCCGAGCCGCGCAGGTCCGTCATCGCGGCAGCCGACCGAGCGTGCGTCCAGTACCACCCGGACGCCCGACGGCGCAGCGCACCCCGTGCGACCAGCACGCCCAGGAGCTCGGTCACCGCGGCGGCGTCGCCGAACTGGGGGAGGTCGGACTGCCGGAGCGGGACCTCCGCGGCGGCCGCGCACAGGTGCGGCGCGAGGACGTACGGGTTGGCAGGGTCGAAGACGGTGGCCTCCAGGGGCGCCGCGAAGATCGCCTCGGGGTGGTGCACGAGGTAGGTGTCGAGCGGGTCCTCGCGCGCGACGAACGCGACCAGGCCGTCTGCCCCGGCGCGCCCCGCACGCCCGGCCTGCTGCCAGACCGACATGCGCGTGCCCGGCCACCCCGCGATGAGCACCGCGTCGAGGCCCGAGATGTCGACCCCGAGCTCGAGCGCGTTGGTCGTCGCGAGGCCGCGGATCGCGCCGCTGCGCAGCGCCTGCTCGAGCCCCCGGCGCTCCTCGGGGAGGTAGCCGCCGCGGTAGGCCGCGACGCGGCGCGCGAGCTGGGGCGAGACGACGCGCAGGTGGTCCTGGGTCTGGGTCGCGACGGCCTCGGCGCCGCGGCGCGAGCGCGTGAACGCGAGCGTGCGGGCACCTGCCGCCGTGAGGTCGGCCAGGAGGTCCGCGGCCTCGGCCGTCGCGGACCGGCGCGGACGCTCGGGGGAGTCGCCCGGGGTCGCGGGCTCGTCGGGGTCGCTCGTCAGGCCCAGCTCGTCGTGGGCCGTGGGGTCGATCAGCAGGGCCTCGGCGAGGGCCGCGTCGGCTGCCGGGTCGTTCGCCGCCGCCGCCCTGGCCTGCGCGGCCTCGTAGCCCAGGACCTCGGGTGGCTGCCACAGTGCGAACGTCTTGCGTCCGGCCGGGCTCGTGTCGGCGTCGACCGTGACGATCTGCTCGGGCGGGACCCCGATGAGCCGGCCCGCGCTCACGGCGGGGTCGGCCGTCGTGGCTGACGCGACGACGAACGTGAGGCCCCGAGCGGGTACGTCGTCAGCAGCGGGCCGGACGATCCCCCGGCGTGGCGCCGACGACCCGGTGCGGGACGTCGCGGGCGCCGACGCGTAGTGCGTCGCGAGCCGTGCGAGGCGCCGCAGCACCAGGGCCACGTGCGCCCCGAACACGCCCCGGTAGGAGTGCCCCTCGTCGACGACGACGTAACGCAGGTTGCTCAGGAAGCGTGTCCAGCGCCGGTGGTTGGGCAGGAGCGCGAAGTGCAGGAAGTCGGGGTTGGTCAGCACGACGTCCGCGTACTCCTGCACCCACTTGCGCTCCTCGAACGACGTGTCGCCGTCGCACGTCGAGACCTTGACGTCGTTGGCGCGCGAGGCGTCGAGGAGGCGTTGGAGGCCGTCGACCTGGTCGGCCGCCAGGGCCTTGGTCGGGCTCAGGTAGAGGACCGTGCCGCGCGTGCGGGCGCTCTCGATCCGGCCCGGGGCCAGGGTCTCGGCGGCGCGGTCCGCGCGCACCGCGGTGAGCGCGGGCAGCCAGAACGCCAGCGACTTGCCCGAGCCGGTCGACGTCGCGAGCGCGACGTGGCGCCCCGACCAGGCGGCCTCGGCGGCCTCGACCTGGTGCGACCACGGGCGCTCGACGCCCATCGAGCGGTAGCCCGCGACGAGCGACGCGTCGGCCCAGCCGGGCCAGTCCGCCTGCTGCCCGGGGCGACCGGGCAGGTGCTCGACGTGCGTCAGCCGGTCGGCACGACGGCCGCCCGCGAGCAGGACGTCGAGGAGGGCACCGGGCCGGTCGGAGAAGGACTGACGGCCGCTGCTCGTCCCCGGACGTCTGGCGCCCGCCGTGTCGTCCGACGCGGCGTCCGGTTCCGGGGTTCGCGACGGGCTGGGCACGTCTCAGAGTCTCCCACCTGGCACCTGCGGGCGCCGAACCGTCGAGCGGGCGCTGCCCCGAGGGCGACGAGGTAGAACGTTCCGCGCGACGTAGTGCGCGAGGGGTTCTACCTCGCGCACTACGTTCTACCTCGGCGACGTGGCGACGTGGCGACGTGGTGACGGACGTCCGCCGGTCTCAGCCGGCGAACACCTGCGCGATCGCGCGGGACAGGTAGTACGGGTCCGCGACGGCCGTGAGCTCGCGCGCCGAGTGCATCGAGAGGATGGGCGCGCCGACGTCGACCGTCCGGATGCCGAGGCGGGTCGCGGTCAGCGGCCCGATCGTCGAACCGCACGGCACCGTGTTCTCCGAGACGAACTCCTGGCTCGGGACCCCGGCCGCCGCGCAGGCCGCGGCCCAGGCCGCCGCCCCGTGGGCGTCGGTCGCGTACCGCTGGTTGGCGTTGATCTTGAGGATCGGGCCACCGCCCGCCACGGGGCGGTTCGCCGGGTCGTGCCGCTCCGGGTAGTTGGGGTGGACCGAGTGCCCGACGTCGCTCGACACGCACAGCGACCCGGCGAGCGCGCGGTGCCGGTCCTCGTCGCTCGCCCCGGACCCGCCGCTGATGCGCGACAGGACGTCCGCGAGGAACGGCCCGCTGGCCCCCGAGCGCGTCTCGCTGCCGATCTCCTCGTGGTCGAACGCCGCGAGGACCGCGATCGGCGCCTCGCCGCCCGGGGGCTCGGTCGCGGTCCCTGCCGCCACCTCCAGCAGCGCGACGAGTCCTGCGTGCACCGAGAGCAGGTTGTCGAGCCGTCCCGACGCGAGCAGCTCCTCGTGCGCGCCGAAGATCCGCGGCGCCTGGGTGTCTGCGACGACGAGGTCGTACCCGCCGACCTCTGCTGCCCGGATCCCCGCGTGCTCGGCGAGGAGCGCGAGCAGGTCGGCGTCGGGGGCACCGAGCGCCCCGAGACCCCACACGGGCTGGGTGTGGCGCTGCTTGTCGAGCTTGAGGCCGTCGTTCGCGGCGCGGTCGAGGTGGATCGCGAGCTGCGGGATGCGGAGCAGGGGGCCTGTCCGCACGAGGTGGCTGCGGCCGTCGAGCGTCACGAGCCGCCCGGCGAGCTCGAGCTCGCGGTCGAGCCACGAGTTGAGCAGTGGCCCGCCGTAGACCTCGACGCCCGCCTGCCACCAGCCCTCGCGGCCCGTGGTCGGCCTGGGCTTGAGCTTGAAGCCGGGGGAGTCGGTGTGCGCGCCGAGGATCGCGAAGGGCGTCGTCCGGTTCGCGCCCGCGGGCGTGACCCACGCGATGACGGCACCGTCACGCACGACGACGTAGCGGCCCCCGGCGGTCGGGTGCGGCCAGGCGTCGGCCTCGTCGAGCAGCGTGAAGCCTGCCTCGAGGGCGCGGCGTGCGACCTCGTGGGCCGCGTGGAACGACGAGGGCGAGGCCTCGACGAATCGCGCGAGGTCCTCCGCGTGGGCTCGCGCCTGCGGGGACGGGCCCCGTGGGGTGGCGGCCACGGGGGAGGTGGGACGGGCGGGGGCGGGGGCTGCGTCGTCGGGCATGGGTCCATTGTCCGCCCGCGAGCGGGGCCGGGTAGTAGCGTGAGTCCCCCCATGAGCCCGTCAGACGTCGTGTCCACCCTGCGTGCAGCGGGGTGCGTGTTCGCGGAGGAGGAGGCCGACCTTCTCCGTTCGGCCGCGACGTCCGCGGCCGAGCTGGACGCCATGGTGGCGAGCCGGGTGGCGGGCCTGCCTCTGGAGCAGGTCCTCGGTTGGGCGGAGTTCTGCGGGCTGCGCATCCTGGTCGAGCCGACGGTGTTCGTGCCGCGACGACGCACGGAGCTCCTCGCGTCGCTCGCGAGCGGGCTCACGGGCGAGCGCGCGACGGTCGTCGACCTGTGCTGCGGCACGGGCGCGCTGGGGGCGGTGCTGATCGCGAGGCACCCGGGCATCGACCTGCACGCCGCGGACATCGATGCCGCCGCGGTGCGCTGCGCCCGCCGGAACCTTGATGGACAAGTGTACGAGGGCGACTTGTACAACGCCCTGCCGGCGCGGCTGCGCGGGGGCGTCGACGTCCTCGTCGTCAACGCCCCCTACGTCCCGACCGGTGCGATCGAGACCATGCCACCCGAGGCGAGGATCCACGAGGCCCGCGTCGCGCTCGACGGCGGCCACGACGGCCTCGACGTGCACCGCCGCGTCGCCGCCGAGGCGTCGGTCTGGCTGGCCCCCGGCGCCCACCTCCTGATCGAGACGAGCGAGCGACAGGCGCCGGTCGCGATCGGGCTCTTCGAGCGTGCGGGACTTCAGGCGCGCGTCGAGACCGACGACGAGCTCGGGGCGACGGTCGTGATCGGCGAGAAGCCGTAGCGCCTCGGGACGGGGCCGTCCCGCGCAGGCCCGGCCCGTAGAATCAGGGAAATGCAGTGCCCTCACTTCGACGCCCACGAGTGCCGTTCGTGCACCCTCATGGGCCAGGGCTACGCCGCGCAGCTCGCCGACAAGCAACGGCACGCGGGCGAGCTCCTCGCGGCACACACCGACCTGCGGTGGGAGCGACCGGTCGCGAGCCGCGAGTCGGGCTTCCGCAACAAGGCCAAGATGGTCGTGGGCGGCACGGTCGAGCGCCCGACGCTCGGCATCCTCGACGGGGGCGGACGCGGCGTCGACCTCCAGGACTGCGGCCTCTACCCGGCCGATCTCCAGGCCGTCTTCCCCGTCCTCGCGCACTTCGTCACCCGGGCGGGCCTCACGCCCTACGACGTGGCGACGCGGCGCGGCGAGCTCAAGAACGTGCTGGTCACGCAGTCCCCGGCCGGCGAGCTCATGGTGCGCTTCGTGCTGCGCTCGCAGGAGCCGGTCTCTCGCCTGCGCAAGCACCTGCCGAGCCTGCTCGACGCGCTGCCGCAGGCGCGCGTGGTGTCGGCCAACATCCTGCCCGAGCACAAGGCAGCGCTCGAGGGCGAGCAGGAGATCCTCCTGACCGAGGCGGACACGCTGACCATGCGCGTCAACGGGATCGAGATGCACCTGCGTCAGCAGAGCTTCTTCCAGACCAACACCGAGGTCGCCGCGGCCCTGTACCGACAGGGTCGCGAGTGGGTCGACGAGGCCGCGCCGGACAGCGTCTGGGACCTGTACTGCGGCGTGGGCGGCTTCGCGCTCCACTGTGCGACGCCTGGTCGTGAGGTGGTCGGGATCGAGTCGAGCCGCGAGGCGATCGTGAGCGCCGAGCGCAGCGCGGCCCAGGCCGGGCTCGACGACGTGACGTTCGCGGCCGGCGACGCCACGGCGTTCGCCCTCGCGGCCCAGCACGTCCCCGACCTCGTGATCGTGAACCCGCCGCGGCGCGGGATCGGCGCCGAGCTCGCGGGGTGGCTCGAGTCCTCGACCGTTCAGCAGGTCGTCTACTCGAGCTGCAACGCGGTGTCGCTGGCCCGCGACCTCGCTGCCATGCCGTCGCTGCGCCCCGTGCGGGGCCGCGTCCTGGACATGTTTCCGCAGACCACGCACTACGAGGTCATGGTCCTGCTCGAGCGCACGGATCAGGCGCCGGTCTGAGGCTCGTGCCGCGGGGCCGTCAGCGGTCCAGCGCGGTGAGCCGCTCCGCCGCTGAGAGCGCGGCGGCGGCGAGCGCGGCGCGCAGACCGGTGAGGTCGACGGGTGTCCCGTCGGCCGTCCGGTCCGGCACGCCGGGCAGGAGGTCCGCGGCGGACGGGGGCTCGGGGACGTCGGGAGGTGTCGGCAGCTCGCCGAGGATCCGCCGGCCCGACGGCGCAGCGCCCGTTCCCTCGTTGCTCGCCGGGGCGCCGGTCGGGTCGGGCGCGCTGTCCACCGACGGGTCCGACGGCTCGGCGGCCGGCGCGGGCGACGAGAGCCCGCGCAGCGCGTCGAGGACCTGCTCGCGGGACCGCCCGCGCAGGAGGAAGAGCACGAACGGGTCGGCGTCGAGCAGCCAGCCCGCCTGGTAGCTCAGCGCTGCGGCGTGCAGGCAGGGGAGGTCCCAGGTGGGGCAGTCGCACTCCGGTTCGAGGTCGCCGATCCCCGGGAGCAGCGAGATGTCGGCGTCGACCGCGGCGGCGACGACGTCGCGGGGCATCTCGCCCGAGAGCAGCGCTGCGAGCCGCCCTGACCGGGACGCGAGGATGCGCAGGAACCGGTCCCACTCGTCGTCGGTCAGCGGTTCGAGCGAGACGACCGTGTGGTACATCTCGCCATCATCATCTTGTACACGCGCCTGGACGGCTCCTGGGCTGACCGTGATCGACCCCACGCGCCCCGTCCGGGCGTAGGCGCGCCCCTTCTTGAGCGGCCCTGCGTCCAGGGCGAACTCCTCCATCGACCGGACCCAGGCACGTGCCCACCACGACTGGCCACGCCGGACGGCCCCTTTGGTCGCGGTGCCCGTCGGGGGGAAGGCGGGGAAGCCCACGGCGCTCACGGGCGCCTCCTCTCGTCGCCGCCGGGCGTTCGTCGGTCACCCTCGGCGGCAGGCACGTCGCCCTCGACGCTCCGCAGGGCGACCAGCTCGGCGAGGTCGGCGGTGCTCAGCTCGGAAATCGCTCCCTCGACACCGCCCGCCCCGAGCACGGCGTCGGCGAGCTCCCTCTTGGACTCGATCATGCGGGCGATGTGCTCCTCGATGGTTCCTTCGCTGGTCAGGCGGTGCACCTGGACGGGCCGTGTCTGCCCGATCCGGTACGCCCGGTCGGTCGCCTGCTCCTCGACGGCCGGGTTCCACCAGCGGTCGAAGTGGATGACGTGGTCGGCACGCGTGAGGTTGAGCCCGGTCCCCGCGGCCTTGAGCGAGAGCAGAAAGACGGGCGGCATCCCTTCGGCCGCCTGGAAGCGAGCGACCATCTGCTCGCGCTGCGCCACGGGCGTCCCGCCGTGCAGCAGCATCGTCGGCACGCCGCGCCGAGCGAGGTAGGACTCGAGGAGCCGGGCCATCGCGACGTACTGCGTGAACACGAGGATCGCGCCCTCCTCGGCGCGGACGGTCGTGACGAGCTCGGTGAACGCGTCGAGCTTGCCTGACCTCCCCGACAACCGAGGATCCTCCTCGTGCAGGTACTGCGCCGGGTGGTTGCAGATCTGCTTGAGGTGCGTGAGCAGGCCGCCGATCATGGCGCGACGCCCCATGCCCTCGGCCCGGTCGATCTCCGCGAGGGCCGATCGCACGGCATCCTCGTAGAGCCCGACCTGCTCGGCCGTGAGCGGCACCACCTGATCGGTCACGGTCTTGGGCGGCAGCTCGGGCGCGATCCCCGGGTCGGACTTGCGCCGCCGCAGCAGGAACGGCCGCACCAGGCGCGCGAGGCGTTCGGCGAGTACCGGGTCGCGGGTCCCTTCGATCGGGTCGGCCCAACGCCGCCGGAACTGCCCGCGCGTGCCCAGGAGGCCCGGGTTGAGCCAGTCCATGACGGCCCACAGCTCGGTGAGGTTGTTCTCGACGGGCGTCCCGGTCAGCGCGACGCGGGCCGCGGCGGGGATCGTGCGCAGCGCCTTCGCGGTGCCGGACCCCGGGTTCTTGACGTGCTGCGCCTCGTCCGCGACGACGAGCCCCCAGCGGTGCGCCCCGAGCACGGGTGCGCTCCGCGAGGCGTCCGACAGGACGGTCCCGTAGGTCGTCAGCACGAACCCGTCGTCGACCCCGCGCAGGTCGCGTGACGCACCGTGGAATCGGCGCACCGCGACCCCGGGCGCGAACCGGCGGACCTCCTGCTCCCAGTTGCCCAGGAGGGAGGCGGGGCACACGACCAGGGTGGGCCCGGTGGCCGTGGCGCCCACCTGTGGCGGCGCGGCGTCGTCGGGCCGGGAGCGGTGCAGGTGCAGCGCGATCAGCGTGATCGTCTTGCCGAGTCCCATGTCGTCGGCCAGGCACGCGCCGAGCCCGAGCCCGGTCAGGCGCGCGAGCCAGCGCAGGCCGTCGAGCTGGTAGTCGCGCAGCGAGGCGTTCAGTCCTTCCGGTACGACGACGTCGCGCGCCGGGCTGGGGTCCTCGAGCTCGGCGCGGAGCCGGTCGAGCCACGGCGTCGGCGTCACGACCAGGTCGTGGTCGCCCACGCGGGCCACGCCCGTGAGCGCTGCGGAGACGGCGTCGAGCGCGGAGACGGGCTGGGCCGTGCGTCGGGTGGCCGCCTGCGCCGCGGCAGGATCGGCGAGGACCCATCGCCCGCGCAGCCGCACGACGGCGGAGCGCCCCTCGGCGTGGACGCGCGCCAGGTGCTCGCGCTCGGCCGCGGTGAGGCGGACCCCGTCGAGCGTGAGCTCGTGCGTGAGCGTCATGGGGCTCGACAGGGAGCCGGACGACGCGGAGGCGCCCCCGTGCGCGCCGGTCCGCAGCAGGGCGGGGAGCGCGCCGACCGCGTCGGGGGCCTCGGTCGGTGAGAACACCGCGACGGACCGGACCTGACCGGCGAGGCTCGCCGGCCACTCGACACCGACGCCGGTCGCGGCAAGCGCTGATGCCCCTTCGGCGAGGAGCTCGCGCACGTCGGCCGGGGCGAGGACGAGGCAGTCGGGGACCGGCCGGTCGAGCAGCCCGTCGAGCGGGGGCCAGGCGTGGGCTCCCGCACGCAGCCGGACCAGGACGTCCCCGACCGCCTCGCGGGCACCCGTGTCGGTGCGGGCGGACGCCCACAGCGCGTCCGCCGTCCGGGCCCCGTCGCGCCCGCGGACGACGACCGTCGCGAGCCAGTCACGGACGGCGAGGTCACCGTCGACGGACGGTTCGTCACCCTCGGCGGACGGGCCGCCTCCCTCAGCGAGCGGGCCGTCGTCCGGCAAGGGGGCGAGCCGGAGGGTCACGGTGACGCGAGGGTCGAGCAGCGCGGCGGCGTCGTGCGCCCATCCGGCGAGCTCGGCGTCGGCTGCACCGGGGGTCTCGTGCGGCGTCGTGTCGCCCGACGAGCCCACCAGCAGGCCGGCGGGCCCCTGGGGAACGTCGGCGGTCGTCGCGGCGCGCCGGACCCACGCGTCCGCGACGGCATCCATGACCTGTCGCACCGTGCTCGTGCGTGCCGCTCCGTGCATCGCGACGCCGTCGGTGCGCGTCCCGTCGTCGACGACGCGGTCCGCAGGCGTCCCGGTCCCGGCGCCGAGCGCCTCCGGGACGGCGACGTCGTCGGGCATCGCGTCCGCGAGGGCGTCCACACGGTCGAGGGCGGCGCCGTCGAGCGGGCCGACCCGCCAGCCCGCGCGGCCCGCGTCGAGCACGGGCACGAGACGACCGGCCGCGACGTGCCCGAGGGCCTCGGCGCACACTGCTCCCCAGAACACGTCGGCGGGGCTGCCGTCGCCCGCCGCCCAGGCGTCGAGCAGTCCGTCGAGCAGGTCGTCGGGCACCACCGCTGGTTCGTCGCTCGCCGGGTGGCCGACAGTTGGGCGTGGCGCTGGTCGCGGCACAGGGCCTCTTTCCTGGTGCGTCGTACGTCGATCTTCCGAGCGATCAACGTACGATGTACGCAGATCATTCCCGACAGGTCGGGCATCCGTCGAGCCCCTTCGATGATCCCCGATCGCTCACGAGGAGGCAGCCCGTGCCGACCCCGACGTCCCCCGCGACCCCTCGCGACCCCGCGCGCACCCTCGCGCTCCTGTGGGGCCTGCACGCCGACCGTGGCGCGAGGGGACCCCAGCAGTCCCGGACGCCCGACGAGGTGGCGCGGGCCGCCGTCGGGCTCGCGGACGCGGAGGGTGCGCTCGCCGGGCTGTCCATGCGCAAGGTGGCCGCCGAGCTCGGGATCGGCACCATGTCGCTCTACACCTACGTCCAGAACAAGGACGACCTCGTGGACCTGGTCGTCGACCGCGCGTACGGCGAGCTCTACCCGCAGGGCGAGGCGCGGGGTGCCACGTGGCAGGACCGGCTGCGGTCGGTGGCCCGCGCCAACTGGGACCTCTTCGCGGCGCACCCCTGGCTCCTCGACATCGACCTCGCGCGCCCTGTCCTCGGGCCGGGCGAGACCCGCAAGTACGACGTCGAGCTGCGGGCGATCGAGGGAGTCGGCCTCGACGACGTCGCGATGGACGCGACCGTGACGCTCGTCGTCGGGCAGGCGACCACCGCGGCGCGCCGTGCCCGCGCGGCCCGCCTCGCCCACGAGGAGAGCGGGCAGACCGACGACGAGTGGTGGACCGCGAACGCCCCGCTCCTCGAACGGATCAGCGAGATGAGCACGTTCGCCGTGGCCGGGCGCGTGGGCGCCACGGTCGGCGAGGCGCAGCAGTCCGCGTACTCGGCCGAGGCCGAGCTGGAGTTCGGGATCGACCGCATCGTCGCGGGCGTGCAGGCTCTGGTCGCGTGAGGGGGGCGCAGGCCGCCCGGACAGGGCCCACGAGCCGGCTCGTCACGGTCGCTCAGGTCCTCCTGACCCTTGCCGGGATCCTCTACGTGGGCGTCGTGCTGGAGGCGGCCGCCGGGTGGCCCCTCGACCCGACCCGTTCGTACCTGTCCGAGCTCGCGGCGCTCGACCAGCCGACGTCCGCGCTCTTCCGGGGGACCGATCTCGCCGCGGGCGCGCTCGTGGTCTTCGGGCTCGCGGTCCTGGGCGTCGCGTACCGGCGTCGGCGCGCGGCCGGGCACCCGGCAGCGACCCCCGTGCAGCGGGTCACGTTCTGGGCGCTCGTGGCGTTCGGGCTCGCGACCATGGCCGACGCCCTGCTGCCCCTCGACTGCGCGCTGTCCGTCGGGACCTGCGCCGCGCGCGAGGAGGCGGGAGCCGTGAGTGCTGCCCACCACGCGCACACGTTCTCGAGCGTCGCGTCGGGGATCGGCTCGTTCGTCGCGAGCGCGGGGATCGTGTGGCTCGCGCGGGCCCGACGTCGGACCCCCCTCGGGCTCTCGGCCCGCCTCGCGGGCGCCCTCGGGCCGGTCCTGGGGATCGTGACCGGCACGATCGGCATGTTCGGCAGCCCGTTGCCGCTCGGGACGGGGATCGCGCAGCGCGTACAGATCGTCGCGTTCTCGGTCGTCCTGGTGCTCGCGGTGCAGGTCCTGAGGATCCCGCAGCGCCGCTCGCGCCCCCGGGAGGACCGCACAGGGGAGGTGGGGACCGAACCCACAGCCTCCTCCGAGGCGAGTCCCAGGGACGCGTGATGGACTGGGCTCCATGACGACGGCGACCCCGCCCCCCACCACGTGGGTCATCCTGCCCGGGCTCCTGCTCGCCCCCTCCGACATGGAGCCTCTGGCGCGCGTCGTGCGGGAGCAGTTCCCGGCCGCGACCGTGCTCGTGCTCGACTCGTGGGAGACGGCGGTCACCGCGCCCGTCGCCGCGATCCGGGCGTCTCTCGGGCTGGAGGGGCGGCACGCCCCCGCGAGCATCGGCCTCGTGGGGCACAGCGTGGGCGGCCTCGCAGCGATCGAGTGGGCGCTGACGCACCCCGAGGAGCTCGGGGCCGTCGTGCTCCTCGACCCGACGGCACCCTTCCTGCCGCGTCGCCCCGAGCGGCCCGCCCCGGTCGGGGCGACGCTGTTCGCGGAGAGGCTGCTCCACGCGGGCGGCACCCTGCTCGCGCGCTGCGGGGCGGTGACGAGGCGCGGGCCCGCGCTGCGCCGTCGGGCCTGGTACGACGGGACGCACCGCCCCGACCCCATGCCCGACGACGAGGCCGCCCGCCGCTACGGCACGCCCGAGGCGTGGCGACTCCTGGTGGGGCAGTACGAGCAGAGCTGGTCGCAGGCCGAACGCGTCACCGCCCTGTTCGCCGGCCGCTCCGACGCGCTCGACCGTCTCGCGGTCCGCCCCGTCCAGCTCGTCGGGTGGGGGAGCCGAGGGCAGGGGCCGTTCCTGCGGGAGGAGCGCGAGCTCGGGGCGCGCCTCGGCGCGAGCGTCTACGGGCTACCGGGCGAGGGACACATGTTCCCGCTCACGAGGCCCGACGTCGTCGCGCAGGTCCTGCGAGGAGAGGTCCCGGA
Source organism: Oerskovia rustica (assembly GCF_014836555.1). Classification (GTDB taxonomy): domain Bacteria; phylum Actinomycetota; class Actinomycetes; order Actinomycetales; family Cellulomonadaceae; genus Oerskovia; species Oerskovia rustica. The sequence continues at coordinate 73,217 of NZ_JACSQQ010000011.1, forward strand.
CGGGGCGCTCGCGCCCGACCGGGACGCGGCGTTCCGCTGAAGGACGGCGGCTACCAGCCGGCCGCGTACTCGAAGTGCCAGGGCTCGGGCTTGGACCCGTTGGGACGGGCCCACGCGGGGTTGTCCCACCCGTACAGGGGGGCGTTCGAGCGCAGCCACTTGTACTGGGCCGAACCGGGGCTCGATGCCGGCGCTGCAAGATCGATCGCGAGGCCCCAGCCGTGGTTCGAGGTCCCGGGGACGGCCGCGAGGCCGGGCTTGGCGGCCCGCGTCGAGACCTGCTCCGAGTAGGACCGGTACGTGTCCGTGAGCGGGATCGACGTGCCGAACCGCTGGGCGTAGGCCGCGGACAGCTCCTCGAGCATCGCGGCAGCGTCGCAGCGCAGGGACTGGCTCGGTGCGAACGACAACGACGTGAGGGCCGACGCCGGGATCTTGCCGTTGGAGAAGTTGGCGGACCCGCACTGGTCGAGCAACGTCGCCGCACGGGTTCGACGCTCGGCCGCGAGCTCTGCCGGGGTCGCGGGGGCCGGCGTGACGACCGACTGGGACGTCTCACCGAAGTCGTTGAGCTGCATCGCCACGTTGTTCATCGCCTGGCCGAGGTCCGCGGTCGTGAGCGGACCCGAGGCCGCACCCTCGTCCTGCGTGACCGTCGTGTCGGCGACCTCGGCGCTGTCGGCGAGGGACGTGCGCTCGTTCGAGCGGGACGCGCGCTGCGAGCCCTCGCTGCGCTCGGCCAAGATCTGGTCCTTGAGGGCTGCGAGCTCCGCACGCGCGGTCTCGAGCTCGTGCGTGGAGGCCGAGGATGCCTCGGCACGTGCCAGGAGGGCCTCCGCCTTGGCGATCATGTCGTCCTGGGTGGCGTCCGCCTGCCCGGCGAGCGTCGTGGTGTTCCCGCCCTCGTCGTCCGCGAGGTCGGCCTGCTGCCCGCCGGGGGCGAGGTCGCCCGACGCCGTGCCGGGGATGATCATGGGCACGCACGCCAGGGCACCGACGAACGCGGCGCCCGTCGCGGCGCGCGCCACGAGACGCGAGCCGAACAGGGTCCCCCGGGCCGGTGTCGCGGGGGCGACCGGGGTGGAGCCGGTCGCGGGGCCGCCCGACTTGCGCTCACGCCGGCTCAGCGGCGGGAAGGTCGGGTCGGTGGTCGGAGCGGCGGGCGCATCCGCGGCGGTGGTGACGACCGGCGTGGGCGTCGAGCGCAGCGGCGTCGGGGCCGGGACCAGGACGACGGGGATCTCGCCCGACGGTGTCCGGAGCGGCGCGGCGGGCTCGGGGGCGGCGCGCAGGATGCCGGTCGGCGGGAACGGAGAGGTTCGAGGGGCAGCCGCCACGGCCGCTGCCGGTGCGACGACCTGCGGCGCGGGGGACGTCACCGGGGTCGCCGCCGTCGGCACGGGGAACGGTGCCGGGCGTGCCGCGGTCTGCGGCACGGCGAACGTCGCGGGGCGCGAGCTGCTGGTGTGCCGGTGCTCGACCTGCAGGTGGTCGACGTGGGGGCGTCCCTCGAGTCCGGCCGCGGCGAGCTCTCGCGCGCGAAGCTCGGCCTGACGTTGACGCCGCGTGGGGGTCGGCGCGGCGCCGTGCGGGCGCTGCTGGACCGGTGCGGACGTTTCCACCTGACGTGACTCCTGTGCTCTGGGACGGCCTCCGGCTGGAGGTCGGTACCGACTTCGTGGTGCGGGAGCCAGTGGTCGTTGCCGTCCGTCGTGCGCCCGATCGCGGCCTACGTTACTCGTTCGTTATCGACAAGTGTGACGCCGTCGGCCCCCGAGACGGCCGGGGCCGCACGGTGGTGCGGAAAACTCGTCCGATCCCGCCGTCGTCCCACGTTCGTCCCGTCCTGCGGCTGGCCGACGCGTGTCCGGTACGTCATGGTTGGTGCGGACCGACCCCCGACCGGAACGAGGGATGACGATGCTGTACCTGTTCGCCGTGGTCTTCGGGGCCGCGACGGGAGTGGTCCTCGACCACCTCAAGCAGCAGCGCGCCACGACGGCGATGCTCGCGCTCGTGCTCGCCTTCGGCGCCGGGGGCGGGGCCTTCGGTGCGGTGGCGGACGCGCCGTTCGCGGTCGGGGCCGCACTGGTCTCGCTCGGGCCCGGGATGATGCTCGGCGCGGGTCTCCGGCGCGCGGCCACGCGCTGACCGCGGGGCCGGTGACCGGGCCCGGACCGGGTCAGCCCCGCCCCGACGGGCGGACGAACGGGAACGCGAGCGTCTCGCGGATGCTCGCCCCGATGAGCATCATGTAGACGCGGTCCACCCCGATCCCGAGCCCGCCGGTGGGCGGCATCGCGAACTCCAGGGCGGAGAGGAAGTCCTCGTCGACCTCCATGGCCTCCGGGTCGCCCGCCGCGGCGAGCAGCGACTGCTGCGTGAGGCGGTTGCGCTGGTCCACGGGGTCGATGAGCTCCGAGTACGCGGTGCCCAGCTCGGCGCCGAACGCCACGAGGTCCCACCGCTCGGCGAGCCGCGGGTCGCGGCGGTGGGTGCGCGTCAGGGGCGAGGTCTCGAGCGGGAAGTCGGTGTAGAACGTCGGCTCGACCGTCTGCCCCTCGACGAACGCGTCGTACAGCTCGGTCACGATCGCCCCGTGCGTCATGTCCGGCGTGAAGTGGACGCCCTTCTCCTCGCAGATCGCCTGGAGCGTGGCCATCGGGGTGTCCGGGGTGACCTCCTGGCCCACGGCCTCGGACACCGCCCCGTGCACGGTGCGGACGGGCCACTCGCCGTCGAGCCGGACCACGGTGCCGTCCGCCCGCCGCGAGACCGGCTCGCCGTGCACGGCGATCGCGGCCTCGACGATGAGGTCGCGCGTGAGCTCGCGCATCGTCGTGTAGTCGCCGTACGCCTGGTACGCCTCGAGCGACGTGAACTCGGGGTTGTGGGTCGCGTCGACGCCCTCGTTGCGGAAGTTGCGGCCCAGCTCGAAGACCCGCCCGACGCCGCCGATCGCGAGCCGCTTGAGGAACAGCTCGGGCGCGATGCGCAGGTACAGGTCGAGGTCGTACGCGTTGATGTGCGTCGTGAACGGCCGGGCGTTCGCACCGCCGTGCACGCGCTGCAGGATCGGGGTCTCGACCTCGATGAAGTCGCGCGCCGCGAGCGAGTCGCGCAGCGACTTCACGGCTGCGCTGCGCCCGCGCAGGATCTGCGCCGTCCGGGTGTCGAGGGCCAGCTCCATGTGCTTGAGCCGCACCTTCGCCTCGGCGTCGGCGAGCCCGCGGTGCTTGTCGGGCGGCGACGTGAGGGCCTTGGACGCCATCTGCCACGCGTCCGCGTGCAGGGACAGCTCGCCGCGGCGGCTGCGGGTCAGGTCGCCCGTGACGCTCACCTGGTCGCCCAGGTCGACCGCGCGGCGCCAGAGCCCGAGGTCTGGTCCGGGCCGGTCGGCCGTGAACATGACCTGGATCTCGTCGACGCCCTCGCGCAGGTCGGCGAAGATCACGCCGCCGTGGTCGCGCAGACGCACCACACGCCCGACGACGGACAGGTCGCCCTGGGCGGCCACGTCGCCCGGTGCGGTGCTCGCCCCGGCCGGTGCGGCGCCGTCGGGCCCCGGAGCGTCCTGCGACCGGCCGAGCGACGTGCCGCGTCGCACGGCCTCCGCGATCGAGACGGTGCGTGGGACCGAGACGGGGTAGGGCTCCATGCCCGCCGCGCGCAGCACGCCGAGCTTGGCGTGGCGCGTGGCCTGCTGCTCGGTCAGGCGGCGCGTGGGCGCCGAGACGGTGAGCAGCGCGGTCTCCTGGGCCCGCACGGCCTCGGCGAACGCCGCGGAGACCTCGGGGCGGTGCAGGTCCGGCGACCGGTCGCGGCGGTGGAACAGGTTCGGGGTGTTCGGCAGGAAGCCCTCGGCCTGGCCCACCGCGAAGATGACCTGCGTGAGCTGGCCCGCGTTCTGGAAGCACAGGAGGCGCGGCTTCCAGTCCGGCAGGTACTTCTCGTTCGACTTGTACAGCGAGTCGAGCTGCCAGAACCGCGACGCGATCAGCAGCAGGCGGCGGTTGAAGCGTTGGATCGGGGTCGCGCCGATGCGTGCCCCCTGCTCGAACGACCCGCGGAACATCGCGAAGTTCATCGAGATGCGGTCGACGCCCATGCTGCGCCCGGCGGCGACGAGCTCGGTCACCATGAGCTCGGTGACCCCGCTGACGGCCTGCGGGTGGCGGCGCATGACGTCGAGGGACAGACCACGGCGGCCCCAGGGCACGAACGACAGGAGGCCCCGCGGGTTCCCGTCGGCGTCGTGCGCGGAGACGATCATCTCGCGCGGGTCCGCGGCGTCCCCCAGACGGCTCAGCGACATCGAGAAGCCGCGCTCCTCGCCGTGTCGCCACTCGTCGGCGGCGGCGACCAGGGCTGCGAGCTCGTCGGCCGGGATCTCGGCCTGGCGGCGGACCAGGACCCGGTACCCGTCGCGCTCGGGGCGTGCGACCGCGTGACGCACCGACCGCATCGCCGGGCCGTCGAGCGTGAACGTCCGCGTGTTGATGATCGCCTCGTCGCCCAGCGCGATCGGGTGCAGGTCCACGGCCTGGAACGCCTTGGCGCCCAGCTCGCTCGTCGACAGCACCGCGGGCACCCAGCCGAAGCGGCGTGCGTGCGCGCGCCACTGCTCGATCGCGTCGGGCCAGCTCGCCTTGTCGCCGATGGGGTCCCCCGCCGCGAGGCACACGCCGGAGATGACCCGGTAGGTCACGGCCGCCCGCTGGTCCTGGGAGAAGATCGCGCTGCGGTCCCAGCGCGTCGCGAAGTACTCGAGCGAGTCGTCGCTGGGGTGCTCCAGCAGGAGCTTGCGCACGGCGAGCTCGTCGGCCGCCTCGACCTTGGCGTCGTGCGGGGCCGAGCGCATGAAGACCGCGATCGCGAGCACCAGGGCGAGCGCCGAGATCAGACCCGCGACGAGGGCCAACCAGCCAGGACCCGAGCCGTCGGCGTGCAGCGGGTAGTCGCTGGGCTTGAGGCCGAGCGCGACCGACAGGCTCCAGTTCACCCGGTTGCGCATCCCGTGCAGCGTGTGGGGGAAGACCTCGAGCAGCAGGAGCGTGAGGAACGCCGAGACGGCGACACCGCCCACGAGCACCAGGATCGCCCGCCACCACGCACCCTTGCTGACCCGGGCAGGGAACGCGGACCGGGCCGCGATCAGCAGGACGACCGCCGCGACGGCCACGACCCACGACGCGATCTCGAGCGGTGAGAGCACCAGGCCGTCCGCTCGCAGCGCCTGCTTGTCCTCGTCGAAGACCCACAGCAGGCCCACCGCGAGCCCCAGCACCGCGACCGGGAACTGCCACACGATCACGACGAACCACAGGGCCGCCCGCTGCCGGCGCAGGAGGCCGCTCGCGATCACGCCGACCAGGACCACCGAGAAGACGCTCGGGAACGTGGGGATGTTCAGGACCGCCAGCCAGTCGCTCACCGTCCGCACGAAGCCGGGAGCGAACAGCAGCAGGATCAGCGCGAGCACGAGCCAGAAGGCCACGGCCTGCACGATCCTCCCCGCCCACGAGGCGACGGTCTCGGCCCAGGGTGGGGCGGAGGTGCGGGACAGGGAGGTCGAGCGGGGCATGCGTGCTCCTCGGTGCAGGTCGGTGCACTCATTCAAGCGCAGGAGCGGTGGATGCGAGAGGTGGAACACGGCTGACCACGCCGCTGACGTGGTGGGGGGGGGGG
>NZ_JACSQQ010000011.1:78914-81014 GCF_014836555.1 Oerskovia rustica
CCCCCCCCCCCCGCGACGGCGCAGTCGTGGGCGGCTACTGCACCGTGAACGTGACGGGGGCGGATACGAGGCGGCCCTTGAACAGCGCCTCCGCTCCCGCCTCCCGCTGGATGGTGCGTCCCCACGTCCCGTCCGTCTGCTGCAGCGCGTACGAGTCGATCATCCAGGGATAGATCGCATGCAGCTGGTACGTGCCGGGGGGCAGCGGCTGGGGCGTGCTCGTGCCGTACGGGTCGCACGACGCGGTGGCCGCCAACGTGAACCGGCCGTCCTGCACCGACCCGGGCTGCATCTCCGCGTTCTCGTACGAGTCGGTGGCGATCAGGGGGCTCGAGACGATCACGCCGTCCTGGGAGATCACGTACTCGTAGAGGAAGGACCAGTCGACCACGTCGAGCCTGGCGTGCGCGTGCGTCGTCAGGCGCGCGGTGACCGACTTCTCGGACGAACCGCTCATCACCGGGACCGGTCCGGCGACCTTGAGACGTGCGAGCGCCCCGTCACCCGTGGCGGCCGGCGCGGGGCTGCCGCACTGGAGGTCTTCCCACTCGACAGGGGCGGGGAAGGTCGCCTTCTCGGAGTCGAAGGCACCGGGCAGGTAGGTCGGCGGCTCCGGGGTCTCAGGGACCTCGGGGGGAGTGTCGGGCTGGGCGGGAGGGACGGCGACCGTGCGGCCGTCGAGGCTCGTCACCCTGCCCTGGTCGTCGACCGTCACGGTCCACGGACCGCCGACGACGGTGCCCGCGGCTGCGACCCCGTCCGCGGGCGTGGTCTCGGTGGCGAGCGACCCGATCGCGGACCAGGTCCCGGCCGCCGGCAGTGCCGCGTCGCCGCAGGGCCCGACGCCCGAGAGACCGAGGCCACCGGACTCGCCGGGGGCGAGGTCGAACGGCTGCGGTGCCTCGTTGGTCGCGGGGTCGTCGGGCACGTGGGTCGAGGCGACCTTGCCCTCGGCATCGAGCAGGTAGACCGCGACGCGGCCCGCCGACGCGACGGTGAGCGGGGTGTCGCCGGTGTTCGTGACCTGAAGGGGCGTCTCACCCGTGCCGTCGGACGTGTCGGGCCCGAGCGCCACGGGGGTCGTGGTCGCGAGGAGGTCCGAGAGGTCCTCGCCGCACGCGGGAGCGAACGCACCGTCGAGAGGCTCGACGGCCTCGGGGGTCGGCGACGGCACCGGCGGGGCCGGCAGGATCTCGACCGGGGCAGGTGAGAGGACGCCCGAGAGCCCGATGCCCGCGACGCCCAGGAGGACGAAGCCGGCGGAGCCGAACGCGGTCGCGCGCTGGCGGCGCGAGCGCTTGACCAGGCGGCGCACCTCGGCCGAGCCCGTGAGCCCGTCGGAGGCGGCACGGCTCGCGTCGGTCGCGATCTCGGAGAGGGCGGCGTCGAGGTGAAGCGGTGTCGACGGCGGGATCTTGTCGTTCATCGGGCTCCTCCCAGGGGAGTGACGTCGAGGTCGTCTGACGGGGTGTCGATCGGGCCGAGGGAGGCCGCAAGCTTGCTGTTCGCGTCGCTGAGGTACCGCTTGACCGTGCCCTCGCTGAGCGAGAGCTGTTCGCCGACCTGGCGGATCGTGAGGTCGGAGTAGTAGCGCAGGACGACGCAGGCGCGCTCGCGGGGAGCGAGCGTCATCAGCGCCTTCTGCACGTCGAGGCGGGCGTCCGTGGCGGCCGGGGTGCCGGGGCCGGTCGCTTCGGTCTCGTCGGAGCCGCTGAACAGGTGCCGGATCCCTTCCCAGTGCCGCTGGCGTCGGAACCCGTCGAGATAGGTCGTGAGGATCGCCTTGCGGACGTAGCTCTCGGCGAGCTGGAAGTCGGTCGCGGCACGCCCGCGCCGGAACGTTCGGACGAGCCCTTCCTGGACGAGGTCCTCCGCCTCCCGCAGGTCGCCGCACAGGAGGTACGCGTACCCCACGAGCGCTCTCCGACGGGTGCGGACGATCTCGTCCAGCACCTGCTCCCAACGGGCCATGAAGTCCTCCTGCGTCGATCTGCGTGCCGTGTCACTGCTCTCAACGAGCAGCAGCGACGAAAGGTTGGGGTGAGGTCGGGGCGGACCGTCGGGTGTGGCGCACGTCGGCCCCCCGCCCCCGGGGGGGGG
>NZ_JACSQQ010000011.1:81024-126116 GCF_014836555.1 Oerskovia rustica
CACCGTGGGGTGAGCGGGGCCGCGGCCCGGGGGGGCGGGGTCAGGATCCTTCGCAGATCAGGGCGAGGGAGTCTCCGCCGACGTCCGTCGTACGCATCAGGTCCACGCCATGGACGATGGACCACCAGGCGCTGGGGGAGCTGATCCACCGTGCTCGCAGCTCCCGGTAGAGCGAAGAGTCCGCGGCAGGAACCGTGTCTCCGGCGAGCAGGACGAGGTCGTCCATGTACGTGCCCAGGGGGCCGCCAGCGGTGTCGACGCCTCTGCTCGCGTCGATGTAGGCGTCGCAGACTTCTCGATCCTTGGTCGCCGGGGCCTCGACGGCCATCCCTCCTTCGATCACCTGGAGGCTGATGGTCGGGGTCGCTCCCGAGTCGTCCACCAGCACGTCGTAGGTCCCGACGAAGCGGGAGAAGGCCAGGCCCGACGGCGCCGGGGCGGAGAAGGGCGCTCCACCCCGCAGGACCAGGGTCCAGCCGTCGTCGCTGGTCGTCCGCTGACGCTCACCGGTGCTGGCGTTCGGGGCGACGGTGAGCGTCCACGTCCCGTACGGTCCGTCGGCCACGGGGATCCGCGAGGGATCGACGAGGAGGTCGAGAGCCACGGGGTCGCCTGCCTCCGCCGCCTGGCGGAGGGACGCGTAGACGGCCGACGTGTCCGTGAGCAGGACGTCCTGGAGCGCGACAGGATCGGTGTCCGTCGCGGGCGTGATCGTCAGCGGCACGGGCTCCGAGACGAGCCACCCGTCGTACAGCGCTCCTGTGGTCTCCGGTCCCACGGTGCCGTCGGGCCCGACGGGGGCCCAGGAGTCGAGCTGGAACCGGGACAGCGCGAACACCTGGTAGTCGCCCGGGAGCATCGAGGGCGAGTGGTCGTTGAGCCCCTCAGGGTCGCAGGAGGCGAACGAGTCGACGCTCAGCTCCTGGGTGACCGAGGAACCCGGCTCCGGGGCGAGGGGGCCGTCGGTCTCCGGGAGGGGGAGGAGCGAGCTGACGATCACCCCGTCCTGCACCACGACGTAGGCGCCCGACCACTTCTCCCCGGCGAGGGTGATCCTCGCGTCGTCGGTGAAGGTCGTCGTGACCGTGGTGTCGACGAGCTCGAGGTTCTGCACCGTCAGCGCGGCCGCGTCGATGCTCAGAAGGGCGGGGAGCCGGTCGCCCGTCGGGGTCGGGGCGGGCTGCTGGCACTCGAGGGCCTGCGCGGTGAGCGGCGTCGGGAAGGTCGGCAGGGACGCAGGCGTTGGCGAGGAGGTCGCTGACGGCGACCGTGCCGGTGCGATCGGCTCCGGTCGGGCGTCCTGCGGGAGCGAGACCGCGGCGATGCCGAGGGCCCCCGCGACGCACAGCGTCGTCGCCCCGAGGGCGACCTTCTTCGCTGCCCGACGGCGTCGCGTCCGCCCGCGGACGACGTCGAGGTGGGCGTCGAGACCGGGCAGGGACGCGTCGTCGACCAGGTCACGCAGCGCGCGGCCCAGGTCGTCCTCGTGGTTCGAGGGGCCGTGGTCGGTGGTGCTCACTTCGTGTTCCTCCCGTTCGTCGTGCGCTGTGCCGTGACTGTGGGCGCCGGGTAGGCGGTGGGTGCGGCGGTGGACCCGGCGGAGGGTGCAGAGGAGGTCGCCGTCGCCGCGGCGGAGGCCGTCGTCGGGGACGCTGCGCCCAGCGTCTGCTGCATGACGGCCATCGCGTCCGACAGGTGACGCTTGACCGTCCCCTCGGCGCACCCGAGCTCCTCGGCGATGCGCGGGACCGTCAGGTCCTCGTAGTACCGGAGCACGACGCACGCCCGCTGCCGCGGAGTCAGCCGGGCGAGCGCCCTGGCGGTGTCGGCACGGGCCGTGGCCGGAGCCTCCGGTCCGGCGACGTCCTCCCGCTGACCGACGAGATGTCTCAGCCCGAGCCAGTGCCGTCGGCGGCGGTACCCGTCGAGGTAGAGCGTGAGGATCGCCCGGCGCACGTACCCCTCGAGGTGCGCGACGGGGCGGTGCGCCTCCCGGTCGGCGGTGTCGTCGAGCATGAAGAGCCGCGTCCCGCCCGAGGGCGAGCCGGGCGGCGCCTGCCGCTCCGTCGTCGTGCCCCTTCCGCGGAGCCTCGAGAACACCTTGACGAGTGCGTCCTGCACCACGTCCTCCGCGTCACGCCTGTTCCCGCAGAGCAGGTAGGCGTACCCCACGAGCGCGTCACCGCGCTGGCTGCTCAGCGCGGTGAGCTCGTCGTCCCAGTCGGCCACCGTTCCCCCCTTCTTCCGTCCGACCGCCCCTGGTGGGCGGTGTCACTGATCATGACGCTCGGCGCCCGTGGATCGTTGGGGGTGAAGTCGGGCGCGCCTCCTCGTGACGTCTCTCTCGACGTCTCGTGACGCACGCCACACATGGCTAGACTCGGGCGCATCCTCCGGGGGTGCCGGAGGACCAGCCGGTGATCCCGGTCCAGCAGTCGTCAAGGAGGACGGATGCTCACGCTCAGCTCCACCAGTCTCACGATCGTCGCGGTGATCGGGGCCATAGGCCTCGCCGCGCTGGTCTTCGCCTTCGTCCTCAGACGCCAGGTCCTGGCCGCTCCCGAGGGCACCGCGAAGATGCAGGACATCGCCCAGGCCATCCAGGAGGGGGCCTCGGCGTACCTCAACCGGCAGTTCCGGACCCTGGCGCTGTTCGCGGTGATCGTCTTCGGTCTGCTGTTCCTCCTGCCGGGCGACGCCGGGATCAAGGTGGGCCGGTCGGTCGCGTTCCTCGTCGGTGCCGGGTTCTCGGCGTGCATCGGCTACCTGGGGATGTGGCTCGCGGTGCGCGCGAACGTGCGCGTCGCCTCGGCCGCGACCCGGCCCGGGGGACGAGCCGAGGGGGCGCGCGTCGCGTTCCGGACCGGTGGTGTGGTGGGGATGTCCGTCGTGGGTTTAGGCCTGCTCGGTGCGGCCGGCGTGGTGCTGCTGTACCGAGGGGACGCACCGGCTGTGCTCGAGGGGTTCGGGTTCGGGGCTGCACTGCTCGCGATGTTCATGCGCGTGGGCGGCGGGATCTTCACCAAGGCGGCGGACGTCGGTGCGGACCTGGTGGGCAAGGTCGAGCAGGGGATCCCCGAGGATGACCCGCGCAACGCCGCGACCATCGCGGACAACGTGGGCGACAACGTGGGCGACTGCGCGGGCATGGCTGCCGACCTCTTCGAGTCGTACGCCGTCATGCTCGTCGCGGCCCTCATCCTCGGCAAGGCCGCGATGGGCGAGCAGGGGCTCGTCTTCCCGCTGATCGTCACGGCCATCGGCGCGTTCGTCGCGGTGCTGGGCGTCTTCGTCACACGCGTGCGCGGCAGCGAGAACGGCCTGCGGGCGATCTACCGCGGCTTCTACCTCTCGGCGCTCCTGGGCGCGGTCCTCGCGGGCGTCGCGGCGTTCGTGTACCTGCCGTCGTCGTTCTCCGAGCTGTCGGGCACCGCGGACCTGGGCGACGTCACGAGCGACCCGCGCGTGGTCGCGGCGCTCGCGGTCCTCATCGGCGTGGTCCTGGCGGGCATCATCCTGTGGGTCACGGGCTACTTCACGGGCACGACGTCGAAGCCCACCCTCCACGTGGCCGCCACCTCCCGCACGGGTGCGGCCACGGTCGTCCTGTCCGGGATCGGGGTCGGGTTCGAGTCCGCGGTGTACACCGCGGGCATCATCGCGGCAGCGATCTGCGGCGTCTTCCTCATCGCGGGCGGCTCGGTCTGGCTGTCGCTGTTCCTCATCGCGCTCGCGGGCTGCGGGCTCCTGACGACGGTCGGCGTGATCGTCGCGATGGACACGTTCGGGCCCGTCTCGGACAACGCGCAGGGCATCTACGAGATGGCCGTCGGCGAGTCGGGCGACGGCAACCCGGAGGCCGCGCAGATCCTCACGGACCTCGACGCCGTGGGCAACACGACCAAGGCCATCACCAAGGGCATCGCGATCGCGACCGCGGTCCTCGCGGCGACCGCGCTGTTCGGGTCCTACGCCGACGCCGTGGGCGGGGCGCTCGCGGACATCACGAACCCGGCCGGCGGGCTCGTCGTCTCGATGCTCGACTACTCGATCATCTCGCCCATCACCCTGGTCGGGGTGATCCTCGGCGCCGCGACCGTGTTCCTGTTCTCGGGGCTCGCGATCGACGCCGTGACCCGCGCGGCCGGCGCGATCGTGTACGAGGTGCGTCGCCAGTTCCGCGAGCACCCCGGGATCATGACGTACGACGAGCGCCCCGAGTACGGCAAGGTCGTCGACATCTGCACCCGTGACTCGCTGCGCGAGCTCGCGACCCCGGGCCTGCTGGCCGCGTTCGCGCCCATCGCGGTGGGCTTCGGGCTGGGGGTGGGGCCGCTCGCGGGCTTCCTCGCGGGGGCCATCGGTGCCGGCGTGCTCATGGCGGTCTTCCTGGCGAACTCGGGCGGTGCGTGGGACAACGCGAAGAAGATCGTCGAGGACGGCGCGTACGGCGGCAAGGGATCGCCCGCGCACGAGGCGACCGTCGTCGGCGACACCGTGGGCGACCCGTTCAAGGACACGGCCGGTCCGGCGATCAACCCGCTGCTCAAGGTCATGAACCTGGTCTCGGTGCTCATCGCCCCGGCCGTGGTGCTGCTGAGCGTCCCCGAGGACGCCAACCACACGCTGCGCATCGCGATCGCGGTGGTCGCGGCGGGCATCGCGTTCGGAGCCGTCATCCTGTCGAGGCTGCGCGCGGCGCGCGTGGACCGTGAGCAGATGGCGGAGGAGCCGCAGGCCGTGCGGACGAGCTGAGGCCCAACCGGGGGAATCTCGTCGGAAGGGGGGGGCGCGGGGGGCCCCCCCCCCCTTCTGTCGAACCGACCCCACGCGCGCGCTGTCTCCTGACGGTCGTCGCGCCCGTCTCAGCGCCAGTGCTCCAGCAGCCGCGCCGTCGTCCCTGTCGCCCTGTCGAGGACGTCCTCGGTCCCGTCGGCGGCCGCGGACAGGAGCGCGGCGTCGATGAAGTGACCCAGGAGGTCGACGTCGGTGACGTGGTCGTACCCGCTGGCCTCGAGCACGGTCCGCAGGGCCGCGAGCAGCCGGGGGCGGCTCGCGCGCAGGATGGGGCGCAGCGCGGGGTCGCGCATCGCGGTGAGCACGGGGTCGAGCCGGACGTCGACCACCTGGTCGTCGACCGAGGGCGCGTAGAACGTCTCGATGAGCAGCCGTGCGGTCGTCGCGGTCGAACGGTCGCGACGTGCGAGACCGTCGGCCTTCTCGGTCGCCGCGGTGCCGCGCAGGTCCTCGGCGGCCTCGACCGCGGCCGTGACGAGCGCGGAGCTCGACGGGAAGTAGTACGAGGCCGAGCCCTGTGGGACCTGTGCCGCGCGTGCGACCCGTCGGTGCGTGACGGCCGGGAAGCCCTCGGCGAGCAGGAGGCGTGCGGCGGCGTCGACCATGGAGCGCTGACGGTCGCTGCTGCGGGCCTGGACGGGGACGCGCGCGTCGGTGCTCCGCCGTCGGGCGGTCGTGGGGTCCGGGGGGACGGTGGGAGGGGTGTCGGGGCGGGCGAGGAGGGGCTCGCCCTCCGGTCCCGTGGCGTGGGAGGGTCCGACCGTCTCTCGCTGCGTCGCGCTCACGCGGTCATCCTAGGGAGAAACCGGACCAAGGGGGCGTCGTCCACCGTGGAGAACTGGTGACGGTCGCGGGGCAGGTGGTCGGGGACCGGGTCGGCCGAGCGCTGACGGACGTCCGCTCCGCGTCGATCCGGCCGTCCCGGCGCGGGCCAGGGAGTTTCGGTGCAGGGCCTCCAGCCCGCATCATGGAGGGATGAAGACCTCGTTCCTGCGCCCGACGACGGCGCTCGCCGTCGTCGCGCTGCTTGCCCTGGGAGCCTGCTCGGGTGGGGGCGACCCCGAGTCGTCCGCCGCGTCGCCCACCTCGCCCGCGGCCGCCGGCGCCCCCGCCGCGCCGGCCGCCAGCACCCCGGTCGACGCTGCGACCGACGCGGCGTCGGCGGCCGACGCGGACGCCGCCGCAGCAGCGGAGGGTGACCCGGCCGCCCCGGCCGACCCCGCCGTCGACACCTCGTTCTGCGCCGAGACCGAGGCCGCGTGGGCCGCGGCCAACACCGCGCAGGTGTCGATGAGCGTGGACCATCCCCGCACCCTGGTGACGGGGTTCGAGAACGCCCGGGTCGCGCTCACCAGCGTCGAGCCCCCCGCGGACGTCGCGGTCGACTGGAAGACCGTGACGTCCTACGTCTCGACCGCGGCCAAGGCGCTCGCGAAGGCCGACAGCGACTCCCCGAAGGAGATCGTCAAGGCGCTCGACGACGCGGGCAAGGACCTCGACACGGACGCCATGACGGCGGCGTCGGCACGTGTGACGGCATACCTGGACACCACCTGCCGCGCGTGAGGCGCATGGGGAGAACTGCCCAGGGGGCGAATTCTGGCGCCGATGCTCACAGCAATGCTCCAGGATGGGGTCCGTGACCAACCGAAAGAGCACGACCACGACCCTCGGCGGTATCGCGACCGCCGTCCTCCTGACCTTCTCCCTCGCCGCGTGCAGCGGCGGCGGCGCGGACGTCGCCGCGTTCTGCAAGGCCAGCGAGGACCTCGACGCCACCATGGCCGACGTCGACCCGTCGGACCTCGCGAGCACCGGTGGCGCCTTCACCACCCTTGCCGCCGAGATGGAGAAGATCACCGCCCCCGACGACGTCGCCGCGGACTGGAAGGTCCTGACCGGAGCCATGGGCGACGCCGGGGCGGCCTTCACCGAGCTGAACGACCTCGACCCGACCGACCCGGCGTTCGTCGACAAGGCGACCGCCGTCGGTGACGACATCCAGAGCGACGAGGTGACCGCCGCGATGAAGAACCTCGAGACGTTCTCCGCGGAGAACTGCAAGGCCTGACCCGAGAGCCGTCCCGGAGGGGCCGGTCCCGCAGCGCGCGCTGTGAGGCCGGCCCCTCGTCGGCGGCCCGGGCGCCCCGCGGGTCGCCCGGGGGAGGATAGGGGCATGTCCCTCGGTGAACCCACGATCGACCCACGCCTCCTGCCGCTGCTGCGCGACGACCTCGCGGCCGCCTCCTACACGGTCGACGGGGTCGAGGACTTCCTCGGTCCGCTCGCGGCCGCGGCCCTGCACCGCGAGCAGGCCGTCCCCGCGCTGCGCGTCGCCCGGGCCGCGCTCGACGACGCGACCGGTGCGGCGTCGTCGGGCAGGAAGGACCCGCGGGCCGTCCTCGCGGGGCTCTTCCTGCTGGGCCTCGAGGTCCGCCGCGCGGACCACGCCGCCGCGCTGCCGGGCGTGGGGACCGACGGCGCCGCCCGCCTCGGGCTCGTGACCGCGGCGGGCAACGGGCCCGACGACGGCGTCCGTGCCCTCCTCGACCTGCGCCCCTACGCCGCGGCCGACGCGGCCGGTCCGGTCACGTGGTGGCTGGCCTCCGACCTGGGCGAGCTCGCGACCGGGCGACGCCTCGCAGGCGACCACGTGCTCGGCGCGGGCGGCGCCTCGATCACGCTCGCGCAGGTCACGATGCGCACGCCCGTGGACCGGGTGCTCGACCTCGGGACCGGCTGCGGCATCCAGGCCCTGCACGCCTCGCGGCACGCACGGTCGGTCGTCGGGACCGACATCTCCCGGCGAGCGCTGCGGTTCGCCGAGTTCAACGCGGCCCTCGACGGGGTGAGCCTGGACCTGCGGGAAGGGTCGATGCTCGACCCCGTCGCGGGCGAGCAGTTCGACCTCGTGGTCTCCAACCCGCCGTTCGTCATCACGCCGCGCGGTGTTCCGGGCGGGACCAGCAGCGCCCTTCCTGAGTACGAGTACCGCGACGGGGGCCGCGCGGGCGACGACCTGGTGCGCGACCTGATCGTGAACGTCGGGGACGTGCTGGCGCCGGGCGGCGTCGCGCAGATGCTCGGCAACTGGGAGCACCGGCGTGGCGAGCCGTGGACCGAGCGCGTGGGTGCCTGGCTCGAGGAGGCCGGGCTCGACGGCTGGATCATCCAGCGCGAGGTCCTGGACCCGGCCGAGTACGCCGAGACGTGGATCCGTGACGGTGGCACGACCCCCGAGCGCGAGCCCGGGGCGTGGGCTGCGTCGTACGAGGCGTGGCTCGACGACTTCGCGACGCGCGACGTCGAGGCCGTGGGCTTCGGGATCGTCACGCTCCGCAAGCCCGCCGAGGGGCACGGGGTGAGCCTGCGCCGACTCGAGGAGCACACGGGGTCGGTGCGTCAGCCGCTCGGCGGGCACCTGGCCGCCTCGCTCGCGGCGCACGACTGGCTCGCGGCCCGCGACGACGCGACGCTCGCGTCCTCGCGCCTCGCGGTGGCTCCCGACGTGACCGAGGAGCACTACCTGACGCCCGGCGCCGAGGACCCCAACGTCGTGATCGTGCGCCAGGGCGACGGTCTGGGGCGGGGGATCCAGGCGTCGACCGGGCTCGCGGCGCTCGTCGGGGCGAGCGACGGAGAGCTCACCGTGGGACAGCTGATCGGGGCGATCGCGTCGCTGTTCGAGGTCCCGGCCGGCGACCTCGCGGGCGAGCTGCTCCCTGCGGTGCGCGGCCTGGTGCGGGACGGCTTCCTGCTCCCGTGACGCTCGGGTGCCGAGCACGGGGTTGAGGTCGTTCTCCCGGCGATGACGGCCTCAACCTCGTGCTCGACCGTACGGAACTCCGTGGTCGGCCGCAGCGACCGGAAAGGCCGTGCGGCGGGCGACGCGCCTCCCTAGGTTGAGCCCATGACCTCTCGCATCCAGCACACGACGTTCGACGCCCGCGACGCCTACGCACAGTCGGTCTGGTGGTGCGGGGTCCTCGGCTACGTCGAGGACCCCGACGACCCGAACCTGCCCGGCCACGAGGAGTGCACGATCTTCCCGCCCGCCGGCACCCACGCCCCGGCCGAGTCCCGCGGGCGCCTGCTGTTCATCGAGGTCCCGGAGAGCAAGGAGATCAAGAACCGGCTCCACCTGGACCTGCGGCCCACCGACGGGACGCGCGAGCAGGAGGTCGAACGGCTCCTCGGCCTGGGGGCGACCAGGCTCGCCGACCACCGACGACCCGACGGGTCCGGGTGGGTCACGCTCGCGGACCCCGAGGGCAACGAGTTCTGCATCCTGCGCAGCGACGCCGAGGTCGCGGCCCAGGGCGGCTGAGCCGCACCCCGCTCGGACCCGCCGTCAGTCCCGCCCGAGGATCATCGCGAGGCTCAGCTCGCGCACGGCCCGCGCGTCGTCCCCCGTGGGCGCCAGGTCCGGGGTCGCGAGCGTCAGGTGCTCGGCGCCCACGACGGTCGCGAGCGCGATGGTCGCGCGCGCCCGGGCCTCGTCGGGCGAGAAGCCTGCCGAGCGCAGGAGGCGCGTGACGACGTCGAGCCGCTGGGCCGTGACGCGGGACATGGCCGCGGCGACGCCCGGGAGGTCGGTCTGCGCGTAGAGGAGCTGCTCGCCCGTCCGGGGCGAGCGGCGGCGGGTCACGGCGGTGAAGAGCGCGGCGAACTGGTCCGCGGGGCTGCCGGGCGTGTTCTCGACCTCCTCGACGATCCGCGCGGTCTCGGCCTCCCAGCGGGCGAGGACGGCGTCGACGAGGGCCTGCCGGTCGGCGAAGTGCCAGTAGAACGACCCCTTGGTCGCGCCGAGCGCGCGCGCGACGGGCTCGACCTTGACGGCGTCGAGCCCGGCGGTGGTGAAGGCGTCGTAGGCGGCGTCGACCCAGGTGGCGGCGTCGAGGCGGGTGGTCGGCGGCATGTTCCGTACGCTACCGTACGGAGAAACCGTACGGCGACGTACGGTCCGGTTCGAGGAAGGCGATCCCATGACCGCAGCACCCGTGAAGCCCCACTTCTCCTCGCTCGCGTTCGAGGACGTCCCCCGACCCGACCACGCCGACGTCGTGGTCGTTCCCTTGCCCGACGGCGCCACGACCGACCCCGCCGCATGGGCCCGCGCGATCTTCGACGTCCGTTCGACGCCCCTGTGGGTGCGTGCCGCGTTCGTCCTGCGCCAGGCCCTCGTCCCGCTCATCGGGGTGAGCCGCGGCGACCAGAGCGTCTTCGACGTCTCTCGGGTCGAGGGGGAGGAGGCGCTCATCGTCGCGGACGACACGCACCTCGACTTCCGCTGCGCGGTAGGGGTCGACGGCGCCGCTCGTCTCGTGCGCGTCACGACCGTCGTACGTCTGCACGGCTGGAAGGGGCGCGCCTACTTCCTCCCCGTGCGCCTGGCCCACGGTCCCGTGCTGACCGCGATGCTGCGCCGGGCGGCCCGCCGCATGGGCAGCTCTCCCGGACGGTGACCTGCCGAGCACGGGGTTGCGGTCGCCATCCGGGCGATCGCGACCTGCACCCAGTGCTCGACCGCTCGGAACCCCGTGCTCGCGCACCGCGCAGGCGCGGAACATCACCCGCCGCGCTAGTTTCAGGCGCATGGACCTCGAGCTCCGTCACCTGCGGCTGATCGTGGCCGTCGCGGACCACGGGAGCGTGACGCGGGCCGCGGCGGCCCTCGGGATCGCCCAGCCGGCGCTGACCGCGCAGCTCAACCGCATCGACCGTTCGCTCGGCGGGCAGGTCTTCACGCGCGACCAGCGCGGCGCCCACCCCACGGCCCTCGGTGAGCTCGTCCTGGGTCGGGCCCGCATGGTCCTGCCCGCCATGACCTCGCTGCTCGACGACGTCCAGCAGCACGTCAACCGTGACGAGGACGGCCCGGGGACGCTGCGCGTCGGGACCGTGGCGAGCGCGCTCGCGGGACGGTTCGTGCACCGCCTCGTCACGGCCCTGCCCGACGTCCGGGTCACGACCGCCACGAGCTGGTCCGTGGACGACACCGCGCAGCAGATCGCGGCGGGCACGCTCGACGTCGCGCTCGTGGGTCTGTGCTCCGACGCGAGCCCGCCCACGACGGGCGGCGTGACGTGGTGGCGCGTCGACGTCGACCCCGTGTTCGTGCTGCTGCCGGACGCGCACCCGCACGCCGACCGCTCGTCGGTCCCGCTGGGCGAGCTCGCCGACGAGGTGTGGCTCAGCGGCCCCGGGGACGGCTGCTTCGAACGCTGCTTCGCGCAGGCGTGCGCACGGGCGGGCTTCACGCCGTCGGGCCTGAGCGAGGCCGACCGCCCGACCGTGATCGACCTGGTCCAGGCCGGGCACGCGGTCGCCCTGGTCCAGCCGACGTTCCCCGACACCCCGGGCACGCAGGTCGTGCCGCTCGACGGTGCGCCGCTGCGGTGGGCGCACTACGTGGGGTGGCGCGGGGGCGCGGCGCACCTGCCCGTCGAGGTGCTCGTCGACGCCGCCGTCCGGTCCCACCACGACGCCGTGAGCCGCAGCCCGCGCTACCTGTGCTGGCTCGACACCTACGGGGAGACCCGTACATAACGCCCCGGTATGACCCGGCTGGCATCTGTGCCGCCCGCTTCCCGCTCCCTAGCGTGAGCCTCGTTCACCCGGCGATCCCGGGACCCGACGAAGGGACAGCGAGATGGCACGATCATTCTGGAGGACGCTCGCCACGGCGTGCGCCGCGACGGCGATGGTTGCCGGACCCACAGCGCTCGCCGCGAACGCGGCGACACCCAGCCCCGATGCACCGACGATCTCACCCCAGACCTCCTCGAAGGTCTCGCCCGAGGTGCTCCGCGCCCTCCAGCGGGACCTGGGGCTGAGCGCCAAGGACGCGACGAGGCGTCTGGCGTTCCAGTCCGACGCGGCGAGCACCGAGGACGCTCTCGCCGAGAGCCTGGACGCCTACGCGGGCGCCTGGGTCGACCCCGCCAAGAACACCCTGTACGTGGGCGTCGCCGACGACGCCGAGGCCAAGGAGGTCCGTGCGGCGGGCGCGACCCCCGTGGTCGTCGACCACACGCTCGCCGAGCTCGACACGTGGAAGGCGGCGCTCGACGGCGAGCTCACCGACCCGGCCGCGGTGCCGAGCTGGTTCGTCGACGTCACGACCAACCAGGTCGTCGTCAACGTGCACGACGGCGGCCGCGCCCTCGCGGAGCAGGCCGCCGCGAGCGCGGGCGTTCCCGCGGGCGCCATCACCTACGTGACGACGACCGAGGCACCTCGCCCGCTGATCGACGTGGTGGGCGGCAACGCGTACACGATGGGCTCGGGCGGACGCTGCTCGGTCGGCTTCGCCGTGAACGGGGGCTTCATCACGGCTGGGCACTGCGGCACGGTCGGTACCCGGACATCCGGGCCGGGCGGCACGTTCCGCGGGTCGAGCTTCCCCGGCAACGACTACGCCTGGGTACAGGTCGACGCGGGCAACACCCCGGTCGGCGCGGTCAACAACTACAGCGGCGGGCGCGTCGCGGTCGCGGGCTCGACGGCCGCGCCCGTGGGGGCCTCCGTCTGCCGGTCCGGTTCCACGACGGGCTGGCGCTGCGGGACCATCGCGGCCTACAACAGCTCGGTGACCTACCCGCAGGGCACCGTCTCTGGGCTCATCCGCACGAACGTGTGCGCCGAGCCGGGCGACTCGGGCGGCTCGCTCCTCGCGGGCAACCAGGCGCAGGGCGTGACCTCTGGCGGGTCGGGCAACTGCTCGTCGGGCGGGACGACGTACTTCCAGCCCGTCAACGAGGCGCTCGGGGCGTACGGGCTCACGCTCGTGACCTCGGGTGGTGGGGGCACCGAGCCGCCGCCGGCCGGGTGCCCGGGCTATGCGCGCACCTACCAGGGCAGCGTCTCGGCCGGGACCTCGGTCGCGCAGCCGAACGGTTCGTACGTCACGGCCGGCAGCGGGGCGCACCGGGTGTGCCTGAGCGGTCCGGCGGGCACCGACCTGGACCTGTACCTGCAGAAGTGGACCGGGTCCACGTGGGCGAACGTCGCGCAGTCGACGTCGTCCGGTGCCGCTGAGGCGATCACGTACACAGGGACCGCCGGGTACTACCGGTACGTGGTGAACGCGTACGCGGGCTCCGGCGCGTACACGCTAGGAGCGACGACGCCGTAGCCCCCTCGGTCGAAAACGGGTTTGAGGTCGCTACCGGTCCGGTGGCGGCCTCAACCCCGTTCTCGGCACCTTCGACCGACGCCGGCGGCATGTTCAGCGAGCCCTGTGGGCGGCGAGGGCCTAGTCTCACGATCGTGCTGATCGCCATGGCGGGACTGCCCGGAACCGGCAAGAGTCGACTCGCGCGCCTCCTCGCGCGCGACCTGGGGGCGGTGATGCTCAGCGTCGACCCCGTCGAGGACGCGTTCCTGCGGGCGGGGGCCGTGCACGACGACGTCACGGGCCTGGGCGCGTACCTCGCCGTCGAGGCGGCCGCCGAGGAGAACCTGCTCCTGGGCCACGCCGTGATCGTCGACGCGGTCAACGACCACCCCGCGGCCCGGCAGCAGTGGGTCGACCTCGCGGCGCGGGCGGCCACCCGGCTCTGGTTCGTCGAGGTCTACCTCGCGGACGAGGACCTGCACCGCGAGCGCCTCGTGACCCGGGGCACGCGGTACCCCTCGCTCCCGGAGCCCTTGTGGGACTCGCTCGCCGAGCGTGCCCGGGCGCTCGCAGGCTGGACCGACCCGCGGCTGCGGCTCGACGCGTCGCTCGACGACGCGGAGCTCCTCGCGGCGGCCAAGGACTGGCTGGACGGCTGAGCCCCCTCCCGCCAAGCCCCAACCCCAACCCCGGCCCCTCCGCCCGCCCAGCCTCGCTGCCGAGCATGCGGTTGGCGTCGGGATCCGGCCCGGATCCGACCACGACCGCATGGTCGACAGACGCCCACCGCACGTTCGGCCAGCGGCGCCGTCCTCACGCGCCGTCCGACCGGTGGCCACCCACCGAGTCCACCGGGGTCCGCGAGTCCACCGGGTCCACAGGACCCGCCGAGTCGGCCGGAGCGGCTCGCTCGCCCCGCCCCGAACCGGTGTCCTTCGAGTCGTCCTTCTTCGCGTCGCTCCCGAGCCCGAGCAGCACCCACACGGGACCGAACACGACCCACGCCCCGAGCACGACCGAGACCCGCAGCGCCCAGGTCCACAGCGGGTCGTCGGGCCACTGCGCGGGCGGGAGCAGGCCGTCGCCCGCGACGACCGACAGGGTGCTGATGACTCCGAGCGCGATCACGGCGGCGATCAGCGCCTTGCCGAGCTCGCGCATCTCGTGCACGAGCCCCGCCAGGCCGTCCTTGGGGGGCTTGACGGGCGCGGGCCCGTCACCGAACCAGTGCGCGGCGCGGACGTCGGCCCACGAGACGATCGAGTGCCCGAACGCGACCGTGAACCCCAGGTAGACGGCCGCGAGCCCGTGCACGGCCTCGGGCGGCGACCCGCCCGCGACGTCCGCGATCGACACGGTCACGAGCAGCAGGTCGATGAGCGGCACGGAGAGGAGCAGGACCGTGCTGAGCCGCCTCCGGCGCAGCACGTACCGCGAGATCAGGCCCGCTCCGAGCACGACCCAGAAGCCGACCTCGCACGCGAGGATCAACAGGACCAGCGGGTTCTCCAGGAGGCTCGGCATGGTGTCCATGCTGGTCGGGTGCAGGCCCGACGGCGTCGCCCACCTCGCCGATCTTCGCTCGCCGCGCATACATCGTTCGACGGAGGGCTTCGACGGAGGTCCGCGTCGGCGGGCACCGGGTGTGCCGGACGACCGTGCCGATCCCGGGATCGTGGGACCCGGCGCCTAGGATGCTCGGTGCGGCTGATCGTGCGATCCCCTGCGGCGACCGCCCGACCGGCGCACGACCCAGCCCCCGGTCGACACCGACACCGGACACGCGCGAGAGGGCTTGAGTGCAGCACGACGACATCGACGCCCTGCGGCGCACCCCCGCCTGGCGCCTCCTGCGCTCGGACAACGCCCCGCTCGCACTGAGCTTCCTCGGCACGGTCTTCGTCGAGCAGAACGTCCGCTCGATCGGTGAGGCCGAGCTGGTCTCCCTCCTGGACGACGCGCTGTACGCGATCGACGGTCCCGTCCCTGCCCGCGTGCAGCCCCGGCCTGTCGCCGAGGGCGACGAACCCGCGACGGGGAGCGACGCCGTCGGGCAGGAGGGGGCGGACGCCGAAGGGGAGACCGCGGCCGGGGCGCGCAGGTACCCGCGCTCGCCCAAGGCCTACCTCGACCACTGGGCCGCGCCCGAGCAGGGCTGGCTGCGCAAGTTCTACCCGACGGGTTCGGAGGAGGCGCACTACGACGCGACCCCGGCCGTCGAGAAGGCCGTCTCGTGGGTCGTCGCGCTGCGCGAGCGCAGCTTCGTCGGCACGGAGTCGCGCCTCAACACGGTCTTCGAGCTGCTGCGCCAGCTCACGGTCGGCACCGAGTCCGACGCCGACGCGCGCCTGCGCGAGCTCGAGGCGCGGCGGGCACGGATCGACGAGGAGATCGAGCGCGTGCGCGCGGGCCAGCTCTCGCTGCTGGACGCCGCGGCCCAGCGCGACCGGTACCAGCAGCTCACGGGCACGGCCGCCGACCTGCTCGCGGACTTCCGCGAGGTCGAGGCGAACTTCCGGACCCTCGACCGTGAGATGCGCGAACGCATCACGGGCTGGGACGGCGCCAAGGGCGACCTGCTGGACGCGGTCGTCGGGAGCCGGTCCGCGATCGCGGACTCGGACCAGGGGCGCAGCTTCCATGCGTTCTACGACTTCCTCCTGGACCGCCAGCGGCAGGAGGAGTTCGCCGAGCTCGTCGAGAAGGTCCAGGCGCTGCCCGCGCTCGAGGAGCAGGTCGGGGACGACGGCGAGGCCGCTCCCGGCGTCACGGGTCGCGCGGCCGGGCGCCGCCTGCGCCGCATCCACTACGACTGGCTCGACGCGGGCGAGCGCACGCAGTCGACCGTGCGCGTCCTGTCCGAGCAGCTGCGTCGCTTCCTCGACGACCAGGTCTGGCTCGAGAACCGGCGCGTCATCGACGTGCTGCGCAGCATCGAGTCGCGCGCCCTTGCGCTGCGCGACACACCGGACCGCCTGCGGCTGGGGGCGGCTGAGACCGGGCCGCTCGCGACGACCATGGACGCGACGTCGGTCGACGTGCACCTGCCGACCGAACGCCCCCTCTACCGGCCCCAGCACCAGGAACCGCTCGCGAGCGAGGGCGTGACCGCGGGCGTCGCGGACTTCGACGCGTCGGCCCTGTTCACGCAGGTCCACGTCGACCCCGAGCGCCTGAGCCGCACCGTCCGCGACGCGTTGCGCCGCCGGGGCCAGGTCTCGCTCGCGCAGCTCGTCGAGGAGAACCCGCTCGAGCAGGGGCTCGCGGAGCTCGTGACGTACCTGTCGCTCGACGACCCGCGCTTCGCCGTCGTGCACGACCCCGCGCACACCGACGAGGTGCGGTGGGTGGTCGACGATCACGTGCCGGGCGACCCTGGCGGTGCGCCCGTCGGTGAGGGCGAGACGATCGAGGCCGCCGAGGCCGCCCGAGCCGCAGAAGCCCGGGTCGCCGGGGCCGAGGGCGACGACGGGTCCGCCGCGAGGCCCACCGGGCCGCGCGTGCGCGTGGCCCGCGTCCCGCGCGTCACGTTCGCCCGGACGGGGGCCAAGGACCTCGCGGGCGCGGTCGCCCGCTCGCTCGCACAGGCGCAGCCCGCCGCGCCCGGCCAGCCGTCCGCCCCGTCCGGCCAGCCGTCCGCCCCGCCCGGCCAGCCGTCCGCCCAGAAGCCTCCCCAGCCGACTCCCCAGCCGACTCCCCAGGAAGGAACCCCGTGAGCCAGCAGCCCGTCCGGACCGAACGCCCCGGGCAGACCGGTGGGCCCAGCCCCGAGCTCTCGCTCGTCGTGACCTCGCTCGTCAAGGGCGTCGTCTACCGCGAGGCGGGCACGCGCACGTGGCGCGACCTGCTCGCGCTCGAGGCGCAGGCGCGGGACTTCGTCGCGACGCTGGGCCTGGAGATCGTGATCGACGAGTCCGAGGGGTACGCGTACCTGCGCGCACAACCCGAGGAGGAGCACGACGGTACGTTCATCCCGCGCCTCGTCGCGCGCCGCGAGCTGTCGTTCGACGTGAGCCTGCTGCTCGCGCTGCTGCGCAAGCGCCTCGCCCAGTTCGACTCCGAGGGCGGCGACACGCGCCTGGTCCTGACGCGCGACGAGATCGTGGACCTCGTCCGGGTCTTCCTGCCCGGCTCGAGCAACGAGGCCCGCGCGCGCGACCGCGTCGAGGCCAACGTGCGTCGCGTCGTCGAGCTCGGCTTCCTGCGCCCCGTGCCCGACACCCCGGACACCTACGAGGTGCGGCGCATCCTCAAGGCGTTCGTCGACGGGCAGTGGCTCGCGGACTTCGACGCGCGCCTCGCGGAGTACGCGGCCGAGCTCGCGTCGCGTGACGGGGGAGCGCTCCTGCCCGACGACGACCGCGTGCTCGGCACCGAGCCCGGCACCGGCACGACCCACGAGGAGGCCTGATGGCCGAGGCACTGTTCAGCGCGGTCGAGCTGCACGACGCGGCGGCGGACCTGGACCAGCGGTCGGGCTACCGCCTCGACCGGCTCGAGGTCCTCAACTGGGGCACGTTCGACAAGTACGCGTGGAGCTTCGAGCTCGAAGGGCGCAACGCGCTGCTCACGGGGGACATCGGCTCGGGCAAGTCGACCATCGTCGACGCGATCACGACCCTGCTGCTCCCCGCGAACCGCATCAGCTACAACAAGGCGGCCGGTGCGGACACGCGTGAACGCACGCTGCGCTCCTACGTCGCCGGGCACTACAAGTCCGAGCGCAACGAGGTCACGGGCGCGTCCCGGCACGTGGGCCTGCGCCGCGGGCACACCTACTCGGTCATCCTGGGCGAGTTCGCCAACCGCGGGTTCGACTCGCGCGCCGTGCTGGCCCAGGTGTTCTGGCTCAAGGACGGCGCGCAGGGCCAGCCCGAGCGCTTCTACGTCACGAGCACGTCACCCATGACGATCGCCGACGACTTCGCGGGCTTCGACGGGGACATCAACGTCCTGCGCCGGCGCCTGCGCGAGTCCGGCGCGCAGATCCGCGACCACTTCCCGGAGTACGGGCGCGACTTCCGCCGCCTGCTCGGGATCGAGTCCGAGCAGGCCATGGAGCTGTTCCACCAGACCGTGTCGATGAAGTCGGTCGGGGACCTCAACGAGTTCGTGCGCGAGCACATGCTCGAACCGTTCGACGCGGCCCGCTGGACCGAGAAGCTCGTCGCGCACTTCGACGACCTCACGAGCGCGCACGACGCCGTCGTCAAGGCCCGTGCGCAGATCGACCAGCTCGCGCCCCTGCTCGCCGACGCCGACGCGTACGACGCCGCGGGGGAGCAGGTGCGGACCCTGTCCGCCCAGCGCGAGGCCCTGCGAGGCTTCACCGCCGGGCGCCGGGTCTCGGCGCTCGACCTGCGCATCGGCGAGCTCGAGGCGTCGACCGCGGCTCGCGCCGACGGCCTCGACCGCCTCAAGGAGGAGCTCGCGCTGCTCGACGCCGAGCGCCAACGGCTCGAGGTCGAACGCGCCGGGCACGGCGGCGACCGGCTCACGCAGATCGAGGGCGAGGTCGCGCGCCGCGAGGTCGAGCGGGCCGAGCGCCGCGCCAAGGCCGACGAGTACGCGCGCTACCTGGCCGCCGCGGGCCTGGAGCCCGTGACGTCACGGGACGAGTTCGCGGCGCTGCGCGAACGCGCGGCCGATCTTCAGTCGCAGGCGCAGGACTCGCTCGGTGAGATCGAGGGCCGCGCGGGGGAGGTCGCGGCCGAGCTGCGAGCGGTCGAGGCCGAGGCCCGCGAGATCAACGCCGAGCTCACGTCGCTGGCCGACCGCGAGTCCAACCTGCCCCGCACGAGCCTGGACCTGCGCTCGCGCCTGTGCTCCGACGTCGGCCTCACGGAGGCCGACCTGCCCTTCGCGGGCGAGCTCATCGGCGTGCGGGCCGAGCACGCCGAGTGGGAGGGCGCCGCCGAGCGCGTGCTGCGCGGCTTCGCGCTCTCGCTCCTCGTGCCCGCCCAGCACTACGACGCCGTCTCGGCGTGGATCAACTCGCACGACCTGCGGTCCAAGCTCGTCTACCACCGGGTGCCCGCGCCCACCGGCGGCCGCTCGGGGAAGGGGCGCGGCGCCGTCGGGAAGGCCGCGAGCCGGGACGACGGGCCGCTCCTCGCGGACCTGCTCGAGGTCAAGGACGGCGACCTCGCGACCTGGCTGAGCGACGAGCTCGAACGCCGCGCGGACTACGTGTGCGCCGAGGCCCTCGCGGACTTCCAGCGCGTGCCGCGCGCCGTGACGCGCGAGGGGCAGGTCAAGCACTCGGCGAGCCACCACGAGAAGGACGACCGCCGCGCCGTCCGCGACCGCAGCGGCTACGTCCTCGGGTGGAGCAACCAGGGCAAGATCGACGCGCTGCTCGACGAGGCCACCGACGTCACGACGCGCCGCACGGCCCTGGAGGAGCGGCGGGACGCAGTCGGGCGTGAGAAGAACGAGGCGATCTCACGGTCGGGTGCGCTCAACCGGCTCGACGTGTTCCGCGAGTGGCGCGAGCTCGACTGGGAGGAGCCCGTGCGGGCGATCGCCGAGCTCCACGAGGAGAAGCGGCGCATCGAGGGCGCGTCGACCGAGCTCAGCCGCATCGCCGACCAGCTCCGCGACCTCGCGCGCCGGGCCGCGGGCATCGCGTCCGAGCGTGACGCGTTGCTCTCGGCGGCAGGAGCCGACAAGCACGCTCTCGACAGTGCGCGCACACAGCGCGACCGGTCGGCGCGCGTGCTCACCGAGCAGGGTCCGCTCGACGCGGCACTCGTCGACGAGCTCGCCCGGCTGTTCGACGCCGAGGCCCGCGACCAGGCCACCGCCCAGGGCGGGGTGCCGGGCGACGTCGAGCCCGACGCGGTCGAGAGCGCGCTGCGGACCCGGCTCACGAGCCGCGTCGAGGAGGCGCAGGCCCGGCAGGGCCAGCTCGGGACGCGCATCGCCGCGCAGATGACGGCGTTCCGTGCCGCGTACCCGGTCGAGACGACCGAGCTCGACAACGACGTGCGGTCCGCACCCGAGTACCGGGCGCTGCACGAGCGGCTCACGCGCGACGACCTGCCACGCTTCGAGGTCGACTTCAAGACGTACCTCAACACCAACACGATCCGCGACATCGCGGGCTTCCACGCCGAGCTCTCCAAGCAGGCGGACCTGATCCGTGAGCGCGTCGAGATCATCAACGACTCGCTGCGCGCGATCGACTACAACCCCGGCCGGTACATCCGCCTCGAGATGGCGCCGACGCCCAACACCGAGGTGCGTGAGTTCCGGGCGGACCTGCGGGCGTGCACCGACGGCGCCCTGGGGCTCGACCTCGAGGGGCGCCGCGACGAGGACACGGGCGAGGAGGGCGTCGCGTACTACTCGGAGGAGCGGTTCCTGCGGGTCAAGGCGATCGTCGAGCGGTTCCGCGGACGTGAGGGGCAGGCCGAGGCGGACGAGGCGTGGAAGCGTCGCGTGACCGACGTGCGGAGCTGGTTCGTGCTGTCCGCGTCGGAGCGCTCGCGCGAGGACGACGTCGAGCACGAGCACTACTCCGACTCGGGCGGGAAGTCCGGTGGTCAGAAGGAGAAGCTCGCCTACACGATCCTCGCGGCCTCGCTCGCGTACCAGTTCAAGCTCGACTGGGGCGCGGTGCGGTCCAAGGCCTTCCGGTTCGTCGTGATCGACGAGGCGTTCGGCCGGGGGTCCGACGAGTCGACGCGGTTCGCGCTCGAGCTCTTCAAGAGCCTCGGGCTCCAGCTGCTCATCGTGACGCCGCTGCAGAAGATCCACGTGATCGAGCCGTACATCTCGGCCGTGGGCTACGTCGACAACCCGACGGGCCGCAACTCGCGCTTGCGGACCTTGACGATCGAGGAGTACCAGCAGGAGAAGGAGGCCCACGCGGCCCTCTGAGCGCCCTCCGTTGCCGAGAACGGGGTTGGGGTCGTCATCCGACGGATGACGACCTCAACCCCGTCCTCGTGTGCCCGGAACCTCGTGCTCGTCACCACGCGAGCGCGTCGCGCAGCTCGTCCTCGAGCCGCGTGGACAGGGCCAGGTCGTCGCGCACCGTGGCACGCTCGGCCACGGCGCGGCGCGGGCTGCTCGTGATGATGCCGTCGACGCCGCCGCGCAGCTGGGCGCGCATCGCCGCAGGGTCGTTGACGGTCCAGACGTAGACGTCGATCCCGGCCGCCCGAGCCTCGGCGCGCACGCGGGCGGAGTCGGACGACTGCTCGATCGCCACGAAGTCGACCGGCAGGTCGCCCAGCGCCCCGCGCAGGAACGGGACGACGTGGCCGACCGCGATCTCCGGTCCGAGCGCCCGCACCTCGTCGGCCTGCTCGGGGTAGATCGACTGGACCAGGTACTCGTCGGCGACGCCCTGCGCGCGCAGGAGCGCGACGACGTCCGCGACGAACGTCGTCGTCTCGTGACCGTGCGCCTTGAGCTCGACCAGGAGCGGCACGTCGAGCTCGCGGGCGCGCTCGACGAACTCCTCGAGCGACGGGATCGTCGCCTCGAACCCGCCCTGGCGGATCGTGGTCGCGGTCAGCTCGTCGAGCGTCATGGTGTGCACGGCACGGTCGGAGCCCGCGAGCCGGCGCAGGGTCAGGTCGTGGAAGACGACGAGCCCACCGTCCGCGGCCTGGAGCACGTCGAGCTCGACGTAGTCCGCGCCGAGCGCCGCGGCCGACTCGAGCGAGGCGATCGAGTTCTCGACGCCGCCGCCCGGGTCGCCCCGGTGCGCGATCACCGCGCCGGGCTCCTCTCGCGCCAGCGTGGTCATGGCTCGGGTGTTGGCCGCCGTGACGGCGAGGAGCACCAGCACGGCAGCCAGCCCGACGACGGCACGCACCGTGCGCGGTCGGCCCGCCAGGCCGCGGCGCAGGACCGGCGGAACGCTCGCCGACCCGTGCACCGACCCTGCGGAGTCGCCCGCAGGCCCTCCTGGCCCTGCCCCGGCGGACGGGACGACCACCTCGGTCGCGGGAGCAACGGTCCCGGCCCGAGCGGCGCCGTCGGGCAGCGACGCCCCGCGCTCCGCCGCGACCGCGACCACGACCTGCGTCAGGACCGCCGTGACGAACCCCGCGAGCACGAACCCGACCATCTCCACGACCGTGAGCGTCGCCCCCGCGACGAGGGGCGCGAGGCCGGGAGCATGCAGGTCCGCGACCCGCGTGGGGACGAGCGCGAGCGTCACGATCCCCGCGGCGACCACGAGCACC
Organism: Oerskovia rustica; assembly: GCF_014836555.1. Taxonomy (GTDB): domain Bacteria; phylum Actinomycetota; class Actinomycetes; order Actinomycetales; family Cellulomonadaceae; genus Oerskovia; species Oerskovia rustica. Next base: position 103,144 of record NZ_JACSQQ010000011.1, read on the forward strand.
ACGACGCCCACGACCGCGAACACACCGAGGAGACGCGGCCACGACCGCCGGGTCGCGCGCCAGCTCGCAGCCATGGCCCCCGCGACCGACACGTCGGAGGTCAGCAGGATCGCGAGCGTCAGCACCAGGCGCAGGTTGAGGAACAGGACTCCCGCGAGGAACGCGAGGTAGACGTACAGGCCGCCGTCGAACTTGAGGAGCTCCCCGACGACGAAGTCCGGGATCGCGATGCCCCGCACGAGGAACGCCGCCATCCCGAACCCGCCCACCGGGACGAGCACGAAGAAGTACCCGACGAACAGCACGAGCTGGGGGCCGAGGAGCCGGCGGCTCGCGCGGGCGAGGTCGTGCGAGACGCCGCGCAGCGAGACCGGCTCCCCCACCCGCACGCGCACGCCGATCGCGAGGAACGCCCCCTGCTGGACGAGGACCACGACCGAGGCGACCAGCGCCAGGAGGACGAGCAGGAGCACCGCGCCCGGGCTCGACAGGACCCGCACCGCGTCGAGGTGCGTGAACGAGGGGACGCCGGCGACCGCGAGCGCCCGGTCGAACAGCCACGCCATGAGCGGGACGACGACCAGGCCCGTGACGCCCTGGAGGAGGACGACGGTCAGGAGGTAGGTCGGCAGGTGCGCGCGGACCGTGCGGGCTGCGGGGAGCAGCAGGCCGGGCCTCACCCCGTCGTCGAGGGGGCGCGAGGCGGGTCGGGCGGCGGAGGGCACGAGCGCAGCCTACGGGCGTGGTGCGCGGTGCCGGTGGGCACGGAGGCCCCAGGGGCGCGCAGGGCGGGACGTCACCCGGCCGCCGGGTACGTGATGCGGGTGGTCGGGAGGGCCTCCGGCACGTCACCGTCCAGCGCGACGTCCTGCGCGCGGATACCCGGGCGGTCGCCCTCCCCCAGCCCGACCACAAGCTCGGTCACGAACGTGAGCACGATCAGCGGGAGCAGGAGGGGCAGTGTGAGAAGACCGGCGCCGACCGCGCCGAGCACGCTGCTCGACGCGGCGGGCACCCAGCGGACGCGCTCGCTGCCGTCGGCGGCCGGACGCGACTCGAACCCGGCCCAGACCGCCAGGGCCAGCAGCACGCCGAGCGCGGCGGCAGCCACGACGACGGCTCCCGCGAGCCACGGGCCGCCCTCCCCGTCCGTACCTGCGCCGGCGACCCACAGGCCGAGCGTGACGACCCCGGCGACCACCGCGAGCAGGAACGCGACCGCGACCGGCAGGCTCCCGAAGATCCGGACCGCAGCCCACATCAGCCCGCGTCGGACGGGACCCGTCCCGGTCTCGCGCAGCGTGTCGTGGAAGAGGTGGTCGGCGTCACGTCGCGCGGCCCGCCTGCTGCTCGCCGGACGACCGGAGTCCGCGAGCTTCGACGTCGCGTCGTGCAGGATCGCGGGGAGCGTCTGGCGCCCGTAGCTCGCGACCACTCCCCACAGCGGCATGGGGACCGACGCGAGGTCGGTCACGAGGCCCGTCGGGACGGTCTGCTCGACCGACGCCCGGTGCCACACCGTCCCGGACGGGTCCTGCTCGTCGGCGGGACGCGAGGTGTACCCGAACGGGGTCAGGATCTCGAACCAGACCTTCCACCGCCCCGCGACGGGCAGCTGGCGCAGGTCGACCGTCGCGGCCGGTCCCCACCGGTCCGGGTCGCCCGGCAGCGGCGCGACGAACGGCACGACGACCGCCTCAGCCGACCCGGGCGGGTACGGACGCGTCCGTGGTCGGGTCCGGCGCGGCGGCTGCGGCCCGTTCGGCAGGCTCGTCCGGCTCGGCGAGCCCGGCCGGTCCGGCCGGTCCGTCCGGGACCACCGTCGCCTCGTTCGTCACGCCGTACGGCACCAGGACGCTCGCGACCTCGCGCGCGACCGGGTCGAGGTGCCCGCGCTGGTCGTCGAAGAAGATGTGCGGGCGCAGGACGCGCAGCACGCGCCCCTTGTCGGCGCCGCCCATGAAGAACGCGTCGTTGACCGTGACGCCCCACGAGCGCAGCGTGTTCACCGCCCGCTCGTGCGAGGGCGCGCTGCGCGCCGTGACGATCGAGACGCGTACCCGGGGCCGGTACGTCGGGTCCTCGACCGCCCGCTCCTCCTCGCGGCGCTGGATCGTGCTCAGCGCCCGCAGAAACGGCAGGATCGGCCCCGCGTGGTGCTCGGTGACCTTGCGCGCGCTCTCGTACCGGTGGAACTGCTCGAGCCCGTCCGACTGGAAGATGCGCTCGGCGCTGTCGTCGGCGAGCACGCCGTCGAAGTCGAAGGCCACGCGCAGCTCGGCGTCGGCCGCGTCCTCGGGCGCCGGCTGCTCCCCGCCCGGGGCGAGGGGAACGCCGGGCGCGCGCTCCGCCGTCGGGCCGGCTGCGGCGAGGTGCCCGACGGCGGCGCTCCCCAGGACCTGCCCGGCAGGGTGTCCCAGCAGGGTCGCCGTCCGGACGTCGCGCGCGTCCCCCGAGAGGAAGAGCGAGATGTTGAGCGCCGGGATGTACGCGTACGGCGCGAGGCCCTGCGTGAAGATCGACCGGCTGATCGGCAACCCGTGCGCCGCGACCGAGCTCATGACGCGCAGGCCCGTCGTCGGGTCGTTCTTCGACAGGACGAAGACCTCGACGAGCGGGTCCTGCGCGCTGGGCGACAGGTCGTTGAGGCTCAGGAGACGCTGGACGAACTCGAACGCGACCCCGGGGCGCAGCGTCCGGTCCAGGTGCTCGTCCTGGTACGCGCGGTACGCGTCGATCCCCTGCTCGTCGAAGACGCGCTGCGAGTCGGACAGGTCGAACAGGGCGCTCGAGGAGACACCGACGACGAGCCGGTGATCGAGGTCGTAGGGCGGCACGGGGCTCCTTCGTCGGGACTGGCGTGTTCGTCGAGAACGGCTCGGCGCGTCAGGACGGCTCGACCGGGGGGCGGACCTGGTCCTGCGGGTGGCGGCGACGGTACCTCATGACGCACTCCTTGCACATGGGCATGGTCGGCAGGCGCGCGGCCTCGCGGGGCGTCATCTCGCCGATCACCTTGGCGCCGCACAGACCCCGGTCCGGGTGCACGATGTGCCCCCACTCCGACTCCCAGCGGTACCCGAACCGGTAGGGCGGACGCACCTGGAACTCGCGGACCTGCGGCGCCGAGCGCAGCGCCTTGGCCTTGTCGATGCCGTCCTCTCCTCCCGCGCCGTACCCCTGGGGCTGGCGCTGGCACACGTGCCGGACCCGGAACGGCATGGTCGCCTTGTACGCGAGCTGCGTGCCCGGCACGGCTCCGCGGTTCGACGTCAGGAACCAGCGCACCTCGTCCCCCGCGTGCACGCTGCTGACCTCGTCGAGCGCGAAGGCCCGACGGCGCCCGTCGTAGCACGGCAGCCACTGCACGTCGCCGCCGCACTGCTCGCACCGGCCGATGCGGACCTCGCTCATGCGGGCAGGCTCGTGGTGTCGACGTGCATGCTGCCTCCGGTGATGGTTGCGAGGGGACCGAGGACACCCTACGTCGGGCGTGCCCGCGGTCGCGGGACCGGCTCTGGCTCCGGCGCCGGCCCGCTACGGGCTCGTGACCGCGAAGAGCCCGTGCGCGCCGCGCTCGGCGTCGATCATCACGTGGCTCACGAACGGGTACCTGCCCGCCTCGGGGAACGCCATCTCGACGAACCCGCCCTGCGCGACCGCGAGGCCCAGGACCTGCGAGCCGCCCGCCTCGGCGTTGCCGGGCCGCAGCCGGTAGGCACCTTCGCTGTAGACCGTGTCGAACTGGCCACCCACGACGTGGAAGGACGTCCCCCGGTTGGGGCCCGCAGGCAGCACCCACACGCGCACGCGCTCGCCCACGCGGGCCGGGAGCGGCGCCGCGTCGTACTGGTTGGCGTAGCCGTTGAACGCGACGACGTCGGGTTCCCCCGTCGCGAGCCGGTCCACGTCGACCTCGCCGCCCTGGGGACCGAGGTAGTACTCCGACTGGACCAGCAGGTACTCGCGGTCGACCGGCGCGAGATCGGGGGGGTCGATCACGACCGCGCCGAACATGCCGTTCGCGATGTGCGCCGACATGGGCATGGTCGAGCAGTGGTACATCCACACACCCGACATGGTCGCGGTGAACGTGTAGGTCAGCTCCTCGCCCGGGGCGATCGTGCGCATGGGCTCGTCGGGGGCGAGGGCTCCCGCGTGGAAGTCGATCGAGTGCCCGATCGTGCCGTCGTTGACCAGCGTGATCTCGAAGCGGTCCCCGACCTTGCCCCGCAGCGTCGGGCCGGGGGCCGTGCCGCCGAACGTCCAGAGCCGCTGCGTCACGCCCGGCGCGACCTCGGTCACGACCTCGGAGACCGCCATGCGCACACGGTGCACGGTCTCCGGGCCCGCTGGTGCAAGCGCGGCCGGGTACGCCGTGAAGTCCTCGCCCGGCATGGCCAGGAGGTCCAGGTCCTCGGCGGCGCGGGGCGCTGCGCCGCCCGGCACAGCGCCGCCCGACGGGACCGAGCCCGCTGATCCACCCGAACCGTGGTCCATGCCGGCCATGCCTTCGTGGTCGCCCATGCTTCCGGCGTTCCCGGAGGACGCCGCGGCGTCGGTCACGGCGCCCGCTCCCGTCGGCGTGATCGTCAGGACCATGCCCATCTGCCGGTGCCCCACGACCGTGCACCACCCGTCGATCGCGCGCCCCACGACCCCGACGTCGAACGTCACGGTCGCGCCCGGCGCGATCCGGCCGCTGGTCCGGCCGGTGTCGAGCGCGAGGTCGTGGACCGTGGTGTCGGTGTTGGTCACGACGAGGACGAGGGTGTCGCCGGCAGGGACCTCGATCTCGCTCGGGACGAAGCGCATGTCGGCGGCCTCGACCTCGACCGTCGTGGTGCGGCCCGTCGCGGCGACGGTCCCCGCGGCACCGGCCGCTGCCGACGTCGCGCCGCTGCCCGTGCCGAGCGCGGCCGGGTCCAGTGCGACTCCGCCGGCCGCGACGAGGAGCAGGACGCTCAGCGCAGCCACGGCCAGGCCTTTGCGGCGGGGGCCGGTCACGGCCTCCACGGGCGGCCCCTGGCGAGCGCCGCCGGCTCGCGCACGCAGGTCCTGTCCCAGGGCGTGGGCCGCCGCGACGTCGTCAGCGGTCGGTGGGACGAACGGCGTGCGCCGCGCACGGCGGTGAGCGAGCACCGCACCGACGAGCAACGGCAGGAAGGCCACGAGAGCGCCCAGCGCGGTCAGCGACGCGAGCACGTGCACCAGGCTCGGCGCGGGCAGCACGAAGAGCGCGAGCGCGCCGTTGAACAGCACGACCCGCACGACGGCTCCCCGTTCGAGGACGGCCGTGGTCGAGCGCACGGCGGCCGGTCCCCCGCCGAGCACCACGGGCACGAGGTAGGTCAGCGCCCCCAGCAGGACCTGGGCCGCGAAGCCCGCGACGAGCGGCACGGTCACGGTCCCGACGCGATCGGCGGCCGTCTCCCAGCCTCCGCTGAACGCGAGGACACCGGTCAGCGTCGCGAGCGACCCCACGAGCCACGCGAGCGCGCACGCCGCCGACCACGTCGCGAAGGTGGCGGGCGGTCGCCGTCGGGCCGCCGTGACCATGGGGCGCACCGAGACCAGGACACCCGCGAGATACGTCGCGAGGCCCACGGCCGCGACGGGCGGCGCCGCGAGCAGCACCGCCGCGACACCGGCCGCGAGCCCGCCGAGCACGAGGGCGAGCGTCGTACGCGCGGCGCGGGGCGCGTCGTCGGCCATCCTGGTCCGCAGCATGGTCGGCCACAGCGTCATGAGCGTGCCCATGACCGTCAGGCCCACGAACCCGAGCAGGTTGACGCCCGCGTGGGCCAGCACCACGCGCGTGTGCCAGGCCTCGTCGAGACCGCGCGCGAGCGTCGCGCCGAGCCCGGCCCCGAACGGCAGGAGCCAGGCCGCGGCGACGTAGAACGCGACGCAGATCCGGAAGCGGGCCGCGAGCGCCTGGCGCGACTGCCGCCACAGGGCCGTGCCGTGCGCCGCGACCGCTACTCCGACGCCGACCGCCCCGACCAGCGTGACGACCCACGCCGCGGTCACCATGCCCGCGACGGTCGTGACGACCGCGACGTTGAGCAGCACGAGCCGGGCAACCTGCCACCGCCGCGACGCGGGCGTGACCCGGCGGCTCAGCAGCGCGTCGGTGAAGTGCTGGCTCCAGACGCAGATCGCGTTGGTCACCGCGCCGAGCAGCAGCAGGTGCACGAGCAGCCAGGGCGAAGCGGGCACCCACCGGTGGCCGACCGCGACCACGACCGTGGCCAGCAGCCACCCGACCACGGGCGCGTTGGCGCGCAGGTGCCACGTGCTGCGGTCGGTCAGGGGCCGCAGCGGGGCGGGGGCGGCGGACAGGTCGAGCTTCACGGGACGGTCTCCTCGAGGGCAGGTGCAGGCCCGACGGCGTCGCACCGGCCGGGTGCGGCCGTGGCGGGGGGCGCGGCATGGCGCAGGTTCGCGCGGATCCCGACGGTGACCATGAGGGCGACGAACGCGAGCAGCGCCACGACGTTCAGGACGCCGCCGACCTGGTGCGCCACGGGCAGGCTGCGGGCGTCGCCCAGCCCGAGCCGGACCACGAGCCCGACGTGCAGGAGCACGGCCGGGCCGTACATCAGGGGCGTGTACGGGAGCCGGATCCTCAGCACCGCGGGCAGGATCACGGGCGCGTGCGCCATGACCATCGAGATCGTGAACCCCAGGAAGACCGCGTGGATCACGGCGTCGTACCCCGGTCCCGTGTCCTGCCTCCCGCCGAGGAGCCAGACCGCGCCCGCGACCGCGAGCCACACGTACGCCGCGAGCAGGCACGCCGCCATGCAGCGCGCGAGGCCCGTCGAGCGGATCGTGCGCCGCGCGACGTCGTGCACGGCGAGCCAGCCGCACAGCACCAGGACCGCCGCGCCCAGGATCACGTAGCCGGCCCCAGGCCACAGCAACGTGGCCACGCACCCCGCCGCGAGCGCCCAGCAGACCCACAGGACGAGGGCCGCGCCCCGGCCGAGGAACGCGATCCGGGCGAGCTCGAGCCGCTCGCCCGCGATGGTCGCCACGACGAAGCACGCGAGCCACGGCAGCACGTCCGCGACACCCACCCCGCCGAGCCACAGCAGGGCGCCGCCCGTCGCGAGCAGTGCGCCGATCAGCTGGGCGAGGACCGCGTCGTCGTGCTGCCGCCGCCACAGCGGCACGTACACCGCGCACAGCGCGGCACATCCCCCGACGAGGAGCACCTGCCCGACGACGAGGGGCACAGGGCTGAGTAGGGCCAGCGCCCCCGCCCCCAGCAGACCCGGGGCGACGAACCCCCAGCGGGTGCGCAGCGCGACGGCCCGTTCGAGCGCGACGACCGTGCCGACGAACCCCAGGACGAGCAGCACGCCGTGGACCACGGGCAGGCGCTCGGTCGTGACGGGAGCCGGCAGGCCGAGCAGCAGGAGCGCCGCGTCGAGGCCCGCGAGAAGAGCGAGCCCGGCGGGCAGGACGAAGACCGCACGGCGCATCACGACGCCTTGTTCCTGCGAGGCTCTGGCTGGGGGCGCAGGCGCAGCCGGCAGGCGCCCGGCTCGGCGAACGGCAGCAACGAGGTGCCCTCCCGCGGAGCGCCCAGGCGCTCGAGCGCCCCCTGGGCGAGACCGAGGTGCACCGCGCACACGACCTCCGGGTTGCGGTACGCAGCCTCGAGCAGCGGGCACCGGGTCAGCGCGACCGATGCCGCGTCGTCGTCGGCCTGCGGTGCGAAGCCGAGCCTGTCCAGCAGGGCGACGACCTCGTGGCGCGCGGCGATCGCGACGTGCGCCCTGTCCGGAAGCGCCGTCGCCTGGAGCGCGGCGCCGTCGGCTCCCTCGCCGCTCGGCCCGTGGCCTCGGTCGCCGGACGGGGGCTCGTGACCCGCGGCGAGGTCCGCACCCCACGCACGGCCCGCTGCCAGGGCGTCGCCGACCGGGTCGGCGCTCGACCGGGCGATCTGGGCCGCGAGCGCCGACGCGAGGCCCGCGTACTCGGCGGCTCCTGCCGTCGTCGGGGACTCCGTCGCCGGAGAGTAGAGCCGGGCCGGGCGTCCGCGCCCCTGCGCCGGAGCGTTCTCGCTGGTCGCGAGCCCGGCCTCGACCAGGCCCTCCAGATGCTCGCGCACCGTGTTGGGGTGCTGGTCGAGCGCCGTCGCGACCGAGGCGACCGAGCAGGGCTCGGACTGCGAGGCGAGGACGTCCAGCACCGCGAGCCGCGCCCTGGACAGCCGCGCGGGGCGCACCGGACGTCGGACCAGCGGGGGGCCGTACCCCGGGCGCGGGGAGATCGCTCGTCCTGCCTGACCCAGAGGCTCCGTATTTTCCACGGAATAAAGTGTACTAATCTCGAAGGCGTTCGGAAACCACACCCGCCCCGGAGGACCCACGTCATGAGCAGCAGCATCGTCCTGGCCACGTCGGCCGAAGACTCACGCGCGGTCGAGGCCGTCGTCGCCCACCACACCGAGATGAACGGGACCCTCGGCCTCCTCGTCGAGGCCCTCGTCCGGGCGGTCGAGACTGGCGACGCGACGGCGACCGCCACGGCCCACCAGCGGCTCGTCGCATGGACCCGCGCGGACCTGCTGCCGCACGCGCTCGCCGAGGAGGGCGCGATGTACCCGCACGCGCACCGCACCCCGGACGCCCGCCTCCTGGTCGACGCCATGATCGCCGAGCACGGCGTCATCGGCGGCCTCGTCGACGCGCTCGCCGACGCGACGAGCCCCGTGCGCGCAGCCGCGCTGGGCCGCGCCCTCCAGGTCCTCTTCGAGGTGCACATGACCAAGGAGAACGAGCAGATCCTGCCGCTGCTGGCCCTCTCCTCCGACGTGTCGCTCGCGACCGTCCTCGACGGGATGCACGAGCTGCTCGGCGGGCACGAGCACGGGCGGACGGGCAGTCCTGGGCCTGCCGAGGTCGGCGTCGGGTGCGGGTGCGGCAGTGTCGACGGAGGCTTGGGCGGCGGGTGCGGCAGTGGCGCCGAGCCGGCCGACGAGCCCCGGAGGGCTGACCCGGCCACGGACCCGACCGCCCCGGCCCCGGGCGGGCACTCGTGCGGGTGCGGCGGGCACGACGACGCCGGGAACCTCCCCGTCCTCGACGCCCGCGCGGTGCCGCACGCCATCCGGCACGCGACGATCTTCGGTGCGCTCGACGGCGTCGTCCCCGGCGCGGGCATGGTACTGCTCGCCCCGCACGACCCCCTGCCCCTCCTGGCCCAGGTCGACGCCCGCTGGCCGGGCACGTTCACGGTCGACTACCTGGAGCGCGGCCCCGAGACATGGGCGCTGGCGTTCATGCGCTGACTCTGGGCGGCAGTCAGCCCACCGGAGTCCACGGCGGGCGGTTGACGACCTGGCCGCCCGAAGGTTCACGAGATGCGCCGACCACCACCGGCCCCCTCCACGCCCCGCACCGGTGGCCCCCACGCACCCCCTCTGCCACGATCGGCCTCATGGGCACGAACACCACCGGATGGACCGAGGGAACCGTCGAGGTCGAGGGGCACCCCGTGTTCTACCGGCGCAGCGCGGAGGTGCCCGGCAGCCTGCCGATCGTCCACGTGCACGGCTTCGCGATCTCGGGCACCTACCTCATGCCGACGGCGCGCGTGCTCGCCGGGCGGGCCATGAACCTCGTCCCGGACCTGCCGGGCTACGGCCGGAGCGAGAAGTGGGACTACACGCTCGGCATCCCGGCGCTGGCGCACGCGCTGATCCGCATCCTCGACGCCCTCGAGCTCGAGAAGGTGGTCCTGGTCGGCAACTCGATGGGCTGCCCCATCAGCCTCGAGGTCGCCCACAGCGACCCTGACCGCGTCGAGCGCATCGTGCTCGTGTCTCCCGCGGGCGGAGTGCACAACCAGGGGTTGGCCCGCGCGATCCGGCAGCTCGCGATGGACGGTCCGCGGGAGAGCCGGCAGATGGCTCGCGTGGCGGTCCCGGACTACGTGCGGTTCGGGCCGGTCAACACGTTCCACCTGTTCAGCGAGCTCACCCGGTTCCCGTCGTTGGAGCGCATCGTCCGGTCGACCGTGCCGACGCTCGCGGTCATCGGGAGCAGGGACCCGCTCATGCCGCCTCCTGCGCGCGTGCGGGAGGTGAGCCGTCTCGCGGGCGACAACACGACTGTCGCCCTCATCGAGGGCGCCGCGCACGCGATCAACTTCAGCCATCCCGGCGAGCTCGCGCACGTCATCGGGTCCTGGCTCGACGGCGTCGAGATCGTCGACGACCCGGACTCCCCCGGCCTGACGCGCGTCCTGCAGCTGCCGCGCAGCTAGCCGGGACATCGTCGGCACGCCGACGGCGTCGGCCAGGACGTCAGGACGGCCGCGGCCCGCGGATCTGCTCGACCAGGAGCTCGTGGAGTCGCGGGTCGGCGAGCGGCCGGAAGTGTCCCGGGGTGTCGAGCACGACGTCGTGCGCGCCGTCGAGCGTGCTTCCGGCGGGGATGTGCGGGTCCCAGCGGCTGTGCACCGAGGTGATGCGTTCGTTCACGGCGCGCTCGGCGGACAGGGCCACGATCGTCGCGTCGCTCGGGATGAACGCCCGGACGGCCGGCGCGACGAACCATCGCGCGTAGACGGAGCCCGCGAACGGCGTGTTGATCGCGATCATCGACGCGATCCGGCCCGGGCTCTCGCGCACCATGGCGAGCTTCCCGATGAGCCCGCCCTTGCTGTGCGCGACGACGACGACGTCGTGCAGGTCCTGCTCCCGGAGGTACCGCGCGAGGAGGACGGCGCCGTCCGCGACAGGTCGCCGGTTGTCCCGGAGCTCCGGGAGCACGTGGACCGCGACCCCGTGGTCGTGCAGGAGGGTGGCCAGGGGCAGCAGGAAGTGCCAGGACTCGTACACCCCGGGGACGAGGACGACGGGCGGTCCGACGGGCCGGTCGGGTTGGCGCAGCTCGTCGGGCCCCACCCGGGACACGAACCCTGTCGCCTGCCAGCGCAGCACGCAGGCGTAGTCGCGGACGCGCCACCAGGTCCGCCGCAGGCCCAGCCCCAGACGCTGGCCCAGGTCCCGGCTCCCGTCGCGCATGGCTCCCCTGTCGTCGTCACCTGCGGTCACCGTCGGCAACGGTCAGCGTCACCCTCGGCGGCCCACACAGTCACCCTCGGCGTCGGTCGCCATCACCTTCGGCGTCGGTCACCGTCACCCTCGGCGGCCACCACCCGATACTCGCGCGTCAGGCGCCGAAGCGCGCGTTCGTCGGCACGATCTGCTTGCCGAGCGGCAGCAGCGAGACCGGGATCATCTTGAGGTTCGCGATGCCCAGCGGGATGCCGATGATCGAGACGAACAGCGGGATCGAGGTGATGACGTGCCCGATCGCGAGCCAGATCCCCGCGAAGACCACCCAGATCACGTTGCCGATCGTGGAGAACGCGCCGGCCGTGGGCTTGTCGACGACGGTCCGCCCGAAGGGCCACAGCGCGTACCCGGCGATGCGGAAGCTCGCGATGCCGAACGGGATGGTGATGATGAGGATGCAGCAGACGATCCCCGCCACGACGTAGCCGATCGCGAGCCAGAGCCCCGCGAAGATGAGCCAGATGACGTTCAGGATCGCGTTCATGCCCCGATTCTGCCTCACGGACGTCGGCCGGACGCCCACCCCGGTGACGCCGTCGGAAAACTAGACTGCTCCCGTGCCCTCCCCCTCCCCTGACTCGCCCCTCGACGTCCCGGCCGAGCCGTCCCGGACGATCGCCGACCGCTACACGGCCGTGCGCGCCCGCGTCGACGCCGCGGCGCTCGCCGCAGGCCGCGCTCCGCAAGAGGTGCGGCTGCTCGTGGCGACCAAGACGCAGGACGCCAGCGCGGTGCGCGCGGTCGTCGCCGCGGGCGCGACGCTGATCGGCGAGAACCGCGTCCAGGAGCTCGTCGCCAAGGCACCCGACCTCGCCGACCTGGTCGCAGGCGGCTCGGTGCGGATCCACATGATCGGGCACCTGCAGCGCAACAAGGTCAACCAGGTCCTCGCGACGGCCACGGGTGTCGAGTCGGTCGACTCGCTCGCGCTCGCCGAGGCGCTCGCGAGCCGCTGCGCGCGCGAGGGCCGCACGCTCGACGTCATGGTCCAGGTCAACGTGTCGGGAGAGGGGTCCAAGGCGGGGGTGGGGCCCGAGGACGCCGCACACCTCTCCCGTCAGGTCGCCGCTCTGGAGGGTCTTCGCCTCACGGGGTTCATGACGATCGGGGCGAACTCCCCCGACACCGCGCTGGTGCGCGCCGGGTTCGAGCGGTTGCGCCGGATACGTGACGAGGTGCTCGCGAGCGAGGCCCCGGGGACGGGTGAGGCGCGTGAGCTGTCGATGGGCATGAGCGGCGACCTCGAGGCGGCGATCGCCGAGGGCGCGACGATCGTACGCGTGGGGACCGCGGTGTTCGGGGCACGTACCGCCACCGCGCCCGTCGGCTGACCGGCGAGGGACGTGACGCGGGACCGTCCGCTTGACGTGGACGGTCCCGCGCCCTGTGCCGGGCGACCTCCGCCCGGCTACGACGTCGCGAACTGCTGCAGGTGCGCCAGGACGACCGCCTCGACGGCGCTGCGCGTCCCCAGGACGGCACGGTCGACCCGCGGCATCTGCTCGGCGTGATAGTTGGCCGCGTCGGCCGACCAGTGCACGATCGCGTTGCCGACCAGCACGTAGCCGTTGTAACCCTCGGTCACCCAGTAGGCGTCGGCGGAGAGGCGCGCGTCCTGGGCGAGCGAGGGGAAGGTCCCGGTGGTGTCCACGGTGCCCGAGACCTCGACGTTGATCGGGTCACCGGCCTCGACGTAGTCGATCGTCACGGTGGGGCACGACGCCGCCCGGTCCTGGACGATCGCGTAGGCGGACTCGGCCGCGGCCGCGTCCGCAAAGAGGTGAGCTTCCTGCTGGACGCGGCCCCCGGGGCTGATGGTGTCCTGCAAGGCGTAACCACTGGTGCCGAGTCCCGCGAGGATCGCCGCGATGTCGCAGTCCGCCGGGGACTGGGTGTTCGCCGGGGGTACCCGGGGCTCGTCACGAAGGATCGTCACGACGTTCCCCTGGATCGCCGGGATGCCGCTGAGGACCCCGGCTTCCGGCAGGAGCAGGGACCGGATCGCGGACGGGTCGACGTGAGGTGGTGCCGGAGCCACGACGGACGCTCCCAGCTCGGCGGTCACCTGCGCAACGTCGTCCCCCGCGGACGGCAGGGTGGTCGTCCCCGCAGTCTCGACGGGACCTTCGCTGTCGGCGGGCGCCTCGGTCGCGCACGCTGCGAGCGTCGCGCCGAGGACCAGCACGAGTCCCGCCCTCGTGGCCCGGCCGTAGGCGGCGGGCCCTGCTCCGACCGATGGACGACGACGTGCTCCCATGACTCCCCCAGAATGTTCGGACGTCACCGCGTGGTGCGGCGAGATGTCCTCCTATCCTCGACCGTGGGACACGTGTACCGCATGCCGGCCGGATAACGATTCGGCGCCAGATGTCGCGATCCGACCTTGCGGCCGTCTGCTTCCCGACCTGGCCCTCTGACCAGGGACGTCGCGCGACCGAGACCCTCAGGCCCCCAGCAGCTCGAGCGCGCGGCGCACGCCGGGCGCCCCGGCCCCACGCAGCGCCTCGCGGGCCTCGTCGACGCCGACGCCGGCGAGCAGCATGACGAGCGCGACGTGGATCTCGCCGCCGGCCCGGTGCAGGACCTGCTCGCACTCGTCGGTGCCGAGTCCCGTGGCCTGGACGAGCATGCGCACGATGCGGGCGCGCAGCTTCTGGTTGGTCGGGCGCACGTCGATCATGAGGTTCGAGTACGTCTTGCCGAGGCGGATCATGGTCGCGGTCGAGAACGTGTTGAGCACGAGCTTCTGCGCCGTGGCGGCCTTCATCCGGGTCGAGCCCGTCACGACCTCGGGGCCCGTGTCGAGGAGGATCGCGACGTCGACGCGCGAGGCGAGGCGCGCCTGCGGGTTGGCGCTCACGAGCACGGTCGCGGCGCCTCGCTCGGCGGCGACGTCGAACGCGCCGCCCACGTAGGGGGTGCGGCCGCTGGCGGCGAGCCCCACGACCAGGTCGCCGGCCCGGACGCCGTCGGCGTCGCGCCGTCCGAGCTCGACGTCGTCCTCGGCTCCTTCGACCGCGAGCATCATGGCGCCGGCGCCGCCCGCGAGGTGCGCCTCGAACCACTCGTCCCCCACGCCGTACGTGGGCAGGAGCTCGACCGCGTCGAGGACACCGAGACGCCCCGACGTGCCGGAGCCGAAGTAGTGGACCTTCCCGCCGCCGCGGAGCACGGCCACGGCGAGGTCGACGGCCGCGGTGATGCGGTCGGCCTCGGCACGTACGGCGTCGGCGACCCCGGCGTCCTCGTCGGTGATGCGCCGCACGACCTCGGCCGTGGGCAGCAGGTCGATGTCCGTGGTGCGCGGGTTGCGGTCCTCGGTCGGCGACGCGAGCCGGAGCACCTCCTGCCAGTCCTCGTCGGAGGACGTGAGTCCTGCCGGTCCGGCGTCCGTCGCGGGGCGGGTGTCGGTCATCGGTGCGTTCCCTTCGGCATCGGGGCGAGCCCGAACGGGGTGTTGGCCAGCACGAGCCGGCGGATGGGCCCGGTGAACGCGGGCCAGACGAGCGGGGTGGGCGGGGTGAGCGAGCCGAGGACCGCGGCGCGGCGCGCCCCGGTCGAGCGGCGGCGCTGGACCCCCTTGGCGGTGCCGGCGACCCCGTGCGCCGACAGGAAGCCGAGGAGCGCGAAGAGGTACGCCTCCTTGGCGTCGATGGGCATCCCGAGCTGGTCGGCCGTGAGGAGCTCGCAGCCGTCCGGCAGGTAGGCGCGGAGTCGCTCGAGCAGCGTCGGGTTGTGCGCGCCACCGCCCGAGACGACGACGCGGCGCACCTCGCGCTGGGGTTCCGCGGCGGCGTCGCCCGCGCTGCGTCGGTCGGCGGGGATCGACTGGGCGACCGTGAGCAGCCCTTCCGCGATGGTGACCGCGGTGAGCTCGGTGAGGGTCGCGACGAGGTCGGGACCGGTGAGATCGGGGCGCACGGACGCAAGCTTGCGCGGCACGTAGGTCGCGTCGAACAGCTCGCGGCCGGTCGACTTGGGGGCCTTGGCCGCGAAGTACGGGTCGTCGAGCAGGGCGCGCAGCGCGGCCTGGTCCACCGTCCCGGCGGCGCCCAGGGCGCCGTCGCGGTCGAACGGCTCGCCCGTGAGCTGGCGGGCGGTGAGGTCGATGAGGCAGTTGCCGGGACCGGTGTCCCACCCGGTCACGGGTGCCTCGACCTCGCCGACGAGCGTGACGTTCGCGATCCCGCCGATGTTGAGCGCTGCGCTCAGCCCGGCCGGCGCGCCGTCGGGCGACTGCGGGTCGCGGCCGAGCCACAGGGCGTCGAGGACGCTCACGAGGGGCGCGCCCTGGCCGCCTGCGGCGATGTCGGCGACGCGGAAGTCGCTGATGACGGGCCGCTTGGTGCGCTCGGCGATCCAGGCGGCGTTGCCGAGCTGAAGGCTGCCGTGCGCGCGGGCGCCGACGACCCAGTGGTAGAGCGTCTGCCCGTGCGACGCGACGAGGTCGACGTCACCGCCGGCGACGTCGTCGATGGCCTGGCGTCCGGCGCGGCCGAACTCCTGCCCGATGAGCGTGTCGAGCTGCGTGACCTCGCCCATGTCGACCGCGGCGGGCGGCAGCGCCTTGAGGATGCGTTCGCGCAGCGCGGCGGGCCACTCGTACTCGGTGTGCCCGAGGGGCCGCATGCGCAGGACCCCGTCGGGGCCGAGGTGGAAGTCGGCGGCGGCCGCGTCGATCGCGTCGACCGACGTGCCGGAGGACAGGCCGAGGACGATCATCGGGTCACCTCCGAGGTGAGCGCGGTCAGCTGCCCGACGGCGGCGCGCGCGTTCGCACGTCCGGTGCCGCAGGCGACGACCACGGTGGTCCGGTCCCCGAACCAGGCGGGGACGGCGTCGGGGAAGCCGGTGTGGACGGCGACGAGGTCCGGCCGGGCGGCGCGCAGGGCGTCGAGCATGCCTGCCTCGCGGCTGCCCGGGACGGGCTCACGGGTGATGACGACCAGCGGCCGGGCGGGACCGTCCGCCTGTCGTGCCGAGACCGCGGCGAGCGCGTCCTCCCACCCGGCCTGGTCGGAGAAGGCGTGGAGGGTCGTGTCAGGGAAGGCCGTGACGAGCGCGGTCTGGACGTGCTGGGCGGTGCGCCCGGCGGCGTGGTCGAACCGCTGGCGCAGGTCGACGACGTCGGGTGCGGGGCCGGACGGGTCGAGGTGCGTGGCGGGACCGTGCACGCGCACGGCCCGCTCGGCGGCCTCCTGCCCGACGGCGGCGAGCGCCTCGAGCGCGGCCGTCGCCTCCTCGGGGCCGCAGGTCGCGCCCGCGGACGCCTGGCGCTCGCGCACCCGGCGCACCGTGCGTGCGGTGCGGGCCGCAGACTCCTGGAGGCGCTCGATCGTGACCCGACCCTCCTCGACCGCGGCGAGGAGCGCGGACTGCGCCTGGCGGAACAGCGCCTCGTCGTCGCGGCCGACCGTCGTGCCGAGGCACAGCAGGTCCGCGCCGCCCTCGACGGCCTGGACGGCGACCTCGCCGATCCCGTCACCGCCCGAGACCGCGCCCATGTCGAGCGCGTCGGTGATGATCGGGCCCTCGAAGCCGAGCTCGCGCGCCAGGGCGGCGGCAGCAGGCTCGAGCGAGACGGGTCGCGGACCGATCGCAGGGACCAGCAGGTGCGCGGTCATGATCGAGTCGATGTCGACGTCGGGCTCGAAGGCACGCACGAAGGGCGGCAGGTCGCGCTCGCGGACCGTCTCGAGCGAGTCGTCGACCACGGGCAGCGACAGGTGGGAGTCCACGTCCGTCGCGCCGTGCCCCGGGAAGTGCTTGCCGCACGCCCCGACGCCCGCACGGTGCAGGCCCTGGACGAACGCGGCGCCGTGCCGGGACACGAGCCCGGGCGTCGCGCCGAACGCACGCACGCCCACGACGGGGTTCTCGGTCCGGGAGTTCACGTCGAGCACGGGCGCCAGGTCGAGGTCCACGCCGGTCGCCGCGAGGAGCCGCCCGAGGGCGAGCGCGACCCGCTCCGTGAGGTCCTCGTCGTCGACCGCCCCCAGGGCCGCGGCCCCCGGGATGCTCGACCCCGTGACGGCCTCGAGCCGGCTGACGTCCCCACCCTCCTCGTCGATCGTGATCAGCAGGTCGGGCGAGACCTCGTGGAGGTGGGCCGAGAGCCTGGCGGTCGTGGCGACGTCGGGCGTGTTGTACGCGAAGTAGACGACTCCCGCGAGCCCCTCCTCGCAGGCCGCGAGGAGCCAGGCCGGGGCGTCGGTCCCCGTGAGACCGGGGAGCAGGACGCCGTTGACGGCGCGCAGCGCGTCGTGGTGCACGGTGGTCATCCCTTCACCGACCCAGCGGTCAGGCCGGAGGACAGGTTGCGCTGCACGAGGACGAAGAAGACGATCACGGGCAGCGTGATGAGGGTCGAGGCGGCCATGACGGCGCCCCAGTCGGTCGTGTTCTCGCCGAAGAACTTCTGCAGACCGATCGGCACGGTGTACTTGGCCGACTGCTGCAGGAACGTCAGGGCGAAGATGAACTCGTTCCACGCGGTGATGAACGAGAAGACGCTCGTGGCGACCACGCCGGGGGCGACGAGCGGCAGCAGGATCTTCCAGAACATGCGGCCCCACGAAGCACCGTCGAGGTACGCGGCCTCCTCGAGCTCGACCGGGACCGCCGCGACGAAGCCGCGCAGCATCCAGATCGCGAAGGACAGCGAGAAGGCGATGTAGACGATCGTCAGACCCAGGAGCGAGTTGAGCATGCCCAGCGTGCGCATCTGGAGGAACAGCGGGATGACGAGGGCCTCGAGCGGCACCATCTGCACCATGAGGACGAGCACGAGGATCGACTTGCGGAAGCGGAACCTGAAGCGGCTCACCGCGACGGCCGCGAGCAGCGCGAGCACCGAGGAGAACACGACCGCGCCGATCGCGACGACGATCGAGTTGCGCAGGTAGTGCCCGAACCCCCCGTCGTCGATCACGGTCACGAAGTTGTCCCACGTGACCCCGGCGGGCAGGATCCGCGCGCCTCGCGTCGCGGCCTCGGGGTCGATCGCCGAGGAGAACATCCAGTACGCGGGGAACAGCGCGAAGGCGAGCAGCGCGACGATGCCGACGACCTTGCCCGCGGTCGGCAGGGGACGCTTGCGCGCCTTGACCCGCAGGGCCTGCGGGGGGCGCGGGGCGCTTCCGTCGATCGATGCGGCCACCGTGCGACCCGCGCGGCCGGCCGTGGGCGGGGTGCTGGACGGGGTACCGGTCAGGGCGCTCACAGCTCCTCCTCCTTGAACAGGGTGCGCATGTACACGATGGTGATCCCGAGCAGGATCAGGGTGAGCAGCACGGCGATCGCCGAGCCCATCCCGTACTTGCCCTGCGCGAAGGACTGGATGTACGACCACACGCCGAGGTTGAAGACCTCCTTGTTGCCGCCGTTGCCGCCGGGCATCAGGTAGATCTGCGTGAAGACCTTGAAGTCCCAGATGGTCGACAGGATCGTCACGACCGCGAAGACGGGGCGCAGGATCGGCGCGGTGATGGTCCAGAACCGGCGCCAGGGCGTGGCGCCGTCCATCATCGCGGCCTCGTGCAGCTCCTTGGGGATCGTCAGGAGGCCCGCGAGGACCGTGATCGCGACGAAGGGGAATCCGTGGTGCACGACGTTGAGGGTCGCGATCGCGTAGAAGCTCAGACGCTCGGTGAACCAGTTCGTGGTCGCCGGGTCGATGAGCCCGACCGAGTCGAGCACCGAGGAGACCAGACCGTTGAGCGGGTCGAAGATCCAGATCCACACGTACGTGCCGGTGATGGCCGGGACGGCCCAGGCGACCATGATCGCCGTCGAGCAGACCGTGCGCCAGAGCGTCCCGAGGTTGTTGAGGAACAGCGCGACGGCCGTGCCCAGGACCACCGTCAGGACCACGCACGCGACCGCGAAGCCGATCGTGTTGGGCAGGACGACGGTCCACAGGAACGAGTCGCCGAAGATCGCGGCGTAGTTGTCGAAGCCGATGTAGTTCGACTCGCCCGAGGCGATCTGCCGCAGGCCGTAGTCCTGCAGCGAGATCATCACGACGCGGGCCAGAGGCCACAGGAGCAGGACGCCGAGGACGCCGAGCGCGGGGGCCAGGAGCAGCCAGGGGCGCAGCGGCGACTTGTGGCCGAGCACTTGCATGCCACGTCGGCCGACGCCGCGGCGCGGGCTGGAGGAAGGGGCCGGGGCCGGGGCCCGGCGCGTCAGCTGGGCGGCCGACGCGCCGGGAACCTGGTGCAGATCTGCCATGGGCTCGTCAGGACCCGAAGGTCTCGTTCATGTCGGCGGCCGCGGTGTCAGCGGCCTCCTGCACCGTGGCGCTGCCCGAGAGGATCGACTGCAGCATCGTCTCGACCGTCTTCTTGCCCTGGATCTGGCCGTAGAGCGGCGTCACCGGGACCGAGGCGCCGGCCTCGACCATCTGCTGGGCGAACGGCGCGACGAGCGGGTCGTTCTCCTCGATGACCTTCTCCAGGAGCGAGGTCTGGCCGGGGAAGTAGCCGGACTGGTTGCCCCACTCCTGCGCGAACTTGCCGGTCGTCATCATCTCGACGAACTCCCACGCGAGGTCCTGCTTCTCGCTGGCCGCGAAGACACCCAGGTGCGACCCGCCCAGGAACGAGTCCGACAGACCGTCGGTCTCACCCGGGATGGGGAACGCGCCGATCTTGTCGGCCATGTCCGGGACGTCCGTGAGGATCTTGCCCGGGGTCCAGCTGCCGGAGATCATCATGCCGACGTTGCCCTGCTCGAAGTTCGACAGGAGGTCGGTCTCCTTCCAGGTCGTCGCCGCCGCGGTCGACAGGCCCGCGTCGGTCGCGAGACCCGTGTAGAACTCGAGGCCCTTGACGGAGTCCGCGGAGTTGATCTCGGACTTCCAGGTGTCGCCGTCCTTGACGGCCAGGTCGCCGCCCGCACCCCAGATGAAGGGCATGGCGCCGTACTGGGAGTCACCGGCGATCGGGAAGGGGATGAGGCCCGGGTTCGCGGCCTTGAGCGTCTCGGCCGCGGACTGGAGCTCGGCCCACGTCGTCGGGATCGCGATGCCGGCCGCCTCGAAGAGGTCCTTGCGGTAGATGACCGAGCGCACACCGGCGTACCAGGGCATGCCGTACTGCGCGCCGTCGAGCGTCGCGGACTCGACGAGCCCGGGGACGAGGTCCTCCTCGAGGCCCGCGTCCTTGATCCGGTCGGTCAGGTCGGACAGGGCGCCGACGTCGGCGAACTCACCGGTCCAGGTGGTGCCGAGCTCGGCGACGTCCGGCGTGGTGTTGCCCGCGATGGAGGTCGTGAACTTGTCGTGGGCGCTGGCCCACGGCTGGAACTCGATCTGGAGGTCGGCGCCGGTCTCTTCCTTGAACGCGGTGGTGACCTCGTCGAAGAAGGCGTCCCCGTCGGGGTTGGTGCCTTCCATGATCCAGACGGTGAGGGTCTCGCCGGTGTGGTCGGCGGAGGCTGCGTCCCCCGTGGCCTCGCCGCCGCTGTTGTCCCCACCGCCACACGCGGTGAGGCCGAGCGCCAGGAGGAGGGTGCCCGTGACGGCCACCGTGCTGCGTCGCTGCATGCCGTGACTTCCTTTCTGGTCGGCTGCCGCGTCGCGGCCAGCCGTTCGTCCCTGCGGACCTGATCGTTCGTGGGGGCGCCGGGTCGTCGGCACCCTTCGACTCTGAAACAAACTTACATCAGGTTGGGTGTTCGTGAAGATTACCGCCAACGACGGGCAGAGGGAAGCCGGTCGCGAAGTTGTGACCTGTTGGTAACCTCGGCGACCCGACGGCGCGGGCCCCGGCGACGCCACGGCGCGCGACCTCGCCCCGACCGCGACCCGCGGCTACCGCGTCACGGCACGCGCGCCGTCCACTCCTCGGTCCCGAACTTCGTGCGCACGAGCTCCTCGGCCTGTGCGCGCTCGTCGGCGGTCACCGCGCCGTCGACCGTGCGGTACCGCGACCGGAAGTGCGCCTTGAAGGCCTCGATGACCTCTTCGCGCGCCATGCCGGTCTGCGAGCGCACGGGGTCGACACGCTTGTTGGCGCTCTTGGTCCCCTTGTCGCTCATCTTCTCGCGCCCGATGCGCAGGACCTCGAGCATCTTGTCGGCGTCGATGTCGTAGGCCATGGTCACGTGGTGCAGCACCGCTCCCCCACGCAGGCGCTTCTGCGCGGCACCCGCGATCTTGCCCGCCGGGGACGCGATGTCGTTGAGCGGCTTGTAGGTGGCGTTCACGCCGACGTCGGCGAGCGCCCCCAGCACCCAGTCGTCGAGGAACGCGTACGAGCGCTCGAAGCTCAGACCCTCGACGAGCGAGGCCGGGACGGTCAACGAGTACGTGATGGTGTTGCCGGGCTCGACGAACATGGCGCCTCCGCCCGAGATCCGGCGGACCACGGTGATGCCGTGCTTCGCGGCGCCCTCGGGGTCGACCTCGTTCCTGAGCGACTGGAACGACCCGATGATGACGGCGGGCGCGCCCCACTCCCAGATACGCAGCGTGGGACCGCGCCGGCCGGCATCGAGCTCCTCGGTGAGGACCTGGTCGAGCGCGAGGTGCATCGCAGGTTGCTCGGGGCCCTCGTGGATGATCTCGAAGACGTGGTCGTCCCAGCCGGTCGCATGACCGAGCGCGCGGCGCACGGCGATCGCGACGGCCTCGGGCGAGAACCCGACCATCGTGATGTCGTCGGTCAGCACGGCCTCGATCGCACGCGTCAGGTCCGCGACGGTCGACGTCTCGGGCAGCCCGGTCAGGGCAGCGTTGATGTCGTCGAGCGCGTCGTCGGGCTCGAGGAAGAAGTCTCCGCTCAGCGCGACGCGGGACAGCCTCCCCCCGTCGGTCTCGACGTCGACCGCCACGAGCTTGCCACCAGGAACCTTGTACTCGCCTCTCATGGGCTCCACGGTACGTGCCGCTGGACGCGAGTCCGCGCTCCACGGGTCGCCCGCACCGCCGGACACCTGGTGACCTGGGCCACACGCAGGAGTAGCCTCCAAGCAGCAGGGCCCGGCCCCCGGTCGAGGGCCCGCCCCGGGGCTCCGGTGCGAGGTCCGGTCGGGGGCCCGGCCAAGGACCCGGCCACGAACCGGGCCGACGGCGAGAGTCCCGGGCGCAGGGCCGGGTGAACCCCGTGGCACTTTTCTCCGCGCTGTGGCGCTGTTGTGAAACTTCATGCCACAATGAGGCGTGACCAGCACGCAGGACCCCGACCCCGCCCGCCCGGAGGCCCGTGCAGACGTCGCGGCGCCACCCACGGGCTCCCCCCGCTGGATCGTCGCGATCGACGTCGGCGGGAGCGGCAGCCGCCTCGTCGCGGCAAGGCTCGACAGCGATCCCAGCAGCGATGCCGACCCCGACGCGCACCGCACGAGCCTCACCGGACGCCCGGTCGCGATCGGACCCGACGGCAGCGACGTCGCCGAGGTCGTGCACGACCTGGGCGCAGCCTTCGTCGCGGCCTGGACCGAGACCCACGGCGAGCCCCCCGTGGTCGCCGCCGCCGCGGTCGGCGCGACGGGCGTCGCGACCCTCGTCCCGGACCCGACCGCCGTCCACGACGCGCTCCGCGCGAGCCTCTGCGCCGAGCGCACCGCGGTCGCGGCCGACGCCGTGACCGCCCACCTCGGCGCGCTCGGCGGCCGGGCCGGGGCGGTCGTCGCGGTCGGTACGGGCACGATCGCCCTGGGCACGAACCTCGCCGGGACCTGGCAGCGCGTCGACGGGTGGGGTCACCTCCTCGGCGACCTCGGCTCGGCGTCGTGGATCGGCGCCCACGGGCTGCGGGCGGCGCTCGCCGCGCACGACCGCCGTTCGACGGGCGGTTCGCGCCCGCTGCTCGCCGCCGCCACGGCGCGGTTCGGCCCCGCCCCGACCTGGCCCGCCCAGCTCTACACG
>NZ_JACSQQ010000012.1:0-3170 GCF_014836555.1 Oerskovia rustica
GGTCGGGGGGGGGGGGGGGGGCCACGGGTCGGGGGCGGGGGCCGGGGGCGGCGCCGCGGGCACGGCACCGGGTGATCCGGCGGCGGCCCCCGCCGCGGTCAGCGGGGAGCCGCGAGCCGGGACGCGCGCAGCGCGCGCAGGCCGTCGACGCTGAGCACGATCAGCGCGAGCCACACGAGCGAGAAGCCGGCCCACCGTGCGGGCGGCATGGACTCGTGGAACACGAGCAGCCCGACGAGGAACTGGAGCACGGGTGCGAGGTACTGGAGCATGCCCACGAGGCTCAGCGGCAGCCGGCGGGCCGCCGCGCCGAACAGCAGGAGGGGCAGGGCCGTGACGACGCCGCTCGACGCGAGCAGGAGGGCGTGACCGGTGCCCTCGGCGGCGAACGTTCCCTCGCCCGTGATCCCGAGGAAGACCAGGTAGCCGAGCGCCACGGGGAACAGCAGCGTCGTCTCGACCGCGAGGCCGGGCAGGGCCTCGACGTCGCGCCCGACGCGGTTCTTGACGAGGCCGTACAGGCCGAACGAGGCCGCGAGGGTCAGCGCGATCCACGGGAGCCGGCCCACGCCGATCGTGAGGACGACCACGGCGGCGGTGCCGATCCCGAGCGCGACCCACTGCGCGGGGCGCAGCCGCTCCTTGAGCACGAGCACCGCGAGCAGCACCGTGACGAGCGGGTTGATGAAGTACCCGAGGGCCGCGTCGAGCACGTGCCCGGACAGCACGCCGTAGACGTACACGGTCCAGTTCGTGGCCACGAGCACCGCGGCGATCGCGAGCAGCCCCACGGTCCGGCGCACGCGGAACGCGGCCCGGAACGCGGGCAGCTTGCGCATCACCAGCAGCAGGAAGAGGCAGAACAGCAGGCTCCACACCACGCGGTGGGAGATGATCTCGAGCGGTCCGGCCGGCTGGAGCAGCGGGAAGAAGAGGGGCATCGCGCCCCACAGGAAGTACGCGCTCGCACCGAGGACCACACCGAGGCGGTCGATCGGGGCCGACGCGCCGGGGGTGCCCGGAGCGCCCGGACGGGAGGGGTCCGGTGGCGCGGAGAGGTCGTTCACGGGGTGCTGGGGGGCCTGGCTCACGGTCCACTGTAAGCGGGTGAGGGCCGATCGTGAGGGGTCGATTTTCCTCCGGGGCCGGATTCGCTGTACTGTTGCCACGCTCCCGCAGTTCGGAAGCGCCCGCTGGTTGCGCCTTGGTGCGGCCCGGTCGTCACGGATCGAGAGTTCATCACCCAGCACGGCAGGTTGCCCGAGCGGCCAAAGGGATCTGACTGTAAATCAGACGGCTCAGCCTTCGGGGGTTCGAATCCCTCACCTGCCACGCGATCGAGCGAGGCGTCACCCATCGGGTGGCGCCTCGTTCGCGTTTCCGGGGGTCGACGTGAGGGGGGCGTGTGGTCACCAGGGCGCTTCAGGGGCCAGGTCGCCGGCCCGACGGCGGTGCCGACCGCGGGCGGTCGGCCTCCGGTGCACCCCCAGGTCGCCCCCAGGTCGCGGGCGGTGCGGACAGCCGGGGGGTGAAGTCGTGACATGTCGGACCGGTTCCGCTCGCCCGGCGCACGTCCGCAGAGCGAGGGCCCCGCTCTCGCACGGGCCGCAGAATCGGCCTGATCACTGGGGTTTCGGGTGGTCGTCGAGGCCGATTTCGCACCACGGCCGAACCCGTGTAATCTTTTCACCGCTGCCCCGATAGCTCAGTCGGCAGAGCGTCTCCATGGTAAGGAGAAGGTCAAGGGTTCGATTCCCTTTCGGGGCTCTGTGAAGTGACGCGGGGTCGTCTCGCTGGAATACTGGCGACACGACCCCGCGTTCATCACGCGGCGGGGTAGCTCAGCTGGTCAGAGCGCACGGCTCATAATCGTGAGGTCGCGGGTTCGAGCCCCGCCCCCGCTACCACTTCCTGACAACACACCGTACGGCGGCCGGCGCCGTGCGGCCTAGCAAGCACGTAGCGCCCTCCGGAGGCGCGAGAGGTGGCACTACCGTGGCAAGCAAGAGCTCAGACGTTCGCCCGAAGATCACGCTCGCATGCGTGGACTGCAAGGAGCGGAACTACATCACCAAGAAGAACCGCCGCAACGACCCCGACCGTCTCGAGCTGGCGAAGTTCTGCCCGCGCTGCGGCAAGCACACCGCTCACCGCGAGACCCGCTGATCCAGCGGCTCCGCTGAGCATCTCCGCACGCATGGCGATCAACGCTGACTACGCCGGTCGTGAGTACCCGGCCACCGCCCCGTACTCGGTCGGCCGCGAGAAGATCCGCGAGTTCGCCGCTGCTGTCGGTTCGTCCCACCCCGCGCACCACGATGTGGCCACTGCGCGGGGTTTGGGCTATCCGGACCTGATCGCACCGCCCACGTTCGCGGTGATCGTCGCGCAGCGCGCCGAGGCGCCCTTCATCCAGGACCCTGAGGCCCGTGTCGACTTCACGCGGGTCGTCCACGCGGACGAGCGGTTCGTGCACCACCGTCCGATCGTCGCCGGCGACGAGCTCGTGACCGTGCTGCACGTCGACTCGATCACGCAGCGGGCGGGCATCTCGATGGTCACGACCCGCGCCGAGATCGGCGCCCTGGCGGCGGACGGCTCCGGAACCGTCGAGCCCGTCGCGACCGTCACGTCGAGCCTCGTCGTCCGCGGGGAGGACGCATGACCGAGCACATCGCCTCTCCGGTGGGCACCACGCGACCGGACCTCTCCGCCCTCGCGGTGGGTGACGTCGTCGGGACGCGTGAGGTCCTCGTCGACCGGGCCCGCCTCGTCCGCTACGCCGGCGCGAGCGGCGACTTCAACCCGATCCACTGGAACGACGCCTTCGCGCAGAGCGTGGACCTGCCGGGCGTGATCGCGCACGGCATGTTCACCATGGGCGCGGCCGTCGCGCTGGTCGAGGACTGGGCCGGCGACCCTGGCGCGGTCGTGGACTACCAGACGCGCTTCACGCGCCCGGTCCCGGTGCCGAACCCCGGCGAGGCCGCGATCTCGGTGTCGGGCGCGATCGGCGCGATCGACCTCGAGGCGCGCACGGTCCGCATCGACCTCACGGTCACGTTCGAGGGCGCCAAGGTCCTCATGAAGGCGCAGGCGGTCGTCCGCCTCTAGGCCGCCTGGCCGCCTCAGGTCGCCGTACCGGCGACCCCAGCACGTCGAAGGGCGCC
>NZ_JACSQQ010000012.1:3180-54863 GCF_014836555.1 Oerskovia rustica
CCCGGAGGGGAGAGGCGCCCTTCGTGCGTCGCGGGCCGCGTCGTGGGAGGGCGGAGGGTCAGGCGCTCGGCGCGGGCCCGGTCGTGGTGCCGGGCACGAGCTCGACGTCGAGCATGACGGTCTCCGGCTCCTTCCCGGCGAGGAGTGCGACGACCGCGTTCCCCAGCTGCGCGCCCTTCTCGGCGAGGGGCTGATGGACGCTCGTGAGGGTGTCGGGGCTGAGCCAGGGGAGGTCGAGCCCGTCGAAGCCGGCGACCGACAGGTCCTCGGGCACGCGCAGCCCGAGCTCCTTGGCGCCGAGGATCGCGCCCGCGGCGAGCAGGTCCGAGTGGGCGATGATCGCGGTCGGGCGCTCGTCGGCGGGGACCCACGTGCCGAGGATCTCGACGGCGGCCGCGTGCCCGTGCTCGACGAGCGACGCCTCGGTCTCCCAGGAGATGAGAGGCTCGACGACGTCGCGCACCCCGGTGAGCCGGTTGAGGGTGGGGGTGCGGTCTGCCTGGGCGAGGCGCTCGGCGTCGATGACTCCGCTGCGCCGCGAGTTGTCGAGGGGGAGCGAGATCTCGGCGATGCGCGTGTGGCCGAGGTCGACGAGGTGGCGGACGACCTCGGCGGTGCCGCGCCGGTCCTCGATGCCGACGAGCGGCGTGCCGGGGACGGGGCGTCCTTCGCCGATCACGACGGGCACGCCGCGGCGCTGGAGGGCGGCGAGGGTCGCGTCGTCGGTGCCGACCCCCCACACGAGGACCGCGACGTCCATCGCTGCGCTCTCGATGAGGGGGTCAACCGCGCGGGACGGGTCGTCCG
Organism: Oerskovia rustica; assembly: GCF_014836555.1. Classification (GTDB taxonomy): domain Bacteria; phylum Actinomycetota; class Actinomycetes; order Actinomycetales; family Cellulomonadaceae; genus Oerskovia; species Oerskovia rustica. The sequence continues at coordinate 3,988 of NZ_JACSQQ010000012.1, forward strand.
AGGGGATGCCGGGGATGAGGAGCACGCCGAGGCCGCTGGTACCGAGCGTGGAGACCAGCCCGTCGAGCACCTGGACGGCGACGGGGTCGCGGAACGCGCGCTTGAGCTGGTCGCCGATCACGACGCCGACGATCCCGGACTTCCCGGAGCGCAGCTGGCGTCCGAGCGGGTTGGGGCCGGTGTAGCCGAGCTCGTCGGCCGCGGCCATGACGCGGTCGCGGGTCTCGGGGGTGATGGGGCCCGCGCCGGAGAAGGCGAGGGACGCGGTGGAGACGGACACCCCGGCGAGCGCGGCGACGCGGGCGAGGGTCGGGCGGCCTGGTGGCCTGGGTGCCTGCTCGGTCTCGGTCATCGTTGCCCCTCTGCCGGTCTTCTGGACGTTCTCGGATCCGGCGTGGCGCGCGGAAAGGTGTTTGACGGCGCGGCCAGACTACCCGCAGAATTGACCCCATGTCTCGAATCGTTTCGAAGGCCACCCCCGACGCAGGAATCGAATCGATTCGACCCGTGCTCGACCCCGGCCTCTCCCGTGCCCGTTGGTCCCTCCTGGGGATCTTCCTGCTCAACGGCATCACCATGTCGAGCTGGCTCGCCCGCATCCCGTCCGTCCGCGACGCGCTCGACATGACGCCCAAGGACCTGGGCTTCGTGCTGCTCGCCGGCGCGATCGGCGCCCTGATGACCGTCACGCTGGCCGGCCCGATCGTCAACCGCTTCGGCGGCAAGGCGACCATGCTCGCCTCGACGGCCTTCTTCGCCGCGGCGCTCGTGCTGCTCGGCGTCGGCCCGGCGACGGGCTCGGTCGCGCTGCTCGCCGCGGGCATCTTCCTCAACGGGGTGGCCTTCTCGCTCGGCAACGTCCCCATGAACGTCGAGAGCGCGAGCGTCGAGCGCCGCACGGGGCGCACGATCCTGCCCCAGTTCCACGCGGCCTTCAGCATCGGCGCGGTCGTCGGGTCGCTCGTCGGTGCGGCGTGCGCCGCGGGCGACGTCCCGGTCCTCGTGCAGTTCGTGGGCACGGCGGTCGTCGCGACGGTCTGGCGCCTGGTGAGCATCCCGCTGTTCATCCACGCGACGCCGCCGCGCCCCCGCGTCGACGGCCGCCTGGGCGACGCGAGCCCCGACGGCGTCGAGGCCGCCGCCGCCCTGCACCCGCGCTCGCGGCGCGTGCGCCTGGGCGCCGCGCTGAGTGCTTGGCGCGAGCCGCGCACCCTGCTGATCGGCCTGGTCATCATGGCCGCGGCGCTCTCCGAGGGCTCCGCGAACGACTGGCTGTCCCTCGCGGTCGTCGACGGGTTCGACCAGACCGAGGCCGTCGGCGCCGTGGTGTTCGGCGCGTTCGTCGGGGCCATGACGGTCATGCGACTGCTGGGGACGCGCCTCATCGACCGCTACGGGCGCGTCGTCGTGCTGCGCTTCTCGGGTGTGGCCTCGATCGGCGGCCTGCTGCTCTTCGGTTTTGCCCCCAACCTGCCGCTGGCCGGGGTCGGCGTGCTCGCGTGGGGCCTGGGGGCGGCCCTCGCGGTCCCGATCGGCATCGCCGCGGCGTCCGACGAGCCGCTCCAGGCTGCGAGCCGCGTCTCGGTCGTCTCGGCGTTCTCGTCGATGGCCTCGCTCGCCGCGCCGCCGCTGCTCGGCATCGCCGCGGAGACCATGGGGGCGCGGCACGCGCTCGTGCTCATCGTGGTCGCGATGGTCGTCAGCGTGCTCCTCTCGACCAAGGTCGCGCCGCTCTCCCCGAGCGCCTCGTCGCACCCCCTGCCCGACGACGGCGCGCCCGTACCCGGGCCGGGTCGCGTCGTGCGGACGGTCGGCGAGGGCGGCCACACCTCCGACGTCCAGCGAGCGGAGTCTGACCGCGTGGTAAGCAATCACCCGGTACCGTCGACCGTGCGCGCCCGCCGGCGCCGGTCGGTCCGACGGCACACCGCTGCCGACCCCGCTCCGACGGCTCCGCCCGCACCGACCAGCCCGACCTCCCACCGACGCGAGGAGACCTCCGCATGACCACCCCGCCCTCGCCGCTCCCCGGCCAGAGCACCGTGAGCGCTGCCCGAGCCGTCCAGGCGGCCACCTGGTCCGTCTTCGCGGTGTTCTTCCTCAACGGGTTCAACTTCGCGAGCTGGGCCTCGCGCCTGCCGGCGGTCCGCGACGCGCTCGGGCTCAGCGAGGGCAGCATGGGCCTCCTGCTGCTCTTCGCCGCCGTCGGGTCGCTCCTCGCGCTGCCGCTCGCGGGCATGGTCGTGCAACGCATCGGCGCGTCGCGTGCGGTCCTGCTCTTCGCCGCGGTCAACGTGGCCGGTCTCGTCGTCGCCGTGACCGGGGTGTCCCAGGGCTCGGTCGACGTCGTGCGAGCCGGACTGTTCCTCTTCGGGATCGGGACCGGCGTCTGGGACGCCGCCATGAACATCGAGGGAGCGGCGGTCGAGCAGCGTCTCGGCAAGGCGATCATGCCCCGCTTCCACGCGGGCTTCTCGTTCGGCACCATGGCGGGAGCCGGCGTCGGCGCCCTGGCCGCGTTGGCGGGCGTGCCCGTCCAGTGGCACCTCGCAGCCGCGCTCGCGCTCAGCCTCCTGGGCGTCGTGTGGTGCGTGCGTTCCTTCCTGCCCGCAGGCGACGTCCAGACCGACGCGCCGCCGTCGGGCGCTGAGGACGCCGCGGGCGAGGACCCGGCGACCGCCGTCCACTCGTCGAAGGGCGCGCGGAGCGCCCTCGCGGCCTGGCGCGAGCCGCGGACCCTGCTGATCGGCCTCGTCGTCCTGGCCGCGGCCCTGACCGAGGGCGCGGCGAACGACTGGGTCGGGCTCGCGGTCGTCGACGGCTTCGGCACGTCGGACGCGATGGGCGCCGTGGGGCTCGGGATCTTCCTGACGGCCATGACGGGCATGCGACTGCTCGGCACGGGCCTGCTCGACCGCTTCGGACGCGTGGCCGTGCTGCGCATCTCCGCGGGCCTCGCGTTCGTGGGCCTGCTCGTGTTCACGCTCGTGCCCACCCTGTGGGTCGCGCTCGTCGGCGTGGTCCTGTGGGGCATGGGCGCGGCGCTCGGCTTCCCCGTCGGGATGAGCGCGGCCTCGGACGACCCCGCGCACGCCGCGGTCCGGGTCAGCGTCGTCTCGACGATCGGCTACTCGGCCTTCTTCGTCGGGCCCCCGCTCATCGGGTTCCTCGCCGAGCACATCGGCGGCTACCGTCCGGCGCTGCTGGTCATCGCGGTGCCGCTCGTGATCGGGCTGCTCGTCGTCAACGCGGCCAAGCCGCTGCCGACGGCCGCGGGCGGCGGGGGCGCAGCGGCGCACTGAGCACCCCGGGTCCTGCCCGCCGGACGGCGAGACCCGGCGAACTAGGCTGGACCCATGACCGCCACCCCTGCACGCCGCGTGTCCGCCGTCGAAGCCGTCGCCGAGGGCGGCGCCTCCGGGGCAGGTGAGGTGCTCGACCAACCGGCGCTCGCCGAGCTCACGACCCTGCGCGTCGGCGGCCCGGCGGACGCCTACGTCGAGGCCACGACCGAGGCAGAGCTCGTCGACGCCGTGCGCGCGGCCGACGACGCGGGCGAGCCGCTCCTCGTGATCGGCGGCGGGTCCAACCTGCTCGTGAGCGACGAGGGCTTCGGCGGCGTCGTGGTGCGGGACGTGCGCGCCGAGATCCGCATCGACGCCGAGGACACGTGCGGCGGCGGGAGCATGACCGTCACCGCGGGCCAGGACTGGGACCAGCTCGTGGAGCGGGCAGTGGCCCAGGAGTGGGTCGGGATCGAGGCGCTGTCCGGCATCCCCGGCACGGTCGGGGCGGCCCCGGTCCAGAACATCGGCGCGTACGGCCAGGAGGTCGCCGGGGTCGTGGCCTCGGTGCGGGTGTGGGACCGCGCGGAGTCGAGGATCCGGAACCTCCCGCTGATCGACCTCGCCTTCGGCTACCGCACCTCGCTGCTCAAGCGGAGCATGCACGCCTCGCCCGAGGGCGGCGACATCTGGTACCCGTCCCCGCGCTACGTCGTGCTCGAGGTCAACCTCCAGATGCGGCTCGGGACCCTGTCCGCCCCGATCGCCTACCCCGAGCTTGCGCGCCGCCTGGGCGTCCAGGTGGGCGAGCGGGCGCCGAGCGCCGAGGTGCGCGCCGCGGTGCTCGAGCTGCGCGGGGGCAAGGGCATGCTGCTCGACGACCCGACGGCCCCCGACCACGACCGCTGGAGCGCGGGCTCGTTCTTCACCAACCCGGTCGTCGCCGCGGACCAGGCCGACCTGCTGCCGGCCGACGCGCCACGCTTCCCGGTCCGCTCCGCGCTCCCGTCCCGCACGACCGGCCCGAGCCTGGGCGAGATCGACCCGACGCTCGTCAAGACGTCGGCGGCCTGGCTCATCGAGCACGCCGGTTTCACGAAGGGCTTCGGGGTGCACGGCCCGGCGAGCGCTGCGACGCTCTCGACCAAGCACACGCTCGCGCTCACCAACCGTGGCGGGGCGAGCGCGGCGGAGATCGTCGAGCTCGCGCGGGCAGTGCGCGACGGCGTGCTCGACACCTTCGGGATCGAGCTCGTCCCCGAGCCCGTGCTGGTGGGCGTCGCGCTCTGAGGCCTCGCGCGGACACCGCGAGGTAGCGGGAGCCCGTCGAGAGTGAGGGCCATGACCTCCTCCCTCGGCGCCGACCCTCTACCTGGCGGACCGCGGTCTCAGTAGACGAGCACCGTCGTGCCCTGCGGCGCGCCCCACGAGTCCCAGATCCAGTTCATCGCGCCGTTCGTGACGCGCACGCACCCGTGCGACGCGGGGCTCGGCGGCACCGAGCCGGAGCCGTGCACCGCGATGCCGCCCGTGAAGAACTTCGGCCGCCACATGCTGCCGAGCTCGAGCGACGACTCGTAGTTCGCGTCGACCTGCCGCCCCACCTGGAACGTGCCGCTGGGCGTCCGGGCCGTGTACGTCCTGCCCTTGGCCTCGTACCGCTCACCGTTGCCCGAGGATGCGTTGAAGACCTTGGTGACGTGCCCGTCGTCGACCGCGAGGACGAGCTGGCGGTCGATGTCGATCTCGATGACGTGGCCCGACGTGCTCTGCGCCGAGGGCCGGACGCCCTGGTCGAGCGCGGCCTGTGTCGCGGGGCCCACACGGCCGTCCCGGCTGATGCCCGCGGCCTTCTGCAGCGCCCACACGGCCTGCTGGGTGCCGGGGCCGAAGTCGCCGTCCGGGGTGGCGCCCCAGTAGCCCAGGTCGACGAGCCGCTGCTGGAGCGCCGTCACCCGTTCCCCCGTGCTCCCGCGGACGAGCTCGACGGTCGCCGGGTCCGGCGCGGGCTCGACCGGGGGCGGCTCGACGGGCGGTGGCTCGACCGCGGGAGGGGCAGGCTCGACCGTCGGGGTGGGGGTCGGAGCGAGGACCTCGGGGGACGGCGAGGGCGGCGCGCTCGGTGTCGTGGTGGGCCGTGGAGTCGCGCGGGGGGAGGCTTCCGGGGAAACCGACCCTGCCGCGCCCGGCCCGCCGTCGACCCGCGGTCCGAGCGCGTCGCACCCGCTGACGAGCAGCATCGCGAGCAGCGCGGCCGTCGCGGCTGCCCAGGTCTTCCGGGTCGATCGATCCCTCATGCACGTTCCCCCTCGACGTGGGGTCCTCCGCGAACCCGCTGTGACCACGGTCCCACGGCGTCGCGGGGCGTGGCGTGCCCAGGGAGCAGGGGTTGCGGAATCGTTGTGAACCCGGCCCGGGGTGCGGTGCGGCGGACCCGGGCCCGCTGCCGGGCCGCCCGGCACGCGGGCGTCGCCGGGACCCGCGCGACTCAGTCGCCGTGCCGGTGCAGGAGCTCCCCGCGCACGAGGTCGAGGATCGCGTCGTCGTCCAGACCTGCCTCGCGCACGGACACCACGAAAGCCCGCGCGGCCTGCCGGGTGACGACGTCGGCGGGCGCCACGCCGTCGGACACGACCGTTCCCGCGCGCCGGTTCGTCGTGGTGACGCCCGCCGCCTCGAGCTCGCGATAGGCGCGCGCGACGGTGCCCGCCGCGAGCCCGAGGTCGGCCGCGAGCGCACGGATCGTCGGGAGGCGGTCGCCGACGAGGAGGCGCTCGGAGGCGACGTGCGCGACGATCTGCGACCGGATCTGCTCGTACGGCGGCACGCCCGAGGCGAGGTCGATCTCGAGGTGCAGCCCGCCGCCCACGGGCGGGCGCTCGGTGGAGGACACGTTCAGGCCTCCTGGGGGGCCCGGGCCGGGCGAGGCACGGGGAGGGCGTCCGGAGCGACCCGGGGCAGGGGGCGCCCGGGGACCACGGCGAGGGCGAGGGCGACCACGCCGGCCGTCGAGCCCAGGACGACCAGCGACCACCCGGTCACGGGCTCCTCGACGGTCACGAAGGAGCTCCCCAGCCAGAGGAGGACGAGGCAGAGCGTGAGTCCTGCGACGAGCTGGGGCAGGCGTAGGACCCGACGGGCGGTCAGCCGCCGCAGTGCGAGGTCCCAGGTGGCGTCGACGCCCTCGACGGCTGGGCGGTTCGTGACACGGCGCAGCACGATCTCGACGGCAAGCACCAGGACGAGCGCTCCCGCCGCGAGCGGCACGGCCGCCTGCCAAGAGGGGTAGGGCGTCGCGGTGACCAGCTCGACGAGGTTCTCGCGGCCGGGACGGGGAGCCGCGACGCTGCGCTGCAAGGTCCCGGGACGGGTGGCTGTGAGGCCGCCCGTCAGGGCTGCGGCGACGAGGAGCGCGGACCAGGCCCACGTCACGGTCCGAAGCGCCGCCGGGGCGATCGAGCCCGTGGTGCGGGCGGCGAGCCCGGCTCGTCTGACCGTGCCGTCCGACGAGGGCCACGTGGCTTCCCCGACGAGCAGGACGGCGAGGTAGGCGAACGCGATCCCTGCCGGGGCGAGCGCGAGCGGGACGGGGTTCCAGCCGGTTGCCCAGTAGTCCGCGTCGGGTGCGTAGTCGGCGAACCGGGGCATCAGCAGGGGGCCGAGGGCGATGCCGCCGACCGTCAGGAGGGCCACCGTGGTCAGGAGGGCGACCAGCCAGGCGACGACGTGCGCGGTGGTCGCACGCGCCGCCGCCAGGATCGTGGCGGCGGCGAGCGGCGAACTGGCGGCAGCGGCCCGGCGGCGCGTCGCGCGTGTCGCGAGCGCGAGGGCCAGCGCGAACGTCCCCCCGAGCACGACGAGGAGGGGCCCGAGCATGAAGACGACGGACCAGGCGATGTCGTAGGCGGGCGGCATGAACGACTCCGAGAGAATGGTTTGTGTCACCATGTCGATACAATGACAGGATGCTGCGGCCGGTGTCAACGGTTGCGTGAGAGGACTCTCACGCAGTCCTCATGTGGGCATCACTCCCGGCCGATGTCCTTGCTCCCATGGACACCGCCGCGCAGCTCCTCACCGGCCCCCGGGCGGGTGACCTCCTGGAGGCGGCGCTCGCGATCGACCACGTGACCCTCGGGTCGTGGCGGGTGCACCAGGTGCACGCCCGCCCTGGCGCGGAGGTGAGCGTGGGGTACGAGGTCACGGTCCGTGGCGAGACCGACGGCGCCCGCACACCGCCCGGGCGCCCCGAGTACCTCGTGGCCACCACCGCGGACCTCCCTCCGGACGTCGTCGAGCGGCGCGGGATCCTGCGCCTCGTGGACGGCGAGCAGACCGTCCACGTGTGGCGTCACCCCGTGGACCCGCTGCTCCCCGGTCTGGCGACGGCCTGCGACCCCGCGGTGCTCACCGACCGGTGGCGCTCGCTCGACCCGCACGCGCCCCTCGTCCTGGGGCTCGACCTCGTGACCTACCGTCCGCTGCGACGCGCGGTGCTCCGGGCACACACCACCGACGGTGACGTCTACCTCAAGGTGGTCCGCCCGGACCGGGTGACGGACCTCCGCATCCGCCACGACCTCTTCCTCGTCGCGGAGGCGGCCCCCATGGGCTACACGCTGTCGGCGCCGCCCGCGGCCCCGCGCGTGCTCGCCTCGCTCGGCGAGGGGATCCTCGTGCTCGCCGCACGGCCCGAGGAGACGCTGGCCTCCGCGATCGCATCCACCCCGCGGCACGAGCAGCCGCTGACGATCGACCCGCACGAGCTCCTTCGCGCCCTCGTCGCTCTCCCGCAGGACGCGGCCCTGCTCGAGCGCCGGGTCGCGTGGGCCGAACGGTCCGAGCACTACGCGCGCGCCGCCGTCGGGCGACTTCCTGGCCATGCCGGGCGCATCGAGGCCCTCGAACGCTCCCTGCGCCGGATCGTGGCCGACCGCGACCCCGGACCCGTGGTCGCGACGCACGGCGACTTCTACGAGGCCAACGTCCTGCTCGTCGGCGGAGCCGGGTGCCGTCGTGTCGCCGCAGTCCTGGACGTCGACACCCTGGGCCCCGGCCACCGCATCGACGACCTGGCGTGCATGACGGGCCACCTCGCGGTCCTGGAGACCCTCGCACCCCAGGTCTACCCGGGCGTCCAGGGCCTGGTCGACCGCTGCCTCGCGGTGTTCGGCGAGGCCACCGACCCGATCGGGCTGCGTGCGCGCAGCGCCGGCGTCGTCCTGTCGCTCCTGCCGGGCGCTCCCCGCGAGGCGCTCGCGGAGGCCTGGCTCGGTGTGGCCGAGGAGCTCCTCGCGGGAGCAGAGACGCGTCTGAGAGTCCTCTCACGTCCGGCTCCTGCTCCTCTCACGTCGGGCAGCGACTGTCGTGACGACGGGGCGGCAGCTCGGCCGCTCATCGTCTGAGGAGGTTGGAAGACATGGACGCACGCAGGATCTGGATCGCCACGGGAACGCTCGGAGTGCTCGGCGTCGGACTCGGCGCGACGATGGCCGCAGCGGAAGCGCGCGCCGACGTCGACGCCCCGGCGGTCGTCGAGTCCGGTGACGACGCGACGACGGCGCCAGGCGCAAGCCCGAGCCCGAGCCCTTCGGACCTGGACCCGTCGAGCTCCACGACGACGGTGTCCACCAGCACCGCGGTCTCCGCACAGACCGCGAACACGCCACCGAGCCCGGTGAGCGCGCAGAGCCCGGTCTCGGCACAGACGTCCCCGTCGGCGCCGACCCCCTAGGGGGAGGCGCCCTGACGGGGCGACTCGGCGGTCGGCGCGTCACCGACCGTACGTGAGAGGGCGGAGGCACACGGGCCTCCGCCCTCTCGTCGTCCTGTGCTCCGGTGCTCCGGTGCTCCGGTGCTCCCGCCAGGCCGACCACGCGACCCCGCAGGGCTCAGGCCGCGGGGTCCGCCAGCCGGTAGCCCATGCCACGCACCGTGACCACGCGCTCGGCACCGAGCTTGTTGCGCAGGTACCGCACGTACACGTCCACGACGTTGGAACCGGGGTCGAAGTCGTAGCCCCACACGCGCGACAGCAGCTGCTCACGGCTCAGGACCTGACCGGGGTTCCGCAGGAACGTCTCGGCCAGCGCGAACTCGCGGGCGGACAGGTCGACCTCGCGATCCTCGGTGCGGGCCCGGCGGGTGCGCAGGTCGAGGCTGAGCGAACCGTGCGAGAGCACCGTGACCTCCCCGGCGGGTTCCGTGCGCAGACGCAGCCGGATGCGGGCCAGGAGCTCCTCGAAGCGGAACGGCTTGACCATGTAGTCGTCGGCGCCCCCCTCGAGACCGGCGACGGTGTCCGTCACGGACGAGCGGGCCGTGAGGATGATGACCGGGATGGTGCTGCGGGACGCGCGCAGGCGGCGCAGGACGGTGAAGCCGTCCTGGTCGGGCAGGCCCAGGTCGAGGATCATCAGGTCGTACTCCCCGGTCTGGGCCAGGTCGTACCCCTCCCGACCGGTGGTCACGGCCGCGCTCGCGTAGCCGGCGGCACGCAGCCCCTTGGTCACGAACGACGAGATCCGGGTCTCGTCCTCGACGACGAGGATCTGGCTCACAACGATGTCCTTTCACCCTGACGTGCCCGAGAGGTGACCGGGATCTCCATGGTGAGAGGGGTCTCGGTCGTGGTGGCGAGCGGCGGCCTCGGGACGACGGGGGCTCCCCCCGTGCTGCCGTGGTCGGCCGGTTCGGGGACCGGAGGAGCGTGCCCGGGGTCGAGCGGGAGGTCGAGCGTGAAGGTCGAACCGAACCCCCGGGTCGAGGAGACCTCGACCCGTCCCTCGTGCCCTCCGGCGATCGCGCTGACGATCGCGAGGCCGAGCCCCGCGCCGTCGCGGAACGCCGGCTCACGCTCGGCCTGCGCGAAGCGGACGAAGATGCGTTCGAGCTGGTCGGGGGAGACGCCGATGCCCTCGTCGCGCACCCAGAGGCGGATCCGACCGTCGCGGACCGAGGACCCCAGGGTGATCCTGGTGCCGGGCGCGGAGAACTTCACGGCGTTGGACGCGAGCTGCAACCAGGCCTGCGTGAGGCGCTGCTCGTCGACGTGGGCCGTGGCCCCGGTGCGCGCGTCGACGGTCCACCGGCGGTCGCCCAGGAGGCGCGCCTTGTCGAGGATGTCGTCCGTGAGCCGACCGAGGTCGGTCTCCTCGAGCCGCACGAACCCGGGGCTGCCCGCCGTGGCGAGGGTCATGAGGTCGTCGACGAGCCGGTGCATCCGGTCGAGCTCGTCGAGAGCGAGGTCGCGCGTGCTCGCGGCGTCCTCCGGGTCGTCGGGGTCCATGAGCTCGAGGTGCCCCCGCACGATCGTCAGGGGAGTGCGCAGCTCGTGCCCGACGTCGTCGAGGAGCTCGTGCTCGGCGTCGAAGGCCGCGGCCAGGCGGTCCAGCATCTCGTTGAAGGCGTGCGTGAGCTCCGAGACGTCGTCGTTGCCCGTGACGGGGATGCGCTCGGACGTGTGGGTGTCGCTGATGCGCCGGGCGGTCTGGCCCAGGAGCCGCACGGGGCGCAGGAGGCGGCCTGCGACGAGCCAGCCCACCCCGGCGATCAGCAGCAGTGCCACGACGGCGATGACCGCGTAGGTGCGGAAGACCTGGTCGAACTCGGCGTGCTCGGCGCTGCGGTCGAACGCCAGGACGAGCGCGGACGGGACGTCGCCGTCGGTCACGGGCACGACGAGGACGCGGTAGCTCGAGCGCGGGGTCGTGATCTCGCGCAGCACCACCTTCTGCCCGGTCGTGAGGGGTTCGAGCGCGTCCATGAGGACCTCGTCGTCCTCGAGCCGCAGCGGCACGGGCGACGCCGCGATCCACTGGGCGCGTCCCGCGCGGAAGCCCACCATGCCCTCGTGCGGGGCGGGGACGGTCTGTCGCATCGCGGTGTTCACGAGGTCGTCCGACGACGTGAAGCGCTCACCGGTCGCGGGGTGCACGCCTTCGTGGGCGAGCGCCTCGAACTCCTCGAGGGAGCGCATGAGCGACTGGTCCATGCGGTCGTCCACGTGCGCGCGCTGGGCCGTGTAGGCGACCCCGCCCGCGATGATCAGGCCGAGCGCGGCCAGGGCCAGGACCGCCCCGAGGATCCGGGCGCGGACCGTCTGGAGCCTGGACGGCGCCCGGCGGGGCGCGGGCTCGGTGCCCTGGGTGTGCTGCGCCATCATCCGTTCCCTGTGTCTGGGGTCCACATGCCGTCGTCGTACTCGTCGGACGGGCGGTACATGCCGTCGTCGTACTGGTCGCCCGGGTGGTACATGCCGTCGTCGTAGGGCTGTTCGGGGGTCTTGCCGACCGTGTCCGCCCCGCTGCGGGGCGGCGCGGGCTGCACGGGGACGAGCGGCGAGCTCGGGGTCACCGGCTCGTCCTCGCCACCGCCGTCGTTGTCGTCGTCGTCCGGCTCGTCGTCGGTCTCGTCGGGCGGCGGCGTAGGGGTCGGAGACGGCAGGGTGGTCTCCTGGGGGGTGGGTGCGGGAGCGAGGACGACGAGCCCCCGCAGGTCACGGTCCGGGGGGCTCGCGGAGACGATGGCGACGGCGCCCGCACCCGCACCGAGTGCGACCAGCACGAGCGTGATCACCCACACCGTCGTCCGTCGCATGGCGCGAGTATCTCGGGTACGCATGAGAGACGGATGAGAGCGTGTGTCACCCGGGGCCGCGCCGTCCGCCCCGTCGCCGGCCCCTCGTGTCACCGCACCGACCGCCCGTCACCTGAGGCGGGGACGCCCGCCGGCGCTGCGGGATCCTGCGCGAGCCAGGAGTCGACGCCCGCGAGCAGCCGGGCCCGCGTGGCAGCGCCGGCGCGGCTCGCGCGGATCGAGGACCGGGCCAGGTCTGCGAGGTCCTCGTCGGAGAACCCGTGCTCGGTCCGCGCGGACTCGTACTGCGCCACGAGGCGCGAGCCGAAGAGCAACGGGTCGTCGGCGCCGAGCGCGACCTGGGCGCCCGCGTCGACGAGCGCCCCGAGCGGGACCTGCGCGCCGTCGTCGTACACCCCGAGGGACACGTTCGAGGCGGGGCACACCTCGAGCGCGACCCCGCGCTCGACGACCTGCTCGAGGACCCGCGGGTCCTCGACCGAACGCACCCCGTGCCCGATCCGGTCGGGGTCGAGGTCCGTGAGCACCTCGGTCACGTGGTCGGGGCCGAGCAGCTCGCCCCCGTGCGGGACGAGCGCGAGTCCCGCACGACGTGCGATCGCGAACGCCGGGGCGAAGGCAGCGGTGTCCCCGCGCCGCTCGTCGTTGCTCAGCCCGAAGCCCAGGACCTCGCCCGGGCCGTCGCCCACGTACTGGGCCGCGAGACGTGCGAGGGTCCGCGCGTCGAGCGGGTGGCGCATGCGCGACGCCGCGACGATCACGCCCACCTCCGTCCCGGTCGCCGCGCTGGCCTCCCGCGCCGCGTCGAGCACGATCTCCACGGCGGGCGAGATGCCGCCCACGAAGGGTGCGTACGACGTCGGGTCGACCTGGATCTCGAGACGACCCGACCCCTCGGCGGCGTCGTCCTGCGCGGCCTCGAGCACGATCCGGCGCATGTCGGCCTCGGAGCGGACGCACGCGCGCGCCGCGTCGTACAGGCGCTGGAACCGGAACCAGCCGCGCTCGGTCGCGGGCAGGCGCAACGGGTCTCCGTCGAGCAGGGCCGACGGGAGCCGTACGCCGTACTGCGCGGCGAGGTCGTGCAGCGTCGCCGGTCGAATGGAACCGGTGAAGTGCAGGTGGAGGTGGGCCTTGGGGAGCTTCGCCAGATCACGCACAGAGGCAGTCTCGCACCCTGCAGTCACCGGCCGAGGGCCCGGTCCGGCCGTCGGTCGGCCCTGACCGGGTGAGATCACGCCCCCGGCAGGATGCCCCGTTCGATCGCGACCGTGACGGCGCGCGTGCGGTCGTCGACCCCGAGCTTGGCGAACGCCCGCAGCAGGTGCGTCTTGACCGTGGCCTCGGAGATGAAGAGCTCGCGCCCGATCGCCGGGTTGCTCAGACCACGCGCGACGAGGGCCAGGACCTGGGCCTCGCGCGCCGTCAGGCGCTCGCCCGCGCCCCGCACGGTCGTGACGAGCCGCGTCGCGACCGTGGGTGCGAGGACCGTCTCGCCGCGGGCCGCGGCGCGGATGCCCGCGACGAGCGTCTCGCGCGGCGTGTCCTTGAGCAGGTAGCCCGTCGCGCCGGCCTCGACGGCCCGCAGGATGTCGGTGTCGGTCTCGTACGTCGTGAGCACGACGACGCGCGGGCGCCTCGCCCCCGCCGCGGAGGAGGCGAGGATCTCGGTCGTCGCGCCCACGCCGTCGAGCACGGGCATGCGCAGGTCCATGAGCACGACGTCGGGACCCAGCTCGTGCGCGAGGGTCACGCCCTCGCGGCCGTCGCCCGCCTCGCCGACGACGACGAGGTCCGGCTCGGCCATGAGCATCCCGACGAGCCCCGAGCGCACCACGGGATGGTCGTCGACGACGAGGACGCGGACCGTGGGAGCCGACGAGGGCGCCCCGGTCCCGGTCGCCGAGACGGTCGTCCTGGGGCGGGTGGGCGACGAGGACGGACGGTCGGCGGTCGAGGTCACGGGTGGCTCCGGGGGAGAGGGGCGGGATGGGGCGGGGCACCGGCGGGGTGGTCGGCGGGCACGGGCAGCTCGACCCGGACGCTCGTCCCACCACCCGGGGGCGACAGGACGCGCACCGTGCCCTCACCCTCGGCGACGCGTTCACGCATGCCGCGCAGACCGAACCCTTCCACGACGCCCGGTCCGAGCCCCCGACCGTCGTCCGTGACCTCGAGGACGACCGTGGCGCCGTCGGGTGCCGACCCCTCCCGGCCGCCCGGCCCCGCCCCCTCGCCCAGGGAGACGACGACGGAGCTCGCCTGCGCGTGCCGGCGCACGTTGGCCAGGGCCTCCTGCGCGGACCGCAGCAGGACGACGTCCTCGGCGCTGCCCAGCCCCGGGACGACCGACAGCCGCAGCGTCACCGCGACCCCCGACTCGTCCTCGAAGCGGCCGGCCAGGCGCTCGATCGCCTCGACGAGCGTCGCGCCCTGCAACGGCACGGGGGAGAACGCCGTGACGAGGGACCGGGCATCGGCCAGGTTGTCGCGCGCCGTCGTCTCGACGAGTGCGAGCCGGTCCCGGGCCGCACCCACGTCGTCGCGGTCGAGGTCGGCGCTCGCGGCCTGGGCGAGCATGACGATGCTCGTGAACCCCTGTGCCAGGGTGTCGTGGATCTCGCGGGCCATGCGCTCGCGCTCGGCCGCGACCCCCGCCGCGTGGTGCACCGCACCGAGCTCTGCCTGCGCGGCGTTGAGATCGTCGACGAGCTGGGCATGGCGTGCGGTCTGGAGCATCGTCTGGCCGACCCAGATCCCGAGCAGGATCGAGAAGGCGAGCGCGACCCCCATCTGCGGTGCGGCCCTCGTGAGGGCCTCGCGGGAGAACCCGGACGCGGCCGTGAGCGCGAGGGTCGTGCCGACCGCGAGCAGGGTCGAGAGCGCGAGGCTGACCCACCGGCGCTCCGAGAGCATCCAGATCTGGGTGAACGCGACGAACAGCAGGAACGTCCCGAGCTGGTTCTGGATCACGGCGACGTCGGTCGCGACGATCAGGATCAGCAGGTAGGAGACCGCCAGACGCTGGTCGCGGTTCCGCGCCGCCGGCCTGCCGAGGAACGTGTACGCGAGCAGGATCACGCCGATCGCACCCAGGGCCAGGGCGAGCCGGTCAGGCTCGATCCCGGCCAGGAGCAGCGCGACCGCGCTCAGGAGCACGACGACGTAGAAGCCCACGTCCCACCACACGACCACGTGGTCCCACGAGGACTCGAAGCTGTCCAGCGCAGAGCCGGTCGACGGGCCCTGGCCCGCGGCGGGGTGCACGGGGCGACCGCCCGCCGCGCGCTCCGTCGCCGGCCGGTCCACCGGGCTCTCAGCCGTCGTCACGCCGCCTCCACCTGAACGTCCGGACCCCCACCACGAGGCCCACGACGAGCCACGCCACCAGTACAGCAGCCGTCGCCCCGTGCTGCCACGACCCGCCCGTCTCGAGGGCCGCGGCCTCGGGCGGCAGGAACACCGAGCGCATGCCCTGCGCGAGCCACTTGAGGGGGAACACCGAGGCGATCTGCTGCATCCAGGACGGGAGGGCGAAGAACGCGAAGAACACACCCGAGATGAACTGCAGCACCAGCACGATCGGGGCCACGACGGCGCTCACGGACTTCCCGGAGCGGGGGACCGAGGAGAACGCGACGCCCAGCACCGAGCCGGTCGCGGTGCCGAGCACGAACACCCACGCGAACGTCGTCCAGGCCGCGGCGGTGGTCGGCATCGGGACGTCGAACGCCGTGGTGGCGAGCAGCAGCAGGGCGGCGGTCTGGACGGTCGTGACGAGCAGGACCTGCCCGATCTTCCCCAGGAAGTAGGAGGTCGCGGGCAGGGGCGTCGCCCGCAGGCGCTTGAGCGTGCCGTCGTCGCGCTCGACCGCGATCGAGATCGCGAGGTTCTGGAAGCTCGTGAGCATGACGCCCGTGGCGACCATGCCCGGCAGGAAGTACTGCGCGTACGGCACGGATCCTGCGGCACTGCCCTGTTCCTCCTGCCCGAACACCGTCGCGAAGATCGCCATCATGATGAGCGGGTAGGCCAGGATGAAGACGACCGCGTCGCGCTCGCGCAGGAACGCGAGCATCTCGATCCAGGTCCGCCGCAGGCCAGTGCCGAGGACGCCGGGAAGGGGTCGCCCGGCGGGCAGCGCACGGGTGGGCGACGTCTGGGTGCTCATCGGGAGGCCTCCTCGGCGACGGGAGCGGACAGGACGGCAGAGGTCGGGGCGTCGTGCGGGGCTCCGGGCGGCGCTGCGGCGGACGGGGCCGAGCCGGAGGGGGAACCGGACGGGGCGACGGGCGCGGCTCCGATGAGCTCGAGGTACACGTCCTCGAGGCTCGGCTGGAGCACGCGCAGGCCGGGCACCTCGCCGTCGGGTCCGGCCAGGGTGGCCGCGAGCGAGGTGACCAGCGCGGTCGGGTGGTCGGTCCGCTCGGCGCGCGCGACGCCGTCGGACACCCACCGCACGACGGGGCGCAGCGCACCTGGCCCGCCCAGGTCGGCCGGCGCCCCGAGGGCGACGACCTTCCCGTCGCGCACGACGGCGGCGCGGTCGGCCAGGTGCGCGGCCTCGTCGAGGTAGTGGGTCGTCAGGAGGATCGTGGTGCCGCCCTCGCGCAGGGCCAGGACGAGGTCCCAGAAGCTGCGACGCGCCTGCGGGTCGAACCCGGTCGTGGGCTCGTCGAGGAACAGCAGCTCGGGGTCGCCCATGATCCCGAGGGCGACGTCGAGGCGGCGGCGCTGACCGCCCGAGAGCTGGCGGGCACGCGTGGACGCCTTCTCCAGCAGCCCGACGGCGGCGATCACCTCCTCGGGGTCCCGCGGGGCCGGGTAGAAGGTCGCGAAGTGGTGCACGAGCTCGCGCACCGTGAGCTCGGCCTGGTCGCGCGAGTCCTGCAGGACGACGCCGATCCGGCTGCGCCATGCGCGCCCTGCGAGCGCGGGGTCCTCGCCCAGGACCTGGATCTCGCCGCCGTCGCGCTTGCGGAAGCCCTCGAGGATCTCGACCGTCGTGGTCTTGCCCGCACCGTTGGGTCCCAGGACCGCGAAGATCTCGCCGCGCTCGACCGTGAGGTCCAGGCCGTCGACGGCCTGCTTCACGACGCCGCCGCGCTGCACGTACCGCTTGGTGAGCCCCCGGACCTCGATGGCTGGGGTGCCCGTTCCTGCTCGGGGAGGTGTCGTGTCTCTGCTCATGGCTCCAGCCTGGTCGGCGAGGTCCCTGCGGCGCGACGACCGGTCGGGGGGACGTGGGGTCCACCGACCGGTGGACGCCGAGGGTGACGCTCCCGCCTGCCGAGGGCGACGCTCCCGCCCGCCGAGAGTGACGGCGGGCCCGAACCGTGGACGCCGGGGGTGACAGGACAGGAGGGTCCTCTACGCTGGGGGTGAAGGAACAGCGACGAAGGTCGCTGGACGCGGCGCCGGGAGGTGCACGCCGAGGCCGGTTCGACCACGGCGCTCGGTTCGCGTACAGTATTCCTTCGGTGGCAGGTGTCCACCCGATGTTCTCTGCCTTCACGGCAGGTGCACGGGCGGTGCCGATCACGAAGGGCAGTGGCGCAATTGGTAGCGCAGCGGTCTCCAAAACCGCAGGTTGCAGG
The DNA here is from genome assembly GCF_014836555.1 of Oerskovia rustica. Classification (GTDB taxonomy): domain Bacteria; phylum Actinomycetota; class Actinomycetes; order Actinomycetales; family Cellulomonadaceae; genus Oerskovia; species Oerskovia rustica. The sequence goes on from NZ_JACSQQ010000012.1 coordinate 21,467, forward strand.
TTCGAGCCCTGTCTGCCCTGCAAGGCGTCGTCCCTCCCGGGACGTGCGCGTAGTCCGGTAACGGGTTACACCACGAGAGGTCAGCATCGGTTTCGGTTTCAACGTCACGTAGTGGGGATGAACAGTGAGCGAATCGCCATCAGAGGCGCTGGGTGCTGAAGGCGTGCGCGCCGGCGGTGACAAGAAGAAGGGCGACGCGAAGAAGGGCAACATCTTCTCGCGCATCGCGCTCTTCGTCCGCCAGGTGATCGCCGAGCTCAAGAAGGTCGTCACCCCCACTCGTTCCGAGCTGATCACCTACACCACCGTCGTCCTCGTCTTCGTGGCCGTGGTCATGGCGTTCGTGACGGTGCTCGACTTCGGGATCGGCAAGGCCGTCCTGTGGGTCTTCGGGGGCTGATCCCCGGAGGGCGCCCCGTGCCGCGAGCTTCTCGCAGCACCGGAGCAGTTCGCGCCCGGAGCGTATGGACCGGTACCGGTCCCGTCAGTTGCATGTTCGCGTAGTCAGCAGAAAGCAGGTTCGTTCGTGTCCCAGGAGTCGCTGGACCAGGCGGAGAACGTCGATCCCACCGAGCCCGTCGCCGAAGGCGCCGAGGCCGAGCTCGACGCGCCCGAGGCTGCCATCGACGAGGTCGAGGCGGACGCAGAGGCGCAGGACACCCCGGACGTCGAGGTGGAGGACGAGGAGTCGGCCGAGGCTGACGACGAGTCCCGCGTCGACGAGGACGGCGACGTCCTCGACGACCTGGACCCGGTCGAGGAGTTCAAGAAGGACCTGCGCACCAAGCCTGGCGACTGGTTCGTCATCCACTCCTACGCGGGCTACGAGAACCGTGTGAAGGCCAACCTGGAGAACCGCATCCAGAGCCTGAACATGGAGGACTTCATCTTCCAGATCGAGGTCCCCATGGAAGAGGTCGCGGAGATCAAGAACGCGCAGAAGAAGATCGTCCGTCGCGTCCGCATCCCCGGCTACGTCCTGGTACGCATGGACCTGACCGACGAGTCGTGGGGCGCGGTGCGCCACACGCCTGGTGTCACCGGCTTCGTGGGCCACACCCACCAGCCCGTGCCGCTGACGCACGACGAGGTCTTCTCCATGCTGGCCCCGACGATCGAGCCCAAGGCCGAGGCGGGCAAGCCTGCCGCGACGGCCAAGGCACCCTTCGAGGTCGACTTCCAGGTCGGCGAGTCGGTCACCGTCACGGACGGTCCGTTCGACACGCTCCCCGCGACGATCTCCGAGATCAACGCCGAGGGCCAGAAGCTCAAGGTCCTCGTCTCCATCTTCGGCCGGGAGACCCCGGTCGAGCTGTCGTTCAACCAGGTCGCCAAGATCTGATCCTGCTCGACAGCACCTGCAACCGGGTCATCGCCCACGGCGTCGGCCCAGACACAGAAAGCACGGAACACTCATGCCTCCCAAGAAGAAGGTCTCTGGGCTGATCAAGCTCCAGATCCAGGCCGGTGCTGCAACTCCCGCCCCGCCGATCGGCCCCGCGCTCGGTCAGCACGGCGTCAACATCATGGAGTTCTGCAAGGCCTACAACGCGGCGACCGAGTCGCAGCGCGGCAACGTCATCCCCGTGGAGATCACGGTCTACGAGGACCGTTCCTTCACCTTCATCACGAAGACGCCGCCGGCCGCCGAGCTCATCAAGAAGGCTGCGGGCGTCGACAAGGGTTCGCCCACGCCGCACACGGTCAAGGTCGCGAAGCTGACCTCTGCGCAGGTGCGCGAGATCGCTCAGACCAAGCTCGAGGACCTCAACGCGAACGACCTCGACGCTGCGTCGCTCATCATCGCGGGCACCGCCCGTTCGATGGGCATCACGGTCGAGGGCTGAGCACCACCCCCTCCGGACCGGTCCTGACCGGTCCTCCGGTCGGCCTCCTGGCCGGCCAGTCATGAATCATCAGGTCCCGGCGGGTTCGCCCGCCGGGACAGTGGCAGGGTCCGCGCGGACCCGTAGACCACGACTGCTCGAGAAGGAGAAGCAGATGGCAACGCGCAGCAAGGCGTACCGCGCCGCAGCGGAGAAGATCGACCGCGACGAGCTCTACACGCCGCTCGAGGCGGTTCGTCTCGCCAAGGAGACCTCGCCCACCAAGTACGACGCAACCGTCGAGGTCGCGTTCCGTCTCGGTGTCGACCCCCGCAAGGCGGACCAGATGGTCCGTGGCACGGTCAACCTCCCCCACGGCACGGGCAAGACCGCTCGCGTCCTGGTCTTCGCGAACGGCGAGAAGGCGGAGCAGGCTCGTGCAGCCGGCGCCGACATCGTCGGTGGCGACGAGCTCATCGAGAAGGTGGCCGCTGGCTTCACGGACTTCGACTCCGCTGTCGCGACCCCGGACCTCATGGGCAAGGTCGGTCGTCTCGGTAAGGTCCTCGGCCCCCGTGGTCTGATGCCGAACCCGAAGACCGGCACCGTCACGATGGACGTCGCGAAGGCCGTCGAGGACATCAAGGGCGGAAAGATCGAGTTCCGCGTCGACAAGCACGCGAACCTCCACTTCATCATCGGCAAGGTCTCGTTCGACGAGAAGGCGCTCGTGGAGAACTACGCCGCAGCGATCGAAGAGGTCCTGCGTCTGAAGCCGTCCTCCTCGAAGGGCCGCTACATCACCAAGGCGACGCTCTCGACCACGATGGGCCCCGGCATCCCGCTGGACCAGTCCAAGGTCTCGAAGCTCCTCGAGGACGACGCGGCCTGATCGCCTCGCTCTTCTGCCCGACGGCGTCTCTCCCCTTCACGGGGAGGGGCGCCGTCGGTCTTTTGTCGTCCTGGTGCCTGCAGGTGGTCTGCCGGGCGCGGTGACCTGGGCACCGGAGGATCGATATGCCGGGTCTGTCCCTCCGGTGACGCGATCTGCAGGGTGTCGGCCGGAGACGTTCACTGTCCCGATCGTCCCGGTTCATCACCGGTCTGCTTGGTGCGGTCAGAGTGATGCCTGTCTGGACAAGTGAGTCTCGCGACGCCGTCCGGACATCACATCCATGACGTGCACCATGACGACTGAAGGGTTGGACATGCGCAAGATCGCACACCTGGCACTCGCCGGGAGCCTGGCGGCAGGGACGTTCCTCGTGCCGGCGGCCGCGTTCGCGGCCGAGGGAGACGCCCCCGTCCTGCAGGGAACTCGTACGGACAAGACGCTCGTGATCGGCCTGGACGGGGCCAGACTCGACAAGATCGAGGCCGCGTCGACCCCGAACCTGCACGCGCTCATGCAGCGCGGGACGTACGGGCACAGCCTCCTGTACGCCACGAGCGACGCACCAGAGGTGAGCCAGCGCGGGGCCCAGACGGTGTCGGGCGCGGGCTGGTCGACGATCCTGACGGGCGTGTGGACGGACAAGCACAATGTCCGTGACAACTCGTTCGCGGGCAAGAACTACGCGCAGTACCCGAGCTTCCTCGACCGTCTCGAGCAGGTCGACCCGAGCATCGCGACCTTCGCGGCCTCGACCTGGGCGCCGATCACGTCGTCGGCGAGCAACGGGGACATCGTCTCGGCCGGGATCGACCTTCGCCTCGCGACAGGCTCGGACGTCAAGACCGAGCAGGCCGCGATCACGCACCTCGGGACGCAGAACCCGGACGTGAGCTTCATCCACCTCGACGACATCGACGGCGCGGGCCACAGCCACGGCGCTGACGCGGCGCAGTACACGGCCGAGCTCGAGGTGCAGGACGCTCGCATCGGGCGGATCCTCGCCGCCATCGAGGCTCGCCCCTCCCGCGCGGCGGAGAACTGGAACGTCATCGTGACGGCCGACCACGGGCACCTTCCCACGGGTGGTCACGGCGGCCGGGCCCAGACCGAGCGCGCGACGTTCGTCATCGCGGCGGGTGACGGCATCGAGGCGCGGGGCAGGCAGGAGAACCTCGCGATCACCGACATCGCCCCGACCGTGATGCGTCAGGCAGGCGTGACCGTGGACCCCGCATGGGGCCTCGACGGCACCTCCATCGGCGACGACGTCACGGACGACTTCGACAGCCTGCGCCCCGCACTCTCGGGACGCGTCGACGAGACGGGCGTCCCCGCGGGGACGCTCGGCTTCACGACCACGCCGCCGTCCGGCTGGAGCGTGGACAACTCGGCCATGCCGTCAGGTGGTGTGACCGAGTGGCGCGGCTGGTCGTTCACGACGCAGCCCTTCTGGTCCGCGGCGGAGCCGGGTCAGGCGCGCGAGAACTTCACGCGCGGACGTGACGTGATCGCGGTCGCGGACTCCGACGAGTGGGACGACAAGAGCCACGGTGCGGGAAAGTTCGACTCGACGCTCGTGACGCCGGCGTACTCGGTGGCGGGCAAGGAGCAGGCCGTGCTGAGCTTCGAGCACTCCTACCGTCACGACCGTGTGCAGGTCGCCGAGGTCCTCGTGAGCTTCGACGGCGGTGCACCGGTCCAGGTGGCGGCGTTCCCTGCGAGCGACAACGGGCAGCGCACGATCGTGACGGACGTCCCGGCCGGGACGAGGACCGCGCAGTACCGGTTCCACTACAGCGGGACGAACGACTGGTTCTGGGCCCTCGACCAGGTGCGTTTCGCGGCGCAGGGCGAGACCGACCCAGCCGGTTCGGAGGGCGTCGCGCTCCAGGCGGTCGTCGAGGAGCCCGTCGCCGAGGGCAGGCTCTCGATGACGGTGGCGAGCGACGGCGCACCCGTGACGCTCGAAGGCGGCCTCGACGGTGACCACCTGACCTACACCGCGGCCCTGCCCGTGGTGAGCGTCTCCGACACCCGCCTCGAGGCCGCGGGCTGGGCGGTGTCCGGGCAGTCGACCGCGTTCTCCACGGGGACGACGACGTTCGGTGCCGAGCAGCTCGGCTGGACGCCTCGCCTGGTGCTGGGCAAGCCGGGTGTCGTCGTCGGGCAGCGTGTCTCCTCGGTGCTGGGCGGGGGAGCGGGGCTGTCGGTCCCGCAGACCCTCGTCGGCGCCGACGCGATCGGTCGCAAGGGCACGTCCGACGTCACGGCCGACCTCGCTCTCGAGCTCCCGGCCGACACGGCGCCGGGTGCGTACGGTGCGACGCTGACGATGTCGCTCTTCCCCGTCGACTGACCTGCTGTTCGCGGGGTCCCGGCTCACTGGCCACGGGTCGGCGAACAAGCACCGAGCCGTTCGGCTCTCCACTCCCTGGGCGAGGGTGGAGAGCCGAACGGCTCGGGTCGTACGAGGGGCCGTCGGCCTCGCGAGGGGCCTCAGCAGGCGCCGAGGTCCTTCCACACGCCCCAGTCGCTGGGGGCGGGAGCGTCGCCGCGGGTCCACCACTTGGCCTGCCACGTGCGGCCGTTGTGGGAGACGGTGTTGCCGCCCGTGTAGATGGTCGTCGCGCTCCAGGGGGCGGCCGAGCAGGTGGCGCCGGTCGTGCCGCCGGTGGTGCCGCCGGTCGTTCCGCCCGTGGTCCCGCCGGTCGTGCCACCGGTGGTGCCGCCGGTGGTGCCGCCGGTCGTTCCGCCCGTGGTCCCGCCCGTGGTGCCGCCGGTGGTGCCGCCGGTCGTTCCGCCCGTGGTCCCACCCGTGGTGCCGCCGGTCGTTCCGCCCGTCGTGCCCCCGCCGGAGCCCGTGCCGAGGCGCGCACCGACGGCCGTCGCGAGCGCGTAGTTGTTCTTCTTGTCCCAGTTGATCGACCAGGTCATGACACCGCCGATCTTGCCGTACGGCGTCGCGGGCTTGAAGGCGCCACAGTTCGTCCCCGTCTCGAGGCAGTCGACGGCCTTGATGACGTTCGCGACGGGCTGGTAGCCGCCGCCGGCCGCGGCCTGGACGGCGGGGACACCGATGCCGACCTGGTCGGGCCGCAGGCCCATCTCGAGCTGGATGCAGGAGAGCGAGGTGAGGAAGTCGATGCTGCCCTGGCTGTAGACCTGCTGGTTGCAGCCCATCATCGCGCCCGAGTTGTAGTACTGGGTGTTGACGATCGTGAGGATGTCCTTGATGGCGAGCGTGAGCTGGTAGTAGCCCATCGAGGTGGCCTGGTAGTCGATGGTCTGGGGGGCCATCGCGATGATGAGGTTCGGGCCCGCCTTGGCCGAGAGCTGGTGCAGCGCGCTCGACATGTACGTGGCGTTGATGCCGTGCTCGAGGTCGATGTCGACGCCGTCGAAGCCGTACTCCTGCATGAGGGCGTACGCGGTGTCGGCGAAGTTCTTCGCCTCGGTCGCGTTGGAGACGATGACGTTCCCCTTCTCGCCGCCGACCGACAGGATGACCTTGCGGCCCTGGGCCCGGATCGCGGCGATGTCGGCCTTGAACTGGGGCACGGTGTACCCGTTCAGCTCGGCGGTCGAGAGGTTGAAGGTGATCCCGCCGGGCGTGCCGGTCAGGTTGTCGGCGAACGCGACGGCGACCAGGTTGTAGGCGGGCGGGATGTCGCTCAGCGGCATGACGACCGAGCCGTTGTTGAAGTTGTGCCAGTAGCCCGTGAGCCACTGGTGGCCCGGGGCGGCGGCTGCTGCGACGGTCGCGGGCTGGGCGGCGGGCTGCGGGGCGGCCTGAGCGCTCGTGCCGGCGAGCGCGAGCCCGCCGAGGGCGACCGTGGCGGCGGTCAGTGCCGCGAGCAGGCGGGCCGGACGGCGGGCGCCGTCGGCGGGGTGGCGATGGGTTCTCACGTGGTGCTCCTCTAGCAAGGGGTCCGGGACGTCGTCGTCTCACCGGGACCGTCCGAGTGGCCGATCTGGGTCGGCCATGCCGACGCTACGTGAGCCGCGTCACGCCTGTGATGAGGGGTTTCACCACTCTCTGCCTACGGACGGTACGGGGATCCCCCTACGTGTCGCGTACCCGTACGTGCGGGTTCCCGTCGCCCGACGTCGTCGCGCGGGTCGCGTGGTGCGGGTCGCCGAAGCACACGACGGACGTCCGGGAAGAACCTCCGGACGCGTGTATCAAACGCGGCGCCCGTTCCTCTCTCCCGGCAGGAAGGGGTCCGGTGCACCACCGGCCCGGTGCGTCGAGCGTGCGTGAGCACGGGCCGGAGGGAGGTCCTGCGGTGGCGGAAATGCTTGTCCCACCTGGGCAGACGCCCCTAGACTCGGGTTCCCCCGAAGTACCCGAGCACGACCGAGAGCAGACGGCGCACCCAGCCATGACACGGATCACCGAGGACGTCCCGGAAGTCGACGAGCCGGAGGTGAGCCTCGGGGATCGTGCCGCGGCCGCCCTGCTCGACTACCGCGAGGGCAAGCACCAGGCACTGGCCGACTTCGTGAGAGAGGCCACGCCGTTGCTGTGGCACACGGTCAGGGCCCAGGGAGTCGTCCGCGAGCAGGCGGACGACATCGTCCAGAACACCTGGATGGCCCTCGTACGCAACGCTCACACCATCCAGGAGCCGCACGCCGTGCTCAAGTGGCTCCTCGTGACCGCCAAGCGCGGCGCGTGGGAGGCCGTCCGCAAGCACCGTGACGACCAGAAGCGCCGGACCGAGCTGCCCGACGACATGCTCGACGGGCCCACGGGCACCCTTCCCTCTTCCGACCCCACCCCCGAGACCCAGGTCCTCGAGGTGGAGCGCGACCGCTACCTGTGGCGCGCTGTCCTCCAGCTGCCGGACCGCTGTCAGCAGCTCCTCCGGCTGATCTCGTTGGCGGACCGACCCGACTACAAGTACATCTCGAGCGCCATCGGCATGCCGGTGGGCAGCATCGGGTCCAACCGTGGGCGGTGCTTGGCAAAGCTCCGCGACATCATCGAGAGCGAGCAGGGGGACAGGACATGGGAAACATCATGAGCGCACCGTCGGGGTACAGCCCCGAGGAACCACTGGACGCCGTCGACCTCGAGATCCTGGCGGATCTCGCCCGTATCCACACGATGCTCGACCCGGTACCGGACGGGCTCGTCGAGCGGTCGCTGTTCGCGATCACGCTCGCAGGCCTGGAGGCCGAGGTCATGGAGCTCGAGTACGTCCGTGTGCCGGAGATGTCGGTCCGGGGCGAGGCGCCGCCGATCGAGGCGCGCACCATCACCTTCACGGCCGAGTCCCTGACCGTCATGATCACGCTGTCCGCTCGTGACGACGGCCGGATCCGCATCGACGGATGGGCCGCCCCGGCCGGCGAGCTGACGGTCGAGCTGCACCGCCCGGACGGGATGGTCTCGACCGTCGCCGACGAGGACGGCCGGTTCGTGTTCGACGCCGTCGGGCCTGGTCCGGCGAGCCTGCTGCTGCGAGCCCCGGGTGCTGGCGGCGACGCCGTGACGACACCGATCATCGAGCTCTAGCCGCCCCGCCCCTTCGTCATCTCGGCACGCCGGGCCGATCGACCCGACGGTAGTCCCCTTCGTGCATTGGAGCACCGATGAGTGAGACCCCTGAGCAGTCGGCCACGCCGCCTGTCCCGCCGGGCGGGCGGCCCTTCGGAGACCGACCGAACCGGCTGCAGTGGCGGACGCGGACCCTCGACCCGATCACCGCACCGCGTCGGGCCGGGCAGTCCTCGCCGCACCCCACCTGGTACGTGGGGGACCGGGTCCTGGTTCCCGAGTCTCCGGACGACCTGACCGGCAACCGCTCGCTGCGCTGGCTCGAGGAGGCCGCGGCGAAGTTCGACCTGACGGTCGAGGTCGAGGAGGCCAGCAGGAGTGACGCGGAGCTCATCACCCGGGCGGGGCTGGACCGCGAGACGACCCGTGACCTGCGACGCGTCTTCGGGCTGTCGGCGCGCCTGCGGCAGAAGGGCGGCAGCGAGGGGGAGCTCCCCGACGCCTGGAAGGTCATCGAGAAGCTCGGTGGACGCCTGTGTCCCGATGACAGGTGCAGCCCGCGGGTGGGCCTCGACCACATGATCGCGCCCGCGGCGGGGCCCGCCATCGGTGGCCAGCCGTACACGCAGCCGTTCCCGTACACGCAGCCCTTCCCGTACACGCAGCCGTTCCCGTACACGCAGCCGTTCCCCTACACCCAGCCGTTCCCCTACACCCAGCCCTTCCCCGTCACGGGAACCGCGGAGTACGCGACACCCGGCTCGGGCGGGCGGACCCCCGTGAACTGGGTCGGTCCCGTCCCCGCACGGCGGCTCGCCGTCGGTGCCGACGACTTCACCGCCGCGGACGGGACCCGCCGACCCGTCGTGGCGGTCCTGGACACCGGGGTGGGCGCGCACCCCTGGTTCGACGCCGCCCCGGAGACTCGAGGGACGATCGTCGTGCGAGACCCCGAGCTCCTCGGAGAGCCGCTGTCCGTCCTCCCGGAGACGGAGTACGAGTACGAGGACCCCGAGATCGGAGGGGTGTCGATCTCTCCCTTGACGGGCCCGCTCGACCCGGTCGCCGGGCACGGCACGTTCATCGCCGGGCTCGTCCACCAGAAGTGCCCCGACGCGGTCATCCTGGCTCCTCGTCTCTACGGCGGTGCCGGGGTCATCCCCGAACGAGACCTCCTGCGCTCCCTGCGTCGTGTGCTTCTGTGGCACGTGCTGGGACTCGTCGGGCGGGACGGCTACGCGCCGATCGACGTCCTGGTCCTCTCGCTCGGGTACTACCACGAGCGCCCCGAGGACGCGGACTTCGACGCTCCCTTCGGCACCGTCCTGCGGGCGCTCCGGCGCTACGGGGTGCTGGTCGTCGTCTCGTCCGGGAACGACGGGCAGACCAGGCCGAGCTACCCTGCGGCGTTCGCGCCGCGCATCGACCGTCGGCAGACGCCGCCCGTGCCGCTGCAGGGTGTCACGCTCCTGCGCGACGAGCCGCCGGTGCTCACGGTCGGGGCGCAGAACCCGGACGGGACCACCGCCCTGTTCAGCAACGACGGGCCATGGGTCACGTGCGTGCGTCCCGGCGCCGCTCTCGTCTCGACGGCGCCGACGACGATGGACGGCGCGGTGGCCCCCAGCCGATGGCTCAAGGAGCTCTGGTCGGACGGCAACCGGGCCACGATCGACCCCGAGGGGTTTCAGGGCGGGTTCGCTACCTGGAGCGGTACGTCCTTCGCAGGGCCCGTGCTGGCCGGCGAGCTCGCGTCCTACCTGCTCGACGACGCCGCGGCCGACCCGACGTCGCCGAGCGCCGTGGTACCGGGTGAAGGAGCGCCCGGACGCTGCGCATGGCTGTGGCAGTCCATTACCCTGGCCACTGGACTGGTCCCCACGGAGGTGACCGCGGAATGAGGTGACGGCGTGGCGCGCAGCGGTGGCCGGACCCTGCGCGCACGCCTCGAGTTCGCGTCGGGGACCAACGCGCGGGGGCGTCATGCCCGGGCCGCCCAGCTCTTCCGCACCATCCTCGCGGATCTCGAGGAACCGACCTTCGCGGACGACCCGGACAACAGCTACGCCCACGTCCGTGCGCTGATCGGTCTGGCGATCTCCAGGTTCGAGTACGAGGGTGACGTCGATCGCTCGCTCGAGCTGCTCGAGCAGGCCCAGGCGTGGGTAGAGGCCCATGGGCCCGAGGACCTGCAGCTCGTGGTCGGCGGACAGCGTGGCCTGCTCCGGCTGCGCACCGGCCGGGTCGTCGAGGCGGTCGAGGAGATGGACGCTGCCGCTCGGTTCATCGACGTGGCGACGCCGCTCGACGCCGCCGTCCTCCTCCTGAACCGGGGGTCGCTGCACCTCGAGCTGGGCAACCTCGATCGGGCCGAGGCGGACCTTGCCGAGGTGGTGCGGCGCGCGGAGGACATGGGGGACGCGCTGCTCGCGTCCAAGGCGCAGCACAACCTCGGCTACGCGAAGTACCTCGGCGGCGACCTGCCGACAGCCCTGCGCGCCATGGAGGAGGCGGAGCGCGGTGCTCCCGAACGGCACGCCTCCGTGGGCCTCATCGACAAGGCGCAGGTTCTTCTCGAGGCCGGACTGCTCTCGGACGCCGACTCGACGCTCGCCGAGGCGCGCGAGCACCTCGTCCGCAACCGGATGGTCAGGGACGTCGCCGAGGTCGAGCTGCTGCGTGCACAGTGCCTCGTGGGGCTCCGCCGCTACACCGAGGCGCAGCGTCAGGCCCGCGCGGCCGCGGCCAGGTTCGACCGGATCGGCAACGACCCCTGGGCTGCCCGGGCTCGGGTCGCCGAGCTCCAGGCGCGGCTCGCCGAGGACCGTTCGGCGGGCCTCTCGGTCGGCGTGGCACGCCGTCGGGCGGCCCGTGCGCTCGCTCTCGCGGACGTGGGGGCCGCGCTCGGTGAGGCCGGTGGGCGTGGGGTGACCGTCCCCGCACAGCTCCTCGCGGCAGAGTGGCTCCTGGCGGCGAAGGACCCGGCGGGCGCGCGCGAGGTCCTCTCGCGGGTCCCGGGGCACCTCGGGCGGGTGGCGCTGCCGCTGCGTCTGCAGCACCAGGCAGTGGCGGCCCAGCTGGCGTTCGCCACCGGGGAGCGTGGCGCTGCGCTCCGTGCCGTGCGCAAGGGGCAGCGCATGCTGGCGGAGCACCGCGAAGGGCTGGGGTCGGTCGACGCCGTGACGGCTTCCGCGGTCCACGGGGTGCGCCTGGGGCACGTGGACGTGGCCGCGGCCCTGCGTACCGGCCGCGCCGCGGCGCTGCTCGACGCCGTCGAGCGTGGACGTGCGACCGTCGCCGGCAGCGGGAGGGTCGTGCCGCCGTCCGACGCCGAGTCCGCCGAGCTCCTCACCCGTGCGCGCCAGGAGATCGAGTCTGCGAGGCTCCTGGGGGCGAACCCCTCGGGTGAACGTCTCGAGCGCCGGCGTGCGCACCTGAGCGAGGCGCGACGGCTGCAGGAGGCTGCTCGGCGTCGGGCCTGGCAGGACGGAGGGGGAGCGCAGACGCCGACCGCGGTCACCGCACGCCGCCTGCGCCGCGCGCTGTCGACGGCGAGCGCGTCGACGGTCGTCGCGGACTTCGTCGTCGCGGACGAGACGCTCCGCGTCCTGCGGGCGGACGCCTCGGGGCTGAGCATGATCCGGCTGGCCCCGATGGTGGAGGTCGGCGAGCGCATCCGGCGTGCGCGTGCGGACCTCGACGTCCTGTCGAACGGGCTGATCCCGGCGCCCATGCGGGCCGCCGCCCGGGCGTCGCTCGACCGGAGCCTGGCGTGGCTCGACCGCGAGGTCCTCGCGCCGATCGACGCGCAGGGCGACCTGCACATCGCCGCGCGCGACCTGCTGCTCGCCGTGCCGTGGTCCTCGTTGCCCTCACGCGCGGGACGCCGGACGTGGGTCAACTCGTGGATCGACCTGCAGGAGTCGACGGTCGAGCAGACCAAGCCCGACGTCGTGGTCGTGGCGGGACCGGGACTACGGGCGGCGGAGGCCGAGGCCGAGGCCGTGGCGAGGACGTGGGAGAGCGCCACGGTCCTGACCGGCGAGGAGGCCACCTGCTCGGCCACGGTCGAGAGGCTCCCGTCGGCCGCGGTCGTCCACCTCGCGACGCACGGCCGGCACGAGACCGACAACCCGTTGTTCTCCTCGCTGCGGCTCGCGGACGGCCCCCTGTTCGCGCACGAGCTCGACGGCGTGGACCTCCGAGGCGCCGTGGTCGTCCTCTCGGCCTGCGAGGCGGGGCTGTCGACGGTCCGGATCGGTGGTGAGCCGCTGGGGCTCACGAGCGTCCTGCTCCGGCTGGGGGCAGCGGCCGTCGTGTCGAGCGTCGCCCCGCTGCGGGACGACGTCGCCGCGCGGGTCATGCCCGAGTTTCACGGCGAGCTGCGGGCGGGGGCCACGCCGGGGGACGCGCTCGCGGCCGCGGTCGCGAGCGAGGAGGAACCGGTTCCCCTGGTCTGCTTCGGGCCGCTCGCGGTCTGAGGGGGCCTGCGCGGAGGCGTGTCCTTCGGCGCCCCGACTGCGGGCGCTGCGCCGCACAGCGCGGCGCCCTGCGGCGCTGTCGGACCGGATTTGGACCAGGCGCCGACCTCACGTACCCTGTTCCAGTACCCAAGACCGCCGGTCGTACCGTCCTGCCCACTGACTCGTCAGTTGCAGTCCGGACCGAAGTCCCGCAGAAGTGCGGAGGCCAGCGCAGGTGAGAGTTCACGGAGCGGGCGAGAGCCTGCACTTCGAGCCCCGCGCCTGCGCGGGGCTCTTCTCGTCTCCGCAGGACCTCACCCCCCAGGGCCCCCGCCCTGCGGAGACCGGTGGCACCACCACCGGAAGGATTGCCATGGCGAGGCCGGACAAGGCAGCCGCAGTCGCAGAGCTCACGGAGAACTTCCGCGAGTCGAACGCGGCCGTGCTGACCGAGTACCGCGGGCTCACCGTCGCGCAGCTCAAGCAGCTGCGTCGGTCGCTCAGCGGCAACGCAACCTACGCCGTGGTGAAGAACACGCTGACCGCCATCGCGGCCAAGGAAGCCGGCATCGAGATCGACGCCGACTTCAAGGGCCCCTCGGCCATCGCCTTCGTGACCGGTGACCCGGTCGAGGCGGCCAAGGGCCTGCGTGACTTCGCCAAGGCGAACCCCGCACTGGTCATCAAGGGCGGTGTCCTCGACGGACGCTCCCTGACCGCTGCGGACATCACCAAGCTCGCGGACCTCGAGTCCCGCGAGGTCCTGCTGGCCAAGCTGGCCGGCGCGTTCAAGCAGCCGCTCTACCAGGCGGCATACCTGTTCAACGCGCCCGCTTCGCAGGCCGTCCGCACCATCGATGCCCTGCGCCTCAAGCAGGAATCGGAGAGCGCTGCCGCCTGACCCTCCTCGGAGGATCACGCAGCACGCACCCACCCCCTCTGCTTCCAGCAGGGCTCTGTGGATCGTTGACAGGGCTGCTGCCGAGCACCAACCGAAAGGACCGCCATCATGGCGAAGCTCAGCACCGAAGAGCTCATCGAGCAGTTCAAGGGCCTCTCCCTCATCGAGCTCTCCGAGTTCGTGAAGGCGTTCGAGGACGCTTTTGAGGTCACCGCGGCCGCTCCGGCCGCCGTCGCCGTTGCAGGCCCCGCGGCCGCTGCCGCCGAGGAGGTCGAGGAGAAGACGGAGTTCGACGTCATCCTCGAGGCTGCCGGCGACAAGAAGATCCAGGTCATCAAGGAGGTGCGTGCCCTCACGAGCCTCGGCCTGAAGGAGGCCAAGGACCTCGTTGACGGCGCCCCCAAGCCCGTCCTGGAGAACGTTGCCAAGGACGCTGCTGACAAGGCCAAGGCTGCCCTCGAGGGCGCCGGCGCAACCGTCACCGTCAAGTGATCACTGCCCTTCGGGGCGGTATCGCATGACAGGTCGCCTCGCGCGGCCTGACAGGTAGCACAGGCGACGAGGCCCGTACCCCCCGGGGTGCGGGCCTCTCGTCGCCTCTTCGTCTCCCGGCCCGACGCCGGAGCTCACCTTCCACGGGAAGGTGGCGGACGCCGTCGGGCAGGGAGTTTCTTCGTGTTCTTGGGCGGCATATGGCGGCCACCGAGAAGATGTCCTCACCGGCCCGGTGGGGGAGTGCAGTGGGCGTGACGACGGTCTTGACAGGCCGCGATTTCGCGTCGCTGGACACGCTTGACTGGGCCGGGTATGCTAGCGCTTTGCGCTCGCGTGTGCCCTCGGCACCCTCTGAACTGCCCGGACCGTCTTCGGTGTGCGTCCATCGTGCACCACGGCAGCCTCAGGGGGAAGAGGTCCTCCAGCCACGCAGCGTACAGCGTGCAATCGATCTGCAGGGAAGGACCCCTCTTGGCTGCCTCGCGCACCCCTTCTGCTCCGTCCGCCGACGCTATCGCGAACCGCACCGCTTCCCGGCGCGTATCTTTCGCCAAGATCTACGAGCCTCTCGAGGTGCCCGACCTGCTCGGGCTCCAGACCGAGAGCTTCGACTGGCTGCTGGGCAACCCGGCGTGGCGCGCACGCGTCGACGCCGCGGCCGCCGCCGGTCGCCAGGACGTCCCCGCGACGTCGGGTCTCGAGGAGATCTTCGAGGAGATCTCCCCGATCGAGGACTTCGGCTCCTCCATGTCTCTCTCCTTCTCCAACCACCGCTTCGAGCCCCCGAAGTACTCGGCCGAGGAGTGCAAGGAGAAGGACTTCACCTTCGCCGCGCCGCTCTTCGTCACCGCGGAGTTCGTGAACTACAACACCGGTGAGATCAAGAGCCAGACGGTCTTCATGGGCGACTTCCCGCTCATGACCGCACGCGGCACCTTCATCATCAACGGCACCGAGCGCGTCGTCGTCTCGCAGCTCGTCCGTTCGCCCGGTGTGTACTTCGAGCGCCAGGCCGACAAGACCAGCGACAAGGACATCTACTCCGCGAAGATCATCCCGTCGCGCGGTGCGTGGCTGGAGTTCGAGATCGACAAGCGCGACGCCGTCGGCGTCCGCGTCGACCGCAAGCGCAAGCAGTCCGTCACGGTCCTGCTCAAGGCCCTCGGCCTGACCGAGTCGCAGATCCGCGAGGAGTTCGCTGACTTCCCGTCGGTGCTCGACACGCTCGAGAAGGACCATGTCCACACCGAGGAAGAGGCGCTCGTCGACCTCTACCGCAAGATCCGTCCGGGCGAGCCGCCCACGGTCGAGGCCGGTCGCTCGCTCCTCGAGAACTTCTACTTCAACCCCAAGCGCTACGACTTCGCGAAGGTCGGCCGCTACAAGGCGAACAAGAAGCTCGGCGTCGACGCGCCCCTGGGTGACTCCACGCTGTCCGTCACGGACATCGTCGCGACGATCAAGTACCTCGCGGCCCTGCACGCCGAGGTCACGACCCTCCCCGGCACGCGTGCCGGCGAGCCCGTCGAGATCCGCGTCGAGACCGACGACATCGACCACTTCGGCAACCGTCGTATCCGCGCCGTGGGCGAGCTCATCCAGAACCAGGTCCGTACCGGCCTGTCCCGCATGGAGCGCGTCGTGCGTGAGCGCATGACGACCCAGGACGTCGAGGCGATCACGCCGCAGACCCTGATCAACATCCGCCCCGTGGTGGCGTCGATCAAGGAGTTCTTCGGCACCTCGCAGCTCTCGCAGTTCATGGACCAGAACAACCCGCTCGCCGGCCTGACGCACAAGCGTCGTCTGTCCGCGCTGGGCCCGGGTGGTCTGTCCCGTGACCGTGCCGGCATGGAGGTCCGTGACGTCCACCCGTCGCACTACGGCCGCATGTGCCCCATCGAGACCCCTGAGGGCCCGAACATCGGTCTGATCGGCTCGCTCGCCTCCTACGGGCGCATCAACCCGTTCGGGTTCATCGAGACGCCGTACCGCAAGGTCGAGGCGGGCAAGGTCTCCGACGAGGTCGTCTACCTGACGGCCGACGACGAGGACCGCTACGTCATCGCCCAGGCGAACACCGAGCTCAACGCCGACGGCTCGTTCCGTGCCGAGCGCGTCCTGGTCCGCACCAAGGGTGGCGAGACGGCTGACGTCCTCGGCACCGAGGTCGACTACATGGACGTCTCGCCGCGCCAGATGGTGTCGGTCGCGACCGCCCTCATCCCGTTCCTCGAGCACGACGACGCGAACCGCGCACTCATGGGTGCCAACATGCAGCGTCAGGCCGTGCCCCTGGTCCGTTCCGAGGCCCCGCTCGTGGGTACCGGCATGGAGCGTCGTGCAGCCATCGACGCCGGTGACGTCATCGTCGCCACCAAGCCCGGTGTCGTCACCGAGGTCTCCGCGGACCTGATCGTCGTCGCGAACGACGACGCGACCACGACGAGCTACCGCGCGGCGAAGTTCCGCCGCTCGAACCAGGGCACGTCGTACAACCAGCGCGTCGTCGTCGACGAGGGCGCTCGCGTCGAGGTCGGCTCCGTGCTGGCCGACGGCCCCGCGACGGACGAGGGCGAGCTCTCGCTCGGCCGCAACCTGCTCGTCGCGTTCATGTCCTGGGAAGGCCACAACTACGAGGACGCGATCATCCTGTCGCAGCGCCTCGTGCAGGACGACGTCCTGTCCTCGATCCACATCGAGGAGCACGAGGTCGACGCCCGCGACACGAAGCTCGGCCCCGAGGAGATCACGCGGGACATCCCGAACGTCTCCGAGGACGTCCTGGCGGACCTCGACGAGCGCGGTGTCATCCGCATCGGTGCAGAGGTCGGCGCGGGCGACGTGCTCGTCGGCAAGGTCACGCCCAAGGGCGAGACCGAGCTGACCCCCGAGGAGCGCCTCCTGCGCGCCATCTTCGGTGAGAAGGCCCGCGAGGTCCGCGACACGTCGCTCAAGGTTCCCCACGGCGAGTCCGGCACCGTCATCGGCGTCCGCGAGTTCAACCGCGAGGACGGCGACGAGCTGCCCGCCGGCGTGAACCAGCTGGTCCGCGTGTACATCGCGCAGCGACGCAAGATCACGGACGGCGACAAGCTCGCCGGCCGTCACGGCAACAAGGGTGTCATCTCGAAGATCCTCCCCGTCGAGGACATGCCCTTCCTCGAGGACGGCACCCCGGTGGACGTCATCCTCAACCCGCTGGGTGTCCCCGGTCGTATGAACGTCGGCCAGGTCCTCGAGACCCACCTCGGGTGGGTCGCGAAGCAGGGCTGGGACATCTCGCAGACCGACGGCGCAGCCGGCGAGGGCGACCTGTCCTGGAAGGAGCACGTCCCTGCGGTCGCTGCTTCGTCCGAGCCGGGCCGCCCCGTGGCGACGCCGGTCTTCGACGGGCTCGAGGAGGAGGCCCTCACGGGTCTGCTCTCCACGACGCTCCCGAACCGTGACGGCAACCGCATGGTCGGCCGCGACGGCAAGGCACGTCTGTTCGACGGCCGCTCCGGCGAGCCGTTCCCGGAGCCGGTCTCCGTGGGCTACATGTACATCCTGAAGCTCCACCACCTGGTGGACGACAAGATCCACGCCCGCTCGACCGGCCCGTACTCGATGATCACGCAGCAGCCGCTGGGTGGTAAGGCACAGTTCGGTGGACAGCGTTTCGGCGAGATGGAGGTGTGGGCGCTCGAGGCATACGGCGCGGCGTACACCCTCCAGGAGCTGCTGACGATCAAGTCCGACGACGTCCCGGGCCGCGTGAAGGTCTACGAGGCGATCGTCAAGGGCGAGAACATCCCCGACTCGGGCATCCCGGAGTCCTTCAAGGTTCTCCTGAAGGAGATGCAGTCGCTGTGCCTGAACGTCGAGGTGCTCTCGAGCGACGGTGTCTCCATCGAGATGCGTGAGTCCGACGACGACGTGTACCGCGCTGCCGAGGAGCTCGGCATCGACCTGTCGCGTCGCCCCAACGCAGCATCCACGATCGACGAGATCTGATCTCGGAAGCGGGGGGGGGGGGCGGGCGTGAACGAACGCCCCCACCGCCACCCGACACTCTGTAGCACCTCCACCGCGCCGGCCGGGACGAACCCCGGACAGGCCGGCAGACGAAGGAAGTAGGACCACCTTGCTCGACGTCAATGTCTTCGACGAGCTGCGTATCGGACTGGCCACGGCAGACGACATCCGTGACTGGTCTCACGGCGAGGTCAAGAAGCCTGAGACCATCAACTACCGCACCCTCAAGCCCGAGAAGGACGGACTCTTCTGCGAGAAGATCTTCGGCCCCACCCGGGACTGGGAGTGCTACTGCGGCAAGTACAAGCGCGTGCGCTTCAAGGGCATCATCTGCGAGCGCTGCGGCGTCGAGGTGACGCGCTCGAAGGTGCGCCGTGAGCGTATGGGCCACATCGAGCTCGCCGCCCCCGTCACGCACATCTGGTTCTTCAAGGGTGTGCCCTCCCGCCTCGGTTACCTCCTCGACCTGGCGCCGAAGGACCTCGAGAAGGTCATCTACTTCGCCGCCTACATGATCACGTCGGTCGACGTCGAGGGCCGTCAGGAAGACCTCCCCAACCTCCAGAACGAGATCGACCTGGAGAAGAAGGAGATCACGGACCGTCGCGACAACGACATCAACACCCGTGCCCAGAAGCTCGAGGCCGACCTGGCCGCGCTCGAGGCCGAGGGCGCTCGCGCCGACGCCCGCCGCAAGGTCCGCGACTCGGCCGAGCGCGAGATGGCGTCGATCCGCAAGCGGTCCGACGCCGAGCTCGACCGCCTGGACCAGGTCTGGGACCGCTTCAAGAACCTCAAGGTCGCCGACCTCGAGGGCGACGAGATGCTCTACCGCGCCCTCCAGGACCGTTACGGCAACTACTTCGAGGGCTCGATGGGCGCCGCGGCGATCCAGAAGCGTCTCCAGGACTTCGACCTGGTCGCCGAGGCCGAGCTCCTGCGCGAGATCATCCGCAGCGGCAAGGGCCAGAAGAAGACCCGTGCGCTCAAGCGCCTCAAGGTCGTCAACGCGTTCCTGACCACCACCAACTCGCCCACGGGCATGGTGCTGGACGCCGTCCCGGTCATCCCGCCGGACCTGCGCCCCATGGTGCAGCTCGACGGTGGCCGCTTCGCGACCTCGGACCTGAACGACCTGTACCGCCGCGTGATCAACCGGAACAACCGCCTCAAGCGTCTGCTCGACCTGGGCGCTCCGGAGATCATCGTCAACAACGAGAAGCGCATGCTGCAGGAAGCTGTGGACTCGCTCTTCGACAACGGCCGTCGTGGTCGCCCGGTCACGGGCCCCGGCAACCGTCCGTTGAAGTCGATCTCCGACATGCTCAAGGGCAAGCAGGGTCGCTTCCGTCAGAACCTGCTCGGCAAGCGTGTCGACTACTCGGGCCGTTCGGTCATCGTGGTCGGCCCGCAGCTCAAGCTGCACCAGTGCGGTCTGCCCAAGCAGATGGCCCTCGAGCTCTTCAAGCCCTTCGTGATGAAGCGCCTCGTGGACCTGAACCACGCGCAGAACATCAAGAGCGCCAAGCGCATGGTCGAGCGTGCCCGTCCGGTCGTGTGGGACGTCCTCGAAGAGGTCATCACCGAGCACCCCGTGCTGCTCAACCGTGCACCCACGCTGCACCGTCTCGGCATCCAGGCCTTCGAGCCCCAGCTGGTCGAGGGCAAGGCCATCCACCTGCACCCGCTCGTGTGTGCCGCGTTCAACGCGGACTTCGACGGTGACCAGATGGCCGTGCACCTGCCGCTGTCGGCCGAGGCCCAGGCCGAGGCGCGCATCCTCATGCTCTCGAGCAACAACATCCTGAAGCCGTCGGACGGCCGTCCGGTGACCATGCCCTCGCAGGACATGATCATCGGTCTGTACCACCTGACGAACGACAAGAAGGACGCCGAGGGCGCGGGGCGCGCGTTCAGCTCGGTCGCCGAGGCCATCATGGCCTTCGACGCCGGCTCGC
Organism: Oerskovia rustica; assembly: GCF_014836555.1. Classification (GTDB taxonomy): domain Bacteria; phylum Actinomycetota; class Actinomycetes; order Actinomycetales; family Cellulomonadaceae; genus Oerskovia; species Oerskovia rustica. Next base: position 41,525 of record NZ_JACSQQ010000012.1, read on the forward strand.
TGGACCTGAACGCCGAGGTCAGCATCCGCATGGACGGTCTGGTCTTCGCCGAGGGCGAGGCCCCCGAGGGCTTCGTCCCCGGAGAGCCTTTCGTCTTCGGGACGACCCTCGGCCGCGCGCTCTTCAACGAGACGCTGCCCGTCAGCTACGGCTACGTGAACGGCATCGTCGACAAGAAGAAGCTCTCGACGATCGTCAACGAGCTCGCCGAGACCTACCCCAAGGTCGAGGTCGCAGCCTCGCTCGACGCGCTCAAGGAGGCCGGCTTCCGCTGGGCCACCCGTTCGGGTGTCACCATCGCCATCTCCGACGTCGCGACCCCCGCGGCGAAGGCGGCGATCCTGGAGGAGCACGAGGCTCGTGCCCTGAAGGTGCAGCAGGAGTACGACCGCGGTCTGATCACCGACGACGAGCGTCGCCAGGAGCTCATCGAGATCTGGACGCAGGCCACCGACAAGGTCGCGACCGCGATGCGTGCGAGCTTCCCGGAGCGCAACACCGTCTACACGATGGTCGGCTCGGGAGCTCGTGGTAACTGGATGCAGGTCCGTCAGATCGCCGGTATGCGCGGCCTCGTGGCGAACCCGAAGGGTGAGATCATCCCTCGCCCGATCAAGTCCAACTACCGCGAGGGCCTCTCGGTCCTCGAGTACTTCATCGCGACGCACGGTGCCCGCAAGGGTCTCGCCGACACCGCTCTGCGCACCGCCGACTCGGGCTACCTGACCCGTCGTCTGGTCGACGTGTCGCAGGACGTCATCGTCCGCGAGGAGGACTGCGGCACCGAGCGTGGCCTGACGCTGCCCGTGGGCGAGAAGATCGGCGACCGTCTGGTCCGTCACGACAAGGTCGAGACGAGCATCTACTCGCGCACCCTCGCCTCCGACGTGGAGGACGCGGACGGCAACGTCATCGCCAAGGCGGGGGACGACGCCGGTGACCTGGTCATCGACGCCCTGCTCGCGGCCGGGATCGACACGGTCAAGGTCCGCTCGGTCCTGACCTGCGAGTCCCGCGTCGGCACGTGCGCGAAGTGCTACGGCCGCTCGCTGGCCACCGGCAAGCTCGTCGACATCGGCGAGGCCGTCGGCATCATCGCGGCCCAGTCGATCGGTGAGCCCGGCACGCAGCTGACGATGCGTACCTTCCACACCGGTGGTGTGGCCTCCGCGGACGACATCACGCAGGGTCTGCCCCGTGTGACCGAGCTCTTCGAGGCACGTACCCCGAAGGGTGAGGGCCCCATCGCGGAGTTCTCGGGTCGCATCACGATCGACGAGGCGGAGCGCACGCGCCGCATCGTCCTGACCCCCGACGACGGCTCCGAGGAGCTGGCCTACCCGGTGACGAAGCGTTCGCGCCTCCTCGTCAGCGACGGCGACCACGTCGAGGTCGGCACCCAGCTCGTCCAGGGCGCCGTGGACCCGAAGAAGGTCCTGCGCATCCTCGGCCCCCGCGCCACCCAGAAGCACCTGGTGGACGAGGTCCAGGAGGTCTACCGCTCCCAGGGCGTGGACATCCACGACAAGCACATCGAGGTCATCGTGCGGCAGATGCTGCGTCGCGTGACCGTGCTGGACTCGGGCGACTCGCAGCTCCTGCCGGGCGAGCTCGCCGAGCGTGGCCGCTTCGAGGACGCCAACCGTCGCGCGGTGTCGGAAGGTGGCCAGCCGGCTTCCGGCCGTCCCGAGCTGATGGGCATCACGAAGGCGTCGCTCGCGACGGACTCGTGGCTGTCGGCGGCCTCCTTCCAGGAGACGACGCGCGTCCTCACCGAGGCGGCGATGAGCGGTCGTCGTGACCCGCTCCTCGGCCTCAAGGAGAACGTCATCCTCGGTAAGCTCATCCCGGCCGGTACGGGTCTGCCCCGCTACCGCAACGTCGAGGTCGAGCCGACCGAGCAGGCCAAGACGGAGCTCTACCCGAGCTTCGGCTACGACGAGATCGACTTCCAGGGGCTCGGCATGGGCTCCGGCGAGGCGATCCCGCTCGAGGACCTGGACTTCGGCGACTACCGCTGATCCCGGTGCCATGACCCGGCGACCCTGCGTCGTCGGGTCACGGCGGACCGAGTAGCACAGGGGGTGGTTCCGGCGCGCAGGACGCGCCGGGATCACCCCCTCGCTCTTTGACTACCTGCCACGTGGCAGGTAACGTAGTAAACCGTGCCCGCGCCGTCGTGCACGCTGTGTCGATTCCAGCGTGCCGATGTGAGTGCGCGAGCATTCCGGAGCTGATCTCTTCGGCCGATCCTCGGATCGGTCGCGAGCCCAGCCCGGACCATCGAGCCGGTGGTACGTGGCGATTGCGACGCTCTGCGTCGCAGGTGCCGTTTGCCGTCGGCGCCCACAGCCCGTTGAGACCACCGCCGGGGATCACCCCGGTCCAGCTCGAGAAGACACGGAGACGTAGTGCCTACGATCCAGCAGCTCGTCCGCAAGGGGCGGACCTCGAAGGCAGGGAAGTCCAAGACTCCCGCCCTCAAGGGTTCCCCGCAGCGGCGTGGTGTGTGCACGCGTGTGTACACCACCACCCCCAAGAAGCCGAACTCCGCACTGCGCAAGGTCGCACGCGTGAAGCTCTCGTCCCAGATCGAGGTCACCGCGTACATCCCCGGTGTCGGCCACAACCTCCAGGAGCACTCCATCGTGCTCGTCCGCGGCGGTCGTGTGAAGGACCTCCCCGGTGTCCGCTACAAGATCGTCCGTGGCGCACTCGACACCCAGGGCGTCAAGAACCGCAAGCAGGCTCGCAGCCGCTACGGTGCCAAGAAGGAGAAGAGCTAATGCCTCGTAAGGGCCCCGCCCCGAAGCGGCCGCTCATCGTCGACCCTGTCTACGGTTCCCCGGTCGTCACCCAGCTCATCAACAAGGTCCTCCTGGACGGCAAGAAGTCGACCGCCGAGGCGATCGTCTACGGTGCCCTCGAGGGTGTCCGCGCGAAGACCGACGGCGACCCCGTCGTCGTCCTCAAGCGTGCTCTCGAGAACGTGCGCCCGGCCCTCGAGGTCCGTTCGCGCCGTGTCGGTGGCGCGACCTACCAGGTCCCCGTCGAGGTGCGCCCCACGCGTTCCACGACGCTGGCGCTGCGCTGGCTCACGGACTACTCGCGCGCTCGTCGCGAGAAGACCATGACCGAGCGCCTCATGAACGAGATCCTCGACGCCAGCAACGGCCTCGGTGCCGCGGTCAAGCGTCGTGAGGACATGCACAAGATGGCCGAGTCCAACAAGGCCTTCGCGCACTACCGCTGGTAGTCCGCCCGACCGGCCCTGGGGGTTCACCCCCGGGGCCGTCGGCGGGTCCGGCCGGCTTCGGTAGAAGCAGCGCCCCCGACTCAACCCACACAAAGGGGAAGTACCCGTGGCACTTGACGTGCTGACCGACCTGAACAAGGTCCGCAACATCGGCATCATGGCCCACATCGATGCCGGTAAGACCACGACCACCGAGCGCATCCTGTTCTACACCGGGGTGAACTACAAGATCGGTGAGACGCACGACGGCGCATCGACGACCGACTGGATGGAGCAGGAGAAGGAGCGCGGCATCACGATCACGTCTGCCGCCGTGACCTGCTTCTGGAACAAGAACCAGATCAACATCATCGACACCCCCGGCCACGTGGACTTCACGGTCGAGGTCGAGCGCTCCCTGCGTGTGCTCGACGGCGCTGTTGCTGTCTTCGACGGCAAGGAGGGCGTCGAGCCCCAGTCCGAGACCGTCTGGCGCCAGGCCGACAAGTACAACGTCCCGCGCATCTGCTTCGTCAACAAGATGGACAAGCTCGGCGCGGACTTCTACTTCACGGTCGACACCATCGTGAACCGCCTCAAGGCCAAGCCGCTGGTCATCCAGCTGCCGATCGGCTCCGAGAGCGAGTTCACGGGCGTCGTCGACCTGCTCGAGATGCGCGCACTCGTGTGGCGCGGCGAGACGAAGATGGGCGAGGCCTACGAGATCGAGGAGATCCCCGCGGACCTCCTCGAGAAGGCGCAGACCTACCGTGCCGAGCTCGTCGAGAACGTCGCCGAGGCCGACGAGGAGCTCCTCGAGAAGTACCTCAACGGCGAAGAGCTGACGGTCGCGGAGATCAAGTCCGCGATCCGCAAGCTCACCGTCTCGGGCGAGGCCTTCCCGGTGCTCTGCGGCTCCGCGTTCAAGAACAAGGGCGTCCAGCCCATGCTCGACGCGGTCATCGACTTCCTGCCGTCGCCCCTCGACGTCCCGGCCATCAACGGCCACGACGTCAAGGACGAGGAGAAGGTCGTCGAGCGCCACCCCGACGCCACGGAGCCGTTCTCGGCCCTCGCGTTCAAGGTCGCCTCGCACCCGTTCTTCGGCAAGCTGACGTACGTCCGCGTCTACTCCGGCCAGGTCACGCCGGGCACCCAGGTGCTCAACGCGACCAAGGGCAAGAAGGAGCGTCTGGGCAAGATCTTCCAGATGCACTCCAACAAGGAGAACGCGGTCGAGCTCGGCAGCGCCGGCCACATCTACGCGTTCATCGGCCTCAAGGACACGACGACCGGTGACACCCTGTGTGACATCGCGAACCCCGTCGTCCTCGAGTCGATGACCTTCCCGGAGCCCGTCATCGACGTGGCCATCGAGCCCAAGACGAAGGCCGACCAGGAGAAGCTCTCGGTCGCCATCCAGAAGCTCGCCGAGGAGGACCCGACCTTCCGCGTCAAGCTCGACGAGGAGACCGGCCAGACCGTCATCGGCGGCATGGGCGAGCTCCACCTCGACATCCTCGTCGACCGCATGCGTCGCGAGTTCAACGTCGAGGCCAACGTCGGCAAGCCGCAGGTCGCGTACCGCGAGACCATCCGCCGTACCGCGGAGAAGATCGACTACACGCACAAGAAGCAGACCGGTGGTTCGGGTCAGTTCGCCAAGGTGCAGGTCACCTTCGAGCCTCTCGACCTGACCGAGGGCGGCGAGCTCTACGAGTTCAAGAACGCCGTCACCGGTGGTCGCATCCCGCGTGAGTACATCCCGTCGGTCGACGCCGGTATCCAGGCCGCCCTCCAGCTGGGTGTCCTCGCCGGCTTCCCGCTCGTGGGCGTGAAGGCTACGCTCATCGACGGCGCGTACCATGATGTCGACTCTTCGGAGATGGCGTTCAAGATTGCCGGCTCGATGGTCCTCAAGGAGGGCGTCAAGCGGGCGGACCCGGTTCTGCTGGAGCCGGTCATGGCGGTCGAGGTGCGTACGCCCGAGGAGTACATGGGCGACGTGATCGGCGACCTCAACTCTCGTCGCGGCATGATCCAGTCCATGGAGGACGCGACGGGTGTCAAGGTCGTCCGTGCTCAAGTACCGTTGTCCGAGATGTTCGGGTACATCGGTGACCTGCGGTCGAAGACCCAGGGTCGCGCTGTGTACTCGATGTCATTCGACAGCTACGCCGAGGTCCCTCGGAACGTTGCCGAAGAGATCATCAAGAAGACCCGGGGCGAGTGAGTCCCCACAGGTCGAAGACCCTGTAACAACCATCAACCTGTAGCGACCCGCACGCCCCGCAGATGTCTTGCGCATCTGCATCGTTCGGCACAACTACCCAAGTCCCAGGAGGACCCCAGTGGCGAAGGCCAAGTTCGAGCGGACCAAGCCGCACGTCAACGTCGGAACCATCGGTCACGTCGACCACGGTAAGACCACGCTGACGGCAGCGATCTCCAAGGTGCTGCACGACAAGTACCCGGACGTGAACCCCGAGTTCAAGTTCGACGAGATCGACAAGGCTCCGGAAGAGAAGCAGCGCGGTATCACGATCAACATCGCGCACATCGAGTACGAGACGGAGAAGCGTCACTACGCTCACGTCGACGCTCCCGGTCACGCCGACTACATCAAGAACATGATCACCGGTGCTGCTCAGATGGACGGCGCGATCCTCGTGGTCGCCGCCACCGACGGCCCGATGGCTCAGACGCGTGAGCACGTTCTGCTCGCCCGCCAGGTGGGTGTCCCCTACCTGCTGGTCGCGCTGAACAAGTCCGACATGGTCGAGGACGAGGAAATCCTCGAGCTCGTCGAGATGGAGGTGCGCGAGCTCCTCTCCTCGCAGGGCTTCGACGGTGACGAGGCCCCCGTGGTCCGCGTCTCCGGTCTGAAGGCTCTCGAGGGCGACCCCGAGTGGGTCAAGTCCGTCGAGGCGCTCATGGAGGCCGTGGACGAGAACGTCCCCGAGCCCGTCCGTGAGCTCGACAAGCCCTTCCTCATGCCCGTCGAGGACGTCTTCACGATCACCGGTCGTGGAACCGTCGTCACCGGCAAGGTCGAGCGCGGCACCCTCGCGGTCAACTCCGAGGTCGAGATCGTCGGCATCCGCAACCCGCAGAAGACCACGGTCACGGGTATCGAGACGTTCCACAAGCAGATGGACGAGGCTCAGGCCGGCGACAACACCGGTCTGCTGCTCCGCGGCATCAAGCGCGAGGACGTCGAGCGCGGCCAGGTCGTCGTCAAGCCGGGTTCGATCACCCCGCACACCGACTTCGAGGCTCAGGTCTACATCCTGGGCAAGGACGAGGGTGGGCGTCACAACCCGTTCTTCTCGAACTACCGCCCGCAGTTCTACTTCCGCACCACGGACGTCACCGGCGTCATCACGCTGCCCGAGGGCACCGAGATGGTCATGCCCGGCGACAACACCGAGATGACGGTCGAGCTGATCCAGCCGATCGCCATGGAGGAGGGCCTCGGCTTCGCCATCCGTGAGGGCGGCCGTACGGTCGGATCGGGCCGTGTCACGAAGATCATCAAGTGATCTTCTGATCTCCTGATCCATCCCGGCAGCACCTGAGCCTCGCGCTCGGGGGCCCGGGGAGGATGGACCGAAGGGCCCGGGTATCGCAAGGTACCCGGGCCCTTCGGCGTACCCGGGGGAGCAGGACGCGGTCGGGGCGGGGGCTCCCGCGGGGTCGCCCCGCACGGGAGGCGCGGCAGCGAGGGCGCGGGGCCGCTCGTCGCCCCGGGGAGTGCCCTCGTGGTGCACGGACGCCGCGCGTCTCGTGGCCTGCCCTGCCCTGCCGGGCAGCGGCACGGAGGGCTGCGGGGGAGTGGCGCCCGTTCCGGGGCGGATGCGTGCCCGACGGCGCCGCTCGCCGAGGTCTTCGGGTGCGCCCGCGGCGGTCGCAGGGTCGAGCGGCGCACGGGGCTCGCTCGGTGCTCGCCAGATCGGGCGCCTTCCGGGCGGAGGAGCGAGCGGAGCGAAGTCCGGTCGAGCCGAGAATCTGTGATCGGCGAAGTGCTTCAGCGTGGTGATGCCCGGAAAGCGCCCGAGCGGGCATCCGTGCTGGTGAGGGGTGTGCGGACCGCCGTGCCGGAGTGAGCCGGCAGGTCTTGCCGCGTCCCGTCGGCCGGTGGTTCTGGTCACAGAGTTCGGCGAGAGCGCCACGTGCGGTTACCCTGGATGAACGACGTGCCCCGCTCGACGCGTGAGCACGTCGGTCGCCGCGTGACGGTCGGCCCGAGCGGCTGGTGCCTCACGCACGACGATTGGTCTTCCACGGATTCCTGTGGCAGACTGTTCAGGTTGCCTGTTACGGGTGCGCTCTTTCATGTGTCGAACAGTGTGTTGAACCGCTAAGCATGCGGACCTCGGTGTTCCGAGGTTGCCGCGGGTTGAACTCTCTGTCGACACAGATCGAGGACCCCGCGGAGCTCAGGTTCTGCACAGGCTCGACAACGTTGTGAACGGCGGTGACGCCGTCGGGCGCCAGCAGTTGGCCCGATGTGTCAGCGGTTCACATATCCAACGGCCCTGCACCGTTCTCGGTGCGTGCGCTCGGTAGGTCGCGATAGGCGACACGCCCGAGCGCGGGGGTCGGACAGCTAGCGGTTCGAGAGAGAGAGTCAGACGACGCCATGGCGGGACAGAAGATCCGCATCCGGCTCAAGTCCTACGACCACGAGGTGATTGACAGCTCGGCGCGCAAGATCGTCGACACTGTCACCCGCGCTGGTGCAACGGTCGTGGGCCCGGTGCCGCTGCCGACGGAGAAGAACGTCTTCTGCGTCATCCGGTCGCCTCACAAGTACAAGGACAGCCGCGAGCACTTCGAGATGCGCACGCACAAGCGGCTTATCGACATCATCGATCCCACGCCGAAGGCCGTCGACTCGCTCATGCGTCTCGACCTGCCTGCGGACGTGAACATCGAGATCAAGCTCTGAGGCGGGAGGACAACATGACTACGCCCCAGCAGAACGAGCGGCCCGTCACGGCCGTGCTCGGCACGAAGCTCGGCATGACCCAGCTCTGGGACGAGGCAGGCCGCCTGGTCCCCGTCACGGTCGTCGCCGTGGGCACGAACGTCGTGACCCAGGTCCGCACCGCGGAGACCGACGGTTACGCCGCGGTCCAGCTGGCCGCAGGCCAGATCGACCCGCGCAAGGTCACGAAGCCCCTCAAGGGCCACTTCGAGAAGGCCGGCGTCACGCCGCGCCGTCACGTGACCGAGATCCGCACCACCGATGCCGGTGAGTACACCCTCGGCCAGGAGATCACCGCGGAGGCCTTCGAGGCCGGCGCGAAGGTCGACGTCGTGGGCACCACCAAGGGCAAGGGCACCGCCGGTGTCATGAAGCGTCACGGCTTCCACGGCGTGGGTGCCTCCCACGGTGCGCACCGCAACCACCGCAAGCCTGGTTCGATCGGTGGGGCCTCGACCCCGTCGCGAGTCTTCAAGGGCGTGCGCATGGCTGGTCGGATGGGCTTCGACCGTCAGACCACGCAGAACCTGACCGTCCACGCGGTCGACGCAGAGAAGGGTCTGCTGCTCGTCAAGGGCGCAGTGCCCGGCCCCAAGGGCGGCGTCGTCCTCGTGCGTAGCGCCGTGAAGGGAGCATGACACTCATGGCAGCTCTCACTGTCGACGTCCTCGACGCCACGGGCAAGAAGGCCGGCACCACCGACCTTCCCGCCGAGGTGTTCGACGTCCAGACGAACGTCCCGCTGATCCACCAGGTTGTCGTCGCGCAGCTCGCTGCAGCCCGTCAGGGCACGCACGACACCAAGAGCCGCGGCGAGGTCCGCGGTGGTGGACGCAAGCCGTACAAGCAGAAGGGCACCGGCCGCGCCCGTCAGGGTTCGACCCGTGCACCTCAGTTCGCCGGTGGTGGGGTCGTTCACGGCCCGACGCCGCGCGACTACAGCCAGCGCACCCCCAAGAAGATGAAGGCTGCTGCACTGCGCGGCGCCCTCTCCGACCGGGCTCGTGCCGGCCGTGTCCACGTCGTGACCGGCTTCGGGATCGACGGCCAGCCGTCGACCAAGGCCGCGATCAACTCGCTCGCCAACCTCTCTCCCCGCAAGCACGTGCTCGTGGTGCTGGAGCGCGGCGACGAGCTGACGAGCAAGTCCCTCCGCAACGCGGAGCAGGTGCACCTCCTGGTCGCTGACCAGCTGAACACCTACGACGTGCTCGTCTCCGACGACGTGGTCTTCACCGAGGGCGCACTTGCTGCGTTCCTCGCCGGACCCGCCACGGGCTCTTCGGTCAAGGCCGTCGCGTCCGAGTCGGAAGCAGCTGACGAGGCCGAGGAGGCCGCGAAGTGACCGCCGTGACGAAGGACCCCCGCGACATCCTGCTCGCGCCGGTGGTCTCCGAGAAGAGCTACGGGCTCCTCGACGAGGGTAAGTACACCTTCCTCGTGGACCCGCGGGCCAACAAGACCGAGATCAAGATCGCCGTCGAGCAGATCTTCTCGGTCAAGGTTGCCTCCGTGAACACGATCAACCGCAAGGGCAAGACCCGGCGGACGCGTTTCGGGCTGGGCAAGCGCAAGGACACCAAGCGTGCGATCGTCACCCTCCGCGAGGGCACGATCGACATCTTCGGCGGGCCGGTCGGCTGAGGCCGGACGAGAGCAGATTGAGGACAGATCCCCATGGGAATCCGTAAGTACAAGCCGACGACGCCCGGCCGCCGCGGCTCGAGCGTTGCCGACTTCGTCGAGATCACGCGCTCGCAGCCGGAGAAGTCGCTGGTCCGTCCGCTCACCAAGAGCGGTGGCCGCAACAGCACCGGTCGCATCACCACCCGTCACAAGGGTGGTGGCCACAAGCGCGCATACCGAGTCATCGACTTCCGTCGTCACGACAAGGACGGCGTGCCCGCGAAGGTCGCTCACATCGAGTACGACCCCAACCGCACGGCACGCATCGCGCTCCTGCACTACGCGGACGGCGAGAAGCGCTACATCATCGCGCCGAACAAGCTGAAGCAGGGCGACGTCATCGAGAACGGCGCAGGCGCCGACATCAAGCCCGGCAACAACCTGCCGCTGCGCAACATCCCGACCGGTACGGTCATCCACGCCATCGAGCTCAAGCCCGGTGGCGGCGCGAAGATCGCCCGTTCGGCTGGTGCGTCGGTGCAGCTCGTCGCCAAGGACGGTCCCTACGCCCAGCTGCGTATGCCGTCCGGTGAGATCCGCAACGTCGACCTGCGCTGCCGCGCCACGGTCGGCGAGGTGGGCAACGCCGAGCAGTCGAACATCAACTGGGGCAAGGCTGGCCGTATGCGTTGGAAGGGCAAGCGCCCCTCCGTCCGTGGTGTCGCCATGAACCCGATCGACCACCCGCACGGTGGTGGTGAAGGCAAGACCTCCGGTGGACGCCACCCGGTGAGCCCCTGGGGCCAGCCTGAAGGCCGTACCCGCCGTCCCAACAAGCCGAGCGACAAGCTGATCGTGCGTCGTCGCCGTACCGGCAAGAAGCGCTGATAGGAGCCTGACAGATGCCACGCAGCCTGAAGAAGGGCCCCTTCGTCGACGGACACCTTCAGAAGAAGGTGGACGTCCAGAACGAGAAGGGGACCAAGAACGTCATCAAGACCTGGTCCCGTCGGTCGGTCATCACGCCCGACTTCCTCGGTCACACTTTTGCCGTGCACGACGGGCGCAAGCACACTCCGGTGTTCGTCACCGAGTCGATGGTTGGCCACAAGCTCGGCGAGTTCGCACCCACCCGGACCTTCCGCGGCCACGTGAAGGACGACAAGAAGGGCCGTCGTCGCTGATCTGCGTGCAGACGCAGATCACGAGACGACGACTCCGAACGTCATGACGAGACAAGAAGGCAGGACAGCAATGGAAGCCAAGGCGCAGGCGCGGTTCGTCCGTGTCACGCCCCAGAAGGCCCGGCGCGTCGTGGACCTCATCCGTGGCAAGCAGGCCACCGAGGCCGTCGCGGTGCTGAAGTTCGCACCGCAGGCCGCGAGTGAGCCGATCCGCAAGGTCGTGGAGAGCGCGATCGCGAACGCACGGGTGAAGGCCGACCGCGCGAGCGTGGCATTCGACGAGCAGGAGCTCGTCGTTGCCCAGGCGTTCGTGGACGAGGGCCCGACCCTCAAGCGGTTCCGGCCTCGCGCTCAGGGGCGCGCGAGCCAGATCCTCAAGCGGACGAGCCACATCACCGTGGTTCTCGTTCCGCGCGAAGACACGAAGGGAAGGGCCCGATAGTGGGACAGAAGGTTCACCCGCACGGGTACCGCCTCGGCATCACCACCGACCACCGGTCGCGTTGGTTCGCCGACAGCACCAAGCCCGGACAGCGGTACCGCGACTACGTCCGTGAGGACGTGCAGATCCGCAAGCTCATGGCCACCGGCCTCGAGCGTGCCGGCATCTCCAAGGTCGAGATCGAGCGCACCCGTGACCGTGTGCGTGTGGACATCCACACGGCACGCCCGGGCATCGTCATCGGCCGCCGTGGCGCAGAGGCAGACCGCATCCGCGGCGAGCTCGAGAAGCTCACGGGCAAGCAGGTCCAGCTCAACATCCTCGAGGTCAAGAACGCTGAGATCGATGCTCAGCTCGTGGCCCAGGGGATCGCCGAGCAGCTCGCGAGCCGCGTGTCCTTCCGCCGTGCGATGCGCAAGGGCATGCAGTCCGCGCAGCGCGCCGGCGCCAAGGGCATCCGTGTCCAGTGCTCGGGCCGTCTCGGCGGCGCCGAGATGAGCCGCTCCGAGTTCTACCGCGAAGGCCGTGTGCCGCTGCACACGCTCCGCGCGAACATCGACTACGGCTTCTTCGAGGCCCGCACCACGTTCGGCCGTATCGGCGTCAAGGTGTGGATCTACAAGGGCGACATGACCGAGAAGGAGTTCGCTGCGCAGCAGGCGACCGCCGCTCCCCGCCAGGGCCGTGGTGGCCCCCGCGGTGGCGACCGTCCTGACCGTGGTGGAGACCGTCGTGGCGCCGGCCGTCGCAACGAGCGTCCGGCACAGTCCGAGGCACCTGCAGCTGCAGGGGCGGAGGCACCTGTCGCCGAGAAGGCTCCTGAGTCCGGAACGGAGGCCTGAGCATGCTGATCCCGCGCAGGCTGAAGCACCGTAAGCAGCACCACCCCTCGCGCTCCGGCGCCTCGAAGGGTGGCAACCAGATCGCGTTCGGCGAGTTCGGCATCCAGGCTCTCGAGCCTGCGTACGTCACGAACCGCCAGATCGAGGCTGCTCGTATCGCGATGACCCGTCACATCAAGCGAGGCGGAAAGGTCTGGATCAACATCTACCCGGACCGCCCGCTGACCAAGAAGCCGGCGGAGACCCGCATGGGTTCTGGTAAGGGTTCGCCCGAGTGGTGGATCGCCAACGTCAAGCCCGGCCGCATCGTCTTCGAGCTGGCCGGTGTCCCGGAGCCCCTGGCTCGCGAGGCCATGCGCCGCGCGATCCACAAGCTCCCGATGAAGTGCCGTTTCGTGGTGCGCGAGGGTGGTGGCAACTGATGGCTATCGGAACCAAGGAACTGGCTTCGAGCGAGCTTGACACGTTCGACGACGAGAAGCTCGTCGCCGAGCTGAAGAAGGCCAAGGAGGAGCTTTTCAACCTCCGCTTCCAGTCGGCCACCGGCCAGCTGGAGAGCCACGGTCGCCTGAAGGCCGTGCGCCGCGACATCGCGCGGATCTACACGATCCTGCGCGAGCGCGAGCTCGGTATCCGTACCGCACCGAGCGTGAGTGAGTGAGGCTGGAATGAGCGAGAACGCAACGAACGCCGCACCGGTGACCGAGACGGCCGCTGAGCAGCGCGCCAACCGCAAGACGCGGCGCGGCTACGTGGTGAGCGACAAGATGGACAAGACCGTCGTGATCGAGGTCGAGGACCGGGTCAAGCACCCGCTCTACGGCAAGGTCATCCGACGCACGAGCAAGGTCAAGGTCCACGACGAGCAGAACGCTGCTGGTGTCGGTGACCTCGTCCTTATCATGGAGACCCGCCCGCTGTCCGCGACCAAGCGGTGGCGCCTGGTGGAGATCCTCGAGAAGGCCAAGTAGGCCCTGCGGCCTACCAGGTCGGGGGGGGGGGGGGGGGGGGGGGGGGGGG
>NZ_JACSQQ010000012.1:54873-62436 GCF_014836555.1 Oerskovia rustica
CCCCCCCCCCCCCCCCCCCCCCCCCACCGGTCTCGGGCCGTACCAAGGTGCGGCAACCAGTAGACAGGACGGCGGGACCCCGCCGCGCCTGGCCGGTTCACCCGCAAGGGACCCGGCACTGACAGCTATCCGTTCGGCAAGGCTCGCTCCGCGAGAACCAGCTCGACGACAGGAGTTCACTACATGATCCAGCAGGAGTCGCGACTTCGCGTCGCCGACAACACGGGTGCCAAGGAGATTCTCTGCATCCGTGTTCTCGGTGGTTCGGGCCGTCGCTACGCCGGAATCGGCGACGTCATCGTCGCAACCGTCAAGGACGCTATCCCCGGCGGCAACGTGAAGAAGGGCGACGTCGTCAAGGCGGTCGTCGTTCGCACCGCCAAGGAGCGCCGTCGTCCGGACGGTTCCTACATCAAGTTTGACGAGAACGCGGCCGTGATCCTCAAGAACGACGGCGAGCCCCGTGGCACGCGTATCTTCGGCCCCGTGGGCCGCGAGCTGCGTGACAAGCGGTTCATGAAGATCATCTCGCTGGCTCCGGAGGTGCTCTGAACATGGCGAAGATCAAGAAGGGCGACCTGGTGGTCGTCATCTCTGGCAAGGACCGCGCAAGCCAGGGTCGCGTGCTCGAGGTCCTCACGGACTCCGACCGCGTGATCGTCGAGGGCATCAACCGCGTCACGAAGCACACCAAGGTGGGTCAGTCCCAGCGTGGGACGCGTACCGGTGGCATCGAGGTCGTCGAGGCGCCGATCCACGTGAGCAACGTGATGGTCGTCGACCCGGAGACCAAGAAGGGCACCCGCGTCGGGTACCGCACCGAAGAGGTCGAGCGTGACGGCCGTACGCGCAAGGTTCGCGTGCGCGTCGCCAAGCGTTCCGGTAAGGACATCTGATGAGCACTGAACTGCAAGCCCCTGAGATCGCGCGTCTCAAGCAGCGCTACCGCGACGAGATCGTCGCCGGCCTCCTCGAAGAGTTCGGTCACGAGAACGTCAACCAGGTTGCACGACTGACGAAGATCGTCGTCAACATGGGTGTCGGCGACGCCGCCAAGGACTCGAAGCTCATCGAGGGTGCCATCCGCGACCTCTCGGCCATCACCGGCCAGAAGCCGCAGGTCACGAAGGCCCGCAAGTCCATCGCTCAGTTCAAGCTGCGTGAGGGCATGCCGATCGGCGCGCACGTCACGCTGCGCGGCGACCGCATGTGGGAGTTCCTCGACCGCCTGCTGTCCATCGCGCTGCCGCGTATCCGCGACTTCCGCGGCCTGTCGCCCAAGCAGTTCGACGGACACGGCAACTACACCTTCGGTCTCACGGAGCAGTCGATGTTCCACGAGATCGACCAGGACAAGATCGATCGCGTCCGCGGTATGGACATCACGATCGTGACGACGGCGACGACCGATGACGAGGGCCGCTCCCTGCTGCGCCGTCTCGGCTTCCCCTTCAAGGAGCAGAACTGATATGGCGAAGAAGGCCCTGGTCAACAAGGCAGCCGCAAAGCCTAAGTTCGCGGTTCGCGCCTACACTCGCTGCCAGAAGTGCGGTCGCCCGCACTCCGTGTACCGCAAGTTCGGCCTGTGCCGTATCTGCGTTCGCGAGATGGCACACCGTGGCGAGCTTCCCGGCGTCACCAAGAGCAGCTGGTAACAACTACGTCGTAGGTCTGGCACGGTTCCCCTCGGGGAACCGGCCAGATACCCCGGCGAGGAAGGGCTGAAGCCCAATGACGATGACCGACCCGATCGCAGACATGCTGACCCGTCTGCGTAACGCGAACTCGGCTTACCACGAGACGGTTCAGATGCCGTTCTCGAAGCTGAAGTCGCACATTGCTGAAATTCTGCAGGCCGAGGGCTACATCTCCGGCTGGACCGTCGAGGACGCGCCCGTGGGCAAGTACCTCACCATCCAGCTGAAGTTCGGCCCGAACCGTGAGCGCTCCCTTGCCGGTGTGCGCCGCGTGTCGAAGCCCGGACTGCGTGTGTACGCGAAGTCGACCAACCTGCCCAAGGTTCTCGGTGGCCTCGGCGTGGCGATCCTGTCCACGTCCTCCGGCCTCCTGACCGACCGTCAGGCAGCCAAGAAGGGCGTGGGCGGAGAAGTCCTCGCCTACGTCTGGTAATCGGAAAGGAGAGATACGCCATGTCTCGTATCGGCAAGATCCCCGTTCCGGTTCCCGCCGGAGTGGATGTCACGATCAGCGGCGCACTGGTGACGGTCAAGGGCCCGAAGGGTTCCTTGGAGCACACCATCCCCGCCCCCATCGAGGTCTCCCAGGACGCCGACACCCTCGTGGTGACGCGCCCGAACGACGAGCGTGCATCGCGCGCTCTGCACGGCCTGACCCGCACCCTTCTCGCGAACCTGGTGACCGGTGTCACCCAGGGCTACGAGAAGAAGCTCGAGATCGTCGGTACCGGTTACCGCGTGACCGCGAAGGGCACTGACCTGGAGTTCGCTCTCGGTTTCAGCCACCCCGTCGTGGTCGCCGCACCGGCCGGCATCACCTTCGCTGTCGAGTCCCCGACCAAGTTCTCGGTCGCGGGCATCGACAAGCAGCAGGTCGGCGAGGTCGCTGCGAACATCCGCAAGATCCGCAAGCCCGAGCCGTACAAGGGCAAGGGTGTGCGTTACGCCGGCGAGGTTGTCCGCCGCAAGGTCGGAAAGGCTGGTAAGTAACGATGGCTCTCAAGGTTCTCGGCAAGGGCAAGGCAGTCTCGCGCAAGCGTCGCCACCTCCGCCTGCGCAAGAAGATCGCTGGCACGGCTGCTCGTCCCCGTCTCGTCGTGACGCGCTCCGCGCGCCACATCACGGCGCAGATCGTGGACGACACGATCGGTCAGACCGTTGCTTCCGCATCGACCATCGAGGGCGACCTGCGGTCGTTCGACGGTGACAAGAGCGCGAAGGCCCGCAAGGTCGGCGAGCTCGTCGCCGAGCGTGCCAAGGCCGCTGGTGTCGACTCGGTCGTCTTCGACCGCGGTGGCAACAAGTACCACGGCCGGGTGGCTGCAGTCGCCGACGGGGCCCGCGAAGGCGGTCTGTCCCTGTGATGATGGCCGAAACCACCACCGTGTACACGGTACGGAAGCAAAGGATTCTCTGATGGCTGCAGGGCAGCGCAGCAACACCGGCGCCCCTACGGGTGCCGCCAACGAGTCGACCGACCGCAACTCCGGAGGCCGCGGCGACGCTCGTCGCGACGGTCGCCGTGGTGACGGTCGCCGTGGTGACGCCGCCGAGAAGAACGCCTTCGTCGAGCGCGTCGTCACCATCAACCGCGTGTCCAAGGTCGTCAAGGGCGGCCGTCGCTTCAGCTTCACCGCGCTCGTCGTGGTGGGCGATGGCGACGGTACCGTCGGTGTCGGCTACGGCAAGGCGAAGGAAGTCCCCGCGGCGATCGCCAAGGGTGTCGAGGAGGCCAAGAAGAACTTCTTCAAGGTTCCCCGCATCCAGGGCACCATCCCTCACCCCATCCAGGGCGAGGCAGCCGCCGGTGTCGTCTTCCTGCGTCCGGCAGCCCCGGGTACCGGTGTTATCGCCGGTGGTCCGGTGCGCGCCGTGCTGGAGTGCGCGGGCATCCACGACGTCCTGAGCAAGTCGCTCGGTTCGTCCAACGCGATCAACATCGTGCACGCGACGGTCGAGGCCCTGCGCAACCTGGAGCAGCCTGAGGCTGTTGCAGCGCGTCGTGGCCTGCCGCTCGAGGCCGTGGCTCCGGCCGCGCTCCTGCGTGCACGTGCAGCTGGGGTAGGTGCGTGATGGCTCGACTCAAGGTGACCCAGACGAAGTCCGCCATCGGCGGCAAGCAGAATCAGCGCGACACGCTGCGCACTCTGGGCCTCAAGCGGATCGGCGACACCGCCGTGAAGGAGGACCGCCCGGAGATCCGCGGCATGGTCGCAACGGTGGCGCACCTCGTCGCCGTTGAGGAGGTCGAGTGATCATGGCTGAGAAGGCCAAGAAGGAGACCGCGGTCGAGGCTTCGACCGACGCTCCGAAGAAGAAGGCTCCCGCCAAGAAGGCAGCTGCGACCGAGGCCCCCAAGGCCGAGGCGCAGCAGACCGTCGGCGCTGGTGGCACCCTCAAGGTCCACCACCTCCGTCCCGCCCCCGGCGCCAAGAAGGCCAAGACCCGTGTGGGTCGTGGTGAGGCGTCGAAGGGTAAGACGGCCGGCCGTGGTACCAAGGGCCAGAAGGCTCGGTACCAGGTGCCGGAGCGCTTCGAAGGTGGACAGATGCCGCTGCACATGCGTCTGCCCAAGCTTCGTGGCTTCAAGAACCCGTTCCGCACGGAGTACCAGGTCGTGAACCTGGACAAGCTCTCCGCGCTGTACCCCGAGGGTGGCTCCGTCACCGTCGAGGACCTGGTCGCCAAGGGAGCCGTCCGCAAGGGCGAGCTCGTCAAGGTGCTGGGCACGGGGGAGGTCACCGTCAAGCTCGAGGTCGCGGTCGACGCGTTCTCGGCTTCCGCCAAGGACAAGATCCTTGCGGCCGGTGGCTCCGTCTCGGAGGACTGACACGTAGGACAGGGCCGATAGCGCGATGCGCTGTCGGCCCTGTCTGCGTCTGGGGGTGGTCCGCCGGTGCCGCCGCTGCTCGGGGGAACGTAGAATCATCGCCGGTTGTCTCAATTTGCCGTCCATCGCGGCGCAGCGGCTAAGGTGCCCCATGGCGTCCCGTGCCGGGTGCGTCACATCTCGCCGACCAACCGGCGACACGACATCCCGCCTCGGCGGGCCAGGAGGATAGGTGCTCAGCGCATTCGCCCGGGCTTTCCGGACACCTGACCTGCGGCGCAAGCTGCTGTTCACGATCGCCATCATGGCGATCTTCCGTGTGGGCTCGTTCATCCCGACCCCTGGTGTGGACTACGCCAACGTCCAGCAGTGCATCGACACGCAGGGCCAGAACAACCTCCTGGGCATGGTGAACCTGTTCAGCGGTGGCGCCCTGCTCCAGCTCTCGATCTTCGCGCTCGGCATCATGCCGTACATCACCGCGAGCATCATCGTGCAGCTGCTCCGCGTGGTCATCCCTCACTTCGAGGCTCTGCACAAGGAGGGCCAGTCCGGTACCGCGAAGCTCACGCAGTACACGCGCTACCTGACGATCGCCCTCGCGGTCCTGCAGTCGACGACCGTCATCACGACGGCCCGCAGCGGGCTGCTCTTCCCGGGCTGCCCCGTCCCGGTCATCCCGGACAACAGCTTCCTGACGTCCGCGATCATGGTCATCACCATGACGGCGGGTACCGGCCTCATCATGTGGCTCGGCGAGCTGATCTCCGAGCGCGGTGTCGGCAACGGCATGTCGCTCCTCATCTTCACGTCGATCGCGGCCAGCTTCCCGCTCGCTCTCTGGTCGATCGCGGGCGGCTCGAACGGCGCGATCAACTTCACGATCATGATCGCGGTCATCGTCCTGGTCATCGGCCTGGTCGTCTTCGTCGAGCAGTCCCAGCGCCGTGTGCCGGTCCAGTACGCGAAGCGGATGGTCGGACGCAAGATGTATGGCGGCTCGAGCACCTACATCCCGATCAAGATCAACATGTCCGGCGTCATCCCGGTCATCTTCGCGTCGTCGCTGCTCGCGGTCCCCGGCCTCATCGCCCAGTTCGGCGACACGACGGCCGGGTGGGTCCAGTGGGTCACCAAGTACCTCGCGGACCCGGCCTCGCCGATCCACATCTCGATCTACGTGGTCCTCATCGTCTTCTTCTGCTTCTTCTACACGGCCATCACGTTCAACCCGGACGAGGTCGCGGACAACATGAAGAAGTACGGCGGCTTCATCCCGGGCATCCGGGCCGGCCGCCCCACGGCGGAGTACCTCGACTACGTCATCACCCGCATCACCTCCGCGGGTGCCATCTACCTCGCGCTCGTTGCGCTCATCCCGACGCTCGTCCTGGTCCTGCTGGGGGTGAGCACCAACATCCCGTTCGGTGGTAGCTCGATCCTCATCGTGGTGGGCGTCGGCCTCGAGACGGTCAAGCAGATCGACTCGCAGCTGCAGCAGCGTCACTACGAAGGGTTCTTGCGTTGACCGACACGACTCCCGTTGCGGGTACCTCGTCCGAGGGCTCCGCGCGCTTGATCATCATGGGTCCCCAGGGGGCCGGCAAGGGCACCCAGGCGGCTCGCCTGGCGGCGCACTACGGCATCCCGGCGATCTCCACGGGCGACATCTTCCGTGCGAACATCAAGGGCGGCACCGAGCTGGGCAAGCTGGTGCAGGAGTACACGGCGAAGGGTGAGCTCGTCCCCGACTCGGTGACGAACGACATGGTCCGTGACCGCCTCGCGCAGGACGACGTCGCGCGCGGCTTCATCCTCGACGGCTACCCGCGCAACGCTGCCCAGGTCGTCGAGCTCGACGGGATCCTCGCCGACCTCGGTGTCGAGCTGGACGCCGTCCTCGAGCTCACCGCGGACCGCGACGAGCTCCTCGCCCGCCTGCGCAAGCGTGCGGAGATCGAGGGCCGTGAGGACGACACCGAGGAGGCGATCGCCCGCCGTCTCGACATCTACGCCGAGCAGACCGCTCCGCTGACGTCCGCGTACGCCGAGCGGGGCCTCCTGGCCCAGGTCGACGGCATCGGTGAGATCGACGACGTGACCAAGCGTCTCGTCGAGGCGCTCGCGCCTCTCGTCGGCTGACCCGGGGACGGTAGGAACGCGAAGTGTTCGGTCGCGAGAAGATCGAGTACAAGACGGTCGACCAGGTGCGCACGATGCGCCGGGCAGGGCTGGTGGTCGCCGACGCGCTCGCCACGGTCCGCTCGGCGGTGCGTCCCGGCATGACGACCGCGGACCTGGACGCGCTGGCGGCGGCCGTGATCGGCGATGCCGGCGCGACGCCGTCGTTCCTGGGGTACCACGGGTACCCGGCGACGCTGTGCGTCTCGGTGAACGACGAGGTCGTGCACGGCATCCCGGGGACGCGTGAGCTGCTCCCGGGCGACGTCGTGTCGGTGGACTGCGGCGCGATCGTCGACGGCTGGCACGGGGACTCCGCGTTCTCGTTCGTCCTGCCCGAGGCCGACGCGGCGGACGTCGCACTCGTCGAGGCGACCGAGCGGGCGCTCTGGGCCGGCATCGCCGCCCTGGCGACCGGCGAGCGTCTGGGGGACGTCGGCAACGCGGTCGAGGACTCGATCGAGGCGTCGGCCGCGACCGACGGTGTGCCCTACGGGATCATCGAGGAGTACGTCGGGCACGGCATCGGTACGTCGATGCACCAGCCGCCGGACGTCCTGAACTACCGGACACGTGAGCGTGGGCCGCGGCTCAAGCCGGGCATGTGCCTGGCCATCGAGCCCATGGTGACCCGTGGCGAGCGCTTCACGCAGGTGCTCGAGGACGACTGGACGGTCGTGACCGACGACGGCGCGCGTGCGGCCCACTGGGAGCACAGCGTCGCCATCCTCGAGGGCGGCATCTGGGTCCTGACGGCCCCCGACGGCGGTGCCGCGAAGCTCGCAGAGCTCGGCGTGACCGTCGCCCCGCTCGACGTCTGAGGCTCGTCCGTACGGCGACGGGCCCCCCCCCCCC
>NZ_JACSQQ010000012.1:62446-122311 GCF_014836555.1 Oerskovia rustica
CTCCCGGCCTCATGAGGCCAGGGGCGGGCCGTCTCCGTGCCGGGCGAGCGGCGGCGTCGGGACGCCCGTGCGGGCACCTGGTGCCGCGGGCGTCGCAGGACCGTGCCAGCGGGCGGCGCAGAGGCGTCCCACGCGTGCGCAGGCATGCCGGGGCTCGTCGTCGGTCCCTGCGTCCACGACGCCGTCTGCGACGCCCTACGGGCGCCGCAGACGGTCCCCTGCGGTGCCCTCACGCGCACGTGTCCGGGGGCACACCGCCCCCGGTTCCTTCTGACGGATCGATGCCGTAGGATAGTCCGCTGGGTGTAGTCCGCGTTCCCTGTTCGAGTTCAACCGACCGGGCAGCAGGGCGGAATGCACACGACGTCCACTCACCGGTCCTCGTAGAGCACGGGTGCGTGGGAAGCAGTTCGGACGAGAGTTAGCGGAGGATATGGCAAAGAAGGACGGTGTCATCGAGATCGAGGGCAGCGTGGTCGAGGCCCTGCCGAACGCGATGTTCCGCGTGGAGCTGGCCAACGGGCACAAGGTTCTGGCTCACATCTCGGGCAAGATGCGACAGCACTACATCCGGATCCTCCCCGAGGACCGAGTGGTGGTGGAGCTGAGCCCGTACGACCTGTCCCGTGGCCGGATCGTCTACCGCTACAAGTAGTCGTCAAGAATCCACCACTCGAAACAACTGCTGCCGCAGGCCTGGGTTCGCCCGCGCGTGCGTGCGGCGGCGGAGGAACAGACTGATGAAGGTCAAGCCCAGCGTCAAGAAGATCTGCGACAAGTGCAAGGTGATCCGCCGGCACGGTCGCGTCATGGTGATCTGCGAGAACCTGCGTCACAAGCAGCGCCAGGGCTGAGTCCCCGGCGCTCCGGCGCACGGTGATGCAGGTCCGCGAGAGCGGACCGATCGCCGGCACCCTCGGGTGCCAACCAGCGCACCACCACGAACCTCACGGTCGGGCCGCACAGGCCCACTGAGGGGAACCCCCGGCTCGGAGGCCGGGGCCCGCAGCTCCGCGGGAAGATGGTGCGGTAGACCTCCGAACGAAGTAACAGGAGCCGGAAGGCACATGGCACGTCTTGTCGGCGTCGACCTCCCCCGCGAGAAGCGGCTCGAGATCGCGCTCACCTACATCTACGGCGTCGGCCGTACCCGCGCCCAGCAGACGCTGGCCGCCACCGGGATCTCCCCGGACGTTCGCGTGAAGGACCTCGGTGACACCGAGCTCGTCGCGCTGCGTGACTACCTCGAGGGCAACTACAAGCTCGAGGGTGACCTCCGCCGTGAGGTGGCTGCTGACATTCGCCGCAAGGTCGAGATCGGCTGCTACGAGGGCCTGCGTCACCGCCGCGGCCTGCCCGTCCGCGGGCAGCGCACCAAGACCAACGCGCGTACCCGCAAGGGACCCAAGCGCACCGTGGCCGGCAAGAAGAAGGCCCGCTAAGCAGTAGTCCGTGGAACGCGTGCAGCGCGCCTGAGCCTCGAGCTCACCCGCGCGGCGCACGCCGACCCGGTCCGAACACCTCAGACCAGGAGAAGATCCAGAAATGCCTCCCAAGACTCGCGCCACCGCGGCCCGCAAGCCGCGCCGCAAGGACAAGAAGAACGTCCCCCACGGCCAGGCGCACATCAAGAGCACGTTCAACAACACGATCGTGTCGATCACCGACCCGACCGGTGCCGTCATCGCCTGGGCCTCGGCCGGGCACGTCGGCTTCAAGGGCTCGCGCAAGTCGACGCCGTTCGCCGCGCAGCTCGCTGCTGAGTCCGCGGCCCGCCGCGCCCAGGAGCACGGCGTCAAGAAGGTCGACGTCTTCGTCAAGGGCCCCGGCTCCGGCCGTGAGACCGCGATCCGTTCGCTCACCGCGACGGGCCTCGAGGTCGGCTCGATCCAGGACGTGACGCCCCAGGCTCACAACGGCTGCCGCCCCCCCAAGCGTCGCCGCGTCTGATCCTCTGCTCCGCTCGTCGTCGCGCTGCCCCCGGCCCTGCCGGCCGGCGCGACGACGGGCGCAGCACCCTGGGCGGGTGGACAGAGTCCCGCCCAGGAGCACGCGTTGCCCGTGATGCGTCATATAGCGGACGCACACCGAAAGGAACACACCAGTGCTGATCGCACAGCGCCCCACCCTGACCGAAGAGGTCATCTCGGAGAACCGTTCGCGCTTCTCCATCGAGCCGCTCGAGCCTGGCTTCGGCTACACCCTCGGCAACTCGCTTCGTCGCACGCTGCTCTCGTCCATCCCGGGCGCTGCAGTGACCTCGATCCGCATCGACGGTGTCCTCCACGAGTTCACCACCGTTGCCGGTGTCAAGGAAGACGTCACCGAGATCATCCTCAACATCAAGAACCTCGTGGTCTCCTCGGAGAACGACGAGCCGGTCGTGATGTACCTGCGCAAGCAGGGTGCTGGCGCGGTCACCGCCGCGGACATCGTCCCGCCGGCGGGCGTGGAGGTCCACAACCCGGACCTGCACATCGCCACCCTCAACGACAAGGGCAAGCTCGAGATCGAGCTGACGGTCGAGCGTGGACGTGGCTACGTCTCCGCGAACCAGAACAAGTCCTTCGACGCCGAGATCGGCCGTGTTCCCGTCGACTCGATCTACTCGCCGGTCCTCAAGGTCACGTACAAGGTCGAGGCGACCCGCGTCGAGCAGCGCACCGACTTCGACAAGCTGATCGTCGACGTCGAGACGAAGCAGGCGATCTCCCCGCGCGACGCGCTGGCCTCGGCCGGCAAGACGCTCGTCGAGCTCTTCGGCCTCGCCCGTGAGCTCAACGTCGAGGCCGAGGGCATCGAGATCGGCCCGTCCCCGACGGACGCCGCGCTCGCTGCGGACCTCGCGCTCCCGATCGAGGAGCTCAACCTCACGATCCGTTCGTACAACTGCCTCAAGCGCGAGGGCATCCACCAGGTCGGCGAGCTCGTCGCTCGCAGCGAGGCAGACCTGCTGGACATCCGGAACTTCGGCGCGAAGTCCATCAACGAGGTCAAGGAGAAGCTCGCAGAGCTCGGCCTGAACCTCAAGGACTCGCCGCTGGACTTCGACCCCTCCACGGCGGACTACTACGAGGCCGACGAGGACGAGGCGACGTTCTCCGACGGGCAGCAGCAGTTCTGACCTTCCGTGCTCGCGGCTCGGCCGCACGCACGATCCACTTCTAAGGAGCAAGATCAATGCCTACCCCCACCAAGGGTCCGCGGCTCGGCGGTGGCCCGGCTCACGAGCGTCTCATCCTCGCGAACCTGTCCACGCAGCTCTTCGAGCACGGCCGCATCACGACGACCGAGACCAAGGCCAAGCGCCTGCGTCCGGTGGCCGAGCGCCTCATCACGTTCGCGAAGCGCGGTGACCTGGCGGCTCGTCGTCGCGTCATGACCGTCGTCCGCGACAAGTCCGTCGTGCACACGCTGTTCACCGAGATCGCCCCGCAGATGGCGGAGCGCAACGGTGGCTACACGCGCATCACGAAGGTCGGCAACCGCAAGGGCGACAACGCCCCCATGGCCGTCATCGAGCTCGTGACCGAGCCCGTCAGCCCCAAGCAGGCCGTCGTCCGCGAGGCCGAGAAGGCCACGAAGAAGACCAGCAAGCCCAAGGCCGCCAAGGTCGAGGACGCTCCCGTCGAGGACGCCACGATCGAGGACGCACCCGTCGTCGAGGACGCTCCCGTCGTGGAGGACGCCCCCGTCGAGGACGCCAAGGACTCGAAGGAGAAGTGATCCCGCCCCGGCTCTGCCGGACGGGTTCCTCCTGAAGGGCCCGGCCCCATCTGGTGCCGGGCCCTTCGGCGTGCCCGGCGGCGGGCGCTCGACCGCGGACGCGCGGCCACGGCAGGCCCGACGCCGGCCGCCGGTCACCCCGACGTCAGCCGCCGGTCACCCCGACGTCAGCCGCCGGTCACCCCGGCGCCGGCCGCCGGTGGTCGGTGGCCCCCGGGTGCCTGCGGTACGCCAGGCGCTGGGTGCCTCTAGATTGGTCCGTATGGGTCTGCCGGTGCTGTTCGTCCACGGTTCGCGTACGTCCCGCACGATGTGGCGGGCGCAGCTCGAGGCCATGGACCGTGCGGACATCGTGGCCGAGGCCGTGGACCTGCCGGGTCACGGCGAGCGGACGGGCGAGACGTTCACCCTCGACGGTGCCGTGGCGACCGTCTCCGGGGCTGTGGACGACCTGGGGGGCCGGGCGCTCGTCGTCGGGCTCTCGCTCGGTGGGTACGTGGGGATCGAGCACCGCGCGCGCTTTCCCGAGCAGGTCGCGGGTCTTGTCGCGGCGAGCTGTTGCACGGTGCCGGCGTCCCGGTTGCGCGTCGCCTGGCGCGTCGCGGCGGACCGTATCGAGAGGCTGCCCGACAACGGTGCGGCCCTCAACCAGGCGCTCGTGCGCAGGACCTTGCCCGCGGCCGGCGTCGAGGACATCGGTGCGGGCGGCTTCGCGCTGACGACCATGACGGCGATCCTCGACGAGGTCGGGCGCACGGAGCCCCTGGCGGCGCTGTCGGCGACGGACTCTCCCGTGTGGTTCGTCAACGGGCGGTGGGACCACTTCCGGTTCGGGGAGCGCGCCTACCTCGCGGCCGCGCACTCGGGTGGCGCGCGGGCCGAGCTCGTCGTGGTTCCGGGGGCCAAGCACCTCGTGAGCCTCGACCGGCCCGTGGCGTTCACCCGGGCCGTCCTCGCAGCCCACCACGAGCTGGACCCGTCCTAGCTCAGACGAGCGTCAGGTCCCACGCCCTGGCACCGCCCACGAGCGCCGCCGAGTTGGGGACGACCACGACGTCGTCGCCCAGGCGTTCGAGCGCGGACGGCGTGATCTGGCGCGAGTTGCCCCCGCCCAGGTAGAGCCGGTCCCACCAGAACACGGGGCGCAGTCCTTCGACGAGAGCGACGACGCGCCGTGACCAGAGGCCGTTCCCGAGCCGCCGCCGCTCGACCTCGCCGATGTACTCGTCGTACGTCGTGCCGCGCCGCACGGGCGCGTGCGACCACTCGAGGTGCGGGGCGAGGCGTCCGCCGTGGAACAGTGCCGACCCCAGCCCGGTCCCGAGCGTGAGCACGAGCTCGAGGCCCGACGCCGCGACGACACCGGCCCCGTGCACCTCCGCGTCGTTGAGGACGAGCGCAGGCATCCCGAGGCGTTCGCTCACCGCCGCCTGGACGTCGAAGCTGGCCCACTGCTCGGCCAGGGCGGGGTCGACCCTGCTGCGCGGTCCCGAGCGCGTGATGTAGTGCGGGGTGTGCACGACGACGCCGCGGCGGATCATGCCCGGCATGCCGACGGTGACGCGGACCGCGGGGGGCAGGCGGTCGGCGATCTGCGCGATGACGTCGACCAGGAGGGACGGCGGCAGGGGATAGGGCGTCGGGACCCGGACGGCGGCGGCGTGCGCGGTCCCCGCGGCATCGAGCACGTTGGCCTTGATGCCGCCCCCGCCGCAGTCCACCGCGAGGGTGCGCAGCTCGGGGGAGTCGGGGTCGGAGGAGCGTTCGGGCATGTCAGCACAGTATCGGGCGCTAGCGTAGGTGCACGTGACGAACGAGCAGCCGGTCCGTGTCCGCCTGGACCTCGCCTACCAGGGCACGGCCTTCGCCGGGTGGGCCCGCCAGCCCGGCCTGCGGACGGTCGAGGGTGCGCTCGAGGACGGGCTGGGACAGATCCTGCGGGGCGACCCGCCGCGCCTGACGGTCGCGGGCCGCACCGACGCGGGGGTCCATGCGCGGGGTCAGGTGGCGCACGTCGACCTGCCGAGGGCCGCGTGGGACGCGATGCCGGGCCGCTCGGACCGCACCCCGGGCGACGCGCTCGTCGCGCGCCTCGGGGGAGTGCTGCCGGGGGACGTCGTGGTGCACCGGGCCACGCCCGCTCCGGAGGGGTTCGACGCGCGCTTCTCGGCGCTGTACCGCAGCTACACGTTCCGCATCGTCGACGACCCTGCCCTGCGCGACCCCCTGCGCCGTGAGTGGGTCCTGTGGAACCGGAAGCCGCTCGACGCCGACGCCATGCACGAGGCGCTCCAGCCGCTGCTCGGGGTCAGGGACTTCGCGGCCTACTGCAAGCCGCGGCCGGGTGCGACCACGATCCGCGAGCTCCAGCACCTGTCGTGGGAGCGGGCGACCGACGGGCCCGACGCGGGGCTCGTCGTCGCGCACGTCCGTGCGGACGCGTTCTGCCACAACATGGTCCGTGCGCTGGTCGGCGCGTCGGTCGCCGTGGGGGAGGGGCGTCGTCCCGGCTCCGGGCCGCCCCCGGTCCTGGCGGCGCGGCGCCGGGGCGCGGGGGCCGGCGTCGTGCCGCCGCACGGCCTGGTCCTCGAGGCCGTCACGTACCCGCCCGACGACGAGCTCGCGGCCAGGGCCGAGCGCGTCCGCGCGGTCCGCATGGACGAGGACGTCTGGGACGCCGCGACCGAGGGGGCGCCGGAGGCCCGCCGGTCGTAGCGCCTACGGCTCCTCGACGATGTGGATCGCGGCCTCCTCCGCGCTCGCCGCGGCGCCGTCGATCCCGGCGTCGTCGGCGTACGTGTCGTTGACGCGGCCGTCGAGCGCGTCAGGGTCCGCCACGAGGCGGCCCGACCGCGTGGTGTCCGGCCGGTCGAG
Source organism: Oerskovia rustica (assembly GCF_014836555.1). Classification (GTDB taxonomy): domain Bacteria; phylum Actinomycetota; class Actinomycetes; order Actinomycetales; family Cellulomonadaceae; genus Oerskovia; species Oerskovia rustica. The sequence goes on from NZ_JACSQQ010000012.1 coordinate 69,047, forward strand.
CGGGTCGGCGTCCCAGTCCTCGGGCTCCTCGTCGGCGAGGCGCTGGTCGAGCGACTCGCCGTCCTCCTCGAGGCGCTCAGGGTGCGCGTAGGTCAGGGGGGCGCGCTCGGGCGGCGCGTACCCCTCGTCGAGCACGTCGTCGACGCCGCGGTCGACCAGGGTGTCGTCGCGCTGGAGCTGGTCGGAGTCGCCCTCGGTGCCGAGGGCGGGATCGGTCCGGGTGGCGGGGGTGTCGTCGCTCATCCCTCCACACTGTCACCGGCGGGGCGTTCTCGCAGCCCGCGTGGGGCACCGGACGGGTGCTGCGCTGCCCGACGGCGGAGCGCGCCGGGGTGCGGCGGTGCGCTCGGCAGGCGGGCACCCTGGGCGGTCATACGCGTCACCGTCGGTCGGCGGGTGCGTCACCGTCGGCGGTCAGGTACGTCACCGTCGGCGAAAGGAGTCGTCAACAGGGGCCGCGGGCAGGGAGGATGAGCCCGTGGGTCACATCGACATCAGCGACATCAGCTACTTCCTGCCCGACGGGCGCCCCCTCCTCGCCGGGGCGACCCTGCGCGTCGCGGACGGGGCCAAGGTCGCGCTCGTCGGGCCCAACGGCGCCGGCAAGACGACGCTCCTGCGCATCGTCGCGGGCGACCTGTCCGCCCACGGGGGCACCGTGGGGCGCAGCGGCGGGCTCGGCGTGATGCGCCAGTTCGTCGGCCGGATCGACGACGAGCGCACGGTCCGCGACCTGCTCGTCGACCTCGCGCAGCCCTCGATCCGCGACGCCGCGCGCGAGCTCGCCGCGGCCGAGCTCGACATCATGACGGTCGACGACACCCCGTCCCAGATGCGCTACGCCCAGGCGCTCGCCGACTGGGCCGACGCCCGTGGGTACGAGGCAGAGGCCGAGTGGGACAAGGTCACCGACGAGGTCCTGTCGATCCCGTTCGAGCAGGCGCAGTTCCGCGAGGTCCGCACGCTGTCCGGCGGCGAGCAGAAGCGACTGGTGCTCACGGCGCTGTTCCGGGGGCCCGAGGAGGTCCTGCTCCTCGACGAGCCGGACAACTACCTCGACGTGCCGACCAAGCGCTGGCTCGAGGAGAAGCTCGCGGCCTCGCCCAAGACGGTGCTGTTCATCAGCCACGACCGCGAGCTCCTGGCGCGGACCGCGACCCAGGTCGCGACCGTCGAGCCCACGGCCGCGGGTGGGACGATCTGGGTGCACGGCGGCGGCTTCGGCACCTATGCCGAGGCCCGCGCCGACCGCCGCAGCCGGCTCGAGGAGCTCCTGCGTCGTTGGGAGGAGGAGCACGCCAAGCTCAAGGACCTCGTCAACACCCTCAAGAACAAGGCGGCCTTCAACGACGGGCTCGCGAGCCGCTACCAGGCCGCCCAGACGCGCCTGCGCAAGTTCGAGGAGGCCGGGCCGCCGCAGGTCCTGGCGCACGAGCAGAACGTCAAGGTCCGCCTCACGGGCGGGCGCACGGCCAAGCGGGCCGTGACGTGCGAGCAGCTCGAGCTGACCGGGCTCATGGAGCCGTTCGACCTCGAGGTCTTCTTCGGGGAGCGCGTCGCGATCCTGGGGTCCAACGGTTCGGGCAAGTCGCACTTCATGCGGCTCCTGGCTCGCGGCGGGTCGGACCCGGACCTCGAGCACCGTCCGGTCTACGAAAACGCCGAGAACGCCGTGGGCGCCGTGGGCACATCTGGTGCTTCGGGCGAGGTAGCAGTCGTCCCACCCGTGGCGCACACGGGCCGGGCCGCGCTCGGCTCGCGCGTGCGCCCCGGGTGGTTCGCGCAGAACCACGCGCACCCCGAGTTCGAGGGCCGGACGCTGCTCGAGATCCTGCACCGCGGCGACGGCGCGCGCTCGGGCATGGGCCGGGAGCCGGCGAGCAAGGCGCTCGACCGCTACGAGCTCGTCGGTCAGGCCGAGCAGCGTTTCGAGACGCTGTCCGGCGGGCAGCAGGCGCGCTTCCAGATCCTGCTGCTCGAGCTCGGGGGAGCGACGCTCCTGCTGCTCGACGAGCCCACGGACAACCTCGACCTGCACTCGGCCGAGGCGCTCGAGTCGGGGCTCGCGGCGTTCGAGGGCACGGTTCTGGCCGTCACGCACGACCGGTGGTTCGCGCGCGGCTTCGACCGGTTCGTGGTGTTCGGCTCGGACGGGCGGGTCGTCGAGACACCCGAGCCGGTCTGGGACGTCGAGCGGGTCAAGCGTCAGCGGTGACCGGCAGGTGCCGGACCGGCCGGCCCGCGGCGAGTGGGCGGTGAGGAAGACCACACGCACGGCGGCGGGCCGGTAGCACGACCTGCGCGCCGCCGTCGGGCTCCTAAAATGGAGCAATGGCCGTCCCCAAGATCATCCTCTTCTACGCCTTCACACCGCTCGCCGACCCGCGCGCGGTGCAGCTGTGGCAACGCTCCCTCGGGGAGCAGTGGGGGCTGACGGGACGCGTCATCGTCTCCGAGCACGGCATCAACGCGACGCTGGGCGGGACGGTCGAGAACCTCAAGCAGTACGTCAAGACCACCAAGCAGTACCCGGGGTTCGCGGAGATCGACGTCAAGTGGTCGGACGGCACGGGCCGTGACTTCCCGCGCCTGTCGGTCAAGGTGCGCCCCGAGCTCGTGAGCTTCGGCGCGGCCGACGAGCTCACGGTCGACCAGGACGGCGTGGTCGCCGGCGGCGCACGCCTCGACCCCGAGGCCCTGCACGAGCTCGTGGCCGAGCGCGGCGACGACGTCGTGTTCTTCGACGGCCGCAACGCGTTCGAGGCCGCGATCGGCAGGTTCCGCGGCGCCGTCGTGCCGGCGGTCGAGACGACCCGCGACTTCGTGGCCGAGCTCGACTCGGGCGCGTACGACGACCTCAAGGGCCGCCCCGTCGTGACCTACTGCACGGGCGGCGTGCGCTGCGAGGTCCTGTCCTCGCTCATGCTCGCGCGCGGCTTCGAGGAGGTCTACCAGCTCGACGGCGGGATCGTGCGCTACGGCGAGACGTTCGGCGACCAAGGGCTGTGGGAAGGGTCGCTCTACGTGTTCGACGAGCGCATGCACGTCGAGTTCGGGACCGAGACCGTCCCGCTCGGCGCGTGCAGCGAGTGCGGCGGCGCGACCGCCAAGTACGAGAACTGCGTCGACCCGGGCTGCCAGACGCTGCGCCTGTTCTGCGCCGACTGCGCGGGCGTCGCGCGCACGCTCCAGTGCGACGCGTGCGCCGACCTGCGCCCCGGCGCGTATCCTCGTCCTCGGGAAGGCGCGTCCATCGGCCTCTCCCGCGACAACCACCGGGCAACCGCCTGAACCGGCGCTCTGGCGCCCGTGCGTGCGCCGTCGGGCACGCTGCTCACCGAGGTCGACATCACCCTCGGTGTGACGCAGCATGTTTTGACCCTGCATGGGCCGTCCAGGTAGTCTGTTGAGTCGTTGTGCTTCCCCTTCGGTATCTCGTCACTTGTGCGCCCACTCGCTCCGTGACCTGGACACCTGTCAACCGAAGGCCAAACGACTTGTCGGACGCAGGCTCCTGCGCCGAAGACACCGAAGACACGAAACGAAGGCTACGACCGTGCGTACGTACACCCCGAAGCCCGGCGACGTCCAGCGTGACTGGTACGTCATCGACGCGACCGACGTCGTCCTGGGCCGTCTCGCCACCCACGTGGCGACCCTGCTCCGTGGCAAGCACAAGGCCACCTTTGCTCCGCACGTCGACGGCGGTGACTTCGTCATCGTCATCAACGCCGGCAAGGTCGCCCTGACCGGCAACAAGCGCGAGCAGAAGCTTGCCTACACCCACTCCGGTTACCCGGGTGGTCTTCGGGCGGTCGCGTACAGCGACCTGCTGGAGAAGCACCCCGAGCGTGCTGTGGAGAAGGCCGTCCGCGGCATGATCCCCAAGACCTCGCTCGGCCGCGCCCAGTTCGGCAAGCTCAAGGTCTACGCAGGCTCTGAGCACCCGCACGCCGCGCAGCAGCCGAAGACTTTCGAGATCACCCAGGTCGCGCAGTAGGCTCCGCCTGCTCGTAGACGAGAACTTAGGACGCGAGGACACACCAGTGGCCGAGACCACCGTCGACATCGACGTGCTGGACGAAGAGACCCCCAGCAACTACACCTCTGAGAGCGCAGCCCCCACGGGCCGTGGCCAGAGCATCACCGCCCCCGCGCAGGCCCTGGGCCGTCGCAAGGAGGCCATCGCCCGCGTGCGCCTGGTGCCCGGCACCGGCCAGTGGAAGATCAACGGCCGCACCCTCGAGGGGTACTTCCCCAACAAGGTGCACCAGCAGCTCGTGAACTCCCCGCTGAAGCTGGTCGACGTCGAGGGTCGTTTCGACGTCATCGCCCGCATCAACGGTGGCGGCACGTCCGGCCAGGCCGGCGCCCTGCGCCTCGGCATCGCCCGTGCGCTCAACGAGGTCGACGCCGAGCACAACCGCCCGGCGCTCAAGAAGGCCGGCTTCCTGACTCGCGACGCACGCGTCGTCGAGCGCAAGAAGGCCGGGCTCAAGAAGGCCCGTAAGGCTCCGCAGTACTCCAAGCGCTGATCCAGCGCTTGCGCACGACGGCCCCGGTGGACACAGTCCACCGGGGCCGTCGTCTTTTGTCAGGGATGCTGACGAGCGACCGGACCGGTCGGCTCGCAGCGGGGGCGGGGCAGGCCCTGGGGCCTGTACCGTCCCGTTGAGGGAGGAAAACTCATGGGACGACTGTTCGGCACCGACGGCGTGCGGGGGCTGGCGAACAGGGACGTCACGGCCGAGCTCGCGCTCGGCCTGGGCGTGGCTGCTGCGAACGTGCTGGGACGCACCGGGCAACCCGACGGGCACCGCCCGCGAGCCGTGATCGGCAGGGACCCCCGGGCCTCGGGCGAGTTCCTGGGCGCCGCGGTGACCGCGGGCCTCGCGAGCGCAGGCGTCAACGTGCTCGACGTCGGCGTCCTGCCGACCCCGGCCGTCGCGTTCCTCACGAGCACGCTCGACGTCGACTTCGGCGTCATGATCTCGGCCTCGCACAACCCGATGGCCGACAACGGCATCAAGTTCCTGGCCCGTGGTGGCATCAAGCTCGAGGACTCGCTCGAGGACGAGATGGAGCGCCAGCTCCACGCCGAGTGGGACCGTCCGCTCGGCGCCGAGGTCGGTCGAGTGCGCCGCGACACCGGGAGCGCCGGGGCCGACTACGTCGAGCACCTCATCTCGAGCATCGGTGCGACGGGCGACGCCCTGCCCCTCTCCGGCCTGCGGATCGCGGTCGACTGCGCGAACGGCGCCGCGAGCGACGTGGGCCCGGCGGCGCTGCGCGCGGCGGGTGCCGACGTCGTCGTGATGAACGCGAGCCCCGACGGGCGCAACATCAACGAGAAGTGCGGGTCCAACCATCCCGAGCAGCTCCAGGCCGTCGTCGTGGCGTCCGAGGCCGACTTCGGCGTGGCGTTCGACGGCGACGCCGACCGCTGCATCGCGGTCGACCACCGCGGGGTCCTGGTGGACGGCGACCAGATCATGGGGGTGCTCGCCCTCGCCGAGAAGGAGAAGGGCCGCCTCGCCGACGACACCCTCGTGGTGACCGTCATGAGCAACCTCGGACTGATCCTCGCGATGCGCGACGCCGGGATCCGCACCGTCCAGACGGGGGTCGGCGACCGCTACGTGCTCGAGGAGATGCGCGCCAAGGGCTACACGCTCGGTGGCGAGCAGTCCGGGCACATCATCCTGTCCCAGTTCGCGACGACGGGGGACGGCGTGCTGACCGCGCTCCAGCTCGCCGCGCGCATCCAGCAGTCGGGCGCCAAGCTGGCCGACCTCGCGGGCGCCGTGCCGAAGCTGCCCCAGACGCTGCTCAACGTGCGCGGCGTGGACAAGGCCCGGGCTGCGACCGACGAGGTGCTCCAGGAGGCCGTCGCGGCCGCCGAGGCGCGTCTGGGGGAGACGGGGCGCGTCGTCCTGCGCTCCTCGGGCACCGAGCCGCTCGTGCGGGTCATGGTCGAGGCCGCGACGCAGGCCACGGCCGACGCCGTCGCCGAATCCCTCGCGGGCGTCGTCCGGGACCGGCTGGCCCTGTGACGGCTCGACCTGCTGCCGGGACGGGGGCCGGTTTCGCCGGTCCCGTCGACGAGCTGCTGAGGGACCAGGTCGCGGAGCACCTCGCGCGGTACGACGACGGCGTGCTCCCCATCGTGCAGGCCGGGCACCCCGTCCTGCGACGTCCCGCCGCGCCCTACACCGGACAGCTCGGGGACCTCTTCCCCCGACTGGTCGAGGCGATGCGCACGACCATGCACGCGGCCCCGGGGGTCGGGCTCGCCGCCCCCCAGATCGGGCTCGGGCTCGCGGTCGCCGTGGTCCAGGACGCCGGCGTCACCGACCCCGAGGACGCGGACCTGCGGGAGCGGTACCCCGTGCCGTTCCGGGTGCTCGTCAACCCGTCCTACGCGCCGGTGGGGGACGAGCAGCGAGCCTTCTTCGAGGGCTGCCTGAGCGTCAGTGGGTGGCAGGCCGTCGTCGCGCGGCACCGGTCGGTACGCCTGACCGGGCAGGACGAGCTCGGCGGACAGGTGGACGACGTCCTGACGGGGTGGCCCGCGAGGATCGTCCAGCACGAGACCGACCACCTGCGGGGCGAGCTCTACCTCGACCACGCGGAGCTGCGGTCGCTCGCCTCGAACGACAACATGATGCGGTTCTGGGGCGGCACCCCGGACCCCGCCGAGGCGTCAGAGGTCCTGGGTTTCCGGCTGCCCTGACGTCGCGGGGACCTGGGCCCGGACCCCATGGCCCGGGAGCGCGGAACACATCGTCCGGAGGACGTCACAGCATCCCTCCGGGGGACCTCCCTAGGGGTGGATCTCCTTCCGGAGGATGACGTGACCGGCCTGACGATCCGGCAGAATCGTCCTCGGAAGGTGGGGGTCGACATCAGGGCAGACTGGGGGGTTTCCCCGATGGTGTCGGGCCTCCGTATCCGTAGGCTGGTCACAGGCGTCGCCACGACGTCTGTGACCAGCCTGGTCCGCCCCGCCAGCCGACGAACAGAGGACCCGTGATCGAGGCCGTTTCGACCTTCTTGGAGAACCTGGAGATCTGGGTCCTCGCACTCGCGGCGTCCGCATGGATTTACCCCGCCCTGTACGCCTTCGCGACGATCGACGGCTTCTTCCCGCCGATCCCGAGCGAGTCCGTGGTCATCACGCTCGCCGTCGCGGCCAGCGCCTCGGGGAACCCGAACCTCCTGCTCGTCCTGGTCATCGCCGCGGCGGGAGCCTGGACGGGCGACCAGATCGCCTACTCGTTGGGCCGCGGGATCGGCACCGAACGCATCCGCTTCCTCCGGACCGTCCGAGGACGCAAGGCCGTCGCCTGGGCCGACCAGGCGCTCAAGGCCCGCGGCGCCGCCTTCATCCTGGCGGCGCGCTACGTCCCGATCGGCCGTGTCGCGGTCAACATGACCGCAGGTGCCGTGGGGTACCCGCGCCGCCGCTTCATGGCCTACTCGGGCCTGGCGGCCGTGACCTGGGCCCTCTACTCCGTGCTCATCGGCCTCGTCGCGGCACAGTGGCTCGGGCACCAGCCGCTGCTCGCCATGGTCATCGGCGTCGTGATGGGAGTGCTGTCCGGCGTGATCGTCGACCGGATCATGAACAGCATGGCCCGCAGGCGCCGAGCCCGGGAAGCGGTCCGAGAGGCCACCCAGGACGCAGCGGGGGCGACCTCGATCCACGGCGAGGCGGCCGCCCGGCCGGTGGCGACGTCGTCGGGCGTCGAGGGCGACCAGGACGCCGTCCGCCGCGCCTCCTGACCGCCCCCGCTCACACCTTGCGCAGGCGGGCGCGCTGGACCGAGTGGTCCGATCCCTTCGTCAGCACGAGCGTCGCGCGACCTCGCGTCGGCAGGATGTTCTCCTCGAGGTTCGGCGCGTTGATCGAGTCCCAGATCGACTTGGCCTTCTCGACGGCCTCCTCGTCCGTGAGGGTCGCGTAGCGCTTGAAGTACGACTCGGGGCGGGCGAACGCCGTCCGGCGCAGCGACAGGAACCGGTCCACGTACCACTGGCGGATGTTGCGCGTACGCGCGTCGACGTAGATCGAGAAGTCGAAGAAGTCGCTCACCGCGACCGCCTGATCGTCGGACGGCCCCGGGCGGGCCGGCTGGAGGACGTTGAGGCCCTCCACGATCAGGACGTCCGGTCTGCGGACGACGGTCTCGGCCCCCGGGACGATGTCGTAGGTCAGGTGGTCGTAGACCGGGCTGCGGACCTCGGGTGCGCCCGCCTTGACGCGGGACAGGAACCGGACGAGTGCGCGCCGGTCGTACGACTCGGGAAACCCCTTGCGCTCCATGAGGCCGCGACGGGCGAGCTCGGCGTTCGGGTACAGGAAGCCGTCCGTCGTGAGGAGCTCGACCCGAGGCGTCTCGGGCCAGCGAGCGAGCATCTCGCGCAGGATGCGCGACGTCGTCGACTTGCCCACCGCGACCGACCCCGCGACCCCGATCACGTACGGCGTGCGGGTCGAGTTCTCGCGCAGGAACGTCGAGGTGGCCTCGTGCAGGCCGCTCGTCGCCGTCACGTAGAGGTTGAGCAGCCGCGAGATGGGGCGGTAGATCGCGTCGACCTCCGCCAGGTCGATCGGGTCGCCCAGCCCGCGGAGCTTGACGACGTCGGCGTCCGTCAGCGGCAGCGGCGTCGACTCGGAGAGCCTGCTCCACGCCGCGCGATCCAGGTCGACGTACGGGGACGACGTCGAGAGGTCGGGCAGGCGTCCGGAACCGGGCGAGGCGTCCTGATCGGTCGCGGGAGCACCCTCGAGCGGAGGGACGGGCAGGTCGGAGGAAGGAACCACTCGGACGATTCTGCCGGACGCCGAGCCGCACCGTGAACACGAACAGGCCGGACCACTAACAAAGAACCGCGAGATGTCGCGGCTGCGAAGGCCCCAGAACGTCCGGCTAGACTCCGAAACCATGTGTGGAATCGTGGGTTACGCAGGCCCCCTTGAAGCGTCGGGGCGACCCCTCGACGTCGTCCTCGAAGGACTCGGCAGGCTCGAGTACCGCGGCTACGACTCGGCCGGGGTCGCGCTCGTCGCGCCCGACCGGACGGACGTCGCGACGGCCAAGAAGTCCGGGAAGCTCGTCAAGCTCGTCGACGAGCTCCAGTCTCGTCCGCTGCCCGCGGCCTCCGCGGCGATCGGGCACACGCGGTGGGCCACGCACGGCGCGCCGAACGACACCAACGCGCACCCGCACGTCGCGGACGAGGGCCGCCTCGCCGTGATCCACAACGGGATCGTCGAGAACTTTGCCGTCCTCAAGGAGGAGCTGCTCGCCGACGGCGCGACCTTCCTCTCCGAGACGGACACCGAGGTCGCGGCCCAGCTCCTCGCCCGCGCGTACCGCCGCACCGGGGACCTGACCGAGGCGATGGCCTACGTCGCGCGCCAGCTCGAAGGCACGTTCACCCTGCTCGCCGTCCACGCGGACGCCCCGACCACCGTCGTCGGCGCCCGGCACGACTCGCCGCTCGTCGTCGGGCTCGGAGACGGCGAGAACTTCCTCGGCTCCGACGTCGCCGCGTTCATCGCGTCGACCAAGGACGCGCTCGAGCTCGGCCAGGACCAGATCGTCACCATCACCCCCGACAGCGTCGAGGTCGTCGACTTCCACGGCAAGCCCGCCGAGGCGACGCGCTTCACGGTCGACTGGGACGCGGCCGCGGCGGAGAAGGGCGGCTTCACGTCCTTCATGGACAAGGAGATCCACGACCAGCCGCAGGCCGTCGCGGACACCCTGCTCGGACGCACCGACGCCGAGGGACGCCTGGTCCTCGACGACCTGCGCATCGACGAGGCCGTGCTGCGGACCGTCGACAAGATCATCGTCGTGGCGTGCGGCACGGCCGCCTACTCCGGGCACGTCGCCAAGTACGCGATCGAGCACTGGTGCCGCATCCCCGTCGAGGTCGAGCTCGCGCACGAGTTCCGGTATCGCGACCCGATCGTGAACGAGAAGACGCTCGTCGTCGCCGTCACGCAGTCCGGCGAGACCATGGACACCCTCATGGCCGTGCGCCACGCCCGTGAGCAGGGCGCCAAGGTCATCTCGATCGTCAACACGCACGGGTCGACCATCCCGCGCGAGTCCGACGCCGTCCTGTACACGCATGCCGGGCCCGAGATCGCCGTCGCCTCGACCAAGGCGTTCCTGTCGCAGATCACCGCGGCCTACCTCCTGGGCCTCTACCTCGCGCAGCTGCGCGGCAACAAGTTCCCCGACGAGATCCGCGAGATCCTCGACGACCTGCGCGAGATGCCGCGCAAGATCCAGACCGTCATCGAGCGCGGCGAGTACGTCAGCGCCGTGGCCCGCTCCATGAAGGACGCGAAGTCGGTGCTCTTCCTGGGGCGCCACGTCGGGTTCCCCGTCGCCCTCGAGGGTGCGCTCAAGCTCAAGGAGCTCGCCTACATCCACGCCGAGGGCTTCGCCGCGGGCGAGCTCAAGCACGGGCCCATCGCGCTCATCGACGAGGGACAGCCGGTCTTCGTCGTCGTGCCGTCGCCGCGCGGACGCGACTCGCTGCACTCCAAGGTCGTCTCCAACATCCAGGAGATCCGCGCCCGCGGCGCACGCACGCTCGTGATCGCCGAGGACGGCGACGACGCGGTGCTGCCGTACGCCGACGAGATCTTCTGGATCCCGCAGTCGCCCACGCTGCTCTCGCCGCTGCTCGCGGTCGTCCCGCTGCAGATCTTCGCCATGGCCCTCGCCACGGCCAAGGGGCTCGACGTCGACCAGCCGCGCAACCTCGCGAAGTCGGTCACGGTCGAGTAGCCGACCGTCCCGCTCTCCGACCGAAGCCCGCCGTGCCCTCGCACGGCGGGCTTCCGTCGTCCAGGGCTGGCCGGGGCCGGGGCCGGGGCCGGGCCTTGCCGCCGGGCGCCGTGCGAGGTGTGCCGGGCCTGCGCACCCGGCCGTCCGCCAGGTTCTCGCGGCCGTCGGTACGCCCGGGCCAGCGCATAGGGTGAGCGCATGATCATCGGGGTGGGTATCGACGTGGTGGACGTCGCGCGGTTCATGGACACGCTCGAACGGACGCCGCGCCTGCGCGAGAAGCTGTTCACCCCGGCCGAGCGGGACCTGCCCGCCTCGTCGCTCGCGGCCCGGTTCGCCGCCAAGGAGGCCATCGCGAAGGCGCTCGGTGCACCCGGCGGCATGCGCTGGCAGGACGCGACGGTGCACCGCGTCGTCGGGGGAGCGCCCCAGGTCGAGATCACGGGGACGGTCCAGGCACGGGCGACGGAGCTGGGGATCGCGACCTTCCACCTGTCGATCTCGCACGACGCCGGGATCGCGTCGGCCATGGTGGTCGCAGAAGGCTGAGGGGGTCCGCCGTCGAGCATGCGGTTCGTGTCGGTCGAGCATGCGGTGGGCGTCGCGCAACGCGTCGAGACGAACGCCGACCGCATGCTCGGCACCGGGCCCGCGCACCGGGCCCGCCCACCGGGACGGGCCAGGGAGCGGCTCAGCCCTGCAGGGCCGGGATCACCTCGCGCTCGAACAGCTCGATGCCGGTGCGGTCGTACGCGGCCTCGGCGAAGTACGTGATCGCGTACGTCATGCCCGCGCCCTCGAGCTTCTGCAGGTTCTCGACGATCTGCTCGGGCGTGCCGACGAGCGGTCCCGAGCGGAAGTCGGCCACGGTCTCCTCGGCCTTCGCGGGGACGGTCTTGGCGTAGTGCTCGCCGATCCACCGGAGGCGGTCCTCGACGTCGGCCTCGGTCGCCCCGATGACCACGTTGTAGTTGGACGAGCGCGTGATCTCGTCGAACGGGCGCCCGATCGCCTCGCAGTGCCCGCGCAGCACCTCCGACTTGTGCGTGAAACCCTCGAGCCGGCCGTCGAAGTTCGTGTACTGCGCGTGCCGGGCCGCGATGCGCAGCGTCTTCTTCTCGCCGCCTCCCGCGATCCACAGCGGGATGCTCGGTGCGCCGGCGCCCTCCGGTCCCACGCCGTCGAGGACCTGGAGCGGCTGCGGGTGGCACAGCGCGCCGTCGACCTGGAAGTACGTGCCGTCGAGCGTCGCCGAGCCCGTGCGCCACATCTGCTCCATGACCTGCACGCCCTCGTCGAGCGCTCCCAGGCGCGCACCGGCTCCCGGGAAGCCGTAGCCGTACGCACGCCACTCGTGCTCGTACCAGCCGGCGCCGATGCCCATCTCGGTGCGGCCACCGCTCACGATGTCGACGGTCGCCGCGACCTTCGCGAGGTAGGCGGGGTTGCGGTACGCGATGCACGTGCACATCTGGCCCAGGCGCACGCGCTCGGTCGAGGCGGCGAACGCGGCCATGAGCGTCCACGCCTCGTGCGTGGCCTCGCCCGTGGGTTCGGGCACGGTGTGGAAGTGGTCGTAGACCCACGCCGACTCCCACGCGTGGCGCGCGCCCGGGAGGCGCTCGCCGGCGAGCGCGGTGTCCGCGTGGCGCGCGAGGGAGCGCATGGTCTCCCACTGCTCGGAAGGGTCGATGCCGACGAGGTCCTGACGCCAGCCTTGCGGGATGAAGAGTCCGAATCGCATGGTCGCCAATCTAGCCCGGCGGGTCGGGGGCGCGTCGTGCCGGGTGCACCGGTGGTCCGGCGGGGAGCGTGGCAGCGGGGCAGGATGGGCCCATGATCGAAGCGTTCACCGTCGCCCAGGTCCGTGCCGCCGAGGAGCCGCTGCTCGCCCGCGGGGTCCCGCTCATGGAGCGCGCTGCGTTCGCGCTCGCGACGGTCGTGGCGCAGGACCTTCGGCGAGGCGCGCGCGGGAGGACGCCCGACGGCGCAGCGCGGCCTCGGCGGGTCACCGGACGACGGGCGGTGCTCCTCGTGGGATCGGGCAACAACGGCGGCGACGCCCTGTTCGCGGGGGCGTACCTGGCCCGGCGCGGTGTCGTGGTCGAGGCGGTGTGCACGAGCGAGCATCCGCACGCCGAGGGGTTGGCCGCGCTGCGTCGCGCGGGCGGGCGGGTGATCGACCTCGCGGCCCCGGCCGGGCGCGCGCCCTGGTCGCACGTCGTCGCCACGGTCCTCTCGGCCGACGTGGTCGTCGACGGGCTGGTCGGGATCGGCGCGACCGGGGCGCTGCGAGGTGTGGCCGGGGACCTGGTCGGGGCGCTCGTGGCCGAGCGGTCGCGGCGGTCTCCGGGCTGGTCCGGGCCCGGCTCCGGCCCCTGGGTCGTCGCGGTCGACGCCCCGAGCGGCACCGGGGTCGACGACGGCTCGGTCCCTGGGCCCGTCCTCCGCGCCGACCGGACGGTCACGGTCGGCGCGCTCAAGCCCGGTCTGCTGCTGCCCCCGGCGACGCATCTCGCCGGGGCCGTGACGCTCGTCGACGTCGGGCTGGAGGACGTGGGCGGCGCGGCGGGACCGCGGGTGCGGCGCCTCGAGCGCGCGGACGTCGCTCGGCTGTGGCCCGTCCCCGGGCCGACGGACCAGAAGTACACGCGCGGTGTCCTGGGCGTCGTCGCGGGCACGCCCACGTTCCCGGGGGCCGCGGTCCTGGCCGTGACGGCGGCGGTCCGCGCGGGCGCGGGCATGGTGCGCTACCGCGGGCCCGACGACGTCGCTCACGTCGTCGTCTCGGCGCGCCCCGAGGCGGTGCCCGCCGAGGGCAGGGTGCAGGCCTGGGCGCTCGGTTCGGGGATCCCGGCGGCCGAGGATCGGCTGACCGCACGGGAAGGCGGCGGGGACGGGGGTGGCGGGCGGAGCGCGGACGCCGGGCAGCACGAACGGATCCGGTACGCGCTCGCGGTCGCGTGCGGGTTGCTGTCCGAGGACGTCACCGGACCGAGGGTCCCCGCGGTGGTCGACGCCGGAGCCCTGTCGTTGCTCCCGGACCGTTGCCCGCCGTCGGTCGTCCTGACGCCGCACGCGGGCGAGCTCGCGACCCTTCTGAGCGCTCGGGGCGAGGACGTCGACCGCGAGGGGGTCGAGGCCGAGCCGTTGCGCTGGGCGCGCAGGTCGCACGACCTCACGGGCGCGACCGTGCTGCTCAAGGGGGCGGCGACGGTGGTCGTCGGTCCGGACGGGGCGTGGTCGCAGGCCGACGGACCCGCGTGGCTCGCCACGGCGGGGGCAGGAGACGTGCTCACGGGCCTTCTGGGCGCCCTGCTGGCGGCGTACGGCGAGCGCGTGGTGCAGGAGCCCGGCCTGGCGGCAGAGCTCGCTGCTGCGGCTGCTACGGTCCACGGGTGGGCGGGCGCCCGGGCGAACCCTGGCGGGCCGGTCGCGGCCCTGGACGTGGCCGAGGCGCTGCCGGGCGTGGTCGCGAACCTGCTCCGCCGAGGGTGAGACGCAACCTCGCCGAGGGTGACGGGCGAACCCGCCGAGGGCGACGAGACGAGAGACCGAGGGGGACGCGTGCAGAACGAGGGTGACCAGATCCTGGTCGAGGGTGACGTCACGGCGGACCTCGTGGCGCGGTGCCGATCACTCGTCGACACGGCCCGGCGTGCGCAGAGGACGGGCGGTCCCGTGCGGGTGCTCGTCGGGATCGTGGGTGCGCCGGGAGCCGGCAAGTCGACGCTCGCCGACGAGGTCCTCGCGTCGCTCGCCCACCCGGTCTCCGAGGCGCCCGCGGTGCGCGCCGTCGTCGTGCCGATGGACGGGTTCCACCTCGCCGACGCCGAGCTCGGGCGACTGGGGCGCCGCGACCGGAAGGGCGCGCCGGACACGTTCGACGCGCACGGCTATGTGGCGCTCCTCGAACGGCTCCGGTCGCCGCGCCCGGGAGTCACGGTCTACGCCCCGGCGTTCGACCGGGACCTCGAGGAGCCCGTCGCCGGGTCGATCCCCGTGGCGCCCGACGTCGAGCTCGTGCTGACCGAGGGCAACTACCTGCTGCTCGGCGAGGGCGACGACGAGGGGGGCTGGGACGCGGTCCGCGGACTCCTCGACGAGGCGTGGTTCGTGGAGCTTCCCGACGAGACCCGGATCGAGCGGCTCGTGGCCCGGCACGTCCGTCACGGCAGGACGCCCGCCGCCGCGCGCGACTGGGTGCTCGGCTCCGACGAGACCAACGCCCGGCTGGTGGCCTCTACCCGGGACCGGGCCGACGTCGTCGTGCATCCCTGAGCGCCGCCCCGGTCCACCGCGGAGGCTAGCGCGGGGGCAACGGCTACCGTGGTGGCCGTGCCCACCCCGACGACCCCCCATGACCCGCCGCGCCGCCGGCGGATCCCGTTCCAGCCGCTGCCCGTGCGGGACGGGCTCAACGCGACGCGCGTCGTCCTGCCGGAGAACGGGGACGGCAGCGAGGGGTCGCCCCGCTGGGAGACCGTCCTCGACCACCTGGTCCACCGCTTCCCCGACGACGAGCCGCGCCTGCGCGAGAAGGTCGCCGCGGGCGAGGTCGTCGACCACCTGGGGCGGGCGGTGACCGCGGAGACCGCCTTCGCGCAGCACGCGCGCGTGTTCCTCTACCGGGACCCGCCCGTCGAGACGCGCGTACCTTTCGAGATCGAGATCCTGTACCAGGACGACGACCTGGTCGTCGTCGACAAGCCGCACTTCCTCGCGAGCATCCCGCGAGGGGCGTTCATCGCGGAGTCGGCGCTCGTGCGGCTGCGCCGGGACCTGGAGCTGCCCGAGCTCTCGCCCGCCCACCGCCTCGACCGCGTGACCGGCGGGGTCCTCGTGCTGACCGTACGACCCGAGGTCCGCGGCCCGTACCAGACGCTCTTCGCCGAGCGGCGCGTGACCAAGGTCTACGAGGCCGTCGCGGGCGTCGACCCGGGTCTCGAGCTCCCGCGCGTCGTGCGCAGCCGCATCCACAAGGAGCGCGGCGTCATGCGCGCCTTCGAGGTGCCCGGCGAGCCGAACTCCGAGAGTCTCGTCGAGCTCGTGGACACCCGGGAGGTCGCGGCCGACCCAGGTCAGGGGGAACCCAGCACGCTCGGCCTCTACCGTCTGACGCCGCACACCGGCAAGACCCACCAGCTCCGGCTGCACATGAACTCGCTCGGTCTGCCGATCCTGCACGACAACTTCTACCCGACGTTCTACGACGTGCGCCCTGACGACTTCAGCCGCCCGCTCCAGCTCGTCTCGCGCTCGATCGAGTTCGTCGACCCGCTCAGCGGGAAGCAGCGGCGGTTCGAGACGACCCGCCCCCTGCAGGAGTGGTCCTAGGCCCGACGGCGTCACCGTCGGCGGGTGCGGGCGTCACCCTCGGCGGGTGCCACCGCAGGCGGGTGAAGGAACCGGTGAGAGAATCGGTGACCGTGAGCCCCTTCAGCGACCCCAGGCACGGATCCGCGGACGACTTCACCCCTCTCACGGCGGCCGGTACCCCGCACCCCGCCGACTACTTCCCTGCGCGTGCGGTGATCGACCTGGGCGCGATCCGCTCGAACGTCGAGGCGCTCGCGTCCCGTGCGAGCACCGCGCAGGTCATGGCGGTCGTCAAGGCCGACGCATACGGTCACGGCCTGCTGCCGAGCGCCCGCGCGGCGCTCGCGGGCGGTGCGACGTGGCTCGGCACGGCCCAGGTCTCCGAGGCGCTCGCGCTGCGTGCCGCCGGCATCGGCCCGGACCAGGCGCGGGTCCTCACGTGGCTCTACGCACCGGGCGCTCCGCTCCGGGCGCTGGTCGAGGCCGAGATCGACGTCTCGGTCGCCTCGGTGTGGGCCGTCGAGGAGGTCGCCGACGCGGCCCGCGCGGCCGGGCGCCCGGCCCGCGTGCACCTCAAGATCGACACGGGTCTGGGACGCAACGGGATCATGCCGGACCAGCTCCCGGCAGCGCTCGGCGCGGCGCTGCGGGCCGAGTCGGAGGGAGTGCTGAGCGTCGTCGGGATCTGGTCCCACTTCGCGTTCGCGGACGAGCCCGAGCACCCGACGGTCCTGCACCAGGTCGAGGTCTTCGACGAGGCGGTCCGCACGGCCGAGGGCGCGGGCGCCCGGTTCGAGGTGCGCCACCTCGCGAACTCCGCGGCGACCCTGACGAACCCGAGCGTGCACTACGACCTCGTGCGTCCGGGCCTCGCGGTCTACGGTCTGTCGCCGGTCCCGCAGCTCGGGACGCCCGACGACTTCGGTCTGATCCCGGCCATGACGCTCGAGGCCGAGCTCGCGACGGTCAAGCGCGTCCCGGAGGGCCAGGGCGTGTCGTACGCGCACGCCTACACGACGTCGCAGGCGACGGTCCTCGGTGTGGTGCCCCTCGGGTATGCGGACGGCATCCCGCGGCACGCGTCGGGCGCCCTGCCCGAGCGTCCGGGCGGTCCGGTGCTGGTCGGCGGCCCGGTCGACGAGGCGGGCGGGATCGACGGCACGGGCCGCGTCCTGCACGTCGCGGGGCGGGTCTGCATGGACCAGTTCGTGCTGGACCTGGGACCCTACGCCGCCGAGCAGGCGGGCGACGTCGTGACGCTCTTCGGTCCCGGCGCGGGCCTCGCGCGCGGCGGGGCCCCGACCGCGGAGGACTGGGCGCTGGCCGCCGGGACCATCAGCTACGAGATCACGACGCGCCTGGGCGCGCGCGTCCCGCGCGTCTACCGGGACGGCGGCGCGTCGGGCCCGACGGCGGAGCTCACCTCGGGCGGTGACGCCACCCTCGGGAGGCCCGCCCCGGCGCGGGCGGACCGCGCACAGGACCACACGCTGCGTGAGCGCACGCACGACGACCAGGAGTGGCTGTCATGACCGATCTGACCTTCGACCTGCCCGACGCGGACGCGACCCGCGCGTTCGGTCTGGCCCTGGCGCGCGAGCTGCGCGCGGGCGACCTCGTGATGCTCACGGGCGACCTGGGCGCGGGCAAGACGACCCTGACCCAGGGCATCGGCACGGGGCTGGGGGTGCGCGGTCAGGTCGCGTCGCCGACCTTCATCATCGCGCGGGTCCACCCGCCGCTCGCGGACGGCCCGTACCTGGTCCACGTCGACGCCTACCGGCTCGGCTCGCTCGACGAGGTGGAGGCCCTCGACCTCGACGCGAGCCTCGACGAGTCGGTCACGGTCGTCGAGTGGGGGCAGGACCTCGTGGAGTCGCTCGCGGAGGACCGCCTGGAGATCACGATCGAGCGCCCGCGGGGTGGTGTCGACACGTCTGCCACGGACGAGGCGCCCCGGTCCGGCGAGACCGACGAGCCGGTCGACCCGGACGACGAGCACGAGTCGCCCGAGGCCGGCGTCCGGCACGTGACCGTGCGAGCCCTGGGCGACCGGTGGGTCGAGGTCGCCGGCCTCGCCGACGGGCTGCGTGCGGCGGTCGAGGCCGCTGCGGAGCACGCCGCAGCGGACCCGGCCGCCGGCGGCTCGGCCCAGGACCTGGCCGCGCACCGGCCCGCGGATCAGTAGGCTGGGACAGTGGCAGTTCTCGCGCTCGATACGTCAGCCGCCGTCGCGGTCGCCCTCGTCGGGGACGGCGGTGAACGGCTCGCTGTGCGCTCTGCGGACGAGCGCCGTCGGCACGCCGAGACCCTGGCCCCGCTGATCAGCGAGGTGCTCGCCGAGGCCGGGGTGGACCGCACCGCGCTGACGGCCGTCGTCGCGGGCACGGGGCCCGCTCCCTTCACGGGCCTGCGGGTCGGGCTGGTCACGGCGCGCACGCTCGCGCTGTCGCTCGGCATCCCGGCGTTCGGCGTCTCGGGGCTCGACGCGATCGCCGCGCAGGCCGTGAGCGACCTGGGGCTGACCCCGGGCGAGGAGGTCCTCGCGACGGCCGACGCGCGCCGGCGGGAGGTCTACTGGGCGCGCTACCGCGTCGTGGCGCACGAGGGGCCGCACGCGACGCCGGTGGTCGAGCTCGTCGCCGGACCGGACGTCGGTCCGGCCGCCGGACTGGCCGACCAGGTGGAGGGCGCCGTGGTCGTGGGCGAGGGCGCCGTGCTCTACCCCGATCACCTGCCGCTCGCCGAGGACGCCCCGCTCGTCCCCGACGCGGTCGTGCTGGCGCGGCTCGCGATCGCGCGACGCGACGCGGGAGACGAGCAGCCCACCGAGCCGTTGTACCTGCGCCGCCCCGACGTCCAGGAGCCCGCGGCCCGCAAGCGCGCGACCGACGCGCTCCCGGCGGACCGGAAGGCGAGCGGGGCGTGAGCGCGCACTACGAGGTCAAGCTGCGGCCGCTGCGCGCGGCGGACCTGCCGCGCGTCGTGCGTCTGGAGCAGGAGCTGTTCGGCCCGAGCGCCTGGACGTACGGGATGCTGGCCGAGGAGCTCGGCGCGCTGGGTCGTTGGTACGTCGCGGCCGAGCCCGTCCGGATCTACGCGGCCGGTCCGCAGGAGCTCGTCGGCTACGCGGGGCTGTGGTTCGACGGTGACGTCACGCAGGTCATGACGATCGGGGTGGACCCGCAGTACCACCACCTCGGCATCGGGTCGGTACTCCTGACGGCGCTGATCGACCGTTCTCGCCAGGTCGGTGCGAGCGCCGTCCTGCTGGAGGTCGCGGTCGACAACGACGCGGCGCTGGCCATGTACGGGAAGTTCGGGTTCGAGCAGCTCGGTATCCGCAAGCGGTACTACCAGCCCGAGGACGTCGACGCCTACACCATGCGTCTCGAGCTGACCGACGACGCCACCGCACCTGTCCCTGCGGGCAGGGAGGGCGACGTGCTGCCCGACGAGCCGGGCGTCGCGTGAGCGCTCGGGACGCGGTGCTCGTCTCGGCGCGGGCGCTGCGCGACGAGCTCGCCGCGGGCACGGGGGACCTGGTCCTGCTCGACGTCCGCTGGGCGCTCGGCGTGACCGACGGCCACGAGCAGTACCTCGCGGGGCACCTGCCGGGTGCGGTGTTCGTGGACCTCGAGACCGAGCTCGCGGCGCCACCGTCGCCCGCGCGAGGTCGTCACCCGCTGCCGGACCTCGCCGACCTCCAGGCGGCGGCTCGCCGCTGGGGCCTGCGTGCGGGGTCGCGCGTGGTCGCGTACGACGCCGTGGGGGCCACGTCGGCCGCGCGCGCCTGGTGGCTGCTGCGCTGGGCCGGTCTCGCGGACGTCCGCCTGCTCGACGGCGGCCTCGGCGCCTGGACGGGCGCGGGCCTCGCCCTCGACACGGGGGAGGTGCTCCCGGTCCCGGGCGACGTCGTGCTGTCCCAGGGTGCGCTCCCCATGCTCACGCCCGACGACGCGGCGCACCTGGCGTCGTCGGGCGACGGGCTGCTCCTGGACGCCCGGGCGGGCGAACGCTTCCGGGGCGAGGTCGAGCCCGTGGACCCGCGTGCGGGGCACGTACCGGGCGCGGTGAGCGCACCGACCACCGGCAACCTGGGTCCCGACGGGCGCTTCCTCGACGAGGCGGCGCTGCGCGAGCGCCTCGCGGGCCTGGGCGTGCAGGGTGGCGCGAGCCGGCAGGTCGGCGTGTACTGCGGCTCGGGCGTCACGGCTGCGCACGAGGTCGCGGCCCTCGCGACGATCGGGGTCGACGCCGCGCTGTACGCGGGGTCGTGGTCGCAGTGGTCGAACGACGAGACCCGCCCGGTGGCCACGGGGGCCTGACCGGACGGGTCTGGGGTCGTGCGCAGGGCGGGTGCGACGAGCGGGGCGTCAGAGCACGGGTGACGCCGCGCCGCGCGAGGCCCGGGGTGCCTCAGCGCCTTCGGCGCTGCGACCTCAGAGGGTCTGCGACGCCTGGTCGAACGTGAGGCGCGTCTGGCGCGGGTACGTCGCGCCCTCGCCGGCCGGGGTGCCGACGTTGATGACGACGAGCGACTTCCAGCCGTTCTCGCCGAAGAACTCGGCGTCGATGCCGGCAGCGTCGAACCCGCCCATGGGGCCGACGTGCAGACCGGCAGCACGCAGGCCCACGATGAAGTAGCCGACCTGGATCAGCGCGGACGTGCGGGACATGCCCGCGCGGGTCTCGACGCCGGCCGCCTCGAGGTTCTCCTTGGCGCCCTCCATGTGCGGGGCGAGGACCGGGAGGTACTCGTGGAAGTTGGTGTCGGCCGCGGCGACGATCGTGAGCGGCGCGGCGAGGGTCTTGGCCTTGTTGCCGTCGGCCATGTGCTCGACGAGGCGCGCACGGGCCGCGGGGTCGCGGACCACGAGGAGGCGCAGCGGCACGGTGTTCATGGCGGTCGGGCCCCAGCGGACCAGGTCGTAGGCGGCCTGGATCTTCTCGTCGGGCACCGCCTCGTCCTCGAACGCGTGCACGGTCCGAGCCTCGCGGAACAGGAGGTCGGCGGTCGAGGCGTCGATCTCGAGCAGGTCGTCGAAGGCGGCGTCGATGGGGGTGAAGGTCTCGGTGCTCATGCCTCGGTCAACAGTTGAAGGATCAATCACTCTTCCCGGTCGGGGCCGTGACGTGCGACACATCCGGGCCCGGGTGCCCTCCCGGGGGCTGGACACGGCACCGCCTCGCCGGGCCGGCGCCGCGGCGCGCACGACGACCGCCGCCACGCGACTACCCTGGGAACCATGGTTTCTGGCGGTTCCTCTGACACCCTCGGTGCGCCCCTGGTCCTCGGGATCGAGTCGTCCTGCGACGAGACGGGCGTCGCGCTCGTGCGCGGTCGCGAGCTCCTCGTCGACGCGGTCGCGAGCTCGATGGACGAGCACGCCCGCTACGGCGGCATCATCCCCGAGGTCGCCTCGCGCGCCCACCTCGAGGCGATGATCCCCACGATCCAGCGCGCGCTCGGCGAGGCCGACGTCGACCTGTCCGAGGTCGACGCGATCGCCGTGACCGCCGGGCCCGGCCTCGTGGGCCCGCTCACGATCGGCGCCTCGGCCGCCAAGGCGCTCTCGATCGGCTTGAACAAGCCCCTGTACGGCGTGAACCACGTGATCGGCCACGCCGCCGTGGACGAGCTCGTCCACGGCGAGTTCCCCGAGCGCGTCATGGCGCTCGTGGTCTCGGGCGGGCACTCGTCGCTGCTCCTGGTCGACGACATCGCGACCGACGTGACCGAGCTCGGCTCGACGCTCGACGACGCCGCGGGCGAGGCCTTCGACAAGGTCGGCCGCCTCCTCGGCCTGCCGTACCCGGGCGGCCCGCACATCGACCGCCTCGCACGCGAGGGCGACCCGACCGCGATCCGGTTCCCGCGCGGCCTCACGGCCCGCAAGGACCAGGAGAAGCACGCGTACGACTTCTCGTTCTCGGGGCTCAAGACCGCGGTGGCGCGGTGGGTCGAGGCCCGGGTCGACAGCGGCCTCGAGGTGCCACTCAACGACGTCGCTGCCTCGTTCGCCGAGGCCGTCGCCGACGTCCTCACGGCCAAGACCATCGCGGCCTGCCAGCGGCACGGCGTCGAGACCCTCGTGGTCGGCGGAGGCTTCAGCGCGAACTCCCAGCTGCGCGACATGGCCGCCGAGCGCTGCGCCGAGGCCGGCATCGACCTGCGGATCCCGCCGATCCGCTACTGCACCGACAACGGCGCGATGATCGCCGCGCTCGGGTCCGCCGTCGTACGGGCCGGTGTGGCGCCGTCGGGACTGGACATCCCCGTCGACTCCTCGATGCCGCTCACGACCGTCTCGGTCTGAACCGGGGCCGGGCTCGGCCCAGAACGGGATCGAGGTCGCCATCTCCTCGATGACGACCTCGATCCCGTTCTCGTCGCGCTGCCCGCTGAAGCGTGCCGCGCCTCAGCGGGCCGGGCGCAGCAGGAACGTGAACTCGTCGGCGTCCGCCGCGGCGTGGTGCCCGTCCTCGTCCTGGACGGCGACCGTCTCCAGGCCCGCAGCCGTGGCGAGCGCCCGGAACCCGTCCTGGGTGTACCAGTGGATCGTCCAGAGCCGCTCCTCGACCGTGGTCGCGCCGTCGAGGAGCCGCTCGTAGCGCAGCGCGCTGCGCTGGGTCCGCGTGTGCTCGTCGCGCTCCTCGGCCACGACCGCGACCCGCAGGACGGCGCCGTCCTCACGCGTCGTCTCGCGGGGGACGCCCACCGCGTCGGGGGGAGTGGGCGACGGGACGAACAGCGGGACCAGGGCGGTCCCGTCGTCGGTCAGGTGGGAACGGATGCCGCGCAGCGCCGCGAGGGCCGTGTCGTCGTCGGGCAGGAGGCAGAACGTGGGCCCCGCGAGGAAGACCGAACGGTACGTGTGCGGCAGGTCGAGGGACTCCATGCGCTGGTGGTGGAGCGTCACGTCGAGCCCCTGGACGGCCGCGAGCTCGCGGCACCGCCCGAGCATGTCGGCCGACGAGTCCACGCCCTCGACGTCCAGGCCCAGCGAGCGCAGGACCAGGAGCGGGTCCCCGTCGCCGCAGCCCAGCTCGAGGGCCGGCTCGCCCGAGTCGAGCACGAAGCGCGCATAACGCTCCGGATCCTCGTAGCCCGACTTCAGGGGAGCGTAGAGCTCGGCGACGATGCCCGTGTAGAAGTCCGCAGGATCCATGCGTCCCATGGTCTCAGCAGGGGCAACGCAATTTCCGGACCGGCGCGCGGGGCGCTGCGGGACGGCCGTGGCCCAGGCGCGGTCGGGCCACCCGAGCGGGCGACGTGGCGACCTGCGGTGCCCCGCGCTCCGCCGTCGGGCACCGTCAGAGCGGGCGGCCCGCCCGCATCTCCGCGACGAGCGCCCGCACGACGGCGTCGAGCTCGCCCCCGTTGCGCCGTGCCACGGCCCGCTGCCGCTGGTAGGAGGCGCCCCGGCGCAGGATGAGGCGTACGTCGTCGAGCTCGGCGAGGCACCCGAGGCGCGCGGCGACCGGCTCGAGCTCGACGAGCAGCTTGCTCACGGCTTCGGTCACGAGCTCCTCGTTGCCCGCGCGGTCGAGGATGATGATCGCGTCCATGCCGTAGCGCGCCGACCGCCACTTGTTCTCCTGCGCGAACCACGCCGGGATCGTGGGGAGCTCCTTGCCCTCGTCGAGCAGCGTCGACAGGTGCTCGACCAGGCAGTGGTTGAGCGCGGCGAGCGCGAGGACCTCGGTCAGGTTGGTCGCGCCGTCGCAGATGCGTGTCTCGAGCGTCCCGAAGCGTGGGGACGGCCGCAGGTCCCAGCGGACCTCGTCGAACTGGTCGATCACGCCCGTGTGCATCATGTCGCCCACGTAGCCCTCGAGCTGCTCCCACGTCTCGAACTGAAAGCCCAGGCCCGCGGTCGGCAGCTGCTGGAACATGAGCGCACGGTTCGACGCGTAGCCCGTGTCCTTTCCGCCCCAGAAGGGCGACGACGCCGAGAGCGACTGCAGGTGCGCGAAGTACCCCAGCATGGCGCGCGAGATGGGCAGCACCTTGGCGCGGTCCTCGATCCCGACGTGCACGTGCACGCCGTAGATGAGCATCTGCCGCCCCCACCACTGCGTGCGGTCGATGAGGGTCGCGTAGCGCTCCTTGTCCGTGACCTTCTGCTGGGCCCAGCGCGCGAACGGGTGCGTGCCCGCGCTCATGAGCTCGACGCGCAGCGGGTCGGTCAGGACGCGGATCTCCTCGATCGCGGCCTCGAGGTCGCGGCCGGCGTCGCCGACCGTGCGGCACACGCCGCTCACGACCTCGACCGTGTTGAGGAGCAGCTCCTGGCGGATGTGCGGGTGCTGGGTCCCGTCGGTGGGCTCGACGGCGTCCAGCACGGTCTGGGCGACCTGGCGCAGGTCGCCCGAGTCCTTGTCGACGAGCGCGAGCTCCCACTCGATGCCGACGGACGAGCGTTCGGACCGGGCGAAGGGAAGGTGCACCGATCAGCCCCTTTCAGGAGGCGTGGGGGAGTCGAGGACGCTCGTGCCGTCGGGCCGGGTCAACGGCTCGACGACCAGGACCTGCTGCGATCCGCCGACCCGGGTCAGGACGACGGTCGCCTCCGCGGTACCGCGCAGGTCGAGCTGCTTGCGGAGCTGCTCCGGCACGACGGCCGTGCCCCGCTTCTTGATGGTCAGCCGCCCGACGCCCCGCTCGCGCAGGTACGCCTTGAGCTTCTTGAGACTGAAGGGCATGACGTCCAGGACGCGGTACCCGGTCGCAAGATCAGCACTGTCGGCGCTGCCCACGACCGCGCGCGGCGCGGGGTGGTCCGTCGTGACGTACGCGATGGTCCGGTCCAGCAGCCGACCGCCGAGCTCCTCGGCGGCGTGGGCCACGAGCCCGGCCCGGATGATCGCGCCGTCGGGCTCGTACAGGTAGTGCCCGACGGCGCCGACGTCCGGCACGGGCTCGTCGTCGCCCTGGTCGTGGCGCAGGGTGCGCGACACGGTGCGGTGGTTGCCGTCCGCGTCGGTCGTGGTGCGCAGCACGAGGGCCGTGCGCCCGGGGCCGTCAGGGGCCAGGGGGCCGAACCACAGCGCGGCCTCGACGACGTCGCCGTCGACCGAGACCCACTGGGTCTCCGCGTCGGTGGGCAGGCCGGCGTGCGGGATGCCCGGACCGACCTTGATCCCGACCGCGGGCACGACCGAGCGCAACGCCCACACGTCGTCGAGTGGGGGAGCGTACGAGCGCGGGTCGAAGATGCGGGTGCCCGAACGCGTGCGCCGGGCCGGGTCGGCGAACACGCCGTCGACGCCCTCGGCGACGAGGTCGATGCTCAGGCCGTCGGCGTGGCGGACCTCGGCCTCGGGGAAGTGGCGCAGGTTGACCGTCGCGATCGAGGCGGTGACCTCGTCGATGTCGGTCGCGAGGACCTGGAGGCCGGTCCCGGCGAAGGTCATGGAGTCCGCGCCGATGCCGCACGTCAGGTCGGCGACCTTGGTGACCCCTGCCGCGTGGTAGCGCTGCGCGTGGTGGGCCGCGACCACGAGCCGGGTCGCCTGCTCGAGGCCGTCCTGGGTGAAGAGCATGCCGTCGGCGAACGCGTCGAACTTGAGGTGCGCCTTGGCGCGCAGGCGGGACTGGGTGAGGGCCGCCGCGGCGAGCTCGGGGTCGACGCCCTGGGCGCGCAGGCCGGTCGCGAGCACCATGGCCTGGCGCTCGTCGTAGGGCGGGAGCGCGCTGAGGAGCGACCATCCCGCGGGGCTGAGCAGCTTGGTCAGTGCCGACGCGTCCATGCATCGATCTTTCCACGCCCGGTGCTCGTTGGCACTCGCCTTGACCGAGTGCTAATGCGGACCTAGATTGAGCGTAGGTCGTCCACACCCTCGGGTGAGGGCGACAAGAGCGACACCCGCCGGTCCGGCACCCGCGACGACGGACGGCAGGCAGCGCTCGACACCTACCCGTTGCAGTTCTCACAGCGAAACGGAGGTCCGACGTGTCGGTCCCCATCAAGCCGCTCGAGGACCGGATCGTCGTGAAGGCCCTCGAGGCCGAGACCACGACCGCATCCGGCCTGGTCATTCCGGACACCGCCAAGGAGAAGCCCCAGGAGGGCGAGGTCCTGGCCGTTGGTCCGGGTCGTATCGACGACAACGGCAACCGCGTCCCGCTGGACGTCGTCGTCGGCGACAAGGTCATCTACAGCAAGTACGGCGGCACCGAGGTCAAGTACGGGGGCCAGGAGTACCTGGTGCTCTCCGCGCGCGACATCCTCGCCGTGGTCGTCTCCTGATCTTCTGATCACAGGCTGACGTCCAGCAGCTCTGCTGGTGACGAAGGGCCCCGCAACCTCTGGGTTGCGGGGCCCTTCGTCTGTCCGGTGCCGGCGGGATCTCGAGGCCGGCGCGGGCGCCGGGGACGGGTGGTGGGTGCGGTGATACGGGGTGGTGCCGGGTGCTGCGCGGGCGGGGGGCCCGCAGGCCGGCGGGCCGGAAGGTCAGCCGGTCTTCGCGACGCCGGCCAGGATCGCGGCGCGCTCGTCCTCGCTGAGGCCGCCCCAGACCCCGTAGGGCTCGCGGACCTTGAGCGACTGCTCGCGGCACTGCATCATCACCGGGCACGAGGCGCAGATCGCCTTGGCCGCTTCGGCGCGTCGTCGTCGGGTCGAGCCTCGCTCGCCCTCCGGGTGGAAGAACAGGGTGTCGTCCTGGTCACGGCACGAGCCCTGGTACTGCCATTCCCACAGTTCCATGACCGGTCCGGGGAGCCTCGAGATCTCTGTCATGGAGCACAACCTACAAGCGTTGCAGAAGTTGTTCAAGTGGCTGAGGTGGGCAACTTCATGAACCGGTTCTTGGTGGTCTGCATCGATTTGCGTCCGGAGTGGCGCGAACCGCACTCGTTTCAGGAGTGATTCAGCCGATCCGGTCATCACGGACTGAGACACGCCGCGTCCGAAGTGGCGAGCGGCTGGACCGGTCGGCAGAATCGGGTGCATGACTTCACTCCGGTCCGCCCCGAACCCCGGCGGGCCCCGACGGAAGGCGACCGAGGCACCAGCTCTCGCCGTCGCGGCCGTCGCCAAGAGGCTGGGCGTCGCCCCGGCCACCCTCCGCACCTGGGACCGTCGGTACGGTCTCGGGCCCTCCGAGCACACCGCCGGTTCCCACCGGCGGTACACCGCCGACGACGTCGCACGGCTCGTCATCATGCGTCGCCTGACACTCGAGGGGGTCGCCCCGGTCGACGCCGCGCGCGCAGCGCTCGACGCCGACGAGGCCGAGCTGGCCCTCGAGATCGAGGTCGAGGACAGCGACGACGCCGACGACGCCGACGGCGCCGAACGTTCCGACGACGGCGACGGCGACCCCGAGCCGGGTGCAGCCCCCTCCCCGGCGGCTGAGACCCCGTCCGGAGGGGTGCGGCTTCTGCGCGCCGTGCCACGGGCGTCCGACGACGAGCCCGTGCGTCTCGGTGCTCCGCGCCCGACGAGCGTGTCCGACGTCGTGGACGCCGCCATCGCGTTCGACCAGAAGAAGTGCGACCAGCTGCTGCGTATCGCCCCCGGCGCCGACCCCGGCCACTGGTGGTCGACGCTCGTCGAGCCGGCGCTGCACCGCATCGCCGAGCGGACGTTCCTCGCGTCGCCCGGCGAGATGCCCGAGGTCGTGTTCTCCAACGCGACGCTCGCCGCCCTGCGCGAGTACACGCACGCGTCCGAGGAGGCGCTCGTCGCGGGAGGCGGTCCGCCGCCCAACCACCCGAGCCGCATGCGCCGGATCGTCCTGATCTTTGCCGCCCCGGGGGAGCAGGTGCCGCTCGCGGCGCACGCCCTGGCCGCGGCGCTCGGCGCCCAGGGGGCCATGGCGCGCATCGTCACGGGCTCGGCCACGGCGCACCGCTCGCTCGAGCTGGTCACCATGGTCCGCCCCGCGGCCATCGCGGTGGTCACCATGCAGCCCAGGCCCGTGCTCGACGTCGTGCACACGTTGCACGAGGCCAACCCGGACCTGCCGATCTTCGTGGGTCTCGCGAACGACGAGGCCGCGGCGAGCCTGCCCTACGCCTCGACCGTCCAGCGCGTGCGCAGCTTCACCGGGTTGCTCCACGAGGCCCTCGCCGTCGTGCGGTGACCTGCGCCACGCGCAGGCTCCTGGCCATCACCCGGCCGTCCCGGTGGCGGGACGGCCGGGAATATGCAGGAGGGCCTGAGCGTAGAATCTTGATGTGACCGACTCTCTCGCAGCCCCCGCACACGACCCCTTCGGCTTCACCGGACTGACGTACGACGACGTCCTCCTGCTCCCGAACGAGACGGACGTCATCCCGAGCGAGGTCGACACGACCGCCCGGCTGACGCGCGAGATCACCATGTCCGCACCGCTGCTCTCGGCCGCGATGGACACCGTGACCGAGTCGCGCATGGCGATCGCGATGGCCCGTCAGGGCGGGATCGGCATCATCCACCGCAACCTGTCGATCGAGGCGCAGGCCAAGGAGGTCGACCTCGTCAAGCGGTCCGAGTCCGGCATGATCACCGACCCGGTCACGGTCGGCCCCGAGGCCACGCTCGCCGAGCTCGACGCGCTGTGCGGCCAGTACCGGGTGTCCGGTCTGCCCGTCGTCGAGCCTGACGGCACGCTCGTCGGCATCATCACGAACAGGGACCTGCGGTTCGTCAACCCCGCGGACTTCGCCGAGCGGCGAGTGTTCGAGATCATGACGCCCATGCCCCTCGTGACGGCTCCGATCGGCATCGCGCGCGACGACGCCGCTGCGCTCCTGGCCAAGCACAAGATCGAGAAGCTCCCGCTCATCGACGCCGAGGGGCGCCTGGGTGGCCTCATCACGGTCAAGGACTTCGTCAAGACCGAGCAGTACCCCGGCGCGACCAAGGACGGCGAGGGTCGCCTGCGCGTGGGCGCCGCAATCGGGTTCTTCGGCGACGCGTGGACCCGTGCGACCGCGCTCGCCGAGGCCGGCGTGGACGTCCTGGTCGCCGACACCGCGAACGGCCACGCACGCCTCCTGCTCGACATGATCCGCAAGCTCAAGGCGGACCCGGCGTTCAAGGACGTCCAGGTCGTCGGCGGCAACGTCGCGACCCGCGCGGGCGCGCAGGCGCTCGTCGACGCCGGGGCGGACGGCGTCAAGGTCGGTGTCGGACCGGGCTCGATCTGCACGACCCGCGTCGTTGCGGGCGTCGGCGTACCGCAGGTCACCGCGATCTACGAGGCCTCGCTCGCGTGCCGCCCGGCCGGTGTCCCGGTCATCGGCGACGGCGGCCTGCAGTACTCGGGCGACATCGCGAAGGCGCTCGTCGCGGGCGCGGACACGGTCATGCTCGGCTCGCTCCTCGCAGGCTGCGACGAGAGCCCCGGCGACCTCGTGTTCGTCAACGGCAAGCAGTACAAGCTCTACCGCGGCATGGGCTCGATCGGGGCCATGGCCTCGCGCGGCAAGAAGGTGTCCTACTCCAAGGACCGCTACTTCCAGGCAGACGTCGCGAGCGACGACAAGATCGTCCCCGAGGGCATCGAGGGACAGGTGCCCTACCGTGGCCCGCTCGGTGCCGTCGCGCACCAGCTCGTCGGCGGCCTGCACCAGTCGATGTTCTACGTCGGCGCGCACACCATCCCGCAGCTCCAGGAGCGCGGCAAGTTCGTGCGCATCACGCCGGCCGGGCTCAAGGAGTCGCACCCGCACGACATCCAGATGACGGTCGAGGCACCCAACTACACGGGGCGCTGACCTCGCGGCCCGGCAGGACCCGGGCGCGGGACGAGACGACAGGACGGGCGCGACCCTCGCGAGGGTCGCGCCCGTCCTGTCGTCCGGCGACGTCGAGGTCAGTCGCGGAACGTCTCGATCCGCGCGCCGAGCTCGATGAGCCGCTCCTGGAGCTGCTCGTAGCCGCGCGAGATGATGTCGACGTTGCGCAGCACCGAGGTGCCCTTCGCGGCGAGCATCGCGAGCAGGATCACGACGGCGGGCCGCAGCGCCGGCGGGCAGCTCACCTCGGCGCCCGACCAGTGGGTCGGGCCCATGATGTCGAGCCGGTGCGAGTCGAGCAGCCGGACGTCGGCGCCGAGGCGCGTGAGGTCCGTCAGGTGGATCGCGCGTCCCTCGTACACCCAGTCGTGGATGAGGGTGTGCCCGCTCGCGCACGCCGCGATGACGGCGAAGAACGGCAGGTTGTCGATGTTGAGCCCCGGGAACGGCATGGGGTGGATCTTGTCGATCGGCGCGTGCAGCTCGCTCGGGTGGACGGTGACGTCGACCAGGCGGGTGCGGCCGTTGAGGGCCAGGTACTCGGGGGAGAGCGAGTAGCGCAGGCCCATCTCGGACAGCGTCGCGAGCTCGATCTCCATGAACTCGATCGGCACCCGCGCGACCGTGATCTCGGAGCCCGTGACGATGCCGGCGGTCAGGAGGCTCATGGCCTCGACGGGGTCCTCGGACACCGCGTACTCGACGTCGGCGTCGATGTCGGTGCGTCCGTGGATGCGCAGCGTCGTGGTGCCGATGCCCTCGATGCGCACGCCCAGGAGCTCCAGGTAGAAGCAGAGGTCCTGGACCATGTAGTTGGGGCTCGCGTTCCGGATCGTCGTCACGCCGTCGCGAGACGCGGCGGCCATGATCGCGTTCTCCGTGACGGTGTCGCCGCGCTCGGTCAGCACGACGCTGAGGTCCTGGGCGCCTGGGGTCGCGACGACCGCCTCGTAGTTGCCCGAGGCCGCGGTGACCGACAGCCCGAACGGGCGCAGCGCGATCATGTGGGGCTCGACGGTCCGGGTGCCCAGGTCGCAGCCGCCCGCGTAGGGGAGCGAGAACTCGTCCTGGAGACCGAGCAGCGGGCCGAGGAACATGATGATCGACCGGGTGCGGCGGGCTGCGTCGACGTCGATCGAGGCGAGGTCGAGCTGCTCGGGCACGATGATCTCGAGGTCGCGACCGTCGGCGGACCACGTGGCCTGCACGCCGATGCTGCGCAGGACGTCGACGATGCGGTCGACCTCCACGATGCGGGCGACGCGGCGCAACGTGGTGCGCCCGCGGTTGAGGAGCGACGCGCACAGCAGGGCGACAGCGCCGTTCTTCGAGGAGTTGACCTCGATGCGGCCCGAGAGCACGTGGCCGCCGCTGACCCGCAGGTGGGAGTGCTTGGGGGCTCCGAACGAGATGATCTCCGAGTCGAGCGCGGCGCTGATCCGGGCGAGCATGTCGAGGCTCACGTTCTGCGAGCCCTGCTCGATCCGGTGGATCGCGCTCTGGCTCGTCCCGAGGCGCTCGGCGAGCTGGGCCTGGGTGAGGCCCTTGTTCTGGCGTGCGCCGCGGATGAGGGCGGCGACCTGTGCGAGGTGCTGGGGTGCTTCGTCGACCATGGTCATGAGCCGACGATAACTCATGGATGAGATAACAGCGCGTCGATCCCGTGGGCTCGGCGGGACTTCACGGGATCATCACGAGCGGCCCATATGTTCTATGAGGTTTTGCGGTCCGACGACCGTGGCTCAGGACGGCCAGGCGGTGCTGGCCCCCGCGCCGACGTACCCCTGCCCGGCGCGCCACGTGTTGAAGTTCTCCGCCCAGGCCCGGTGAGCCGTGATCTGGTGGCGGTGCAGCGAGTCGAGGTCCCGTTCGGCGAGCTCGGGGAAGACGCGGGTCATGGCCTCGAGCACGTCGAGCGTCGCGAGGACGTCGACGTCCGCGGTGTGGAGGTTGCCGCCGTCGGTCACGCCGTAGTGCACGCACAGGTCGCCGAGCTTGCGCTTCCCCTTGCGGAAGCGGTCGAGCGAGCGGTCGAGCACGAGCGGGTCGATCACGGGCGTGACCTCGCGCCCCAGCCGTTCGCCCAGGGTCGGCAGCGCGTGGCGTGCGAGCTCGGCGTCGAGCAGGGACAGGTCGAACGCCGCGTTGAACGCGACGACCGGCACGCCGATCGCGAGGTCCGCGGCGATGAGCGACGCGATCTCCTCGAGGGCCGGTCCCGGGGCCACCCCGTGCGCGACCGCGTGCTCGGTCGAGATGCCGTGGATCGCGGCCGCCTCCGCGGGGATGGGGACGCCGGGATCGACGAGCCAGGTCCGGACCTCGGTGCTCCGGCCCGGGACGCGCCGCACGAGCGCCGCGGTCACGATGCGGTCGTTCGTGACGTCGACCCCGGTGGTCTCGGTGTCGAAGCCCAGCAGCGGTCCGGTCGTCCAGCTCATCGTCGTGCTCCTTGCAGTCGTCCTGTGGGTGGTGGCCCGGCGGTCCTCGCCGTTCACGACCGTCCCTGGTCTCTGCTGGTGAGCATGCCAGCGGCCACTGACAGCCCTGACGGCCCCTGACAGCCCTGGCGGGTGGCGCTGCTGGGACGTCGCGGTCCACCGCGTGGCGCGCGAGGGCGTTCCCCTGCCCGGGCCCGGTATCCTCGTCGGGTGAGCAACGAGATCGAGATCGGTCGTGGCAAGCGCGGACGGCGCGCCTTCTCCTTCGACGACATCGCCGTGGTCCCCTCCCGGCGTACGCGTGACCCGGAGGACGTGTCGGTCGGGTGGCAGATCGACGCCTACCACTTCGACCTGCCGATCCTGGCGGCCCCCATGGACTCCGTGATGAGCCCGGCGACCGCGGTCGCCCTGGGCAACGCGGGCGGCCTGGGCGTGCTGGACCTCGAGGGCCTGTGGACGCGGTACGAGAACCCGGAGCCGATCCTCGCGGAGATCGCGACGCTCGACGCCGTGAGTGCGACGCGTCGCATGCAGGAGGTGTACGCCGAGCCGATCAAGGCCGAGCTGATCACCCAGCGCCTCAAGGAGATCCGGGAGTCCGGAGTCACGGTCGCGGGCGCCCTGTCGCCGCAGCGCACGCAGGAGTTCTACAAGACGGTCGTGGACGCCGGGGTCGACCTGTTCGTCATCCGTGGCACCACGGTTTCGGCCGAGCACGTGTCGGGCAACGCGGAGCCGCTCAACCTCAAGCGCTTCATCTACGAGCTCGACGTCCCGGTCATCGTGGGAGGGGCCTCGACCTACACCGCGGCCCTGCACCTGATGCGCACGGGAGCTGCGGGCGTCCTCGTCGGCTTCGGTGGCGGCGCGGCGCACACCACGCGTGTGAGCCTCGGCATCCACGCGCCCATGGCGACGGCTGTCGCGGACGTCGCGGCCGCGCGTCGCGACTACCTGGACGAGTCGGGTGGCCGTTACGTGCACGTCATCGCGGACGGCGGCGTGGGGCGTTCGGGCGACCTGGTCAAGGCCGTCGCGTGCGGCGCGGACGCCGTGATGCTCGGCGCCGCGCTGGCGCGTGCCACCGAGGCCCCGGGCAAGGGCTGGCACTGGGGCTCCGAGGCCCACCACCCGCAG
The DNA here is from genome assembly GCF_014836555.1 of Oerskovia rustica. Taxonomy (GTDB): domain Bacteria; phylum Actinomycetota; class Actinomycetes; order Actinomycetales; family Cellulomonadaceae; genus Oerskovia; species Oerskovia rustica. The sequence goes on from NZ_JACSQQ010000012.1 coordinate 102,496, forward strand.
CTTCCCCGTGGCGAGCGCGTGAGCGTCGGCACGGCGGGCTCCCTCGACGAGATCCTGTTCGGCCCGGGCCGCCAGGCTGACGGCACCCTCAACCTCGTGGGCGCGCTCAAGCGTGCGATGGCCACGACGGGCTACTCGGACCTCAAGGAGTTCCAGCGCGTCGAGGTCGTCGTCTCGCCCTACCAGCCGCGCTGATGGCTCCGGGCCGCATCCGCGACGGGGTCGGGTTGACGAACGCCCTCGGCGCGGGTGCGCCCGCCGGCGGCGAGCCTGGACCCGCGCGGGCTGCTCCTGACGGTGCCGTCGAGCCGGTGCGGGACGGCGTCGTCGGGACGTTCTCCGTGGGCGGCGTCGACTTCCGGGAGATCACCGACGACGACGTCGAGCAGGTCGTCGCCCTGTGGGAGGCGTGCGGCCTCGCGCGGCCCTGGAACGACCCGCACCTGGACGTGGCGGACGCCCGGACGGCCCCGTCCTCGGCGATCCTCGTCGCGCGCTCGGGTGCTCCGGGCGGCGGGGCGGGCCCCGTCGTCGCGACGGCGATGGCCGGGTTCGACGGGCATCGCGGCTGGATCTACTACGTCGCGGTGGCGCCGGACCTGCAGGGCTCGGGGCTCGGCCGGGACGCGGTGGTCGCCGCGGAGGCGTGGCTCGCGTCGCAGGGCGTGCGCAAGGTACGCCTCATGGTGCGCACGACCAACACGCAGGTCCTGGGCTTCTACGAGCGGCTCGGGTACGTCGACGCCGAGTGCACCGTCCTCGGCCGCGACCTCGGCTGAGACACCAGGGCAGCGGGGCCCGAGGCGGATCGGGCGCGGCGAGCAGCCCGACCGGCCTCGGGTCCACGACCCGGGACGGGCCGTCAGATGGTCGACCAGCCGCCGTCCGACATGAGGAGCACGCCGTTCACGTTCGCCGAGTCCTCCGAGAGCAGCCACGTGATCGAGGCCGCGAGCTGCTCGGCGGTCGCGGGGGCGGGCACGGTCGCCTGCATGATCGGCCCGAGTCGCTTGGCGCCGAGCTCGGAGCGGAACTGCGCCTCGATGTTGGTCGCGACGGCGCCCGGCGCCACGGCGTTGACGCGCACTCCTGCGGGGCCGTAGAAGAGCGCGGTGCTCTTGGTCAGGCCCACGACCGCGTGCTTCGAGGTCGCGTACGGGGTGCCCGAGGCGCCGGCGCGCACGCTGGCCTCGCTCGCGACGTTGACGATCCGGCCGTGGCCCGCGTCGACCATCGCGGGCAGCACGGCGCGCATGAGCTTCATGGGTGCGGTCACGTTGATGCGCATGACGCGCTCCCACAGGGCGTCGTCGATCTCGGCCGTGGGGACGAACGAGTCCATGATCCCGGCGTTGTTGACGAGTCCCGTGATGCGACCCTCGCCGGCCTCGACGATGCGGGCGATCACGGCGTCGTCGGACACGTCGCCCTCGATGGTCAGGAGGGGGGCCTCGCCGCTCTCGGCGACGAGCGCGGTGAGGCGGTCGGCGTCGAGGTCGCTCGCGATGACGCGGGCGCCCTCGGCGAGGAGCCGGGTCGCGGTGGCCTTGCCGATGCCGGAGCCTGCGCCGGTGACGACGACGGTCGCGCCGGAGAATCGGTTCGGGATGGTCGACGTGCTCATGATGGGGGTCCTTCCGCCGGGTCGAGGTGCCTGGATTCGGCTCCTGCTACCTTTATAACACTCAGTGCCATAAACCTGTTTCGCGAGGAGATGTGATGTCGCAGACACCCGCACGCCGGGGACGCCCCGCCACGGTCGATCCGGCGCACGTCGCCGCCACGGCCCTGCGCCTGTTCACCGAGCAGGGTTTCGGGAACGTCACGATGGACGACGTCGCGAGCGCGTGCGGCGTCGGGCGGCGGACCCTCTTCCGTCTCTTCCCGTCCAAGGCCGCGATGGTCTGGGGCGGCTCGGGCGAGGCGCGCGACGCGATCACCGAGGTTCTGGGCGCGAGCAGTCCCGCAGGCCTGGCCGAGGCGCTCGACGTGGTGCGCGCCGCCTTCGTCGCGTCCTCGACCTTCCCCGACGACGCCCTCGAGGTCACACGCCAGCGGCTGCGGCTCATCGGCTCGGACGACGAGCTGCTCGCCTGGGGAACGTCGCGCATCGGCACGTCGGCCGCGCTCGTCGAGTCCTTCCTGGCCCGCGCCGAGGGCGGGCCTCAGCCGTCGCTGCGCGCGCGGTCGCTCGCCGCAGCGTGCTCGGCCGCGAACTTCGCGGCCCTCGTCTGGTGGGCCGAGGCCGCCGCCGAGCGGGACCCGGCCCAGGTCGTCGACGACGCCCTCGCGCACCTCCTCGACGGAGCGCGCAACTGGGCGGCGCAGGGCTGAGCGGGGCATCCCGGCGCCCTCTCGGCGCGGCCCCGGCTCGGCCCGCGCCCGTCGGCCCCGGCCGACGTCATTCCCGGCACGCCGGGCGAGACCTACCAAAGGGGATTGTGTGAAGGATGTTCTGCCCGGGGGTGCTGCCGCGTAACCTGTCACGCATGGCAAGCGAAACATCGGACGGCAGCGCCGCCATCGACGGCCTCCTGGACCCGGAGCACCCCTCCGCCACGTACGTCCTGGAGCCCGACGTCGTCGCTCCCCTCGTGGCCCGCGTCGTCACCTCCCACACGGCGGGCGAGCACCGCTCGGTCCTCCCGTTCACGGGGGCGCCGCTCGCGTCGATCCCTCTGTCCTCGGTCGAGGACGTCGCGGTCGCGGTCGCGCGTGCGCGTCGCGCCCAGCGTTCCTGGGCGCACACCACGGTCGGCGAGCGCGCAGCGGTGCTCCTGCGCTTCCACGACCTGGTCCTCGAGCGGCAGACCGAGATCCTGGACCTGCTCCAGATGGAGACGGGCAAGTCGCGTCGCAGCGCGTTCGAGGAGGTCGGTGACATCGCCCAGGTCACGCGCCACTACGGCGTGCGGGCCGCGCACTACCTCGCCGAGCGTCGCGTGGGCGGGATGCTGCCCGTCCTGACGCGCGCGAGCGTGCACCGCCGTCCGGTCGGCGTGGTCGGTGCGATCGCGCCCTGGAACTACCCCCTCACGCTGGCCCTCGCCGAGGCCCTGCCCGCCCTGGTCGCAGGCAACGCCGTGGTGGTCAAGCCGGACCCCCAGACCACGCTGACTGCCCTGTGGGCCGCCGAGGTCCTCGAGGAGGCCGGGCTGCCCGGCGACCTGCTGCTCGTCGTGGCCGGTGGCGGAGAGATCGGTGCGGCCCTGACGGGGCTCGTCGACCACATCGCGTTCACGGGTTCGACCGCGACCGGGCGCAAGGTCGCTGCGCAGGCGGGCGAGCGGCTCATCGGGACCACGCTCGAGCTGGGCGGCAAGAACCCCCTGTACGTCGCGGCCGACGCGCACGTGCCGTCCGCGGCCCAGGGTGCCGTGCGTGCGTGCTTCTCCAACAGCGGCCAGCTCTGCGTCTCGATCGAGCGGCTCGTCCTGCACGAGGACATCGCCGAGGAGTTCCTCGACGCGTTCGTCCCGCTCGTGCGCGAGCTGAGGCTCGGCACCGCGCTCGACTACTCGGTGGACATGGGCTCGCTCACGTCCCAGGCGCAGCTCGACCGCGTGGTGGCCCACGTCGACGACGCGCTCTCGCAGGGTGCCCGTGTGCTCGCCGGCGGTGTGCACCGCGCGGACATCGGGCCCTTCTTCTACGCGCCCACGGTCCTCGACCACGTGCCGCCCACGGCCGAGTGCGCGCGCGAGGAGACGTTCGGCCCGGTCGTCACGGTGACTCGCGTTCCCGACGACGCGGCCGCGATCCGGGCCATGAACGACTCGGACCTCGGGCTCAGCGCGAGCATCTGGACGCAGGACACCGCGCGCGGACGCCGGCTCGCCGCGCAGGTCGAGGCGGGGGCCGTCAACATCAACGACGGGTACGCGTCGGCGTTCGGCTCGGTCGCGGCACCCATGGGCGGGTTCAAGAGCTCGGGCGTGGGGCGTCGGCACGGGCGCGAGGGGATCGAGGCGCTCACCGAGGCACAGACGATCGTGGTCCAGCGCGGGGTGTCGCGCGGACTGAGCTTCGACACCCTCTACGCGCAGCCTGCCGACCGCGCGAGCCGCCTGCTCACGACCGCCTTCGCGGTCATGAAGAAGCTGCGCCTGCCGTAGCGGCCGAGAGCGAGTCCAGGACGTCCGTGACCGCGGTCTCGCGCGTGCCGAGGTGCACGGGCTCCCGGCCGGTCACGGCGTCCCAGGCGGCCTTGAGCGAGGCCGGCGCCTCGCGCACGCGGTACATCACGGCCTTGGCGGGCTCGACGCTCTCCGCGGACACCCCGACGCCCACCGCGTCGATGCCCGCCTGCGCGCACGAGAACAGCGCCCGGGGCAGGTGGTAGTCCTGCGTGAGGACGACCGCCTCGGTGACCCCGAAGACCTCACGTGCCCGCACGCACGTGTCGTGGGTGTCGAAGCCCGCGAAGTCGCGCACGACGCGTTCCGCGGGCACGCCGTGGGTGACGAGCCAGTCGAGCATCGCGGTCGGTTCGTCGTAGTCCTCGCTCGAGTTGTCCCCGCTCACGAGGATCACCTCGATCGTGCCGCGCTCGTACAGCTCGCGCGCAGCGTCGAGGCGCCGCGTGAGGTACGTCGACGGCGTGCCGTCGGGGCGCAGGCCCGCGCCGAGGACGAGGGCCACGGGGCGCGCGGGCACGTCCTCGACCCCGGGGTGCACGCGCAGCTGCCCGCTCACCTGGACCCACGCGACGGGGGCCGCGACCACGAGGACCAGCGCGGCTGCCCCGATGAGCGCGGCGCGTCCGCGGCGGCCTCGCAGCCAGGACGGTCCGGGTCGGCGTGCCCGCCCCGCTGCGGGGCGCCCAGGACTCTCCGTGGAGGTGTCGTTCGGCCCCGCCACGTCCGGCGCTGTCTCCGGGGGCGTGGCCCGATCCGTCCCCTGCTCGCTCATGCGGGCGAGCCTACTGGCGAGGGTTACGGCCCTGCGCGAGGCCGCGCGCAGCGAGGCCCGCGAGCTCGGTCCGCAGGTTCTGCTCGGCGCGCTCCTGCCAGCGGTCGCGCCCCGACGGGGTCCGGAAGAGGGAGGGCAGCGCGAGCAGCTGCTCGAGGACCGCGGCACGACCCGCCACGAACTGCTCGTCAGGCACGTGGGCGTACTCCGCGCGGACCTGCCGGACGTAGCGGGCGTACCGGTCGGGCGCGGAGCCGAGGATCGCGAGGTCGGCGTCGCACACGAGCGCGCCCACCACGTCGTCCGCGTCGGGGTCGTGCGTCGCCGTGAGCCGGACGAGGCGCGCGACCTCCGCGACGTCGTCGTGCGTGAGGTGCGCCCCGCCGTGGGCGGTGGACCGGTTCCCGGTGAGCGACGCCGTCGGGCCGGGGACGAGCGGCGACAGGCGTGCGACCGCGAGCGCGGCCGACGCCTCCTCGTCCTCGCCCGCGACGCCCTCGTGGACCGCGTCGTGGAACCACAGCGCGAGCTGCGTGCCCTGCGACGCGCCCGACGGCGCAGGCTCGCCGGGGGAGGGCACGCCCGGCGAGCGGCCCTCCAGGACCGCGAGGGAGTCGAGCACGTGGACCAGGTGCGCGGGCCCGTGGTAGGCGCGGTGCGGCTCGTGCCAGCGGGCGATCAGGTCGTTGCCCACCTCCCGCGCCCCCGGGAGCCCCGGCAGGACCGCGTCCCAGCGCGCCAGCAGTGCCGCGGCCTTGGCCGCTCCCCGCTCGCGGGCGGGGACGCGCAGCCCCGAGGCCCGCAGCCGCACGATGAGCTCGCGCCCCGACACGTCCTGGGCCCCCGCGGCGACGCAGTCCGCGTGGCGCTCGGCAGGGACGTCGTAGTGGTCGAGGTCGAACGCGCGCCGGCCCAGCCCCAGCCGCTCGGCGAACTCGTGCAGCTCGTCGAGCGAGGAGTCCGAGACGAGGTGGGACCACGAGGTCCCGTGGGCCGGCCAGGTCGGCGGGTCGATGAGAAGAGCCACGCCTCGACCCTAGAGGGTCGAGGCGTGGCTCGGGTCGTGCGCGGGCAGTGCCGTGCCCACGCACGTGCCGTCGCGCTGTGCTCGGGCGCGCGACGACGGCGGTGGGGCGGTCAGGACTCCTGAGGTGCTTCCGGCTCTGCCTGCTCGGCAGGAGCGGACGGCTCGGTGGCCGACCCGGCCGGCTCTGCCGATGCTGCCGGCGCTGCCGGCGCTGCCGGCGGGAACGTCACGGGCTTCCCGGCCTTCTCGGTCTCCTCGACGATCTCCACGCTCAGGCGGGCGATCGCGAGCTCCTCCATGGTCGGCACGACCATGACCAGCGTGCTCGTCCAGTCGGGCGAGATGACGCGCGGCTCCTTGCTGCGGACCGCGTTGCGCTCCGGGTCGACCGCGATGCCGAGGCCCGCGAGGCCCTCGACGACCTGGGCGCGCACGATGTCGTCGTTCTCGCCCACACCGGCCGTGAACGCGATGACGTCGATGCGACCCAGCACGGCCATGTACGCGCCGATGTACTTGCGCAGCCGGTGGATGTACACGTCGAGCGCGAGCCTCGCGTCCTCGTTGCCTGCGGCGATGAGGTCGTGCAGCGCGCGGAAGTCGTTCTCGCCCGCGATGCCCTTGATGCCCGAGCGCTTGTTGAACAGGTCGTCGAGCTCGTCGATCGACATGTTCGCGTTGCGGGCGAGGTGGAAGATCACCGCGGGGTCGATGTCTCCGGTGCGGGTCCCCATGACCAGGCCCTCGAGCGGCGTCAGGCCCATCGACGTGTCGACCGCGATGCCGCCGCGCACGGCCGAGGCCGACGCACCGTTGCCGAGGTGCAGCACGATGATGTTGAGGTCCTGCAGCCGGCGGCCCAGGACGCGTGCGACCTTGCCCGACACGTAGTGGTGGCTCGTGCCGTGGAAGCCGTACCGGCGCACGCCGTACTTCTTCGCGGTCTCCTTCTCGAGCGCGTAGGTCGAGGCGGCCTCGGGCAGCGACGAGAAGAACGCCGTGTCGAACACCGCGACGTGCGGGACGTCGGGCAGGAGCTCACGGGCGACCGAGATGCCCGTGACGTTCGCCGGGTTGTGCAGCGGGGCGAGCGGAGCGAGGTCCAGGATCTGGCGCTCGACCTCGTCGTCCACCAGCACGGGGCGGGAGAACTGGGCGCCGCCGTGGACGACGCGGTGACCCACGGCGTACACGTTGGCGTCGGCGAGCCGCGGCCCGACCTCGTCGAACAGCGACAGCGCGATGCGCAGCGCCTCGGCGTGGTCACGGACGGGCTCCTCACGCGTGGTCGTGTTGCCCGCGAAACGGTGCTTGATGACGCCGTTCGACTCGCCGATGCGCTCGATGGTCCCCGCCGCGATGGCCTCGCCGCCGACCGGGTTGACGAGCTGGTACTTGAGCGAGGACGACCCCGAGTTCATCACGAGGACCGAACCGTGCGCGCCGTACGCCGAGTACGGGTTCGAGCGCTCGTGCTCCGGGAGGACGGTCATGCGGGTGCTCCGTTCGTGCTGGGCTCGGTGGACGAGCCCGCCTGTGCCTGGATGGCCGTGATGGCCACGGTGTTGACGATGTCCTGGACCAGGGCACCGCGCGAGAGGTCGTTCACGGGCTTGTTGAGGCCCTGGAGGACGGGTCCCACCGCGATGGCGCCCGCCGAGCGCTGCACCGCCTTGTAGGTGTTGTTGCCCGTGTTGAGGTCGGGGAAGATGAAGACCGTCGCCTTGCCCGCGACGTCCGAGACCGGCATCTTGGACGCGGCCACGGACGCGTCGACCGCGGCGTCGTACTGGATGGGTCCCTCGACGAACAGGTCGGGGCGGCGGCTGCGCACGATCTCGGTCGCGGAGCGCACCTTGTCGACGTCGACGCCCGAGCCGGACTCGCCGGTCGAGTACGACAGCATCGCCACCCGCTGGTCGATCCCGAACTGGAGCGCCGTCGCGGCCGACGAGATGGCGATGTCGGCGAGCTGGGTGTCGGTCGGGTCCGGGTTCACGGCGCAGTCGCCGTAGACCAGGACGCGGTCCTCGAGGCACATGAGGAACACCGACGACACGACGGACACGCCCGGCATGGTCTTGATGATCTCGAACGACGGCTTGATGGTGTGCGCCGTCGTGTGACGCGCCCCCGAGACCATGCCGTCGGCAAGGCCCAGGTGGACCATCATCGTCCCGAAGTAGGACACGTCCGGGACGATCTCACGCGCGCGCTCGACCGTCATGCCCTTGTGGGCGCGCAGCGTCGTGTACTCCTCGGCGAAGCGCTGGACGAGCTCCGGGTCGTGCGGGTCGATCACCGTCGCGGCGTCGATGTCGAGGCCCAGCTCGGTCGCCCGGGCACGGATCGACTGCTCGTCGCCCAGGATCGTCAGGTCGGCGACCTGGCGACCCAGCAGGGTCGAGGCCGCACGCAGGATGCGGTCGTCGTCGCCCTCGGGCAGCACGATGTTCTTGCGGTCCGCGCGGGCTCGCGAGAGCAGCTCGTACTCGAACATGAGCGGCGTGACGACCTCGGGGCGCGGGACGTCGAGGCCCGCGAGGAGCGCGGCGCCGTCGACGTTCTGCTCGAACAGCGCGAGCGCCGTGTCGACCTTGCGCTGCGACTCCTTGGACACCCGACCGCGCACGCGCGACGCGGCGCTCGCCGAGCGGAACGTCCCGAGGTCGGTACGGATGATCGGCAGGCTCGGGTCGAGGGCCTCGAGCAGGCGACCGGTCGAGTCCGTCGGGTAGAAGCCGCCGTTGAGGACGATGCCCGCGAGCGACGGGAAGTTGCGGGCCTGGTGCGCGGCGAGCAGGCCGATGAGGATGTCGCTGCGGTCGCCCGGCGTGATGACCACGGCGCCGTCGACGAGCTTCTCGAGCAGGTGCTCGAGCGACATGGCCCCGACGAGCAGGTCGAGGACCTCGCGGCCCAGCAGCTCGGGGTCGCCGAGCGCGAGCCGGCCGCCCACGGCCTCCATGATCGCGGCCACGGTCGGGGCGTTGAGGAACGGGTCCTCCGGGATGGCCCACCCGGGCAGCGAGCCCGACGCAGAGTGGGTGCCCTGGCCCTCGGGCGTGATCGCCGTGAGCTGCGCACGCACCTGCTCGATGCTCTCGGGGCGGCACCGGTTCGCGACGACCGCGATGGGCTGGGCGTGGTTCGAGCGGAGCTCGTTGACGCTGACCTCGGTGAGGTTCGCGATGGCCTCGGGCGTGCGGTCACGGCCCGAGACGACCAGGAGCACCGGGGCGCCCAGGTTGGCCGCGATGCGGGCGTTGAACGCGAGCTCGGTCGGGCCTGCGACGTCGGTGTAGTCCGTGCCGACGATCACCACGAAGTCGCACTGCTTGGCGACGTCGTGGTAGCGGGCGACGATCTGGGCGAGGGCCGCCTCGGGGTCGGCGTGGACGTCGTCGTACGTGACGCCCATGGCCTCCTCGTAGGTGAGGTCGACGCCGTCGTGCGCGAGCAGCAGCTCGAGCACGTAGTCGCGGTCCGCGGAGCCGGGTGCGGCGGCGGAACCCGCCCCGTCGACGGGGGCGGTGGCCCCCGCGACGGAGCTCGGGGCGGTCCTCGTCACGGGCCGGAAGACCCCGACCCGCTGGACCCGACGGGTCAGCAGGTCGAGGACGCCCAGCGCGATCGTGGACTTCCCCGTCTCGCCCTCAGGTGAGGCGAGGTAGATGGATCGGGCGGTGCTGGTCACTCGTTGTCGCCTCCGGTAGCGGCGGCCGCGTCGTACGACGGGCCGCTCCCTTCTGTCGCGGTGTCGCCCGCGTCGGGCCACACCCAGTCACGGACCGAGGGGATGTCCTCGCCGTGCTCTCTCGTGTACTGCCGTGCTTCGAGGCGGGCGTCCACCATCTTCTGGCGCAGACCTGCCGCCTTCGACCGCAGCGACGGCACGCGGTCGATGACGTCGATCACCAGGTGGAACCGGTCGAGGTCGTTGAGCATGACCATGTCGAACGGCGTGGTGGTCGTGCCCTCCTCCTTGTAGCCGCGCACGTGGATGTTCTCGTGCCCGTTGCGGCGGTAGGTCAGGCGGTGGATGAGCCACGGGTACCCGTGGTACGCGAAGACCACTGGCTTGTCCGTGGTGAAGAGCGTGTCGAAGTCGCGGTCGGAGAGCCCGTGCGGGTGCTCCTTCTCGTCCTGCAGGCGCATGAGGTCCACGACGTTCACGACGCGCACCTTGAGCCCGGGCAGGTGCTGACGCAGCAGGTCGGCCGCGGCGAGCGTCTCCAGGGTCGGGACGTCGCCCGCGCAGCCGAGCACGACGTCGGGGTCCTCGCCCGGGACCTCCGTGCCGGCCCACTCCCAGATGCCCAGGCCCCGGGTGCAGTGCGCGACGGCCTGGTCCATCGTGAGGAAGTTCGGCGCCGGCTGCTTCCCCGCGACCACGACGTTGACGTACTGGCGCGAGCGCAGCACGTGGTCGTAGGTCGAGAGCAGGGTGTTGGCGTCCGGCGGCAGGTAGACGCGGACGATCTCGGCCTTCTTGTTCACCACGTGGTCGATGAAGCCCGGGTCCTGGTGGCTGAAGCCGTTGTGGTCCTGACGCCACACGTGGCTCGAGAGCAGGTAGTTGAGGCTCGCGATCGGGCGGCGCCACGGGATGTCGTTCGTGATCTTGAGCCACTTGGCGTGCTGGTTGAACATCGAGTCGATGATGTGGATGAACGCCTCGTAGCACGAGAACAGGCCGTGCCGGCCCGTCAGGAGGTAGCCCTCGAGCCACCCCTGGCACTGGTGCTCGGACAGCATCTCCATGACGCGACCCGCACGCGCGAGGTGCTCGTCGACGTCGGGCCCGAAGAAGTCCGCGTTCCACTGCTTGTCCGTGACCTCGTAGACGGCCTGCAGGCGGTTCGACGCGGTCTCGTCGGGGCCGAAGATCCGGAAGTTGTCCGGGTTGAGGCGCACCACGTCCGTGAGCCACTGACCCAGGACCCTCGTCGCCTCCGACGTGCCGCCGCCGGGTGCGCTGACCTCGACCGCGTAGTCGCGGAAGTCGGGCAGGCGCAGGTCCTTGAGCAACAGGCCGCCGTTGGTGTGCGGGTTGTCGCTCATGCGCAGCGTGCCGGGAGGTGCGAGCCTCGCGACGTCCGCGTCGAGGCGGCCCTCGTCGTCGAACAGCTCGTGGACGCGGTACGAGTCGAGCCAGTCCTTGAGGTCCTGCAGGTGCTCGGGGGTGTCGCGCGCGCTCGCGAGCGGCACCTGGTGCGAACGCCAGGAGTCCTCGGTCTTCTTGCCGTCGATCGACTGGGGTCCCGTCCACCCCTTGGGGGTGCGGAAGACGATCATGGGCCAGGCGGGGCGCTCGTCGTTGCCCGCCGCGGCGTCGGCCTTGATCTGCGCGATGTGGTTGAGCACCTCGTCGAGCAGGACCGCGAAGCGGCGGTGGACCTCGTAGTGGTCCTCGCCGTCGAACCCGCCCGTGAAGAAGTACGGGGTGTGGCCGTAGCCGATCATGAGGTCGCGCAGCTCGTCGTCGCTGATGCGCGCGAGGATCGTGGGGTTCGCGATCTTGTACCCGTTGAGGTGCAGGATCGGCAGGACGACGCCGTCGTTGACCGGGTTGACGAACTTGTTCGAGTGCCAGCTCGTGGCCAGGGGGCCGGTCTCGGCCTCGCCGTCGCCCACGACCGCGGCGACCAGCAGGTCCGGGTTGTCGAACGCGGCACCGTAGGCGTGGGAGAGCGCGTAGCCGAGCTCGCCGCCCTCGTGGATCGAGCCGGGGGTCTCCGGGGCGACGTGCGAGGGGATCCCGCCCGGGAACGAGAACTGGCGGAACAGCCGGCGCAAGCCCTCGGTGTCCTGGGTGATGTCGGAGTAGACCTCCGAGTAGGTGCCCTCGAGGTAGGAGTTCGCGACGAGACCGGGCCCGCCGTGACCAGGGCCCGTGACGTAGATCGTCGACTGCTCACGCTCGACGATCGCGCGGTTCAGGTGCGCGTAGAGGAAGTTCAGGCCGGGCGTCGTGCCCCAGTGGCCGAGGAGGCGCGGCTTGACGTCGTCCCGGGTGAGGGGCTCGCGCAGCAAGGGGTTCGCCAGCAGGTAGATCTGGCCGACCGACAGGTAGTTGGCGGCCCGCCACCACCCGTCGACACGCGCGAGCGTCTCCTCGGAGAGGGGGGCGACCTCGGCGGATCGCCAAGGGGTTCCTTCTGTCGGACGCGAGGTGGTCGTAGTCATCGCACGCTCCAGCTGTACCGGGGAATGGTGGCACCTTCATACAACCTCATCCATGGGGGCAACGCATGGTTTCGACGGCCCCACGGGATGTGAGGTGCGTCGGTCGAGGCAGAAAAGGACGAAGGTCCCGACCGCTGCGTCGAGAGGTCCCGGGACGGTCGATCTCGTCCGGGGGAGTGGTCTGGGTCACGTCGGGGGTCGGGGATTCTCTCCGGTCACCCCCGCCCGGCTACCGTGGAGTCGTGTCCGACCAGGCCCCCTCTCGCCCCGGCTTCTGGGCTGTCGCCCGCCGCCCCCGCATGATCGGCTTCCTGCTGCTCTTCCTGCTCGCGGCGGGCGTGTGCGGCCGCCTCGGGGTGTGGCAGCTCGACCGTGCCTACCAGCGGGCCGAGCTCGCCGAGCAGCACGAGATCGCCGAGGCCGAGGCCGAGGCCGCCGGCCCCGAGGGGCTCGGGGTCCTGCTTCCCCCGCAGTCGACGTTCCCGGGCGAGCTCGTGGGACGCCAGGCCTGGGTCGAGGGCGAGTACGAGCCCGAGGGCCAGCTCCTCGTCGCGGGGCGCGCGCTCGACGGGCGCACGGGCTACCTGGTCCTGACTCCGCTGCGCGTGAGCGACGACGGCACGGGCGGCGAGTCCTGGGCCGACCTGTCCGGTCCGCCCGTGGTCCCGGTCGTCCGTGGCTGGGTCCCGACGACGGACGGCCCGGCCCTCGAGGTCCCGTCCGGCGAGGTGCGGCTCGCCGCCTACCTCCAGGCCTCCGAGGCCGCCGGCACCGGCGGGCTGCCCGAGGGGCAGACCGACTCCATCTCCTCGGCGGCGCTCGCCAACGTGTGGGGCAACCCGATCTACGGCGGGTACCTCGTGCTCATGGAGTCCGACCCTGCGCAGCTCTCCGCGGCCGACGGCGGTCCCCACCTCCTGCCTCGGCCCACGATCGAGGGCGGCAACGGGGTCAACGTCCAGAACGCCTTCTACGCGCTCCAGTGGTGGATCTTCGGCGCGTTCGCGGTCGCGCTGTGGGTGCGGCTCGTGCGCGACGAGGCCGCGGGCGGGCGCAAGCGCTCGGACGGCGTCGGGGGCGGGATCGCCGGGTTGCCCGACCTGCCGCCGGCACCGCGCGGCGAGGTGCCCGACGCCGGTGGGAGCGAGGCCGCCGGCGGCACGGCGGGGGCCGCGTCGAACGGCGACCCGGTCAGCCGTCCGACGGTGTGAGCTCGAGCAGCATCTCGACGGTCCCTGCGTCCTCGACCTGGACGAAGCCGAGGTTCGGCGCGGTCACGCCGTAGTCGGAGAACGTCACGGGGATCGAACCGCTGACCTGCGCTCCGGCGCCCGCGGTCCTTGCCTCGAGGGTCGCGGTGACCTCGTGCGGGACGCCCTTGATGGTGAGCGTGCCCGCTGCCTGGACCGTCGCGGTGCCGGTCGCCAGACCGGAGAGGTCGACGGGGGCGGTGAGGACGAAGGTCGCGGTCGGGTGCTCGCCGGTGTCGAGGATGCCCAGGAACTGCCGGTCGCGTCCCGAGTCGTCGGTCTCGACGGTCGTCATGTCGACCTCGATGCTCGCTGCGGTGAGGACGCCGCCCTCGACCGTGACCTCGCCGCGCACGTCGCTCGTGCGTCCGACCACGGTCACGTCCTGCCCCGAGAGCACCTCGTCGACCCGGTAGCCCGCCTGGGACTCGGTGTCCACGGCGTAGACGCCGTCCTGGACACCGTCGACGGGCGAGCCCGACGAGCCCGCGCCGTCCTGCGCGGCCGAGGTGTCGTCGCTGGGTGCCGCGGAGCCGATCGACAGGGGAGCGGCCTCGGTGCCGGCCTGCGAGCGGGCGTAGACCCACGTGCCACCGAGCAGGAGGAGCGCGCACAGCATCGCGATCCCGACGGTCAGCGCGATCGTCTTCTTCATGGCCCCTCGCATCCTCGTTGAACGTTCAACCAATCCTGAGGGTTCTTCCTGGGGAATGCCTGGAAGCAGGGCGTCGTGTCTGCTGTGCATCCGGGTGTGCGCCGAGGACCTCGTCGTCCCGGCGGGTCGTCGGGCTGCGCCGGGACACGTCGGAACGGCGCGAGCGTACCGGCAGGTCAGGGCGTCGCGGGACAGCGTTCAGGGCGTGGTCGGTGTCCGGCCACGCCCTGAACGGTCCCGCGCGGGGACGGGCTACTCCTGCTGCCAGGAGCTCCAGAGGCGCGCGTAGTCGCCGCCCGCCGCGACGAGCTCGTCGTGCGGCCCGATCTCGGTGATGCGCCCGCCGTCCACGACGGCGACCCGGTCGGCGTCGTGCGCGGTGTGCAGGCGGTGGGCGATCGCGACGACGGTGCGCCCCTCGAGGACGGCGTTGAGCGAGCGCTCGAGGTGCCGGGCCGCGCGCGGGTCCAGCAGGGACGTCGCCTCGTCGAGGATCAGGGTGTGCGGGTCGAGCAGCACGAGCCGCGCGAGCGCGACCTGCTGCGCCTGCGCTGGCGTGAGCACGTGACCGCCCGAGCCGACCTCGGTCGCGAGCCCGTCGGGCAGGGCCTCGACCCAGCCCCGGGCGTCGACCGCCGTGAGCGCCGCGAGCAGCGCGGCGTCGTCCGCGTGCTCGTCGGCCAGGCGCAGGTTGTCCGCGAGCGACCCGACGAACACATGGTGCTCCTGCGTGACGAGGGCGACGTGACGGCGCAGGTCGTCGAGCGGGAGGTCGACCAGCTCGACGCCGCCCACGGTCACGGAGCCGCCCGTGGGCGGGTGGATGCCTGCGAGCATGCGCCCGAGCGTCGACTTGCCCGCGCCCGACGGGCCGACGACCGCCAGGCGTTCGCCGACCGCGAGGTCGAGGTCGATCCCGTGCAGCACGTTGTGCCCCTCGCGGTACGCGTACTCGACGTCCCGCGCCACGACGTGCTCGTCCGTGGGCACCTCGTCCCCGGCCTCGCGGTCGCTGTCGACGAGCTTGACGCCCACGATGCGTGCGAGCGAGGTCGCGGCGACCTGGATCTCGTCGAGCCAGAAGATGAGCTCCCAGACGGGGCCTGCGAGCTGGAACGCGTACATGGCGATGGTCGTCACCGCGCCGATCGTCGCGTGCCCGGTCGAGAGCATGTAGCCGCCCCACACGATGACCGCGACGGGCGCGAGCACGAACGTGAAGTCGACCACCGGGAACAGGACCGTGCGCAGGTTCAGCGTGTACCTCTCGGCCGCGAAGGCCTCGCGCAGGTCCGCCTCGACCCGGGCCCGGCGCCGGGCGCCCAGGCGCAGGGCGTCGACCGTGCGGGCACCCTCGACCGACTCGGTGATGGTGCCGTTGAGCGCGGCGTACGCCGCGGACTCACGCTGGTACCCGGGTGAGGCGCGCCGCAGGTACCAGCGCGAGACGACGACCATGAGCGGGACGCCGAGGAACAGCGACACGGCCACGAGGGGCGAGGTGAGCATGCTCGCGACGACCGTGAGCAGGATCGTGACGACCGCGACGATGAGGCGCGGGACCCCGAACCGCACGGCGTGCTGGATGCGGTTGACGTCGTTCGTCGTGCGCGCGACGAGGTCTCCCGTGCCGGCGCGCTCGACCGTCGACAGCGGCAGCGTCGTGACCGTCTCCAGGAAGTCCTCGCGCAGCTCGGCGAAGACCGTCTCGCCGAAGATCATCGAGGACTTCTGGGCGTAGCGGATGAGCACGGCCTGGACGAGCACCGCGCCCACGCCGATCGCGATGACCTGGTTGACGTAGGCCGAGGTGGTGCCCTGGGCGACCGCGTCGACGAGCCGGCCCAGGATCCACGGGCCTGCGAGCCCCGCGATCGCCGCGACGGTGTGCAGGACCGCGAGGCCGACGAGCGGCCTGCGGTGCTCGCGGACCAGGTAGGCGGTGTGCTGGCGGACCTGGGAGGCGTCGGCGATGGGGAGCTTCATGACACGCCCTTCGAGGCGTCGGTGAGCTCGGCGGAGCCCGTGGGCAGGTGGTCGTCGTCGGGTTCGGCGGGAGCCTCGTCCATCGAGCGCCCGACGACGGCGCGGTAGCGTGCGGCCTCCTCGCCCTGGTGCGCGTCGAGAGGGCGGTGCAGGAGGTCGCGGTGAGTGCCGTGCGTGACGACGCGGCCGTCCTCGACGAACAGGACGTCGTCGACGTGGTCGAGCACGAGCGGGCTCGCGGTCACGATGAGCGTGGTGCGCCCGCGCCGGACCTCGGCGAGGCGTTCGGCGATGCGGGCCTCGGTGTGGGCGTCGACCGCGCTCGTGGGCTCGACGAGCACCAGGATCTCGGGGTCGGTGAGGATCGCGCGGGCCAGGGCGACGCGCTGGCGCTGACCGCCGGACAGCGAGCGGCCCTTCTCGGGGAGCTCTCCCGCGAGGCCGTCGGGCACCGAGTCCAGGACGTCGTGCGCGTCGGCCATCATGACGGCCCGCAGGAGCTCGGCCTCGAGGCTCCCGCCACGGACGTCGATCTCCTCGCCGAGCACGCCGGAGAACAGGTGGGGCGTGGCCTCGGCGACGACGATGCGTTCGCGCACCACGTCCTTGTCGAGGTCGGAGAGCCGGATCCCGCCCAGGTGCACGGGCGTGCCCGCCTCCGCGACGTCGTCGAACCGCCCCATCCGCGTGGCGATGCGCGCCGACTCGTCCGGGTCCACGCTCACGAGCGCGACGACGCGGCCGGGCGTGAGCTCGACACCGCTCGCGTCGTCGACCAGGGGCGCCCCGGCGGGCGGTGCGGACGCCGTGCCCGGGGTCGCGCCCGTCGCGGGGACCACCGAGAGCACCTTGACGAGCTTCTTCGCGGCCACGTGGGCGCGCGTCGTGATCTGGAGCGTCTGGGTCGCGATCTGCAGCGGCCACGACAGGAACGCGGCGTACCCGTAGAAGGCGACGAGCTGGCCCGGGCTGATGTCCCCGGCCACGGCCGCGTGCGCGCCCAGGTACAGGACCAGGGCGACGAACAGGCCGGGCAGCAGGACCTGGAGCCCGTCGAGGTAGGACTGCGTGGTCGCGACGCGCACGCCCGTCTCGCGGACGGCCTGCGACTGGGTGCGGTAGCGGTCCGTGAAGACCTTCTCGCCGCCGATGCCGCGCAGGATGCGCAGGCCCGAGACGGTGTCCGCGCCCAGGGTGGTCAGTCGGCCCGACGCCTCGCGCTGCGCGGCCTGGCGCTGCTGGAGGGGCTTGACGAGGAACGCGAGGATGCCCGCGACGACCGGCAGCCCGAGGACCACGACGAGGCCCAGCTGGAGCGAGGTGCTCAGCATGATCCCCGCGACCACGGCGTACGCCATGAGGGAGCCCGCGAAGCGCGCCGCGATCGCGTAGACCTCGCCCACGCGCAGCGCGTCCGACGCCACGGCGGACACGACCTCGCCCGTGGGGAGCTCGTCCGTGATGGTGTGCCCCGAGCGCGCCACGGTGTCGCCGACGAGCTGCGAGGTGGTGAAGGCCGAGCGCAGCCAGTTCTCGATGTCGAAGCGGTGGCCGAGAGCAGCGGCGCCCACCTGGACGAGGCCGATGCCCAGCATGACCGCGGCCCAGCCGAGCAGGACCGCACCGAAGCCCGCGTCGAGGCCCTCGTCGAGCGCGCGGCCCAGCACGTAGGGCATGACGGCCTGGCACACGAACGTGACCATGCCGAGGAGGACGGCGACCAGGAGGATGCCCCACTGGCGGCGCGCGAGCCACCAGAGGAAGGCGCCGGGGCCGGTGAGCGGAGGGGTGCCCGGGTCGGGGAGGGGGAGGGGTCGCACGGTCACTAACATTAGGTGTGGCCACCGACACCGGGCCACGGATTTTCGCTCAGCGTAAGGAAACCTTCCCATGACCACGCCCGACCCCGCCGGCTCGCAGACGACCTCCGACGCAGCGGCGGACGCCCCGTCGCAGGAGGTCGTGGACCGCGCCGTCCGCAAGGCCCGCGGTGCGCTCCAGCGCTACCGCGTGATGGCCCTCATCACCGGTGTGATGCTCCTGATCCTGTGCGTCGAGATGATCGTCAAGTACGGCGTCGGGCACTTCGTCGACGTCGACGGCGTGATGCGCTTCGTGGGCTGGATCCCGTTCGCGCACGGCTGGGTCTACGTGGTCTACCTCGTGACGGTCCTGGACCTGTGGTCCAAGATGCGCTGGAGCTGGGGCCGTCTGGCCACCATGGTCTTCGCGGGCGTCGTGCCCGTCATGTCCTTCATCCTGGAGAAGAAGGTGCACCGCGAGGCCGAGGCCAAGCTCGACGCCCTCGTGGAGCAGTACGCGCGATGACCTCGCTGCCGCCGCTGGTCGCTCCCTCGACCGAGCCGCTGTCCCCGCAGGAGCTGGCCCGCTACTCGCGGCACCTGGCCCTGCCGGGGATCGGGGTCGAGGGCCAGCAGCGGCTGCGCGCCGCGCGCGTCCTGGTCGTGGGCGCGGGCGGGCTGGGCAGCCCGGCGCTGCTCTACCTGGCCGCGGCCGGCGTCGGGACGATCGGCATCGTCGACGACGACCGCGTCGAGGTCTCCAACCTCCAGCGCCAGGTGATCCACGGCGGCTCGGACGTGGGGCGGCCCAAGGTGGAGTCGGCGCGCGACGCCGTCGCGGAGGTCAACCCGCACGTGAGCGTCCGCCTGCACGAGCACCGTCTCGACGCGAGCAACGTCCTGGCCGTCCTGGACGGCTACGACGTCGTCCTCGACGGGACCGACAACTTCGCGACCCGCTACCTCGTGGGCGACGCCGCCGAGATCGCGGGCATCCCGTGCGTGTGGGGCTCGATCTTCCGCTTCCAGGGGCAGGTCAGCGTCTTCTGGTCGGCGCCTCCGGTCGGGGAGGGCGTGGTCTACCGCGACGTGTTCCCCGAGCCGCCGCCGCCCGGCACCGTGCCCGACTGCGCGACGGGCGGCGTCCTGGGTGCCATGTGCGGCACGGTCGGCTCGGTCATGGCGACCGAGGCGATCAAGCTGATCACGGGAGCGGGACGCACGCTCCTCGGCCGCCTCGCGGTCTACGACTCGCTCGAGCTCACGTGGCGTCACCTCACGGTCCGCGCCGACCCGCAGCGCGTCTCCGTGACCGAGCTCCTGGCGGGCGACCGCGCCTACGAGGTGTTCTGCGGGGTCGCCCCGGCGGCAGCAGCGGTCCCGGCCGTCGTCTCCTCCGGGACGGGCCTCTTCTCCGGCCCGACGGCGGACGGTCGCCTCGCGGTCGACCTCGCCCGGGTGGCAGGGGGGCCGGGCGCCGCCTCGGACGGGCCGGTCCCAGGGACGGGAGCGACGTCGTCGGGCAGCACCTCGACCATCCGGCGAACGGGCGACGGGACGCCGGTGCCGGGGACCCACCCCGCCGCCGCGACGCCCACGACCCTGACCGCGCGGGAGCTCGCCGACCGCCTCGCCGACCCCGACGACGACGTGCTGCTGCTCGACGTGCGCGAGGTCTGGGAGACGCAGATCGTGGCGATCGACGGCGCCCGCGCGGTGCCCAGCGGGGTCTACGCGGGGCCCGGCGCGGCCGCGGCGCTCGCCGATCTTCCGCGCGACCGGACCGTCGCGGTGCTGTGCAAGGTCGGGGGCCGGTCCGACCGGGTCGCGAGCCTCGCGCGGGCCGCGGGCGTGGACGCACGCAACGTCGAGGGCGGGGTCCTGGCGTGGGTGCGGGACGTCGAACCGGGACGCCCGACCTACTGACCGTCGGCCCCGTCCGCCGAGGTAGACCTGTGTGCGCGAGGTAGACCCTCGGGAGGTCTACCTCGCGCAC
>NZ_JACSQQ010000013.1:0-40966 GCF_014836555.1 Oerskovia rustica
CCGTCCCCGGACGCCGCTCAGAAAACCCCGACCACGCCTGACCAATCCGTCGGAACATCACACACACTCTCTCTCAGGAAGAAGGAACGAACCGGACGTGCGCGTCAGCGCGCGAGCTCGGCCCGCATCCGACGGGTGGAGCGGCGGTTGCGGAAGAACCCTGCGACCAGGGCCCCCGCTCCACGGAAGAAGTGGCCGTTGACGATCGTGAGCAGGCCCTCGGCCATGTCCATGCTCATGGCGCCGTTCGTCATCTTCGCGATCGCCCGGAACGGCATCCCGCGCAGGAAGAGCAGGTTGAGGTCCGGGGTGCCCTTGGCCTCGGCGCGAGCGATCCGCCTCGCCAGCTCCCGGTAGGCGAACCGGGCCAGCGGGCTCCGTGCGTGCTCCATGTCCGACAACGGGCTGTTGACGCCGAGCGGCCCGGTCACCTGGCCTCGCGGGGCGAGCGGTCGGCCCAGGAGCGTGGCGAACGCCTCGTCGGAGACGTCCGTCACCCGGCCGGTGCGGTACTCGTCCGGCACCGCGTCGACATCGGCAGCGGCCGTACCCGCCACGACGTGCTCGGCCGTCAGCAGCACGGTCTCCACGTCGGAGCCCACGGCGAGCGTCCAGGCGCCGCCTTCGGTCTCCCAGGCGCTCGACGTCGTCGAGAAGTGCCGGAAGGTGAAGCGGTCGAAGTCGATGCGCACGCGTCGGGACTCGCCCGGCGCGAGGTGCACCTTCGCGAAGCCCTTGAGCTCGCGCACGGGGCGGTGCACGCCGTCGGCGTCCTGGCGCCCCACGTAGAGCTGGGCGACCTCGGCCCCAGCGACATCACCCGTGTTGGTCAGGGTGAACGTCACGCCGTCGGCGTCGACCGCGAGGTCGGTGTAGGCGAACGTCGTGTAGCTCAGGCCGAACCCGAACGGGAAGGCGACCGGGACGCCGACCGTCGAGTAGTAGCGGTAGCCCACGTAGGGACCCTCGCGGTACTCGGCGTCGACCCCTTCGCCCGGGTAGTAGCGCGCGTTGGGCACGTCCTCGAGACGGACGGGGTAGCTCTCCGCGAGGCGACCCGACGGGTTCACCGCACCTGTCAGGACCCGCACCACGGCCTCTGCGCCGCCCTGGCCGCCCAGGTAGCCGTGGACCAGCGCACCGCACTGCGACAGCCACGGCACCTCCACGACCGATCCCGCGCTCAGCACGACCACGATCCGGCTCGTGACCGAGGAGATCCGCGCCAACAGCTCGACCTGGCTCGGCGGCAGACGCAGGTGGCTCCGGTCCTGCCCCTCCGACTCGCTGATCTCGTCCAGCCCGAGGTACAGCAGCACCACGTCCGCCGTGCGCGCCGCGTCGACGGCCTCTGCGACGAGGGCGGGGTCCGCGTCCCCGCCGCGCGTGAAGCCCTGCGCGGTCGCCACGACCTGCAGGTCCGAGGCGCCCAGGGCGTCCAGGGCAGTCGTGAGCCGGGTCGGGTTGACGACCGAGGATCCGGCGCCCTGGTAGCGAGGCGTCGCGGCGAAGTCGCCGACGACCGCGACCCGGGTCCCCGACGCCAACGGCAGCAGATGGTCCTCGTTGCGCAGCAGCACCGCGCTCTGCTCGGCGACCGTGCGCGCCAGCTCGTGGTGCGCGTCGAGGTCGACCTCGCGCCCCGCCCCACCGATACGGCTCCCGAGGACCTTCATCTCCTCGACCCGCGCGTCCAGGTCCGCCATGTCCAGGTCGCCGCGCTCCACGGCGGCCACGATCTGCGCGGCCGAGTCGAGGCCCGGCGAGGGCATCTCGAGCGTCCCGCCGCGGCGGACCGCCTCGACCGCGTCGTTGCCGCCGCCCCAGTCCGTCACGACCGCGCCGTCGAAGCCCCACTCGTCCCGCAGCACCTGCTGGAGCAGGAAGGGGTTCTCGTTGGCGTAGGTGCCGTTGATCAGGTTGTAGCTCGACATGATCGAGAACGGCGAGGACTCGCGGACCACGACCTCGAAGCCCGTCAGGTAGATCTCGCGCAGCGTCCGCTCGTCCACCACGGAGTCGCTCGTCATGCGTCGCAGCTCCTGGCTGTTGGCCGCGAAGTGCTTGGGGCACGCCGCGACGCCGCGCGACTGGATCCCGCGCACGTATCCGGCGGCGAGGCGCCCGGAGAGCAGGGGGTCCTCGGAGAAGTACTCGAAGTTGCGCCCGCACAGCGGGCTGCGCTTGACGTTGAGACCAGGACCGAGCAGCACGTCCACACCCTGGTCCGCAGCCTCGGCGCCGAGCGCCTCGCCGACCGACAGCGCCAGCTCGGGGTCCCAGCTGTTCGCGACCGTGGCCGCCGTCGGGAAGCAGGTCGCGGGCTGCGACGCGCCCAGGCCGAGGTGGTCGGCCGAGCCCGTCTGCTTGCGGATGCCGTGCGGGCCGTCGGACAGCCACAGCGTCCGGATGCCGTGCCGGGGTACCGCCCGCGTCTCCCAGACGCTCTCCCCGCTGAGGAGTGCGGCCTTCTCGAGCGTGGTCAGTTCTTCCGTCATGGTTCTGCTTCCGTTCCCCCACGGAGGTCTTCTCTCGTGGGTGCACTGGTGTGGTTCTGCACGCCCGACCGGTCCGACGGGCTGCGTTGCTCTGGGGCGGGCGTCGCGACTAGCGGGCCGCCTCGACGACCGGCTCGGCGACGGTCGGGCCCGGGCCCGGTGGCCCGTCGGTCCCGGGCGCCTGCTTGAAGATGATCTTGAGGATCGGGAAGTACACGAGGACCGAGATCAGCGCGTTGATGATCATCGTGACGAGGTCCGCCCCGACCTCCCCGGTGCTGCCCCAGCGCTCGACCATCCACTGGTAGATCGGCGCCTTGTAGAAGCCTTGCAACGCCGCGGCCGCGAAGGTGATCAGCACGTACGCGACGAAGTACCAGGCCGCCGCACGCCAGATGTTCGTGTCCGACTTGAACGTCACGTTGCGCTGGAGGAAGAAGTTGATGACCTGGGCGATGAGGAGGGTGACCTGCACCGCCAGGAAGTACGCCAGGCCGCCGCCTCCGGCGGGCAGGGCACCCGCCGCGTAGTCGAAGAGGTAGAACGGCGAACCGTCCGCGTTCACGTTCACGGCGAACGCCTGAAAGGTCTGGTCCACGAGAGGTGTCTTGGTGAAGACCCACTTGAACAGCGGCATCAGCGCCAGCTGGAGCACCGTCATGCCGGTGCTCAGGAGCGAGAACATGATGAACTGCGCGACCGTGGGGCGTCGCTCGGAGAGGTCAGTCCAGAACGTGCGCACGAGAGCCCCCCTGACGTCCTCGGGGCTGTGTCCGTGCGTGGCACGTCTTGTCCTGGGCCACCTCGGCGCGGTGGCAGCGCACGACGGCGACCTCAGGCGCGGGTTGCGTGCGTGGGTCCACTTGTGTGTCTCCTTCGACTGTCCAAGAGCGGTCGCAGGCCGGGGCCGTCCCCTGCCGCGCCGTCGACCGGGCGGACTCGGGTGACGTCGGGGTCGAGCCCCTCGTCCGCTGAGGGCCGCCACGCCCTGGTGCCCAGAGACGTTGGTGTCGCTGGTCGGTTGATAACGAACTCATCACAGCGCACCCCTGGTGAGGGGGGTGGTCGGTTTGCATAACCTGTCGGTTCTGGCGCACAACCTGTCGCCCCGGCAGGCGTCCTCGCCCGGTGACGACCGCCGTCGGTCCGGTGGCGGAGGGCGCCCGCCCACGGCGGGACGTCGACAGCGGGACGTCTACAGCGGGAGGTCGCCGACGCGCGTCGGCACGCCGGGCAGCGGTGTCGCCGCCGGGGCGCGCAACGCGTCGAGGACGAGCGCGTGGGCGCGGGTGTAGGCGTTCGCGGCGTTCGTGGTCCCGCGTGGCAGCCCTCGGCTGACGGCCGCCATGAGCAGGACGACGTCTCCTGTCGCGACGTCGCTGCGCAGACTCTTCTCCCGCTGTGCGGCGCCGACGAGCTCGTCCCGGACCTGCACGAGACCGGCGTGGTGCGCGAGGTCCGCGGACTCGGCGGCCGTGACCGCACCGGTCAGGGTGAGGACGACCCGCAGGCGGTGCGACCAACCGAGCGCACCGACCAGCGCGTCCCAGGCCGTGCGCTCGTGGTCGCGCGCCGAGCGCATGTCGGCCAGGAGCCCTTCGAGCGCGTCCTGCAGGACGGCGCGCAGGAGCGCCTCCCGGTCGGGGAACCGGCGGTAGAGCGTGCCGATGCCGACTCCGGCCTTGCGGGCGACGGTCTCGAGAGCGACGTCGGGGCCGACGTCGACGAACAGGGACGTGGCCGCCGTGACGATCTGGTCGCGGTTGCGCTGCGCGTCGGCGCGCAGGACTTGCTCGGACATCGTTCCCCCTCGGTCGGCCTCTTCCGCAGCAGCGTATCGCCCGCTACATTCTCGATACGGAGGATCATCCTCCGGTTCTGCCGAAGCGTGTGAGCTGCGCGTGAGAGGAGGCCGCGATGGAGCGGTCGTGGGACGACGAGGTCGATGTCCTGGTGGTCGGGACCGGTGCAGCGGGGCTCTCGGCGGCGGTAGCCGCCTCGGACGCCGGCGCCAAGGTCCTGCTGGTCGAGGGCACGGACCGGTGGGGCGGCACGACGATGCGCAGCGGCGGTGGGCTGTGGATGCCGGCCAACCCGCTCATGGCACGTGACGGCGTCGAGGACTCCGCCGAGAAGGCGCTGACGTACCTCGACGCGGTCGTCGAGGACGCCGGTCCGGCGACCTCGCCGGCGCGCAAGCGGGCCTTCGTCGAGGCCGTGCCGGAGGTCGTCACGAGCCTCGAGACGCACGGGGTGCGCTGGGTCCGGGCGACCGACTATCCCGACTACTACCCGGAACAGCCCGGTGGGATGGTGGGACGCAGCATCGAGGCCCAGGCCTTCGACACCCGACGGCTCGGTACCTGGATCAAGTACTCACGCATGAACGACGGCGGGATGCCGCTCCCCCTCCGCACCGACGACGTGTGGCTTCTCGCCCGCGCGTGGTCCTCGCCCAGCGGCTTCGTCCGCGGCGCCCGCTTCGTCGGGCGCACGCTCGGCTCCCTGGTGCGCGGGCAGCGCCCCGCGGGCATCGGTGCGGCGCTCGTGTGCTCGCTCATGCAGGTCGTACGGACGCAGGGCACCCCGGTCCTGCTGAGCACCCCGCTCGGCGAGCTCGTCGTCGAGGACGACGCGGTCGTCGGGGCGGTGCTCGGCGGTCCGGCCGGCCGGCGGACCGTCCGGACCCGGGGTGGCGTCGTCATCGCGGCCGGAGGCTTCGCGCACCGCACCGAGTGGCGCGAGAAGTACCACGGGGTACCCGGGTGGAGCGCGGCCGCGGACGGCGACCTCGGGACGGGGATCGAGGCCGGGGTCGCGGCAGGCGGGACGCTGGCCCTCATGGACGACGCCTGGTGGGGGGCCGGCGTCGCGAACGAGGAGGGGATGAACGGCTTCGTGCTCAGCGAGCGGTCCATGCCGTACAGCATCCTCGTCGATCAGCACGGGCAGCGGTACACCAACGAGTCGGCGAGCTACATCGACTTCGGGCACGCCATGCTCGAGCACGACCGCACCACGCCCTCGATACCGTCCTGGCTCGTCCTGGACTCCCGTGCGCGCCGCAGGTACCTGTTCACCATCGCGCCGTCGGGCACCAAGAAGCTCGAGAAGGCCGGGACCCTCGTCGTCGCCGACACGCTCGAGGACCTCGCCCGGTTGCTCCACATGGAGCCCGCGCAGCTCGCCGCGACCGTCGAACGCTTCAACGGCTTCGCGCGCACCGGCGTCGACGAGGACTTCCACCGCGGGGACTCGCTGTACGACCGCTACTACGGCGACCCCGGCGTCAGGCCCAACCCGAACCTCGGCCCGATCGGGAGGGGGCCGTTCACGGCCGTGAAGATCGTCCCGGGCGATCTCGGGACCAAGGGCGGGCTCCTCACCGACGAGCACGGCGCGGTCCTGCGCGAGGACCTCTCGCCCGTCCCGGGGCTCTATGCAGCAGGGAACTCGACCGCAGCGGTCATGGGACGCACCTACCCTGGCCCCGGCTCGACGATCGGGCCGGCCGTCGTCTTCGGCTACCTCGGCGCACGCCACGCCGCCTCGCGCGCGGTCGTGACCGCGGCCCCCTGAGCAGGACGGCGTGCTCCCGTCGCACGGCGGGAGCACGCTGGAGCCCGCTGGCACGGCCCGTGCCGCCGGGACCTCCATGAGCACCGGGACGGGACCTTGTGCCCTGGCCGGCCGCGCAGGGCCGGTGTGGACTGGAGAGTCCCCCCGACCCGAGGAGTGCCGCACCCGTGCCCGACGCCGCCCGTCCCGATCGCTCTCCCGTCGCCGAAGGCTCCCCCGGGGGCCCGGGTGCTCCTGGGCTGGTGAGCCCGGTGCGGACCGTCGTCTACTTCTACTCGTCGACGTCGGGCATGGTGCGCTCGTTCGCGCTCCGGCTGGGCCGCGAGGCGTTCGACCTGGGCGACCGTGAGGTCCGCCGCTCCGTGCCGGACGGCCCCTGGGTGCTGCTCACGCCCTCGTACAAGACGGGGAACGTCGACAACGACACCATCCCCGAACCGGTGCGCCGCTTCCTCGCGAGCCCTGTGACGCGGCGACGTCTCGTGGGGGTCATGGGGTCGGGCAACCGGAACTTCGGCGAGCACTACCAGGCAGCGTGCCGGCAGATCGCCCGGACGTCGGGGCGCCCCGTGCTCTTCGAGTTCGAGCTGCAGGGCACGACGTGGGACGTCGAGGAGGCCAGGAGCATCCTGGAGGACCTGGACCGGGCGCTCGACGTCGAGCACACGAGGCGCGAGGCGGGCGCGCAGGCCTAGACGGGAACGGGCCGACCGCTGGAAGGACGCAGGGACAGCGCCGGCGCCGTCCGGGGACCCCCTGCTCCCCCGGAGGCGCCGGGCGGTCGCGGCGTGACGGGACGCACGACCCCCAAGGCCTCGACCGTCACGAACCGCGACATCCGTACTCTACTGAGGGCATCCCTGACCAGACGACGATGTTCCTGTAGATGAGAGAGCTCTCATGTGAACTGCACCACACGAGCGCGCCGGTCACACATCGCCACCACATCGGGACCGGCCCACGGCGTCCCGCCGGTGGTCGCGCTCCTGTCCTCGGAGACACCGCCGGAAACAGCGCTCGACGCGCCCGCCCTCACCCGCCCGGCGCCGGTCCGTCGGCTCGGCGGACAGGTGCTACCAGCACCCCGTCGATCCTGGGACAATCGAGAGGTGACGACACAGGAGAACCCCCCGGGCGAGCGGCTCAGCCGCGCGTTCCAGCACCGGCTGAACGAGCTGTTCGCGACCAGGCAGCGGGCCGGACGCGGCGCGACCAACCGCGAGGTCGCGACCTGGATGACCGAGCACGGCTACGCCGTGAAGGAGGCCTACCTGAGCGCGCTGCGCGGCGGCCACCGCACCTCTCCCTCGCTGCGCATCATCGAGGGTCTCGCGGCGTACTTCGGCGTCGAGCCCAAGGACCTCCTCGACACGGGCGAGGACCCCAAGAAGGAGCTGCGCCTCGCCCTGTCGGACCACGGCGTCGAGGCCTTCGCGATGCGCGCCGAGGGGCTCTCGGCGGAGAACGTCCGTGCGGTGACCCAGCTCCTCGACCAGATGCGCCGCATGCAGTCGCTCCCTGCCGTCGAGACCGACGACGAACCG
Source organism: Oerskovia rustica (assembly GCF_014836555.1). Classification (GTDB taxonomy): domain Bacteria; phylum Actinomycetota; class Actinomycetes; order Actinomycetales; family Cellulomonadaceae; genus Oerskovia; species Oerskovia rustica. The sequence goes on from NZ_JACSQQ010000013.1 coordinate 7,622, forward strand.
TGACCGAGCATCGCGCCTGGCTGACCTCCGCCGGCCTCGACCGCGCGCGCAGCATCGACGAGGCGCGCGGGATCGTCGCGACCCGTCGCGGGCGCCCGGTCGACGTCGTCGACGGCCCCCTCGGCGAAGGGGTCTCCGGGATGTGGCTCAGCCTGCCGGACGGCGAGAAGGTCATCGTCAGCTCCGAGGCCGCGCTCTCCCCGCGCCACCGGCAGCACATCATCGCCCACGAGCTCGTCCACATCCTCGACGCGTGCGACGATCCCACGGCTCCTCCCCCGGGCCCGCAGCGACGCAACCGCTACGAGGACCCGGTCGAGCACCGTGCCGAGTCCCTCGCGAGCGAGCTCATGATGTCGATCGAGGCGACGGGCGGTGTCGCCCACCGGTTGGCAGGCATGGAGCGCTACCGGTGACCTACCTCGCCTTCCTGCTCTTCGCCGGGGCAGCGGGGTGGACCGCGCTGCGGCACCGTTCACACCTCGACGGCGACCGTGCGCTCACCTGGGGTCTCGGCCTCGTGGCCGCGGCCTCCGCGCTGCGGATCGACACCGTCGAGTCCTTCCTGCTGACGTCCGCCCCGGCCGGGCTCCACGAGCTCGCGAAGCACTCGCTGCTCGTCGCGGGCTGCCTGTGCATCGCGGCCTGGGTCCAGGGGACCCAGGGGCGACGTCCTCGTCCCCGGTACGTCGTGGCGGGCGTGGTCGGCGTCGTGAGCGTGCTCGTCGTGGTCTTCGTCCTCAACGGGCCGTGGGAGCGACGGGACTTCGACTTCCAGACCGCCGGCAAGCCGTGGATGGCCCTCTACTGGGCCGCCTACTACGGCGCCTTCCTGTGGGCGACGGCGACGTTCGGCGTCTCCACCCTGCGCTCGCGCGGCGAGCGACCGCGCGGCGGCAGATGGGGCATGGACCTGGCGGCGGCCGGAGCGTTCGTCGGCGTCCTGTGGGCGCTGCTCAGCGCCGTCAACATCGTCCTGCAGGAACCGGAGGCCGTCGGGCAGTTCCGCCTCCTCGGCGTCCGCACGCGGTACCTCATCGCGACGTCGAGCGTCCTGCTCACGGTCGGGATCATGGGACACCTCCTCTCCGCGGCCCGCACCCGCAGGCGTCGGCACGCCGACCTCGGCGCCCTGCACTCCCACCTCGTGGACGCCGTCGCCGAGTCCCGGCTGCCCGCCGTCCGGCCCGAGGTCGCGGAGTACCACCGCACCATCGAGATCATGGACGCCCTGGCGACCCTCGCCCGCTACTCCGACCCACAGGACGCGGCGCAGGTCCGCGCCCTCGTCGGCGACGCGCCCGCACCCGTGCTGCGCGCCCTCCAGATCGACCTCGCCGCGACCCGGAGAGGGATGGACGAGCGCCCAGCGGTCCCGGCCGACTGGGGCGACTGGGTCAGTGACGACCAGGCCCTGCGCGACCTCGGGCGGGCGTTCCGCGAGCAGACGGGCGAGCGGCGCGCGAGCGTCCTCGTGTCCGTCCTCGGGTACGACGGCCACGAGGGCTCGCACCTCCCGCCGGGCAGCGAGCGCGACGACCACCACTGACCGCGACCGCACCCTGCCGCTCGGAGAACCATGGCCCACCCCGTCCCCACCGCACCGCCGGCCGAGGCGACCCCTGGCACGACGGCGCCCCACCCCCGGTGGGCCGTCCTCGTGACCGAGGTGCTCGCCCCCGGCTACACGGTCGCCGCGCTCGTGCTCGCGACCGCCCTGTACGCCTCCCCCGGCATGTCGGGCCTCGGCCACGTCGCCCTCGCCGTGCTCCTGTGCGGTGGGCTGCCCTACCTGTTCGTGCACGGGCTCGCCCGCCTGCGGGTGCTCGAGTCCCGGCACGTGCGTCCTCGCGCGCAGCGCATGATCGTCTTCGCGGGACTCGTCCTCATCGAGGTCACGGCGATCGTCGCCCTGCACCTCACGGGTGCTCCGCCGCTGCTGCCCCAGCTCCTCACGGCCTACCTCTCGGGGATCGTCGCCCTCGCCCTCGTAACCCCGGTCGTGCGTGCGTCGGTGCACACGGGCGTCTTCTCGGTCGCGGCAGGCGTCGCGACCACGCTGTCGTGGTGGCTCGCGGCCGGTCTGCTGGTCGTCGCCGTGGTCGTGGGCCTCGCCCGGCTCGGGGTGCGCGACCACACGCGCACGGAGGTCGTCACGGGCCTCGTGCTCGGTGCGGTCGTGGGCGCGGTCGCGGCAGCCGTGCTCGTCGGCTGACGACCGGCCCGCCGTCCGCGCCCGGGCGAGCGGCGCCGTCGGGCACGAGCGCTGCACGACTCCGAAGAATGCTTGACGGCTCGGCCCCCAGAGGTGATCCTCGATCCATGCCGACGACACCCGCTCCCCGCCCGCTCGCCGCTCCAGCGCGACCTGCCGGCCGACAGCAGGGCCTCCCGACCCGGCGACCTCACCCGGACCGATGACGGCCGCGCTCGTCGCGGGCCTCGTCGCCGGGTACGCGATCGCGATCCCCGTCGGCGCCATCGCGGTCTACCTCGTGACGCTCACCGCGCGCACGCGTTTCACCGTGGGCGCCGCGGCGGGCCTGGGCACCGCGACCGCGGACGGCATCTACGCGACGGTCGCCGTGGTGGCGGGTGCGGTCGTCGCGCCGTTCGTCGCGTCGATCCGCACCCCGCTCACGTGGGCGTCGGTCGCTGTCCTGGTGTTCCTCGCGTGGCGCACGTGCCGTCCGGCTCTCCAGCGCGTCGTGCCCGACGGCGCCACGCCCCGCCCGGCGACGAGCGACACCACTCCCGTGCGCGCCTACGCGACGCTCCTCGGGCTGACCCTGGTCAACCCCGCGACCGTCGTCTACTTCGCCGTGCTCGTCGCGGGCGGGGCGCTCAGCCCCGACGCCACCGGGCCCGAGCGTGCCGTGTTCGTCGCCGCGGCGTTCCTCGCGTCCGCGAGCTGGCAGCTGGTCGTCGCGGGCGGTGGCGCGGTGCTCGGACGGGCCCTGACCAACGACACCGGTCAGCGGGTCACCGCGGCCGTCGGCGGGCTCGTGATCCTCGGCCTCGCGGCGCACCTGGCGCTCGGGGCCTGACGGCACCCGGACGTCAGGGCGCGACGGTTCGCACCGGGCGTACCGCTCGACCGCCGACCGGAAGACGTCCGCCGCGCGCTCCCGCGCCTCCGTGCGGTCCACCGCTCGGGGTGAGCACCGCCGTCGGGCCGGGACGACGAAGCCCCGGTGGCCGGTCGCGCGAGGAGCGCGTCCGGCCGCCGGGGCCGTCGTCGATCAGGGGTCAGCGCGGATCAGACGTCCGTGCTGTCACCGATCCGGTGCACGAGGATCGAGTTCGTCGTGCCCGGCTGGCCCACGGGCGCACCGGAGACGACGACCACGAGGTCGCCCACCTCGGCGAGACCGTTGGCCTGCAGGGTCGTGTCGACCTGGCCGACCATGGCGTCGGTGTTCTGGACCTCCGGCACCTGGTAGGTCTGCGTGCCCCACGAGAGCGACAGCACGTTGCGCACGTGCTCACGCGGCGTGAAGGCCAGCAGCGGGATCGACGAACGCAGACGCGACATGCGGCGCGCCGAGTCGCCCGACTGCGTGAACGTCGCGAGGTACTTCGCGCCGAGGATCTCACCGATCTCCGCAGCGGCACGCGTGATCGCGCCACCGCGGGTGTGCGGCGTCGAGCCGAGCGGAGCCATACGCTCGCGGCCGGCCTCCTCCGTCGCCTCGATGATGCGGGCCATCGTCTCGACCGTGAGGATCGGGAACTCGCCGACGCTCGTCTCGCCCGAGAGCATGACGGCGTCCGCCCCGTCCAGGACGGCGTTCGCGCAGTCCGACGCCTCGGCGCGCGTGGGGCGCGGCGAGTTCGTCATGGACTCGAGCACCTGCGTCGCCACGATGACCGGCTTCGCGTTGCGGCGAGCCATCTCCACGATGCGCTTCTGCACGAGCGGGACCTGCTCGAGCGGGAGCTCGACCGCGAGGTCACCACGCGCGACCATGACACCGTCGAACGCGTCGACGATCTCGGCGAGGTTCTCGACGGCCTGCGGCTTCTCGATCTTCGCGACGACGGGGACCGTGCGGCCCTCCTCGTCCATGATCGCCTTGACGTCGTCGAAGTCCGCGGCGGAACGCACGAACGACAGCGCGATGATGTCCGCGCCGATGCGCAGCGCCCAGCGCAGGTCGTCGCGGTCCTTGTCGGACAGCGCCGGCACGGAGACCGCGACGCCCGGGAGGTTCAGACCCTTGTTGTTCGACACAGGGCCTGCGACCTCGACGCGCGTCACGACGCGCGGGCCCTCGACGGCCGTGACGCGGACGAGCACCTTGCCGTCGTCGATGAGGATCGGGTCGCCGACGCGAGCGTCGCCCGGCAGACCCTTGTGCGTCGTGGAGACGAGCTCCTTGGTGCCGACGACGTCCTCGGTCGTGATGGTGAAGACGTCACCCTCGTTGAGCCAGTGCTTCTCGTCGCCGCCGAAGCGGCCCAGGCGGATCTTGGGGCCCTGCAGGTCGACGAGCACCGCGACCGAACGGCCCGACGCCGCAGCGGCCTCGCGCACGCCGTGGTAGACGGCTGCGTGCTCCTCGGCGCTGCCGTGGCTGCGGTTGATCCGCGCCACGTCCATCCCGGCGTCGACGAGCGCCCGGAGCTGCTCCTTCGACTCGGTCGCGGGTCCGATGGTGCAAACGATCTTTGCTCTGCGCATTTCTCCAGCCTCGTTGTTCCTTCGTGTCCGGCGGAACCGGACCGCTTCGGGCCCCTGCCTGGGCCCCGTCTCCACCCCGACGTCCGGTCGGACGTCGGGGCGCGTCTCACACTCCTGTCATGCTCTCAGCGACACGGTCGACGCGCGCACCGGAGCGGGCAGCTCGCTGCTGCCCTGCAGGTACGCGTCGACCGACGCCGCCGCGGCACGACCCTCGGCGATCGCCCACACGATGAGCGACTGGCCCCGGCCCGCGTCGCCCGCGACGAAGACCCCGGGCACCGTGGCCGCGAAGTCGTCCCCGCGCGCCACGAGCCCGCGCGTCGTCAGCCCGATGTCGGACTGGGTCGAGAGCGTGTCCGTCTCGGGTCCCGTGAAGCCCATGGCCACGAGCACGAGATCGGCAGGGATCTCCTTCTCGGTGCCGGCCTTCGGGACGCGTCGCCCGTCCGGGAGGTACTCGGTCTCGGCGACGAGCAGTGCTCGCACCCGACCGTCCTCGCCCGCGAGGAACTCGACGGTCGAGGCCAGGTAGGCCCGCTCACCGCCCTCCTCGTGCGAGGTCGAGACCTCGAACAGGATCGGGTCGGTCGGCCAGGGCTGGCCCGCGGCCCGCTCACGCGGCGGCTGCTTGCCGATCGCGAGCGTCGTGACGCTCGCGGCACCCTGCCGGAGCGAGGTGCCCAGGCAGTCCGAGCCCGTGTCGCCGCCGCCGATGATGATCACGTTCTTGCCCGTCGCGACGATCTGGTCCTCGACGGTCCCGCCCGCGACCACGGTGTTCGCCTGGTGCAGGAACTCCATGGCGAAGTGCACGCCGTCGAGGTCGCTGCCCGGCACCTGGAGCGCACGCGGGATCGTCGCGCCCGTCGCGAGCACGACGGCGTCGAACCGGCGCCGCAGCTCGTCCCAGGTGATGTCCGCACCGATCTCCACGCCCGTGCGGAAGCGCGTGCCCTCGGCCTCCATCTGCGCGAGACGACGCTCGATGTGCGTCTTCTCGAGCTTGAAGTCCGGGATGCCGAACCGCAGGAGGCCACCGATCGCGGCGTCCCGCTCGTACACGACGACCGTGTGGCCGGCCCGCGTGAGCTGCTGCGCCGCAGCGAGCCCCGCCGGCCCCGACCCGACGACCGCGACCGTCGAGCCCGTGAGCCTCTGCGGCACGTGCGGCGTGACGAAGCCCCGCGCGAACGCCTCGTCGATGATCGAGACCTCGACGTTCTTGATCGTCACGGCAGGCTGGTTGATGCCCAGCACGCAGCTCGACTCGCACGGCGCCGGGCACACCCGCCCCGTGAACTCCGGGAAGTTGTTCGTCTCGTGCAGCCGCTCGCTGGCCTCGGCCCACTGGTCGCGCCAGACGAGGTCGTTCCACTCGGGGATGAGGTTCCCGAGCGGGCAGCCCTGGTGGCAGAACGGGATGCCGCAGTCCATGCAACGGCCGGCCTGCTCCTTGAGGAACGGCTGCCCCTCGACACGGTGCTCGTGGACGTCGCGCCAGTCACGCAGACGGACCTCGACAGGGCGGTTGGGCGGGAGCTCACGCTCCCGCACCTTCAGGAATCCGCGGGGATCAGCCACGGGCCACCTCCAAGATCTGGTCCCACACGCCGGGGGCGGCAGGATCGAGACCGTCGAGCTCCGCCTGGGCGAGCGCCTTGCGCACGCGGGCGAACTCGGCCGGCAGGATGCGCGTGAAGCGAGCGCGCGCCGCGTCGAAGTCCTCGAGCAGCTCGGCCGCGACGGTCGAGCCCGTCTCCTCGAGATGCGTCCGGACCAGGCCCTCGACGAGCGCGGCGTCCGCGTCGTCGAGCGTGTCGAGCAGCAGCTCGCCCGAGGACACGCCGGTCGTGTTCATCGCCTGCGGGCGCAGGTCGAGCACGTAGGCCGTACCTCCCGACATGCCCGCACCGAGGTTGCGTCCCGTCGGTCCGAGGATCACGACGGACCCGCCGGTCATGTACTCGAGGCCGTGGTCGCCCACGCCCTCCACGACGAGCGTGGCGCCCGAGTTGCGGACCGCGAAGCGCTCGCCCACCAGGCCGCGCAGGAAGATCTGCCCGGACGTGGCGCCGTAGCCGATGACGTTGCCCGCGACGACGTTGCTCGACCCCGTGAGGACCGCGGCACGGTCAGGACGGACGATGATGCGTCCGCCCGACAGGCCCTTGCCGACGTAGTCGTTCGCGTCGCCGAACAGGCGCAGCGTGATGCCTCGCGGGAGGAACGCGCCCATCGACTGACCGGCCGACCCCGTGAGGGAGACGTCGATCGTGTCGTCGGCCAGGCCCTCGCCGCGGTACCGCTTGGTCACCTCGTGACCGAGCATCGTGCCCACGGTGCGGTTGACGTTGCGGATCGGCAGGGCGATCCGCACGGGCTCACGGTTCTCGAGCGCGTCGGTCGCCAGCGCGATCAGCTGGTTGTCGAGCGCGCGGTCGAGCCCGTGGTCCTGCGTCGTCGTGTTGCGCAGCGACGACCCCTCGACGGGCTGCGGCTTCTCGAGCACGGGCCCGAGGTCGAGACCCTGAGCCTTCCAGTGCTCGACCGCCTTGCGGGTGTCGAGCGCCTCGACGTGCCCGACGGCCTCCTCGATCGAACGGAACCCGAGGCGGGCCAGGTGCTCGCGCACCTCCTCCGCGATGAACTCGAAGAAGTTCACGACGAACTCCGGCTTGCCCGTGAACCGGGCGCGCAGCTCGGGGTTCTGCGTCGCGACGCCGACCGGGCACGTGTCCAGGTGGCACACGCGCATCATGACGCAACCGGAGACGACCATGGGAGCCGTCGCGAAGCCGAACTCCTCGGCCCCCAGCAGCGCACCGATCACGACGTCGCGCCCGGTCTTCATCTGGCCGTCGACCTGGACCACGATGCGGTCGCGCAGGTTGTTCAGCACGAGCGTCTGCTGGGTCTCGGCCAGGCCGAGCTCCCACGGGGTGCCCGCGTGCTTGAGCGAGGTCAGCGGGCTCGCGCCCGTGCCGCCGTCGTGCCCCGAGATGAGGACGACGTCGGCGTGCGCCTTGGACACACCTGTCGCCACGGTGCCCACGCCGAACTCGCTCACGAGCTTGACGTGCACGCGAGCCGACGGGTTCGCGTTCTTGGCGTCGTGGATGAGCTGCGCGAGGTCCTCGATCGAGTAGATGTCGTGGTGCGGCGGCGGGGAGATGAGCCCGACCCCCGGCGTCGAGTGACGCGTCTTGGCGACCCACGGGTACACCTTGTGACCGGGCAGCTGACCGCCCTCGCCGGGCTTGGCGCCCTGGGCGAGCTTGATCTGGATGTCGTCCGCGTTGGTCAGGTACTCGGACGTGACGCCGAAGCGGCCCGACGCGATCTGCTTGACCTTCGAACGACGCTCCGGGTCGTACAGGCGCTCCGGGTCCTCGCCGCCCTCACCCGTGTTCGACCGTCCGCCGAGCCGGTTCATCGCGATCGCGAGGGTCTCGTGCGTCTCGGCCGAGATGGAGCCGTAGGACATCGCACCCGTGTTGAAGCGCTTGACGATCTCGCTGACCGGCTCGACCTCGTCGATCGACAGCGCCGGGCGCTGCCCCTCCTGGAACTCCAGGAGGCCGCGCAGCGTCATCAGACGGGTCGACTGGTCGTCGACCCGCTGGGTGTACTGGCGGAAGACGTCGTACCGGCGCTCGCGCGTCGCGTGCTGCAGGCGGAAGACTGTCTCGGGGTCGAACAGGTGCTCCTCGCCGTCGCGGCGCCACTGGTACTCGCCGCCCGTGGTGAGACGGACGTGCGCCTGGTGGTTGCCCGAGGCCGGGTAGGCCTCGGCGTGCCGTGCGGCGACCTCTGCCGCGAGGACGTCGAGGCCGATGCCGCCGAGGCGGCTCGTCGTCCCGGCGAAGTAGTCCGCGACGAGCTCGTGCGAGAGACCGAGCGCCTCGAAGACCTGCGCCCCGCGGTACGAGGAGATGGTCGAGATGCCCATCTTGCTCATGACCTTCAGGACGCCCTTGCCGAGCGCCTTGATGAGGTTCTTCACGGCCTGCTCGGGGCTGACCGGGACGAAGCCCGACTTGGCGAGGTCCTCGACGGTCTCCATCGCGAGGTACGGGTTGACCGCGGCCGCGCCGTAGCCGATCAGGAGGGCCACGTGGTGCACCTCGCGGACGTCCCCGGCCTCCACGACGAGCGAGACCTGGGTGCGCGTGTGGCGGCGCAGCAGGTGGTGGTGCACCGCGCTCGACAGGAGCAGCGACGGGATCGGCGCGAGCTCCTGGTTCGAGTCGCGGTCGGAGAGCACGATGAAGCTCGCACCCTCGGCCACGTGCTGGTCGACCTCGGCGAAGATCTCCTCGAGGCGGTCCTGGAGAGCCTGGCCACCCCCACCGACGGGGTACAGCCCCTTGACGGTCACGGCCCGGAAGATGCCCTCGAGGGCCGGGTCACGGTCGACGCGCAGGATCTTCGCGAGCTCGTCGTTGTCGAGCACGGGGAACGGCAGGATCAGCTTGCGGGCGTGCAGCGGGCTGTCGTCCAGGAGGTTCGGCTCGGGGCCGATCGCCCCGCCGATCGACGTGACCAGCTCCTCGCGGATCGCGTCCAGCGGCGGGTTCGTCACCTGGGCGAACATCTGCGTGAAGTAGTCGAACAGCAGCCGCGGCCGGCTGGACAGCACCGCGATCGGCGTGTCCGTGCCCATGGCGCCGAGCGGCTCGGCGCCCGTGCCGGCCATGGGGGTGAGCAGGATCCGCAGCTCCTCCTCGGTGTAGCCGAAGGCGCGCTGGCGACGCTGGACCGAGGCTGGGCTGTGCGCGACGTGCTCACGCTCGGGCATGCGGTCGAGGTAGACCGAGTTCTCGGCGACCCACTGCGCGTACGGACGCTGCGCGGCGAGCTGCCCCTTGATCTCCTCGTCCTCGATGATGCGACCCTGGCCCGTGTCGACCAGGAACATGCGGCCCGGCTCGAGCCGGCCCTTGCGCACGATCGTGGCGGGGTCGAGGTCCAGGACCCCGGCCTCGGACGCCAGGACGACGAGGCCGTCCTCGGTCACCCAGTACCGCCCCGGGCGCAGCCCGTTGCGGTCCAGGACGGCACCGATGAGGGTGCCGTCGGTGAAGTTCAGGCACGCGGGGCCGTCCCACGGCTCCATGAGCGTGGAGTGGTACTCGTAGAAGGCCCGACGGTCCGGGTCCATCTCCGTGTGGTTCTCCCACGCCTCGGGCGCCATCATCAGCACGGCGTGCGGCAGCGAACGGCCCGACAGGTGCAGGAGCTCGAGCACCTCGTCGAAGCTGGCCGAGTCGCTCGAACCCTCCGAGCAGACCGGCAGCAGCGGACCGAGGTCGCCGAGCTTGTCGCTCGCGAGCATGCCCTGGCGTGCGGCCATCCAGTTGCGGTTGCCTCGCACCGTGTTGATCTCGCCGTTGTGCGCGATCATGCGGAAGGGCTGGGCGAGCGGCCACGACGGGAACGTGTTGGTCGAGAAGCGCGAGTGCACCAGGACCAGCTCGCTCGCGTAGCGCGGGTCCGAGAGGTCCGGGAAGAACGGCTCGAGCTGCGCGACGGTCAGCATGCCCTTGTAGGTGAGCGTGCGCGAGGACAGCGACGCGAAGAACAGCCCGAGCTCGTGCTCGGCGCGCTTGCGCAGACGGTACGTCCGACGGTCCAGCTCGAGGCCGGACAGCTCGCGGGTCAGGTCGGCGACCACGAGCTGACGGAAGGTCGGCATCGAGGCGCGCGCGCTCGGCCCGACGAGGTCCGCCGTCACGGGGACGTCGCGCCAGGCGAGGACGACGAGCTTCTCCTCGGTCGCGATGGCCTCGACCTGCCGGACCGCCTCGGCCGCAGCCACGGGGTCCTGCGGCAGGAAGGCCATGCCGATCGCGTAGTGGCCCGCGGGCGGCAGCTCGACGTCGACGACGTCCCGCACGAAGGCGTCGGGGATCTGGGTCAGGATGCCTGCCCCGTCACCGCTGTTCTCCTCGGCGCCGACGGCGCCGCGGTGGTCCAGGTTGAGCAGGGCCGTGAGCCCCGCGTCAACGATGTCGCGTCCGGGCGTGCCGCGGAGCGTCGCCACGAAGGCGACACCGCACGCGTCGTGCTCGGCCACAGGGTCGTACAGGCCCTGTGCCGAAGGCGCAGCAGCCCGGTGCAGCGGCGTGGTCATCAACACCGTCCTCACAGGCGCCCGGCCATGGGCCGGGCTTTGATCCAACTTGGGGGATTGTGGGACTTCATCGGCCCAACGGACATGACTGAACCTGCTGGATGGTTGTCCAGCGGGTTCGCCTATGAAAAGACGGATGCTTCAGCGACCTGGGTCGGGTCTGGCAGCATCTGCCTGCTCGGGCTCCGCAGCATCGAGCGATACTGTCTCTTCGCGCCCTGGGTTTCGGCGCCCGACAACGATAAACGCAATCAACGCACCGACTCCGACCAGGATGGAGGTCCAGACGTTCAGTCGGAGACCGAGCACCAGCTCGGCGTCGTCGATGCGTAGCATCTCGATCCACACGCGGCCAAGCGTGTAGAAGAGAACGTACAGCCAGAATACCCGACCGTGACCCAACCTGAAGCGACGGTCGAGATAGATGAGGAGGAAGGCTGCTGCGACGTTCCACAGCATCTCGTAGAGGAACGTCGGGTGGAACAGCGTCCCGGCCCCGCACGTGAGTCCTGCGTTGCTGCAGACGTAGTCCGCGATGCTCGGGTCGACCTCGAGCCCCCACGGGAGGGTGGTGGGACCACCGAACAGCTCCTGGTTGAACCAGTTGCCGAGCCGGCCGATCGCCTGGGCGAGCAGGAGACCTGGGGCGAGCGCGTCCGCGAACGCCGGGAAGCTCACCTTCTGGCGTCGGCAGCCGATGTAGGCACCCACGGCACCGAGGGCGATCGCGCCCCAGATCCCGAGGCCGCCGTCCCAGATGCGCAGGGCCTTGAGCGGGTCGCCGTCGGGACCCCAGTACGCGTCCGGCGAGGAGATGACGTGGTAGAGACGCCCACCGACGATGCCGAAGGGCACGGCCCAGAACGCGATCTCGAGGACGTCGTCGGCGTCGCCGCCACGCTCGACCCAGCGCTTGCGCGTGAGCCACACCGCGACCGCGATGCCCGCCAGGATCGCGAGCGCGTAGGCGCGCAGCGGGAAGGGCCCGATGTACCAGGTGTGCTCGGAGGGGCTGGGGATCGAGGCGACCACAGGCCCGACGGCGGAGACCAGCCCGTTCATGCCGTCACCTGCCCGGTGGTCCCGTCGCCCGCGCGAGCCGTGCGGACGCCTTCCGCCAGGTCACGCGTGACCGTGCGCAGGTTCTCCAGGCGCTCTTCCCAGGGCTCGTCACCGAGGAGCGGACGGACGAAGGCCGAGCCGACGATCACGCCGTCGGCGTAGCGACCGACCTGCGCGGCCTGTGCGGCCGTCGAGACGCCGAGCCCCACGCACACGTGCTCGCCCCCTGCGGCGCGGGTCGCGGCGACCAGCTCCTCGGCCCTGCTGCCGACCTCGGCGCGGACTCCGGTCACACCCATGGTCGACGCGGCGTAGACGAAGCCGCGCGACGCGGCCGCCGTCAGGCGCAGTCGCTCGGGGGTCGAGCTCGGCGCGACGAGGAACACCTTGTCGAGGCCGTGCGCGTCCGCGGCGGCGATCCACTCGCCCGCCTCGTCCGGGATGAGGTCGGCCGTGATGAGCCCGGCTCCCCCGGCGGCCGCCAGGTCGCGGGCGAAGGCCTCGACGCCGTAGCGCAGCACGGGGTTCCAGTAGGTCATGACGAGCACGGGGACGCCGAGCGCCGCCACGGCCTCGACCGCCGTGAAGACGTCCCGCACGCGCGTGCCGCCCGCGAGGGCGTGCTCGACCGCGCGCTGGATGACGGGCCCGTCCATGACGGGGTCCGTGTAGGGCAGCCCGAGCTCGATGATGTCGACCCCGGACTCGACCAGCGCCGTCGCGGCCTGGACGGTCCCCTCGACGCTCGGGTAGCCGACCGGCAGGTAGCCGATGAGCGCCGCGCGCCCCTCGGCCGCCAGCTCGTCGATCCGTGCCGACGTCGCGTGGGGGGCGCGGACGCCCCCGACGGTCCCGCTCACAGGCTGCTCCCTTCGCCGTCGACCACGGTGTCCGCGTCGATCAGGTCGAACCACCGCGCCGCGGTCGCGACGTCCTTGTCCCCGCGGCCCGAGAGGTTCACCAGGATCACGGTGTCCTCCTTGCCCGCGGCCTGCGCCTCGCGGCCGATCCGCAGCGCTCCGGCCAGCGCGTGCGCCGACTCGATCGCCGGGATGATGCCCTCGGTGCGGCACAGGAGACGGAAGGCCTCCATGGCCTCGACGTCGGTCACGGGCTCGTAGGTCGCCCGGCCCAGGTCGTGCAGCCACGAGTGGGCGGGCCCGACGCTCGGGTAGTCGAGCCCCGCGGAGATCGAGTGGCTGGGCAGCGTCTGGCCGTCCTCGTCCTGCATGAGGTACGAGCGCGCGCCGTGCAGCACGCCCGGCGCGCCACCGCTGAACCGTGCGGCGTGCTTGCCGGTCGGGACGCCCTCTCCCCCGGCCTCGAAGCCGTAGAGCGCGACGTCCTTGTCGTCGAGGAACGCGTTGAACAGGCCCAGTGCGTTCGACCCGCCGCCCACGCACGCAGCGAGGGCGTCGGGCAGGCGGCCGATCCGGTCGAGGATCTGCGCGCGCGCCTCCTCGCCGATGATGCGGTGGAAGTCGCGGACCATCTCGGGGAACGGGTGCGGCCCCGTGACCGTGCCGAGCAGGTAGTGCGTGGTGTCGACGTTGGCGACCCAGTCGCGCAGCGCCTCGTTGATGGCGTCCTTGAGGGTGCGCGAGCCGATCGTGACGGGGACGACCGTCGCACCGAGCAGGCGCATGCGCGCCACGTTCAGCGCCTGGCGCTCGGTGTCCTCCTCGCCCATGTACACGACGCACTCGAGGTCCATGAGGGCTGCCGCCGTCGCGGTGGCCACGCCGTGCTGCCCGGCGCCGGTCTCCGCGATGACGCGCTTCTTGCCCATGCGCTTGACGAGCAGCGCCTGGCCGAGCACGTTGTTGATCTTGTGCGACCCCGTGTGGTTGAGGTCCTCGCGCTTGAGGAAGACCCTCGCCCCCCCGGCGTGCTCCGCGAAGCGGGGCACCTCCGTGAGGGGGTTGGGGCGCCCCGTGTACTCCCTGTGCAGCCGGGCGAGCTCCTCCTGGAACGTCGGGTCGACGACGGCCTTGCGGTACTCGGCCTCGAGCTCGTCGAGAGCGGCGATCAGGGCCTCCGGGACGAAGCGTCCGCCGAAGTCCCCGAAGTAGGGGCCCTGCTGGTCCTGCAGGGAACGTGTTGCGTCGGGCACGCGGCCTGACCTCCTCGGTACGGGATCTGGGGGTGTCGGGGGCTTGCTCAGTGGCGGACGGACCACAGCGACGGGTGCGACCCGGCCGCGACGAGGTCGGCGACCGACGCGCGCGGTGCGGCGTCCGTGACGAGGGCCTCGCCCACGAGGACGGCGTGCGCCCCGGAACGGGCGTAGTCCATGACGTCGTGCGGGCCACGCACCCCGGACTCGGCGATGCGGACGTACTCGTCGGGGATGGCCGGGGCGAGCCGTGCGAACGTCGTACGGTCGACCTCGAGGGTCTTGAGGTCGCGGGCGTTGACGCCGATGACGCGGGCACCGGCGTCGATCGCGCGCGAGACCTCGTCGAGCGTGTGCACCTCCACGAGGGCGGTCATGCCGAGCGAGTGGACGCGCTCGACGAGCGAGGTCAGGACGGTCTGCTCGAGCGCCGCGACGATGAGCAGGACGAGATCCGCACCGTGGGCACGGGCCTCCCAGACCTGGTACGGCGTCACGACGAAGTCCTTGCGCAGGACCGGGATGTCGACCTTGCCCCGCACGGCGTCGAGATCGGCCAGGCTCCCGTTGAACCGTCGCTGCTCGGTGAGCACCGAGATGACGGCGGCGCCGCCCTTCTCGTACTCCGAGGCGAGCGACGCGGGGTCGGCGATGGCCGCCAGGTTGCCCTTGCTGGGGCTCGAGCGCTTGACCTCGGCGATCACGGCGACGGCGTCCTCGGCCTTGAGGCGGCTGATGCAGTCGAGCGCTCCGTGGACGCGCGAGGCGCGCTCCTTCAGCTCGTCCAGGGTCGTCCTCGCCTGGCGCTCCGCAAGGTCCTCGCGGACTCCCGCGACGATGTCCTCCAGAACCGTCATCTGATATCTCCCCGTGCTCGTCGTCGACTCCGTGCCACCAGAGGCTCGCGTCCGTCCGCCGGGACCGTGACGGGTCACCCGCAGCATCTCTCCGCGAACCATTGACAGGGAGATACCTGCCATCGTAGAGCCGCCTGAGAGTGACCAGGGACACGTGTCACCTCGCGAGACGTGTCCCAGGTCCACGCCTGGGCGTCAGGACGGCCCCAGGAACGGCGCCAGCGCGGGCACGTTCCGCGCGATCCCGAAGCCGATCAGGATCGCGAGCCCGACGACCCCGGTCCACGGGGGGACCGCCCTCGCCGTCGTTCCGCGCCGGGCCCGACGGACCCACAGGGCCCAGGCGACGACGAGGAACGGCACGACGAGGACCCAGAGCGGGTTCATGGCCCACGCCCCCGCGAGGTCGCCCGTCGCGAGGTCGTGCGTCGCGCGCAGGCCACCGCACGCCGGGCACGCCCACCCGGTGAGGGCGAGCAGCGGGCACAACGGGTAGCCGCCCTCGTGCGGGTCCACGAGCGCGAGGAGCACGGTGGCCCCTGCGACGCCCGCCCCGACCCCGAGCGGCGTGCGCAGGGCACGCCACGTCCGGTCCTCGGCCCGAACCGTCGCCGAGGGAGCCGGCGGCGACACCGGTGGTCTCGTCATCTGCGCGCCCCCTCTCGTCCTGTGCCGCTCGTCAGTAGGACGTCGAGTCGACCTCGCCGAACGCGAGCCCGAAGCCCACCAGGATCACGAACAGGATGATCGCGAGCACCGACAGCGCCGACGCGACCCAGCCGAGGATGACCCCCGCCTGCGCGAGCCCTCCGTTGTTCGCCTCGCCGGCCTCGACCGCACGCTTGGCCTTCGTGCCGACGATGATGGCCGGGATGCCCGTGAGGAACCCGCACGACAGCACGAACGACGCGATGCCCAGCACGAGGGCCCAGATGCCCAGGTCGTTACGGGGGAAGTAGCCGTAGCCCCCGGGAGCGCCGGGGGCGGGGTACGGCGAGGCACCGTACGGAACCTGCTGCGGCGCACCGTAGGGCGGCTGCGCGGGCGGCGGGTACGGCGAGTACCCGCCCTGCTCTGCACCGGGCACGGAACCCGGGGCGGGCTGCCCCGTGGGCGCCGCGTACGGCGACGCGGGCTGCCCGGGGTAGGTCGGGTAGCCGGGGGTCGGGGGCGGCGCCTGGCCGGGGGCCTGCGGATCCACGGGCTCGCCGCCGGGCTGCTCGCCCTCGGGGCGGTAGGGGTCGTTCGGCGGGGTGGGTGGGTAGCTCATGGTGCGACCTGCTCTCTACGAGACGGCTGCGCGGCCCGGTCGACGCCGGGTCTGCTGCCGGTGGTACGGCACGCGCCACGCACCGAAGGGGGTGCGCGGCGCGTGGAGTCACGTCCGGGCTCTCGCCCGGGAGGGGTCAGTGCTGCGTCGTCGTCCGGGGTGCGACCCCGGGCTTCGGCTGGCCGTACCCCATGTTGCGCAGCACGCCGCCGCCGACGAGGGCCAGGGCGACCACGACCATGCCGACCCAGAAGAGCCAGACCTGGGCCATCGCGACGGCGACACCCGCGACGACCGCGCCCACGATGATGCCGATCATGGTGAACCAGGCCGCGACGGTGTGCCCGTGGTTCGTGGGAGGTGCCGACGGCGGCAGGTAGGAGATCTCGGTGGTCTGCGGCTTCTCGGCCATGGGGGTGTGCCTTTCGTCAAGATGTGCGCCCAGCCTATCGGACGCGGGTCGGTCTGTTCCTGCTGGCAGGACGTGATGTTCAGCGGTCGGTGGGGTCCTCGCCGCGGGTCAGCGAGTCCCACGTCTCCTGCTCGTCGGGCTCCTCGCCCTCCGGTGCGGCCGCCGCGTCGCCCGCCGGCGCGTCGGCAGACGCGGTGGACGACGCGTCGGCGCGACCGGTGCCGGACGACGGCGAGGCCTCGGTGCGGACGATCTCGTGGCGGGCGGAGACCCGCCCCCACGACGGGGAGGACACCGCCGCCCAGAGGGCCACGAGGACCACGAGCACGCCCACGGCGCAGGCGACGTAGGGCCAGGGGGTGAGGACGATGCCGCTCGTCATGTCCGTGACCCCGGTCGCCTCGGCGACCGCGGTCCGGGCGGCCTGCGTGGGGTCGCGCAGGATCGCGGCGGCCGATGCGGCGACGACGACCCCGCTCGCGGCGGACACCAGGAGCACGAGCCAGCGACCGATCCGCCCGACCAGTCCGGGAGCCAGCGCGCTCGCCACGACGACCAGCGCGCCCGCGCCGACTCCCGGCGCGGCCGACGTGCCCGTGACCTGGACCAGGACGTCGGGGTCGAGCGGTGTGGCCCCCGAGGTGCGCAGCCAGGTGGGTGCGGCAGCCGCGAGAGCGCCGCCTCCGAGCACGAGCAGCAGCAGGATGGCGCTGCGGCGCGCCAGGCGCCACGACCGCGGCGCACGAGCGGCCGCCGCGGACCCGGTACCTCGCGCGGCGCCGGCAGCGCCGGGCGACACCCCGGTCATGCCAGGCTCCGCAGGCGCGCCGCGAGCTGGACGGCGCGCACCGCGGCCGCCGCCTTGTTGCGTGACTCCTCGTACTCGAGGGCGGGCACGGAGTCGGCCACGATGCCCCCGCCCGCCTGGACGCTCGCGCGTCCACCTCGGATGAGCGCGGTGCGGATCGCGATGGCCATGTCCATGTTGCCGTCGAAGTCGAAGTAGCCCACGGTCCCGCCGTAGATGCCGCGCGACGCGGGCTCGAGCTCGTCGATCAGGGCGATGGCGCGCGGCTTCGGGGCGCCCGAGAGGGTGCCCGCCGGGAACGTCGCACGAAGCACGTCGAGCGCCCGTGCTCCCTCGCGCAGCGTCCCGACGACGGTCGAGCACAGGTGCATGATGTGGCTGAACCGCTTGGTGGCCATGAACTCGACCACCTCGACCGACGCGGGCTCGCACACCTTCACGAGGTCGTTGCGCGAGAGGTCGACGAGCATGATGTGCTCGGCGCGCTCCTTGGGGTCGGCCAGCAGCTCCTCGCCCAGCGCGACGTCCTGCTCGGGGGTCGCGCCGCGCGGACGCGACCCGGCGATGGGGAACGTGACCACGTGCCCGTCGTCGACCTTGACGAGCGTCTCGGGGCTCGACCCGACCACGGCGAAGTCCGCGCCGTCGGCGTCGGTGAGCTGGAAGTAGTACATGTACGGGCTCGGGTTGATGGTCCGCAGAGCCCGGTAGACGTCGAGCGGCGGTGCCGGGCAGTCGAGGTCGAGCCGCTGGGAGATGACGATCTGGAAGACCTCGCCGTCGCGGATCGCCTCCTTGCCCGCGAGCACCGCGTCCTCGAACTCCTCGCGCGTCGAGCGGAACTCGAGCTCGGGCTCGGGGACGTCGACGACGACGGCCGCGGTCGAGGATCCACGGCCGGTCCCGGCCACGAGCTCGCCCTGCATGCGGTCGAGGCGCGCGACGGCGTCGACGTAGGCCTCGTCGACCCGCTCGTCGGTGTCGTCGAAGTTGATCGCGTTGGCCACGAGCCACACGCTGCCCTCACGGTGGTCCACGACCGCGAGGTCGGTCGCGAGGCACAGCGTGACCTCGGGGACACCCAGCTCGTCGGGCGCGTTCGCGGGCAGCGTGGGCTCCCAGTGGCGCACGACGTCCCACCCCAGGGCGCCCGCGAGCCCGCCCGTGAGCGGGGGCAGGCCGTCGATCGCGGGGGTGCGCAGCGCGTCGAGGGTCCGTTCGAGCACGTCGACGACGTCCCCGGACGTGGGGACGCCCGCGGGGACGTCGCCCGTCCACACGGCCTGACCGTCGCGCGCGGTGAGCGTCGCCCGCGAGGCGACGCCCACGAACGAGTAGCGGGCCCAGGAGCCGTCGACCTCGGCGGACTCCAGCACGAACGTGCCCGGGCGGCCCTGCGCGAGGGTCCGGTACAGGCCCACGGGAGTGACGTCGTCGGCCAGGAGGCGGCGCACGACCGGGACCACCCGGCGCGAGGACGCGAGCGCGCGGAATCCCTCGACCGCGGGCCAGGTCTCGCCCCAGGGAAGGCCCGCGGCGGGCACCACGGGGACGGGCGAGCTGGTCACGGGGGCCGGTCCGGTCACTGCGTCTTCTCCTCGGAGGTCTCGGTCTCGGGGCGGTTCCCGACGACGGCGCCCAGGTCTCCACCCGCCTCGAAGCAGGTCCGGGCACCGGTGTGGCAGGCCGCACCCACCTGGTCGGCGCGGACGAGCAGGGCGTCGCCGTCGCAGTCGATCGCGACGGACTGTACCCACTGCGCGTGGCCCGACGTGTCGCCCTTGCGCCAGTACTCCTGCCGTGAGCGCGACCAGAACGTGACCCGGCCGGTCGTCAGCGTGCGGCGCAGCGCCTCGTCGTCCATCCAGCCGAGCATGAGCACCTCACCGGTGTCGTGCTGCTGGACGATCGCGGCGACGAGGCCGTCGGCGTCGCGCTTGAGGCGGGCGGCGAGGGTCGCGGGCAGCTCGGCGGGAGCCGCGATCGAGGTCCCGTCGGAGGTCTTGTCCGCAGGGACGGGCTGGTCGGCGGACGGGGCTGCGTTCTGGGGCACCCGAGAATCCTGCCAGATCCCCGGGCTCCCCTCGTCCGTGGTCCGCGCCTCGGCCCGCCCGCCGACCTCGCTCATCGCGTCTGCGCGACCCACGACGCGTGCATCGAGGCGTAGACGCCTCCCGCGGCCGCGAGCTCGGCGTGCGGGCCGACCTCGACCACGTGCCCCGCGTCGACCACGACCACGAGGTCCGCGGCCTCCGCGGTCGAGAGCCGGTGCGCGATCGTGATGGTGCTGCGGCCCGCCGTGAGCGAGTCCAGGGCCCGCGCGATGCGGACCTCGGTCGCGGGGTCGACCGCCGACGTCGCCTCGTCCAGCACCAGGAGGTCGGCCTCGGCGAGGTACGCGCGCGTGATCGCGACGAGCTGCCGCTCGCCCGCGGACAGCGCCTCGCCACGCTGCCCGACGGCGGAGCCCAGCCCGTGCGGCAGGTCCGCGACCCAGTCGGTCAGGCCGAGCTCGGCGACCGCGGCGTCGATGCGCCCGGCGTGCCGGGCGGCGGCCTGCGCGGCGGTCTCCCCCGTCCGAGGACCTCCCTGCTCCGACACGTCCCGCACGCCGTACGCGATGTTCTCGGCGAGCGTGCCGTCGAACAGGAAGCCCTCCTGCGGCACGAGGACCACGCGCTCGCGCAGGCTCGCGGCCGACAGGTCGCGCAGGTCCACGCCGTCGAGCCGGACCGCGCCCGACGTCGGGTCCATGAGCCGTGTCACGAGCTTGGCGATCGTCGTCTTGCCCGAGCCCGTGGCGCCGACGACCGCGACCGAGGTGCGGGCCGGGAAGTCGAGGTCCACGCCGTGGAGCACCTCCGGGCCGTCCGGGTAGGCGAAGCGGACGTCCTCGAGCGTCACGTGGGCGGGCCCGCGCGGCGAGCGCACGCCCTGCTCGCCCTTGTCGACGACCTGGATCGGGGTCTCGACGACCGCGAGCACACGACGCCAGCCCGCGACGGCGTTCTGCAGCTCGTTGAGGATCTCGGTCGCCATCTGCACCGGCCCTGTGAAGAGCTGCACGAGGAACAGGAACGCGAGGAGCTTGCCGGCCGTGATCGTCCCGTCGATGCCGAGCAGGGTGCCCACGACCACGACCGCCGCGAGGACCAGGTTCGCGACGAGCACGCCGCTGGAGAAGACGGTCGAGACGAGCTTCTGCGCCCGGACCATGCCCGTGCGCGTGCTCTCGACGGCCGCGTCGATCCGGCGTCCCGTGCGCTCCCCCACGCCGTAGGCGCGGATCGTCTCGGCGCCCACGACGGACTCCGAGATGGCGCCGAGCATCGCGCCGACCCGTTCGCGCAGCGCGGTGTACGCCGCGTTCACGTGCTTCTGCGCGGGGCGCAGGATCAGGAAGAGCGGCACGAAGCACGCCCACACGAGCAGCGTGAGCTGCCACGAGTAGAACGCCATGAGGATCGTCGCGGCACCGATCTGCAGCACCGAGACGAGCAGCATGATGCCGCCCCACTGGACGAACAGGGAGATGGTGTCGACGTCGCTCGTGACGCGCGAGACCAGGGCGCCGCGACGCTCGGTGCTCTGCGTGAGGACCGACAGGTCGTGCACGTGCCGGAACGCGCGCACGCGCAGGCTCGCGAGCCCGGCCTCGGTCGAGCGGAAGAGGCGCACGTTGACGAGCGCCGAGCACAGGCCCGCGACCACCAGGACGCGGGCCGCAGCCCCCACGAGCAGCGTCACGCGGCTCGTGTCGGGGCCTCCCGGCGCCATGATGCCGGTGTCGACCGTCTGCTGGACCGCGATCGGGACGACGATGCGCCCCAGGGCGGCCGCGACGGCCAGGAGCAGCGTGATCCACACGCCCTGGAGGATCTCCGGCGACATCTGGACGCCCTTGCGCAGGGTCGCGAAGACCCCCAGCGCGCTCGCCGAGGCGATGCGGGCGCCCGTCGCGTCCTCGACGACGACCTCGGGCTTCGCGGCGCGGCCGCGACGACGACGCTCGCGGGGCGGGGTGGCGGTCGTGGTGCTCACTCGGTCACCGTCTCTTCCTCGGCATGACGCACGATCTCGTCGGTCTCCTCCTGCTCGCAGCGCTCGATCTCCTCGCGCTGCTCGTCGTCCTGGTCGTGCTCCTCGTGCCCGTCCGGCAGGGCGCCGTCGAGCTCGTCGGCCTCCGCGCGACGCTCGGCCTCGCGCTGGTACGCGGTCGCGAGCTCGCGGTAGCCGAGATCGCGGGCCAGCAGCTCCTCGTGCGTCCCGACGTCGACCACCCGCCCGGACTCGACGTGGACCACCTGGTCCGCGAGCGCGACGCTCGACATGCGGTAGGCGACCATGACGACCGTGGGGTGCTCCGCCGTCGGGCGTGCGCCTGCCGCGGCCGTGGGGCCCTCGCCGCGCAGCCCCGCCAGGATCTGCTGCTCCACGCGCGGGTCGACGGCGGAGGTGGCGTCGTCGAGGACCAGCAGGCGTGGGGAGCGCACCAGGGCACGCGCGATCGCGAGCCGCTGCCGCTGCCCGCCCGACAGGTTCGAGCCGCGCTCGCCCAGCGGCGAGTCGAGGCCGCCGGGCAGACGGGAGACGACGTCGTCGACCTTCGCCAGGCGCAGCGCGTCCCACACCTGCTCGTCGGTCGGGCCGACGCCCTCGTCCGCGAGCGTCACGTTGGAACGGACCGTGTCCTCGAAGATGAACGTGGACTGCCCGACGAGCGCGACCTGACCCGTGAGGTCGGACGCGAGCGCGTCGCGCACGTCGACGCCGTCGATCAGGACACGGCCCCGCGTCGGGTCCGACAGGCGCGAGAGCAGGGACACGAGCGTGGTCTTGCCCGCACCCGTGGGGCCGACGACCGCGACGGTCCGCCCGGGGGCCAGGTCGAGCTCGATGCCGTCGAGCAGGGTCACGTCGCGACCACCCGCGCGGACGTCGACGCCAACGTCCTCGAAGCGCACCTGCGCACCCCGCGACGTCACGGGCAGCCGCTGCTCGCCCGCGACCGGGATGCCCGGGGCGTCGAGCACGCTCGCGATGCGCTCGTAGCCCACGAGCGCACGCGGCAGCTCGCCCAGGACCCACCCGAACGCACGGACGGGGACCGCCATGATCGTCAGCAGGTACGCCGCCGTCACGATCTCGCCCGTGTCGACCGCCCCCGCCGAGACCCGGGCCGCCCCGACCCCGAGGACCAGGAGCGTGCCCAGCGAGGGCAGCAGCTCGATCACCGGGTCGAAGTACGCGCGGACGATCCCGACGCGCACGTTGGCCGCGCGCAGCTCGTCGGTGCGGGCCGCGAAGCGGCGCTCCTCACGCGCCTCGGTGCCGAGCGACTTGACCAGGAGCGCGGCCTCGAAGCTCTCGTGCGCGACGTCCGAGACCTCGGCCCGCAGCTGCTGAGCGTGTGTGATCGCGGGCGACATGTACTTCTGGAAGACGACGTTGACCGCGACCGCGACCGGGATGACGATCAGCGCGGCGCACGCGAGCCACACGTCGATGCGGAACAGCATGACCGCGGACACGCCGATCATCACGACCACGCCCAGCGCGAAGGGCAGCGGGTTGAAGACCCCCGTCGCGGCCTCGACGTCGGAGTTGGCGTTCGACAGGAGCTGGCCCGCCGGATGGGCGCGGTGCCACGACATGGGCAGGCGCAGGTACTGGTGCGTGACGGCCGTGCGGTGCCGGGCCTGGATGTTCGCGTAGCCGTAGCCCGCGAAGATGCGCCGACCAGCGACGGTCAGCGCGAGCGTCACCGCGATGCCCACCAGCACGAGCCCAGCGATCCACAGGTCGCCCCGGGCGTCGGCGTCCCCCGCGAGCGCAGGGACGACGACCTCGTCCGTGACCCGCCCGACCGCGAGGCTGATGCCCACGGTCGTCGCGCCGAACAGCGCGGAGGCCCCGATCGCGAAGATGTAGACGCGCCACTCGGAACGCATGCCGCGCCCCATGAGCTGGAGCGAGCGTCGCGTGCGCGAACCGGTCAGGGCGTGGCGCCGTGTCGTCGCCGACGACGAGGGCGCGGGCGGCACTGTCCGTCCGGTGGACCCTGCGGGTGCGTCGGGGTGCGGGTGGGTGGACTCCGACCGGCCGGGCGCAGCGCCGGGGCGCGCGTCCTGGGTCCGGGGCGGGGTGTTCGTGGGGGTGCTCCGTCGCGCGGACACGGACGATCCTCGTCTTTCGTGGGGGTTGTCACGATCTTCTCACACGGGACATGGCGTGCTCGTGCGAGCATGGCCCGATGCAGCCCACCGCCTGGCACGCCCACGAGCGCGCCGCCCTCGTCCACGCCCTCACCCAGGCCGGCCCCGACGCCCCGACCCTCTGCGAGGGGTGGCGCACCCGGCACCTCGCGGCGCACGTGATCCTGCGCGAGCGCCAGCCGTGGACGCAGGCCGGCGCCAACGGCGGGCCGCTGCACCGCTGGTCCGAGGGCCACCTCCAGGAGCTCGCGGCGACCGCGCTCGAGCCCGGAGGCTACGCCGCGCTCCTGGCCCGCGTCGAGCAGCCTCCCGCCGCGTGGAGCCCGTGGTCCTGGGCCGGGGACCTCGTCAACCTCGCCGAGTACTTCGTACACACCGAGGACGCGCGGCGCGGCACGTGGGAGGCGGGGCCGGAAGAGACCGGCACGGACGGCGGCACCGGGGGCACGAACCCCTCGGACGGGCGCGCCCGCGACCTGCCGCCCGGCCTGCGGGACGCGCTCTGGGCGCAGCTCCGCCGCGCCGCCCCGCTGTTCTTCCGCCGTTCCCCCGTGAGCGTCGTGCTGGTCGTCCCCGGCGGGCAGCGTCTGGCGGTCAAGTCACCGCCGCAGCGTCCGTCCGATGACGGACGCCTCGCCGGCACGGTCGTCGTCACGGGTCAGGTGGGCGAGCTCGTGCTCCACGCGTTCGGTCGCGGGCGCCACGCCGGGGTCACGGTCCAGGGCGACGCGGCCGACGTCGAAGCGCTCGACGCCGTGGTGCCCGGACCGCGCTGAGGCGCGCGTCGTCGTCGGGCACGCACTCAGCGGACGAGCAGGCCGGCCTCGCGCATGTGCTCCTTGACGTCGCCGATCGTCAGCGTCCGGAAGTGGAACACGCTCGCGGCCAGCACGGCGTCCGCGCCGGCCTGCGCGGCCTGGGCGAAGTGCTCGGGGGTGCCCGCTCCCCCGCTCGCGATGAGCGGGACCTTCACCTCGGAGCGCACCGCGGCGAACATCTCCAGGTCGAACCCACCCGTCGTGCCGTCGGCGTCCATCGAGTTCAGCAGGATCTCGCCCGCGCCCAGCTCCGCGGCGCGCACGGCCCACTCGACCGCGTCGATCCCGGTCCCCCGGCGACCGCCGTGCGTCGTCACCTCGAAGCCCGACGGCGTCCGCACCTCACCGCTCACGCGTCGCGCGTCGACCGAGAGCACCAGGACCTGGCTGCCGAACCGGTCGGCGATCTCCGCGACGAGCTCGGGGCGAGCGATCGCCGCCGTGTTGACCCCGACCTTGTCCGCCCCCGCGCGCAGCAGCTTGTCGACGTCGTCGGGCGTGCGCACCCCGCCACCGACCGTGAGCGGTACGAAGACCTGCTCCGCCGTCCGGCGGACCACGTCGTACGTGGTCTCGCGGTTGCCCGAGGAGGCCGAGACGTCGAGGAACGTGATCTCGTCCGCCCCCTCGGCGTCGTAGCGCGCCGCGAGCTCGACGGGGTCACCCGCGTCGCGCAGGTTCTCGAAGTTGACGCCCTTGACGACGCGCCCCGCGTCGACGTCCAGGCAGGGGATGACACGGACCGTGACCGACATGAGCTACTGACCTTCCGTCTGACCTTCTAGGCCCGGTGTCTCGTCGACCACCGGGAAGTGCGCGTCCAGGATGTCCACCACGTACACGAGCGTCTCGTCCGCGTACGGCCGCCCCGTGCCCGCGTAGGCCAGGGCGGGCGGGACGACGAGCAGCACCTGGCTGCCGACGCTCTGCTCCAGGAGGCCCCGCTCCCACCCCTCGATGATCTGCCCGATCCCGATCATGGTCGACGCCGGCTTGGTGCCCTCGGGCCAGTTCGAGTCCACGATCTCGCCCGACGACCACGCGACCCCCGTGAAGCGGACCGTGACGACCTGCCCGGCCTCGACCTGGACCCCGGCGCCGCGGACGAGCGGCTGGACCACCAGGTCCCCCGGAGGGGCGGTGTCGGCGGGGATCGTCACCGTGGGAGCCCCGTCGTCGTCGAGCGCCACCGTGGGCAACCCCTCGACCGGTGGGATCTCGGCCCCCGACGCGCGCGTGGGCAGCACGTCGATGACCAGGACCAGCGGGACGTCGTTCGCCTCCTCGAGGTACAGCACGCGCGCCCCGACCCGCTGCCCGGCCAGGAGGTCGACGATCTCCGACCCCGCCTCGGCGTCCGTCAGGGCGAGCGACGTGGGGGCGTCGGTGTACGTGTTCTGCAGCACCGTGCCGTCCCGCCCGTCGAGCGCGTACATGTTGACGAGCACGTCCTGCCCCTCGACCAGCTCCGCGCCTGTTCCGGGCACGAGGACCTCGCCACGCTCGTCCGGGACGCTCAGGGGCTGCTGGAACTCGACGACGGGCGGGTCCCCGATCTTCCCCGAGACCGTGACCTCGGAGTTCGCGGACGCGTCCTCGCGCTCCGGCAGCTCCGAGCAGGCCGTGGTGGTCAGCACGAGCGCCAGTACGACGACGACGGACGACCAGTGGTGCTGACGGCGCACGAAGCTCCTCGGGACGAGCAGGGAACGGGGTGCCACCACCCTAGCGGTGGCGGCGCCCCGTCCCTGCTCGTGTCCGGACTGCGGGCCGACGTCACATGGACTCGATGAGCCGCTCGACCCTCTCGTCGACGTTCTGGAACGGGTCCTTGCACAGCACGGTCCGCTGGGCCTGGTCGTTCAGCTTGAGGTGCACCCAGTCGACCGTGTAGTCCCGCCGGGCCTCCTGCGCCTTGCGCACGAAGTCCCCGCGCAGCTTGGCCCGGGTGGTCTGCGGCGGGATCGCCGTCGACTCGAAGACCTCGAGGTCCGTGGTGATGCGCTCGACCATGCCGCGCGCCGCGAGCATGTTGTACAGCCCGTCGGTCCGCGAGATGTCGTGGTACGCCAGGTCCAGGCGGGCGATGCGGGGGTCGTCGAGCTCGAGGCCGTGCTTCTCCTGGTAGCGGCGCAGGATCTTGAGCTTGATGACCCAGTCGAGCTCACGGTCGACGAGCGACAAGTCGTCGGTCTCCAGGGCACGCAGCCCGCGCTCCCACAGGTCCAGGACCTGCTTCACGACGGGCGTGGGGGTCTCGTTCGCGTCGACGAACTCCTTGACCCGCTGCAGGTACTCGCCCTGCAGGTCCACGGCCGTCACGGTGCGCCCGTTCGCCATCTGCACGGGATGCTTGCCGGTCATGTCGTGGCTGATCTCGCGGATGGCCCGGATCGGGTTCTCGAGGGCCATGTCCCGCATCGGGACCCCCGCCTCGATCATGCGCAGGATCAGGTCGGTCGCCCCGACCTTGAGCATCGTCGTGGTCTCCGCCATCGACGAGTCACCGACGATGACGTGCAGGCGCCGGTAGGACTCGGCGTCGGCGTGCGGCTCGTCGCGCGTGTTGATGATGGGGCGCGAGCGCGTGGTCGCGCTCGAGACGGCCTCCCAGATGTGGTCCGCGCGCTGCGACAGGGCGTAGATCGCACCGCGCGGTGTCGCGAGGATCTTCCCGGCCCCCGTGAGCACCTGGCGCGTGATGAGGAACGGCACCAGGACGTCCGAGAGGCGCGAGAAGTCACCCTGACGGCGCACGAGATAGTTCTCGTGGCAGCCGTAGGAGTTGCCCGCCGAGTCGGTGTTGTTCTTGAACAGGTGGATGCGTCCAGGCAGCCCCTCGTGCTCGAGCCTCTCCTGGGCGTCGGCCACGAGGCCCTCCAGGATTCGCTCGCCGCCGCGGTCGTACGCCACGAGCTGGCGGACGTCGTCGCACTCGGCCGTCGCGTACTCGGGGTGCGACCCGACGTCGAGGTAGAGGCGCGAGCCGTTGCGAAGGAACACGTTCGACGAGCGCCCCCAGGCCACGACCTTGCGGAACAGGTAGCGCGCGACCTCGTCCGCGGACAGGCCGCGGCCGTCGTCCGAGGCGCAGGTCACGCCGTACTCGGTCTCGAGACCGAAGATCCTACGGTCCATCCGGAGCCTCCTCGGGTGTCTCCTCGAGCAGCCCGGCCAGCACCGCGCCGGTCAGGCGGCGGAAGGCGCGCCGAGGACGGGTGCGGTCGAGGACCGCGACCTCGAGCTGGCTGGGGGGGATCGCTTCCGCCCCTTCGAGCGCGTCCCGGGCGTCGTGGGCGCCCGCGCCGCCGAGCGTCGCGACCGCGAGACGCAGCACCTCGGGGAGCGTCATGCCGGGGTGCCAGGCCTCGCCCAGGTCCCGGCCGAGCTGCTCGGCCTGCCCGCCCATGACGACGAAGCCCGACTCGTCCGCGACCGACCCGTCGTAGGACAGGCGGTAGATCTGGTCCTGGGACGGGCTCGACCCGACCTCGGCCACGACGAGCTCGACCTCGAGCGGCTTGGACTCGGTCGTGAAGACCGTGCCGAGCGTCTGCGCGTACGCGTTCGCCAGCCCGCGCGCGTTCACGTCGGACCGGTCGTACGAGTAGCCGCGCAGGTCCGCGTACCGCACGCCCGCGACGCGCAGGTTCTCGAACTCGTTGTACTTGCCGACCGCCGCGAACGCGATGCGGTCGTAGATCTCGGAGATCTTGTGCAGCGACCGGGACGGGTTGTGCGTCGCGAACGCGATGCCCTCGTCGTAGGCGAGCACGACGACCGAGCGACCCCGGCCGATGCCCTTGCGCGCGAAGTCGGCCCGGTCCTTCATGAGCTGCTCGGGCGAGACGTAGAACGGCATGCTCATCGTGCGTCACCTCCCTCGTTCTGGTCGGTCGGGTCCGGCTGGTCGGCCGGGAGCCCCGGCGGCTCCGGGGCGAGCCCCGCCGTCGGGCGTGCGATGCGCACGCGCGCCGCACGGTTCCCGTCGGCCTGCTCGGTGCGCTCCGCGACGATCTGCGCCGCGACCGCCGCGAGCTCGTCGTCAGGGACTCGGCGGTACCCCTCGGCGGTCACGGTGACCACCACGGGCCAGATCTGACGGACCGCGTCCGGGCCGCCCGTTGCCGAGTCGTCGTCCGCCGCGTCGTACAGCGCCTCGACGGCCACGTGGACCGCGTCGGCGGGTTCGAGCCCCGGGTGCCAGCGCTTCTTGAGCGACCCGCGCGCGAAGACCGAGCCCGACCCCACGCTGTGGTGGTCGCGCTCCTCGTAGCGTCCGCCCGTGACGTCGTAGGAGAAGATGCGCCCCAGCCCACGGTCCAGGTCGTAGCCCGCGAACAGCGGCACGACCGCCAGGCCCTGCATGGCCAGGCCGAGGTTCGCCCGGATCATGGTCGAGAGCCGGTTGGCCTTGCCGTCGAGCGACAGGAGCGCGCCCTCGATCTTCTCGTAGTGCTCGAGCTCGAGCTGGAAGAGGCGCACGAGCTCGACCGCGATGCCCGCGGTCCCCGCGATGCCCACCGCGGAGAACTCGTCGGCCGGGAAGACCTTTTCGATCTCGCGGTTGGCGATCATCGACCCCATCGTGGCGCGCCGGTCCCCCGCCATGACGACCCCGGCCCCCAGGGACCCGGGGTCCCCGAAGGTCAGCGCGACGATCGTCGTGGCGTGCGGGGCGAGCTGCGCGCCCGCAGCGCCGTGGCCGGCTGCGGCGGAGGGACCCGCGACGGCCTTCGCAGAGGGCAGGAGGTCAGGGGCGTGGCTCGCGAGGAACTCCACGAAGGAGGACGAGCCCGGCGTGGTGAAGGCGTGCGGCAGACGCCCGGAGAAGTCCATGGTCATCAGCTCCTGGCCGGTCCGGCTACTCGCCGCCCTTCTGGACGAACCCTCGGACGAACGACTCGGCGTTGGACTCGAGCACCTCGTCGATCTCCTCCAGGAGCGAGTCGACCTCGGCGTCCCGGTCCTGGGCCTGCGGTGCGACGGGCGCGGGGGTGGCCGCGTCGTCGTCGGGACGCCGGTCCTCGTGCGATGCGCTGGTGCGTTCCTGGGCCATCTTCGCCTCCTGGGTGTGCGTGCTGTCCTGCTGGTCCGTGGGCGGCCCTGCGCGAGGCCCGCGTCTTCTTGAAGCCTAGGCTCTTGCGTGCCGATCGCGAGGTGCGACGAGCCGCGAGCGCGCGGCGGGGTCCGTCATCGGCTGCCCGAGAGGCCTGCGAGGAGCGCCCCCGCGTCCGTGCTCGCGTCGAGGAGCGCGCCGATGTGGGCCCGGGTGCCGCGCAGCGGGTCGAGCATGGGCACGCGCTGCAGCGACGGGGCGCCCACGACGTCGAAGATCACCGAGTCCCAGCTCGCGGCCGAGACCTGGTCGCCGAACCGGGCCATGACCTCGCCCCGGAAGTACGCGCGCGTGTCCTCCGGCGCGTGGTGCACGGCCTGGGAGACCGCGCGCTCGTCGACGACGCGCTCGGCCGCGCCCGCGGCGAGCAGCCGGTGGTAGATGCTGCGCTCGGGGCGCACGTCCGACCACTGGAGGTCCATCGCGGCCAGGCGCGGGTGGTCCCAGTCGAGGTGGTCGCGCTGCCGCAGCCTGTCCAGGAGCCGCAGCTTCGCGACCCACTCGACCTCCTTGGCGCACGAGGAGGGGTCCGTCCCGAGCCGTTCGAGGACCGAGTCCCAGCGGTCCAGGACCGACCGGGTCTCGTCGTCGAGCGTGCCCAGGTGCTCGGCCGCACGGCGCGCCACGTCGGCATACACGCGCTGGACGTCGAGGGCCGTGAGCCGGCGCCCGTCGGCGAGCAGGAGCGGCGCGGTCAGGTCGAGGTCGCGGCTGACCCTCTGCACGTCCGTCACGGGGTCGTGCAGGCGCAGGGCCGCGAGCTCGGCGCGCAGCGAGACCCCGGTCGCCGCCTCGACCGACGCGAGCGCGTCGAGCTGCTCGATCACGAAGAGGACGAGCGAGGTGGTGCCGAGCTTGAGGTAGGTCGCGACCTCGAACAGGTTCGCGTCCCCGATGATCAGGTGCAGGCGCCGCCAGCGCTGACGGTCGGCGTGCGGCTCGTCGCGCGTGTTGACGATGGGGCGGCGCAGCGTCGTCTCGAGGCCGACCTCGGCCTCCATGTAGTCCGCGCGCTGCGAGAGCTGGAAGCCTGGCTCCTGCCCCACGGCGCCGAGGCCCACGCGGCCCGAACC
The DNA here is from genome assembly GCF_014836555.1 of Oerskovia rustica. Taxonomy (GTDB): domain Bacteria; phylum Actinomycetota; class Actinomycetes; order Actinomycetales; family Cellulomonadaceae; genus Oerskovia; species Oerskovia rustica. Next base: position 38,192 of record NZ_JACSQQ010000013.1, read on the forward strand.
CGTGAAGACCTGGCGAGTGACGAGGAACGGGGTGAGCAGCTCGACGATCGTCGCGAACGGGACGTCGCGCTCGACGAGGTAGTTCTCGTGCGTGCCGTACGAGGCGCCCTTGCCGTCGACGTTGTTCTTGTAGAGCACGACCTCCGAGCCCGGCACGGCGCTCAGCTCGCGCGAGGCCGCGAGCATGATGCGCTCGCCCGCGACGTCCCAGCAGACCGCGTCGGCCGGGTTCGTGACCTCGGGCGACGAGTACTCCGGGTGCGCGTGGTCGACGTACAGCCGCGCACCGTTCGTCAGGATGACGTTCGCGGCGCTCGGGTCGTCGTACTCCTCGTGCGTGGGGCGCGCGACCTCCTGGAGGGAGGTCGACACGCCGGGGCGCTGCGCCACGGGGCCAGACGGCGCAGGCCGGGTCGGGTCGTCCGTCAGCAGCGAGGGGTGGGCCGAGGCGCGCTGGAGGTGGAACCCCCGGGCGTCCTGCAACGGGTCCTCGTCGTCGTAGTCCCACCGGGCCTTGCCGCGAGCGCCGTCGGCACGGGCCGCGAGCGCCCGGTAGGTCGTCACGACCTGGCTCGACATGAGCATCGGGTTCGCGAGCGGCCGCCCGGGCTGCAGCACGCCGTACTCGGTCTCGATCCCCATCACGCGTCGCACGGTCACGAGCACCACCCTATGCCGGGGCCGTGACGGCGGGGCGGGCTGTCCACGGAGAGGACCGCCACGACGCACCTGCCCGACCCGTCCCCGACGCGAGCCAGGCCCGGCGGCGGGGTGCGCCGTCGGGCCTGGTCGTGTGGTGCGGCGCCTCGCGCCGGCCCCTGTGCCTGCAGGTGCCTAGAGGTACTGCCCCGTGTTGGTCACGGTGTCGATCGTGCGCGCGACCGCGCCCGCCCCGTCGCCCTTCTTCTGGACGATCGTGCGGATGAAGACGATGCGCTCGCCCTTCTTGCCGGAGATCCGCGCCCAGTCGTCGGGGTTGGTCGTGTTCGGCAGGTCCTCGTTCTCCTTGAACTCGTCGACGCACGCCGCGAGCAGGTGCTCGACCCGGATGCCGCGCTGACCGGTCGCCAGGAGGTCCTTGATCGCGGACTTCTTGGCGCGGTCCACGACGTTCTGGATCATGGCGCCCGAGTTGAAGTCCTTGAAGTACAGGACCTCCTTGTCGCCGCTCGCGTACGTGACCTCGAGGAACTGGTTCTCGTCCTCCTCGGAGTACATGCGCTCGACGACGCTCGTGATCATCGCGTCGAGGGCCTCCTGCGGGCTCCCGCCGTGCTCAGCCAGGTCGTCGGCGTGGATCGGCAGGTCCGTGGTCAGGTACTTCGCGAAGATCTCCTTGGCTCCCTCGGCGTCGGGGCGCTCGATCTTGATCTTCACGTCGAGCCGCCCGGGCCGCAGGATCGCGGGGTCGATCATGTCCTCGCGGTTGGAGGCGCCGATGACGATGACGTTGTCGAGGCGTTCGACGCCGTCGATCTCGCTCAGGAGCTGCGGGACGATCGTCGTCTCGACGTCGGACGACAGCCCCGTGCCGCGCGTGCGGAACAGCGACTCCATCTCGTCGAAGAACACCACGACCGGGGTGCCCTGCGAGGCCTTCTCCCGGGCGCGCGCGAAGATGAGCCGGATGTGTCGCTCGGTCTCCCCGACGTACTTGTTGAGAAGCTCGGGCCCCTTGACGTTGAGGAAGTAGCTCTTGGCGCCCTGGGGGTCCGAGACGACCGTCTCCCCCGCGAGCTCGCCCGCGGCGGCGCGCGCCTTGGCGACGGTGTGCGCGAGCGAGTTCGCGACGGCCTTGGCGATGAGCGTCTTGCCGCACCCGGGGGGCCCGTACAGCAGGACGCCCTTGGGCGGGCGCAGCCCGTGCTCACGGAACAGGTCCGGGTGGCTGAACGGCAGCTCGACCGCGTCACGGATCTGCTCGATCTGCGGCCCCAGGCCACCGATGTCCGAGTAGTCGATGTCGGGGACCTCTTCGAGGACGAGCTCCTCGACCTCGGACTTGGGCACGATCTCGAACACGAAGCCGCTGCGCGTGTCGATCGTCAGGGAGTCCCCGACGCGCAGAGGCGCGTCGGCGAGCGAGCCCGCGAGGCGCACGACGCGCTCCTCGTCGGAGCGCCCGACGACCAGCGCACGGTCGGAGCCCAGGAGCTCCTTGACCGTCACGAGCTCGCCGACCTGCTCGTACCCGCCCGCGGCCACGACCGTCATGGCCTCGTTGAGCTTGACCTCCTGGCCCGGCGCCAACCGCGACACGTCCAGGCTCGGACTCGCCCCGACGTGCATCTTGCGGCCCGCCGCGGACACGTCGACCGTGCCGTCGGGGTGCGCACCGAGGAACAGCGCGTACGTGCCCGGCGGCTTGGCGAGCTCGTCGATCTGCCGCTTGAGGTCGATGATCTGGTCCCGCGCGGCCCGCAGGGCCTCGGCGAGCCGCTCGTTCTTCGCGGACAGGATCGCCTGCTGGCGCTCCGCGTCACGGCTCGGGGTCTGTCCAGGTGTCAGTCCAGGTGTGTCGGTCATCCGGCTTCTCCCTCTCGCAGGCACCGTCAGGCGGTCGTGCGGTCGACCCCGTCACCGGTGCGTCACCGACCCCCGGCAACCCGGTGATCGAGGCACGACCTTACGCACAAGTCTCTCGCGAGCGCTGCCAGAACACCCGGGTTGAGACGGCCGTTCCTCAATCGTTGTCGACGGCGCCCGAAACGTCCCGGGTGTCCTCGGCCGTGGCCGCGGGGTCCGCCAGCGGCTCGTCGACGCCGTCCGCGGCGT
>NZ_JACSQQ010000013.1:40976-52713 GCF_014836555.1 Oerskovia rustica
GCCGCCGGGGGGGGCTACCGGCTCGAGCGGCTGGCCCGTGCGCGGGTCGAGCTGGGGGCCCTGGCCGACGTCGCGGCGCACGCGGCGCACGCGCTTGTCGGAGACCGACCGCTCGCCCAGGTCCTCGGGCGTCCACTCCTCGGCCACCGGGTAGGACCCCTTCGCAGGGCGACGCTTGCGCAGGGGCGCGACCGTGCCGTCCGCGAGGCGGCGCGCCGTGAGCAGGAAGCCCGTGTGCCCGACCATGCGGTGCTGCGGGCGGACCGCGAGCCCCTCGAGGTGCCAGCCGCGCACGAGCGACTCCCACGCCGACGGCTCGGCGTACCGGCCGTCGGAACGCAGGTCCTCGGCCAGGCGCGAGAGCTGGGTGGCGGTCGCGACGTAGCAGATGAGGACCCCACCGGGTGCGAGCGCGTCGGCCACGGCGTCGAGGTTCTCCCACGGCGCGAGCATGTCGAGCACGACGCGGTCGATCGAGCCCTTCTCCGCGACCTGCGGCAGGACGTCGGACAGGTCGCCGACGGACAGCTCCCACGCGGGGTGCTCCCCGCCGAAGAACAGCTCGACGTTCCCGCGCGCGATCGCCGCGAAGTCCTCACGGCGCTCGATCGAGTGGACCGTGCCCTGGTCGCCGACGGCGCGCAGCAGCGACATGGTCAGCGCGCCCGAGCCCACGCCCGCCTCGACGACGCGCGCACCGGGGTAGATGTCGGCCATCGCGACGATCTGGCCCGCGTCCTTGGGGTAGACCACGGCCGCGCCGCGCGGCATCGAGAGCACGTAGTCGGCGAGCAGCGGGCGCAGCGCGAGGTACTCGATGCCCGCGGTGTTGCGCACGACCGACCCCTCGGGCAGCCCCACGAGGTCCTCGTGCGCGAGGTAGCCGCGGTGCGTGTGGAACGTGGCGCCCGTCGCGAGCGTGATGGTGTGCAGGCGCCCGCGCGGGTCGGTGAGCTGGACCTTGTCCCCCAGGCGCAGCGGTCCGCGGCGCACGTCGGCGCCGGTCGGCGTGGGGGCCTGCGTGGCGGCGTCGTCGGCCGGGACGGGCAGGGCGGAGGCGTCGTGCGCGGGGTCGTGGGTCACGGGCGACCATCCTAGTCGGGCGGGACGGGCTGCCCCGCCCTCGGACGCGGCCCGGTGACGGGTCAGCGCCCGCGGGTCCCCTTGAGCGCCGCGACGACCCGGGTGACGTCCAGGAGCCCGACGACGCGACCGCCGTCGGTCACGACGATCACCGGTGCGTCACGGGTCACCGCGGCGACGGCGTCGAGCATGGCCTGGCCGCGCAGGTGCACGTCGACCCACGCGGTGGGAGGCAGCCCGACGGCGACCGCCCCGACCGGGGTCAGCGGCGCCTGCGCCGGCGGCACCGCGGCGACGGCCGCGGGGTCCGCGAAGGCCACGGGGTGGCCGTCCGTCTCGACGAGCACGACGTGGCCGGCGCCGGCACGTTGGGCCGACGCGACGGCGTCGGCCACCGTGCTGGTCACGGGCACCGCGACGGCCGGGTACGCGAGCGCCGCGACCGACAGGTCCGCGACGGCCGCGCGCGTGCGGCCGTTCTTGATCGCCGCCCCGGCACCCGACCACAGGAAGGCGCCGATCAGCGCAGCCCACGCGACCGTGAACAAGGACACCTGATACCCGTTGAGCGGCGGCCACGCGAGCGCCCAGAGCACGACCCCGACGGCCACGACGCGCCCGACCCAGCCCGCGACGATCGTGCCCGTGGTCCGGGAACCCGTCGCGGCCCAGACCGCGGACTCGAGGATCTGGCCGCCGTCGAGCGGCAGGCCGGGCAGAAGGTTGAAGATCCCCACGAACGCGTTCGAGAACGCCGCCGCGTACAGCAGCAGGGCGGGGATCGTCATGGTCGGCTGCACCTGGAAGACGAGCCAGCACACGGCTGCGAGGAGAAGGTTCGTGAGCGGGCCGACGACCGAGACGAGGATGCCGTCGAGCGGGCGCTTCGACGCACCCGAGTACGCGGTGTGGCCGCCCCACAGCGTCACGGCGAGCTCCGTGACCTGGTGCCCCCGAGCCTTCGCGACCACGGCGTGCGCGACCTCGTGCAGGAACACCGAGACGAACAGCAGCAGCACGAAGACGAAGGAGACCAGGTAGACCTCGCTGCTGCCGAGGTGCGGCGCGAAGCTGCGCACGGTGGGGACGAACAGGAACGTCAGCACGGCCGCGGCCAGGAACCAGGACGGGGTCAGGATGACGGGGGCACCCGACACCCGACCGATGGTCCAGCCCTTCGTGAGCTGCGGGTCTCGGGGGGCGCGACGTGCCGGTGCCGGGGTGGTCTCCACGTCGACACCCTATGTCGGGCACCTTGGCCGGACCTGGGCTGTGGAGCGTGGTGGGCGTGTGGGAGTCGACACGTAGGCTCGAGGCATGACGTCCCTCGCCCCCGACCTCGCCGGCTCCGGCACCCCGCCCGACGGACCTGCCGTCCCCGGTGGGCCCGCCGACGCCGCGGAGCCGCTCGAGTCCGTCGAGACCGCCGAGCTCCTGGGCCACGCGCCCCGCGAGCGCCGCCGGCCCGCCCTCTCGCCGTCGCGCGCCAACGACTTCATGCAGTGCCCTCTGCTCTTCCGCTTCCGGGTGATCGACAAGCTGCCCGAGCCCCCCAGCTCGGCCGCCGCGCGCGGCACCCTGGTCCACTCGGTGCTCGAGCGCCTGTACGACGCCCCGCTGGGCGAGCGCACCCTCGCGGCCGCGCAGGCCATGCTGCCCGGCGAGTGGGAGCGGCTGCAGGAGGCCGAGCCGCGGTACGCGGAGCTGTTCGCCGGTGGCGCGGGGGCCGACGGCGGGGTGCAGGCCTGGCTCGACGGCGCGGGGAACCTCCTGGGCACGTACTTCACGCTCGAGGACCCCAACCGCCTCGAGCCTGCCGAGCGCGAGATGTTCGTCGAGACCCAGCTCGAGGACGGCCCGCTGCTGCGCGGCATCGTGGACCGGCTCGACGTCGCCCCGACCGGGGCGGTGCGGGTCGTGGACTACAAGACGGGCAAGTCTCCCCGCCCGCAGTACCAGGGGTCTGCCCTGTTCCAGATGCGCTTCTACGGCCTCGTGCTGTGGCGCGAGCGGGGAGAGATCCCCAAGATGCTCCAGCTCGTCTACCTGGGCGACGGCCAGGTGCTGCGCGCCGAGCCGCAGGAGGCGGACCTCCTCGCGGTCGAGGAGCAGGTGCGCACGCTCTGGTCGACCATCACGCAGGCCGCGCGCACCGGGCAGTGGACCCCGCGCCGGACCCCGCTGTGCGGGTGGTGCGCGCACCAGGCCGTGTGCCCGCAGTTCGGCGGGACGCCTCCGGAGATCCCCGAGGGCGCGGTCGAGCTCGCCCTCGGCATTGCGCCGGAGGCCGTGGCGTCGTAGGACGCGTCGCCCGGTCGGCCCGGCCCCCGCGTCCTCCGCGCCTCGGCGTCAGTCCTGGAACAGGTCGATCACGTCGCCCGCGAGGATGCGCGCGAGCCCGTCGACGTCCAGGCGGGCCAGCGACGGCGTCCGGCTGAGCCCGGGCAGCACCGGGACGGGCACGACCGCCTCGACGCCCAGCGTCGCCGCCCCCGCCGCCCGGGCCGAGGCGATACCCGTGGGCGAGTCCTCGATCGCGACGCAGCGCGTCACGTCCACGCCCAAGCGCTCGGCGGCGAGCAGGTACGGCTCGGGGTGCGGCTTGCCGTGCGTGACGTCGTCACCGCACACGAGCGTCACGAACGACCCGGGCGGCGCCAGCTCGACGACCGGCTCGGCCAGGGCGCGGTAGGACATCGTCACGAGCGCGCACGGCACGCCGTGCTCGCTCAGCTCGGCGAGCAGCGCCAGAGCCCCCGGCTGCCACGGGACCTCGACCCGTACCTGCTCGATCACGCGTGAGATGAGGAAGTCGATGATCTGCTCCGACGCCAGGTCGACCCCGGCGGCCTGCAGGACGCGCGCCGACTCGGGCAGCGCGTTGCCCACCATCTGCATCGCCTGCTCGTGGGACCACGTGCCCCCGTGGGCCTCGACGAGCTCGTGCTCGGCGGCGATCCAGTAGGGCTCGGTGTCGACGAGGGTGCCGTCCATGTCCCACAGGACGGCCTGCGGCAGGACCAGCGCCTCACGGGAGGCGGTGTCGGGGCGTGCGAGATCGGGTGATTCCAGGGGGTTCAACGAGTACTCCATGCTTCGGGGAAACGGTTCGTGGCCGTCCTGCCACCCTAGCTGGCACGAGCGCACTCCCACCGGCGCGTCAGCACCACCCGTCTCCGACGTCCGCGTCGGCATCCTCCAGGCTGCAGGTGTGCGGCAGCGCGGCGTCGGTCCAGAGCTCGCCCTCTTCGCTGAGGACCGCGACCTTGAAGTACCCCTCGTCGGGGATCCTGAGGACCTCCTCCTCGCCGTTCACGATGACGTGCAGGTTCACCGCCCACTCCCACCCCTGCCCGACACCGTCGACGGTCTCCGCCTTGGCGGACAGGACCAGCTCTGCGGCCTCCCCGCTGGTCAGGTACAGAGACAGTCGATCGACGCTCGCACCGGACTCCGGGTCCCAGATCTCGACGGTCGGAGTTGCCGCGCTGACGTCGAGAGACAGGACGCGTTGGTACGTCTCTCCCCCGCCGACGGCGAACCACTCCTCGTCCGGGCACAGGAGGATGCCGGTGTCGAACTCGCCCGACAGCGGCCTGACCTCTGGAGTCGCTCCCGTGAGGACCACCGTGGTCTCCGTGCGCAGCGCCGTGAGGAACGCGGTCACCGAGGAGATCACGAACGGCGCAGCTCCCGCGCCCTTCGCCCATTCGTGCCGGGCTGCGGAACCACATCCGGCCGGTCCGTCGGCGGACGGCAGGCTCGTGGGCATCACGGGCGGCTCGTTCGCGACCCACAACGCCGCCCCCTGGTCGGCGACGACGTTCACGGCCAACGCGGGCACCTGGCGCGGCCACCACGTCTGAGGCCAGGCCGCCACCAGCCCGAGCACCGCGGCGACGAGCGCCAGAGCGGCGCCGATGCGTGACACCGGCTTGTCCCACCAGCGAGAGAGACCCTGAGACCCGACGCCACCGTCAGCTTCGTCCTCGCCCTCGGTGCGGGGGCCGCGTGCGCGGCGTCGCCCGGCAACCCGTGGACCGCCAGCCCTGTCCGCCATCGTGGCACCCACTTCCCCGCCGGTCGGACCGCGCAGCGATCGTCCTCGCGCTCGGCGCACGGCTCGCCCACCCGGACCCTTCGCTCACTAGGGAAGGATGCACCGAGCAGCCTGATACACCGGGCCGTCTCCCGAGCACCTGACACTGCCCGCGTCGTCGTCGCACCGGGGCCGACGGCGGCGGCGACCGCTCGCAGGAGGCGGCGGACTCGTCGGCGTTCTCGCCCCGCGCGATGACCAGCGGCGCGGCAGCCTAGGCTGGGACGATGAACGAGACCAGGGAACCGCTCGACCCGGCCGACCTGCCCGAGCCGACACTCCCGGCCGAGCCGGCCGAGCACCGCCAGACGGTCATGCTCGCCGCTTTCGAGGGATGGAACGACGCAGGCAGTGCCGCGACCGCGGCGCTCCTGCACCTGCACGACCTCTGGGACGCCCAGGACCTCGCGGAGCTGGACCCCGAGGAGTACCACGACTTCCAGGTCATCCGCCCGGTCGTCGGCACCGACGAGAACGGCCGCCGCGAGATCACGTGGCCTGCGACGACGATCGTGTCCGCGACCGTCCCCGGCAGCGGGCGCCGTGTCCTGCTGGTCCATGGCATCGAGCCCTCGATGCGCTGGCGCCGGTACTGCCGCGAGCTGCTGGACCTCGCGGAGCGTGAGGGCGTGACCACGGTCGTGACGTTGGGCGCGCTGCTCGCCGACGTCCCCCACACGCGGCCCATCCCCATGACCGCGACGTCGGAGAGCGCGGGGCTGCGCGCGGTCCTCGACGTCGAGCCCAACTCCTACGAGGGGCCGACGGGGATCGTGGGCGTCCTCCAGCACGCCGCCGCGGAGCGGGGCATGCAGTCCGTGTCGTTGTGGGCGGCGGTGCCGCACTACGTCGCGAACCCGCCGTCGCCCAAGGCGACGATCGCGATCCTGTCCCGGGTCGAGGAGCTGCTGTCCGACCCGATCCCTCTGGGCGACCTCCCGGAGGAGGCCGAGGCGTGGCAGGCGGGCGTCGACGAGCTCGCGGCCGAGGACGAGGAGATCGCGGAGTACGTCCACCAGCTCGAGGAGGCGAAGGACACGGCCGAGCTGCCCGAGGCGAGCGGTGAGGCCATCGCGCGCGAGTTCGAGCGCTACCTCAAGCGCCGGGACGACGGCACGGGCGGCCCGCTCGCCTGAGTATCGCGGGCCCGACCCTGCCGGCCCCGGCCCTGCACGTCGAACGGCCCGCGCCCCCCTCCCAGAGGGGGCCGCGGGCCGTCGTCGTGCGCGGGCGGTCGAGCGGAGGGCGGCGGAGCGCCTGGACTAGAGCCGCACGCCGAGCAGCGCGTTGACCGCGCGCGAGATCACGCCGGGCGCGCCCTCGGTGTCGGCAGAGGTGTCGCGCCCGTCGGCGAGCGAGACGTCGGCCCACGCGTCGACCGCGGCGAGCGCGGTGGGGGCGTCGAGGTCGTCCGCGAGCGCCGCGCGCACCGCCGCGAGGGTCGCGTCGGCGTCGGGGCCGCCGTTGCCCGAGACCGCGGAGCGCCACCGCTCGAGGCGCTCGACGGCAGCGGGGAGGTCGGCGTCGGTCCACTCCCACTCGGAGCGGTAGTGGTGGGCGAGCAGGGCCAGGCGGATGGCCATGGGGTCGACGCCCGTGGCGCGCAGCCGCGAGACGAACACGAGGTTTCCGCGCGACTTGCTCATCTTCTCGCCCTGGTAGGCGACGAGGCCCGCGTGGACGTGGTTGCGCGCCCCGAACCCGTGGTCGAGCAGGCGGTCGTGCGAGGTCGACATCTCGTGGTGGGGGAAGAGCAGGTCCGCTCCCCCGCCCTGGATGTCGAAGGGCAGGCCCAGGCCGTCGCGCGCGATGACGGCGCACTCGATGTGCCAGCCGGGGCGCCCGGTGCCGAGGCTCGCGCCGTCCCAGGTGGGCTCGCCCGTGCGCTCGCGACGCCACAGCAGCGGGTCGAGCGGGTCCTTCTTGCCGTCGCGCTCGGGGTCTCCACCGCGCTCGCCGAACAGGCGCAGCATGTCCTCGCGGCTGAACCGCGACACGGCGCCGAAGCGCGCGTCGGCGCTGAGGTCGGCGTACACGTCGCCGAGCTCCGGGGTGTCGCCGCCTGCTCCGGGCTCGACGGGTACGCGGTACGCGAACCCGTCCTCGATGAGGGCCTCGACGGCCTGCACGACGTCGGGGATCGCCTCGACCGCGCCGCGGTACACGTCCGGGGGCACGACGCCGAGCGCGGTCATGTCCTCGGCGAGCAGGGCGGTCTGCTCGACGGCGAGGTCCCACCAGTCGACGCCTGTCGCGGTCGCGCGCTCGAGCAGCGGGTCGTCGACGTCGGTCACGTTGGACGCGTAGGTGACGTCGTGCCCGGAGTCGCGCCAGGCGCGGCCCAGGAGGTCGAACGCGACGTAGGTCGCGGCGTGCCCGATGTGGGTCGCGTCGTACGGGGTGATCCCGCAGACGTACATGGTCGCGGTGTCCCCCTCCGCGGCGACGACGAGCTCCCCGGTGGTGCTGTCGTGCACCCGGATCGGGAGTCCTCGACCGGGCAGGGACGGGATCTGAGGCATGGGCCAGCTGTGCACGCGACAACCTTAGCCGCGAACGGCCCCGGCCTCCTCGACGGTCGTCGCGCGTGGGCCCCCCCAGCCCGCCCGACGGCGCCGCGAGCCCGTCCTGGGTGGCGTGCCTGCGGCGTCGGGCAAGAATGCAGGGGTGACCGAACCCACACGTCCCCCCGACCCCCGATCCTCCGAGCCGGACGCCCACGAGAAGCCGCGCACGGCGCCGACGCGCTACAAGGAGCTGTGGGTCGAGGGGGCCGACGGGCGCGTGCGACCGGTCGACGGGCGCCCGGGGACGACCGGCCTCGCGGACTCCGGCGCTCCGGGAACGGCCGACCAGGAGACCGGGGCGCGCTGGTACGAGGTCCGCACGCTCGACGACTTCGTGGAGGCCGCAGAGGCCCTCGGAGTGGGCCTGAGCACGCAGTGGGGGCGAGGGCACCTGCCCGTGCACGTGCGGCACGTCAAGCACCCCTTGGCGCACGTCGAGCACATCGGCATGGACTGGCTGCTGGTCGTGACCCCGACCCTGGCCTTCTCCGAGGACGACCGGCAGGTCAGCACGGGCAGCTTCTGCATCCTCGTCGGACCGGACGTCGTCGTGACGGTCGAGAAGGGTTCCGGGGGCGTCCACGACCGGATGCGCGAGCACCTGACCGGCCCGTCGCACGGGCGCGGCAAGGGCGTCCAGCACCTGGCGGGCGAGGCCCTGTTCGCGCTCGTGGCGACGGCCTCCGACGTCGAGCTGGCCCTGGGCGACGCGGTCGCCGAGGTCGAGAAGATCGTGTTCGAACCCCGGCGGCACACCGACCCCGTCCTGCCCATCTACGACCTCAAGCGCGAGATCACCGAGGCCCGGCGGGCCCTGCTGCCCATCACGGCCGAGCTGCCCGAGCTCGTGTCGGGCAGCGCCCGGTCGCGCATCACGTTCGACAAGCGACTCATGGACCGCCTGGTCTCGACGGTCGAGCGCATCGACCGCCACCTCGACGCGCACGACGACCTGCTGTCCGACATGCTCTCGGTGCACCTGTCACAGGTCTCGGTGCGCCAGAACGAGGACATGCGCAAGATCAGCGCCTGGGCCGCGATCCTCGTGTTCCCCACGATCGTCGGCGGCATCTACGGCATGAACTTCGACCACATCCCCGAGCTGCACTGGTCGCTCGGCTACCCGATGGCGCTCGCGATCATGGTGGTCGGCTGCTTCGGGCTCTACGGGGCGTTCAAGAAGGTCGGCTGGATGTAGCGGGCGCCCGCCCCCTCGGCGGCGGGCGGCGCGGGTCAGGCGAGCGGCTGCAGGACGCCGAACGTGAGCAGCAGGATCACGACGCCCGCGAGTACCAGCCGGTAGATCACGAACGGCGTGTAGCTGAACGTCGAGACGATCTTCAGGAACGCGATGATCACGAGGTACCCGACGACGAACGCCACGAGCGTCGCGATCAGGGTCGCCCCGAAGCCGGGCGAGCCGGGCACGGGGCCCGACGCGACCGACTTCGCGAGCTGGTAGAACCCCGAGCCGAGGACCGCGGGGATCGCGAGCAGGAACGAGTAGCGCGCGGCAGCCTCCCGCGTGAAGCCCATGAGCAGGCCCGCGGTGATGGTCCCGCCGGACCGGGAGACGCCGGGGACCAGGGCGAGCGCCTGCGCCAGCCCGAACCCGACGGCCTGGCGCGGGGTCAGCTCGTCGAGCGTCCTCTTCTTGGCCCCGACCCGGTCCGCGAGCCCGAGCAGCAGCGCGAACGCGGCGAGCATGAACGCCGTGATGTACAGGTTGCGCAGCGAGGCCTCGATCGCGTCCTGGAACAGCAGGCCGAGGACCACGATCGGGATCGAGCCCAGGGCGATGAACCAGGCCATGGCGGCGTGGTGGTCGCCCTTGCCCATCCGGGCGCGCCAGTCGGTGCCGTTCTCGCCGCGCACCGCTCGCCACCAGGCGCGACAGATCGTCGCGATGTCCCGCCGGAAGTACAGCAGGACCGCGGTCTCGGTACCGATCTGGGTGATCGCCGTGAAGGCCGCCCCCGGGTCCGACGAACCGATCAGCTCACCCACGATGCGCAGGTGCGCGCTCGAGGAGACGGGCAAGAACTCGGTCAGGCCCTGGACGAGGCCGAGAAGGACGGCATCCCACGCATTCACGAAGGGCACGATACCGGCGCCACGAGCCCAGGCCCGGCCGGACAGGCCGGATCGGGGAAAGCGTCACCTGGGCGTCGCCCGGCGGACACCACACGGCCCCGCGCAGGACGCCCGCCGGACACCTGGGGACCCGCCCGCGCGGGCCAGAGCGACGGACCTCACCCTCCCGACCACGCCACGTCTCCGGGCATCGCGCCCTCTTCGCCGGTAACCTGCCGCGCATGGAACTTCGTCAGCTCGGCCGCACCGGCCTTCGCGTCTCGCCGCTGGGTCTCGGGACCATGGCGTGGGGTCGGGACACCGACGAGATCGACGCGGCGGAGCAGCTCCGGGACTTCGTCGACGCCGGCGGCAACCTGGTGGACACCGCGGCCTCCTACGGCGGCGGCGCGAGCGAGTCGATGATCGGCTCGCTCCTCGCCGCGGGCAAGGTCGACCGCAAGGACGTGCTGCTGTGCACCAAGGCCGGGATCCGCACGACCGCCGACGGCAACACCGTCGACGCGTCCCGCGGCGCGCTCCTCGACTCGCTCGACGCCTCGCTCGCGCGCCTCGGGACCGACCACGTCGACCTCTTCCTGGTGCACACCCCGGACCCTCGGACCCCCTTCGACGAGACGCTCTCGGCCCTGCGACTTGCCGTGACGACCGGGCGCGCCCGCTACGTGGGTCTGTCCAACCACCCCGGGTGGGCCGCCGCGCGGGCGGCCGCGACGCTCGACGCGCGCGGCGACGTCGGGCTCAGTGCGGTGGAGCTCGAGTACTCGCTGCTGCAGCGCGGGATCGAGCGCGACGTCGTGCCCGCCGCCACCGAGATGGGCTTCGGGGTCCTCGCGTGGTCACCGCTGGGTCGGGGCGTGCTCACGGGCAAGTACCGCAGCTCGCTGCCCGCGGACTCGCGCGGGGCGTCCTCGCACCTGGCCGGGTTCGTCCAGCCCTACCTGGACGGCCCGTCGTCGGGCATCGTCGAGGCCGTCGTGACGGCCGCGAACGGCCTGGGGCGCGCACCGCTCGACGTGGCGCTGGCCTGGCTCCTGGAGCGGCCGGGGGTCTCGAGCGCGATCGTCGGCGCCCGGACCCCGTCGCAGCTGCGGGCCTCGCTCGCGGCGAGCGACCTCGAGCTGCCCGACGCCGTCCACCACGCGCTCGACGACGTCAGCGCCCTCTCGTTCGGCTACCCCGAGCGTTGGTAGCGCTACCCCTGCGGGAGGTCAGCGGCTGACGCCGTCGTGGAGGTCGACCTCGTCGAACTCCTCGTCGAGCCGGTCGTCGTCCGAGCCGCCGTCCCGCTCGTCGTCGTCCCGCTCGTCGTCGTCCTCGTCGTCCGAGTCCTCGTCGTCCTCGTCGTCGTCCTCCGCGAGGTAGAACGGTGTGGCCTCGCCGTGGACCTGCGCGAGCGCCTCGTCGTAGACCTCGTAGGCGTCCGCGAGGACGTAGTAGGCGTCGTCGACCGCGGGATCGTCCTCGCCCCGGCGCGCGGCGACAGCGTTGTAGTGGGCCTCGAGGGCCGCGATGAATCGGTCGAGCGCGGCGCGCGGGTCAGCGGTCATACCCTGACGGTAGCCCTGCCCGAGGCACAATGGCACTCGGAATCCCGGCGCGGGAGAGTGAGGTACGGCTCACGGCTCCCCGCTCACGACCGACCCGAGGACGGTGGAACATGGCAAGCACTCCTCCCCCGCAGCGCGTGGCCCGCACCGAGCCCAGCAGCCAGTACGAGTACCGGGTGCTCACGATCGACAGGTCCGTGAGTCGCCACGACGCCGTCCGCCTCCTGACGGACGAGGCCGAGTACGGACGCTGGGAGCTCGACCGCACCCGGCTGTACGTGGGCGGCGAGCGGCGCGTGTGGCTGCGCCGCAAGATCATGCGGGTGCGCTCGACGCTCTGAGGC
>NZ_JACSQQ010000013.1:52723-56100 GCF_014836555.1 Oerskovia rustica
CGCCCCCCCGCAGGTCAGCAGGTCCGCAGGAGCCGGTCCAGGACGCGCACGCCGAACTTCAGGGACTCGACGGGCACACGCTCGTCGACACCGTGGAACATCCCGGAGAAGTCCAGGTCGGCGGGGAGCTGGAGCGGGGCGAACCCGTAGCCCGTGATGCCCAGGCGCGCGAGCGACTTGTTGTCGGTCCCGCCCGAGAGCGTGTACGGCAGGACCGTCGCGCCGGGGTCCTCGGCGTACAGGGACGCGATCATGGCGTCGACCAGGTCGCCCTCGAAAGGCACCTCGAGCGAGATGTCACGGTGGATGGGCTCGATGCGCACGTGCTCGCCCACGAGGCCCTCGATGACCGCGAACCCCTCGTCCTCGTGGCCCGGGAGCAGGCGCGCGTCGATCGCGGCCTCGGCCCGGCCAGGGATGACGTTGGCCTTGTAGCCCGCGCCGAGCTGGGTCGGGTTGGACGTGTGGCGCACGGTCGCGCCGACGAACCGCGAGGCGGGCCCGAGGGCCGCGACGAGCGCGTCGATGCTCGCCTCGTCGCGGGGGTCGTAGGGCAGGTCCGTGAGCTCGGCGACGCCACGAAGCAGCGCGTCGACGGTCGGGGTGATCGTGTAGGGCCACTGGTAGGCCCCGATGCGCGCGACCGCGGCCGCGAGGTGCGTCACGGCGTTGTCGGTGTTGACCTGCGAGCCGTGCCCGGCGCGACCGTCGGCGACGAGCTTCAGCCAGGCGATGCCCTTCTCGGCGGTCTGGAGCAGGTAGGCACGCTTGCCGTCGATGTCGACCGAGAAGCCGCCCACCTCGCTGATGGCCTCGGTCGCGCCCTCGAAGATCTCGGGGCGGTGGTCGACGGCCCAGCTCGCACCGTAGGTGCCGCCGGCCTCCTCGTCGGCGAAGAACGCGACGACGACGTCACGGGCGGGCTTGCGCCCCTCGCGGACCATCTGGCGCACGACCGCGAGGATCATCGCGTCCATGTCCTTCATGTCGACCGCGCCGCGCCCCCACAGGAGCCCGTCCTTCTCCTCGCCCGCGAACGGGTCGACCGACCAGTCGGCGGCCTGGGCGGGCACGACGTCGAGGTGACCGTGCAGGACGAGCGCGGGGCGTGTGGGGTCCTGCCCCGGCAGGCGCACGACGACGCTCGCGCGCCCCGGCGCGGACTCGAACAGCTCAGGGCTCAGCCCGACCTCGTGGAGCGAGGCCATCACGTACTCGGCCGCGGCTCGCTCGCCGGGTCCCGACCCGTCCCCGAAGTTCGAGGTGTCGATGCGCAGCAGGTCCTGGCAGATGCGCGCGACCTCCTGCTCGGCGGTCGGGTGGGTCTGCGGCGGGTTCGCGGGGTGGGCATGGGTCGTCATGGCCACACGGTACCCGCTGTCGCGGCACGCTCCGGGGCTTTCGGGGGGTGTCTCGCCCCGTGGGCACCCGTCCGACCGGGCTGTGGTCGGACCTCAGCCGTGGTCGCCGGTCGCGGCGTGGCCCCGGCCCCCCCGGGGGGGGCCCCCGCGGCCCCGTCCCACCGCGCGGCGCGGCGTCGGTGTGCCCGTCCCCGTGCCCGACGTCGTCGCTCACCCCCGGCAGCAGGTCCCCCGGGGCGGGGCGCCCCGCCGTCCCCGCGGCTGCCGACGGGTCCACGACCACGAACTGCCCCATCATCCCCTGGTCCTCGTGGCGGAGCAGGTGGCAGTGGAACATGTAGGGGCTGTCGGCGTCGGGGGTCGTGCCGAACGTGACCAGGAGCCGGGTGACCTTGCCAGGACGGACGTAGACGGTGTCCTGCCAGCCGCGGAGCTCGAGGGGCGGTGGTGTTCCCGAGACGTCGAGCACCTGGAACTGCGCGTCGTGGACGTGGAAGTTGTGCGGGGTGTCGTCGAGCCCCGTGACCTCCCAGACCTCGGTCGCCCCGGCGTCGACGACCTCGTCGATACGGCGCAGGTCCATGTCCTGGTCATTGATCGAGGTGCCGGAGAGCTCGAAGCGGCGGGTCGTGGTCGCGGCCGACTCGTCCGCGACGGGGAGGTGGTCCCCGAGCTCGGCCGGCACGGGGGCCGACGGCGCCAGCCCGTCCGCGGCCCGCAGCTCGAGGACGTCGAGCGTGTCGTCGCCGCCGGAGAACCGCGCCGTGAAGGGGTTCGCGCCGAGCTCCTGCGGGAAGCTGCGCAGCACGGTCCGCTCCCCCGGCGAGACCTCGACCACGACCTCGGCGCGGTCGCCCGGCGAGAGCTGGAGGCGATCGGTCGTGACCGGCTGGTCCAGGAGACCGCCGTCCGAGCCGACCACCTGAAAGTCGCGGCCGTCGTCGAACCCGAAGGCGTAGACGCGCGCGTTGGAGCCGTTGAGGATCCGCAGCAGGACCCGTTCGGTCGTGACGTCGAGGTAGGGGTTCGCGGTGCCGTTCACGAGGACCACCGAGCCCCGCACGCCCGTGCTCGACAGGAACGGGTCGGCGTCGTCGAGGCGGCCGTCGGCGTGGAACTTCTTGTCCTGGACGACGAGCGGGACGTCGTCGACGCCGTACACGTGCGGCAGCGCGTCCTGGACCGCGGCCTCGGGGGACCCCGGGGGCTCGTCGAGCAGGAACAGGCCGGCCAGGCCGCGGTACACGTGGTCGGCCGTGCGCCCGTGCAGGTGCGGGTGGTACCAGAGCGTCGCCGCAGGCTGGTCGATCGTCCAGGTCGGGGACCACGTCTGCCCCGGCGCGACCTGCTGGTGCGGGCCGCCGTCCATGACCGCGGGCAGCTTCATGCCGTGCCAGTGCAGCGTGCTGGTCTCGGTCATCGAGTTCGTGACGTCGATGCGTACCTGCTCGCCGCGCGAGGCGCGCAGCGTCGGGCCCAGGAACGAGCCGTTGACGCCGAGCGTCGGGGTCAGGCCGCCCTGCCCCAGGTCCGTCTGGCCCTCCTGCATGTCGAGCGTGAAGACCCGGACCCCGTCCTCGACGGTCGAGGCCGCGAGGGGCGGGATCGCGAGGGGCCGTGTGAAGTCGACCTCGCCGGCCGTCGAGGTCGCGCCGTTCGAGAAGGCCACGGCGACGCCGCCGGCGATCCCGCCAGCGACGAGGGCGACGAGCACCACCACGACGACGACCCAGCGGCGCCGACGGCGGGGCGCAGGCCCGACGGGACCCTCCGCCTCGGCGGTGGTCGCGGGGGCGACGGTGTCGTCGTCGGGGGTGGCGGTCATGTCGGTGCGAGGCTCCCAAGGTGACGGTGGTGCGGAGGCCGACGGGCGCCGCTGTCGTGCGGACGCCCCGGTGCGGCTCACCACAGGCTAGGCAGGGCCCGCCGTCGGGCACATCGGGGGTGTCCCCCACCCTGGCCCTGAACCGACCCTGGCCCGGACGGCCGAGCGCCGAGGTGGACCTGGGTCCACCT
>NZ_JACSQQ010000013.1:56110-63159 GCF_014836555.1 Oerskovia rustica
GGGGCCCCCGGGGGCGCTCGGGAGCGCTCTGGAGCGGGGACTACGCGTCGAGCCCGCGACGCGTCAGGAGAGGCGCGATCTCCGGGTCGCGGCCACGCAGGTCCGCGAACGCGACCATGGGGTCGACCGAGCCGCCGCGCGCGAGCAGCTTCTTGCGGAACGCGTCGCCGTTGGCCCGGTTGAGGCCACCGTTCTCCTCGAACCACGTCACGGTGTCGGCGTCGAGGACCTCGGACCAGATGTACGAGTAGTAGCCGGCCGAGTAGCCGCCGCCGAACACGTGGTTGAAGTACGTGGTGCGGTAGCGCGGCGGCACGGGCGCGAAGGCGACCCCGGCCGCGTCGAGGGCAGCGGCCTCGAACGGCAGGACGTCGTCGACGCTCGTGGGGACCTGCTCGGGGACGAGCTGGTGCCAGGCCTGGTCGAGCAGCGCGGCCGCGAGGTACTCGGTCGTCCCGAATCCCTCGTTGAACAGGCGCGAGGCGAGCATGGTCCGGGCCCACGCGGCCGGCATCGGCTCGCCCGTGACGTGGTGGACCGCGTAGGACGTGAGGATCGTGGGCTCCCAGGCCCACATCTCGTTGACCTGCGAGGGGTACTCCACGAAGTCGCGCGGCACCTCGGTGCCCGACTGCGACGGGTAGCGCACGTCCGAGAACAGGCCGTGCAGCGCGTGGCCGAACTCGTGGAAGAGGGTGATGACCTCGTCCCACACGAGCAGCGTGGGCTCACCCGCCGGCGGCTTGACGATGTTGAGGTTGTTCACGACGACGGGCGGCTGGTCGAGCAGGTGGTTCTGGTCGACCAGGTTGTTCATCCACGCGCCGCCCCGCTTGGACTCACGCGTGTAGAAGTCCGCGAGGAACAGCCCGAGGCCCTGGTCGGGCTCGCCGACCGGCCCGTCGAAGACCTCGAACACGCGGACGTCGGGGTGGTAGCCCACGAGGTCGGTGCGCTCGGTGAACGAGATGCCGTAGAGCAGGTTCGCGGCCTTGAACACGCCGTCGGTCACGACGCGGTCGAGCTCGAGGTAGGGACGCAGCGCGGCGTCGTCGAGCGAGTAGCGCTCCTTGCGGACCTGCTCGGCGAGGTACGCCCAGTCGGACGCACGCAGCTCCGCGCCGTCGCCGGCCTCGCGGGCGAGCGCGACCTCGAGGTCGCCGGCCTCGCGGCGTGCGTTCGCGACGGCCGCCGGGGCCAGGCGAGAGAGCATCGCGTTGACGGCGTCGGTCGTCTTGGCCGTCGCGTCCTCGGCGATGTACGCCGCGTGGTGGTCGTACCCGAGGAGTCGTGCGTGCTCGGCGCGCAGGCGCGCGAGGTCGAGCACGATCTGGCGCGTGTCGTTGTCGTCGCCCGTCGCGCCGCGCGTCACGGACGCCTGCTGGACGCGCTCACGGGTCTCGCGGCGTGCGAGCGACGCGATGACGCCCTGCTGCGTGGGCAGCTGCATCTCGAGGAGGTACTTGCCCTCGTGCCCGCGGGTCGCGGCCGCTGCGGCCGCCGCGGCGATCGCGTCCTCGGGCAGGCCCTCGAGCTCGGCGGCGTCGTCGACCAGGACGCTCGCGGCGTTCGCGCCCGCGAGGAGCTTGCGTCCGAACGCGGCCTCGAGGGAGGTCAGCTTCCCGTTGAGGTCACGCAGGCGGTCCTGGTCCGCGGCGTCGAGCTCGATGCCCGACCGGCGGAAGTCGACCAGCAGGGTGTGCAGGAGCCAGGCGGTGTCGGCCTCGAGCGTGAGCTCGCCGGCGTCGACGGCGTCCTGGAGGGCACGGACGCGCCCGTAGAGGCGGGCGTCCATGTAGATCGCGTCGTGGTGCGCCGACAGCTCGGGCGCGACGGTCTCCTCGATGTCCTCGAGGCCGGGCGTCGAGTCGGCGCTCGCGACGTTGTAGAAGGCCGTGACCGCGCGGGTCAGGAGCTGGCCCGCGGACTCGAGGGCCTCGAGCGTGTTGGCGACCGTGGGCGCCTCGGGGTTGGTGACGATCTCCTCGACCTCCGCGCGCTCGGCCTCCATGCCGGCGCGGAGGGCGGGGAGGTAGTGCTCCTCGCGGATCGTCGTGAAGTCGGGGAGCTGGTACGGGAGGGTGGACGCCGCGGCGAACGGGTTGGCCGGGTCGAGGGTGCTCGTCATGCGTCCTATCTTCACCCGGCGGGCGCCCGGCTCACGACATCATTCCCGGCGAGGTCAGTGTGCCCGCGTCTGGCCCGCGTGGTCCCCTGCCTCGGCGGACGGCCACGGCTCGACCGGTTCGCGCGGGTCGGCGGCGAGCAGCGTCCCGATCCACGCGTCCCGACGCGTGCCTCGCTGGATGCCGTGGCCCCGTACGGTGCCCTCGACCCGGAACCCGAGGCGCCACGCGACGCGGCGCGAGGCCCAGTTGCCCGTGAACGCGGTCCAGACCATGCGGGACAGCCCCAGCCCCTCGGGGTCGAACGCCCAGTCGACCACGAGGCGGGCGGCCTCCGTCATGAGCCCCTCGCCGCGCGCCTCGGGCGCGAGCCAGTACCCGATCTCGGCCGATCGTTCGTGCGTGGGCGAGGAGTCGAGCGTGATCCCGACCATGCCGAGGGCGGGTCCGTCCGGGGCGTCCGGGCGGCGGATCGCCCACGTGCTCCCGCGGCCCGTGCGCCACGCCTCGGGCACGATGTCCTCGATGAAGGTCGCCGCGTCCGCACGCGTGTAGGGGCTGGGCACCGTGGTCCACGCGGCGATCTCCGCTCCCTGGCAGAGCGCGGTGATGCGGTCGACGTCGGCCGCGGTGGGCATCGCGAGGTGGACGCGTTCGTTGGCGAGGACGAAAGGTTCCATCCGGACAGCATGCCACCGCATGGCGAGGGTCGACAGGGCATTTCGGGAAGCGACCGGCGCTACTCCCCCAGGACGTCCACGACCCGCGCCCACGGCAGCCCGAGCGCGACGGCGACCTGCTCGTTGACGAGCGTCCCGGCCACGGTCGTCAGCCCGGTGCGCAGCAGCGGGACGCTGCGCAGCGCGCTCGTCCCGCCGTCCGCGAGGAGCGCGAGGAACGGCAGGGTCGCGCTCGTCAGGGCGTGCGTGCTGGTCACGGGGACCGCACCCGGCATGTTCGCGACGCAGTAGAACGTGGAGCCGTGCACGCTGAACGTGGGGTCGTCGTGCGTGGTGGGGCGGGAGTCCTCGAAGCAGCCGCCCTGGTCGACGGCGATGTCGACGAGGACCGACCCGGGCTTCATGCGGGACACGAGGTCGTTCGTCACCAGGCGCGGAGCGCGGGCCCCTGCGACGAGGACCGCACCGATCACCAGGTCGGCCGCGAGCACCTCCTGCTCGATCGCGTACGCGCTCGACGCGACGGTCCGCACGTGGCCCGCGAACTCCTGGTCGAGCGCGCGCAGCACGGGCAGCGACAGGTCGAGGATCGTGACCTCGGCACGCATGCCGACCGCGATCTCAGCCGCGTGCCGCCCGGCGGTCCCGCCACCGAGGATCACGACGCGTCCCGGCCTGCTGCCGGGGACGCCGCCGAGCAGCACGCCCGATCCGCCCGCCGGCCGCATGAGGTGGTACGCACCGACCTGGGTCGCCATGCGCCCGGCCACCTCGCTCATGGGAGCGAGGAGCGGCAGGGAGCCGTCGGGTGCCTGGGCGGTCTCGTACGCGACCGCGGTGGTCCCTGCGTCGAGCAGCGCGGCCGTGCCGAGGGGGTCGGCGGCCAGGTGGAGGTAGGCGAACAGCAGCAGGTCGTCGCGCAGCAGCGGGTACTCGCTCGGCACGGGCTCCTTGACCTTGCACACGAGCTCGGCCCGGCCCCAGACCTCCTCGGCCGTGTCCAGGACGTGCGCGCCCGCGAACGCGAAGTCCTCGTCGGAGATGGCCGAGCCGGTCCCTGCACCGGCCTGGACGAGGACCTCGTGGCCGGCGGCGACCAGATGATGGGCGCCCGCAGGGGTCAGCGCGACGCGGTACTCGTTGTTCTTGACCTCGGCAGGTATCCCGATCCTCATGCCGCCAGCGTGTCGCGTGCACGCCGATCGCGCGCGCCGAGGGCCCCGGGAGCGCCCTCGTCGAGGGGTGCGCTCCGCCGTCGGCCCCCGTCCTGGTGCCGAGAACGGGGTTGAGGTCATTCCCGACCGGGAGACGACCTCAACCTCGTTCTCGGCACCCCAGGGCGGCCGGTCAGTCGCCCTTGACGTTGACGATCTGGCGCAACGTGTGGCGGACCTCGACGAGGTCCGCCGCGTCCTGCATGACCCGGTCGATCGACTTGTAGGCCGCCGGGATCTCGTCGATGAACGCGTCGGTGTCGCGGTACTCGATCCCGGCCATGGCCTCACGGAGCTGGTCGTGCGTGAACGTCTTGCGCGCCTTGCTCCGCGAGTACTCGCGCCCCGCGCCGTGCGGTGCGGAGTCGAGCGCGAGCGGGTTCCCCTTGCCCACGACGACGTAGGACGCCGTGCCCATGGACCCCGGGATGAGCCCTGGGTCACCCTCGCGGGCACGGATCGCGCCCTTGCGCGAGACCCACACGTCCTTGCTGAAGTGGTGCTCCTGCTCGGTGAAGTTGTGGTGGCAGTTGATGCGCTCGGCCTCCTCGACCGGGGCGAGCCCCGACCAGGTGTCGAACGCGGCCACGACGCGGTCCATCATCTCCTCGCGGTTGAGCAGGGCGAAGTGCTGGGCCCACCGCAGCTCACGGATGTACGCCCAGAACTCGTCCGTGCCCTCGACGAGGTACGCGAGGTCCTTGTCCGGCAGGTCGATCCAGTACCGGGTCATGAGCTCGCGCGCGACCGCGATGTGGTGCTGCGCGATCTTGTTGCCCACGCCGCGCGACCCCGAGTGGAGGAAGAACCAGACCCGGTCCTCCTCGTCGAGGCTGACCTCGATGAAGTGGTTCCCGGACCCCAGCGACCCAAGCTGCAGGCGCCAGTTCCCGGCGTATCGCGCGGGGTCGAACCCGGCCTTGCCCGCGAGCGCCTCGAGCTCGGCGACGCGGGCCGTCGCGGTGTCGGTCAGGCGCTGGTTGCAGGAGCCGGCGCTCGTCGGCACGGCCTTCTCGATCGCGAGCCGCAGGTCGCGCAGCGCGGTCCCCGCGATGTCGGCGGCCGTGTACCGCGTGCGGACGGCGACCATGCCGCAGCCGATGTCGACGCCGACCGCGGCGGGGATGATCGAGCGCAGCGTCGGGATCACCGAGCCGACGGTCGCGCCCAGGCCCAGGTGGGCGTCGGGCATGAGGGCCAGGTGCGGGTGGACGAACGGCATGGTCGACGTGCGCTCGGCCTGCTCACGCGCACCGTCGTCGAGGATCGAGGCCCAGCTCCACAGGGTCTTGGTCAGGCGGGTCGCCGCGTTCTTCGACGCCCGGGGGTTCGTGGTCATGGCGAGAACTGTGGCAGGTCGCCGGGTGCGGCGGCGAGCGATTTGCGCCGCTCGTCCGGCTGCCGTCGCGCGGGCGCGGGGCGACCGAGGGACGCCGCCTCAAGTAGGCGAGACCACGTGCGCGGGGTGCGCGGCGCCGGCGTCGGGCACATGCCCGACGGCGGGGCCCGCCTCAGGCGTCGGCCGTCGCCTCCTTGTCCTTGCCGGTCGAGCCGCCGTTCGAGGAGCGTTCCTTGCCGGAGAGCGCGATCTCCTTGGCCGTGGGGATCTCCTTCTCCATGGGCGGGTCCTTGCGACGCAGCTTGCTGAACACCGCCCACGCGACCGCGACCAGCGGCACGGACACGACGGCGCCGAGGATCCCCGCGATGAACGTCCCGGATGTCACCGCGAGCGCGACCACGACCGGGTGCAACGAGACCTGCTTGCCCATGACCAGGGGCTGCAGGATGTGTCCCTCGAACTGGCCGATGAGGGCGATGAAGATGCCGACGAGCGCCGCGTTGACGATGCCGTTCGCCGCCAGCGCGACGACCATCGCGATGACCATCGCCGCCGGGGCGCCGATGAGCGGGATGAACGCACCGATGAACACGAGGACCGCGAGCGGCGCCGCGAGGGGCACCCCGAGGACGACCAGGACGATCGCCGCGAGGATCCCGTCGGCGAGGGCGATGATGACCGTGCCCCGGGCGTAGCCGGAGAACGTGTACCACCCGGCGCCCCCGGCCAGCGTCCAGGTCTCGCGCGAGCGCGCCGGGAGCTGGTTGAGGAACCACGTCCACATGTCCTTGCCACGAGCCAGGAAGAAGACCGTGCAGAAGATCGCGAGGGCGAGGACCGCGAACGCCTCGAAGACCGAGCCGGCGCTCGCAGCGGCCTGGCTCGCGATGTCTCCCCCGTGCTCGGTGATCCACTTGCGGCCGTTCTCGATCCAGGTGTCGACGTCGTCGGACGTGATCGTGACGGGGAGCGGGCCGTGCTCCAGGAAGTCGAAGATCTTCTCGATGCCGGTGTTGAACTGCCCGGCGAGGCTCTCCCACTGGCCCGCGACCGAGGTGACGACGTACGTCAGCAGACCGCCCAGCACCAGGAAGGCCGAGAGGAGCGCGAGCCCTGTCGCGAGTCCTCGCGGCATGATCTTGGCGTACCAGTCGGTCACGGGGTTCAGGACGGAGCTGATGACCAGGGCCAGGAAGACCGCGATGAAGACGATCTGCACCTGGGCCGTCGCGTAGAAGACCAGGCCGACCGCCGCGACCAGCAGCAGGATCCGCCACGACCAGCCAGCGCTCGTGCGCAGCCATGTCGGCACCGAGTCGTCGACCCCCACGACCGAGGGGTTGCGGCGTGCGCCCGCGACCTTCTTGGCCGCCGGGCTCAGGCCCGCCAGGTGCTTGACGGACGCCGCCGGGCGGTCCGCCCCGCTCCCCGGGCTCGACGCCGTGACGTCGTCGGGTCCTGCGTCCTTGTCCTCAGCCACGAGCACCCCATCCGCTGTCGGTCCGCCGGTGAAACCACCCCTGACCTGCACCGACCGGTGCGACGGGTCCAGGGACGCTCCCCAGTCTGCCCCACGGGCCGGATGCACGCTCGGTGCCCGAAACGTGTTATGTTTTTCCCCGCAAGGCCCCCGGCGGGAACGCCGGGACCTGACACCTGTCCGGGTGGCGGAATGGCAGACGCGCTA
>NZ_JACSQQ010000013.1:63259-120934 GCF_014836555.1 Oerskovia rustica
GCTTGAGGTGCTAGTGCCCTTTATCGGGCGTGGGGGTTCAAGTCCCCCTCCGGACACTCGTTGAGACAGCGAACGGCAGAGCGGACCAGGGAAACCAGGTCCGCTTCGTCGTGCGAGACCCCGGTGGCAGCATCGGAGACACCCGTCCGGGTGGCGGAATGGCAGACGCGCTAGCTTGAGGTGCTAGTGCCCTTTATCGGGCGTGGGGGTTCAAGTCCCCCTCCGGACACTCGTTGAGACAGCGAACGGCGAGGCGGACCAGGGAAACCAGGTCCGCTTCGTCGTTTCTGCACACCGGCCGCTCGACGTGTCGATCGCGGGGCCCTCGTGCGCTCAGGCGCGGTACACCCAGTGCCACGGTTCGCGGGGCGTGTCCTCGACGAAACCGAAGCGCTCGCCGTTGGTCCGCATCCAGGCCTGCGCCTTGGCGTCCAGGCCCAGGTCGACCGCGAGGCCCCACCCGTGGGCGCTGGTTCCCGGCTCGGCCGCAAGGCCCCCTTGGGTGTAGAGGCCCTTGCGCTGGGCGACGTCGACCTGCGCCTCGTAGGACCGGTACGAGTCCGTGATGCCGATCTGGACACCGTCACGGGCCGCGGCGGCCATGAGGGACTCGAGCGCCTGCCCGGCCGGCGCCCAGAGCCGATGGCCGGTCGTCCCGACCTCCTGCAGAGCAGTGCGCGGGACCTTGCCGTTGCCGTAGGCCGCGAGCTCGCTGGGGACGCCGTCGACCGTGCGAGCAGGGCCGACGGCGGTCGAGTCGTCGACCACGGCGCTGAGGACCTGGTCGAAGCGCACGCCGGAGTCGGCGACGACCGGCGTCCTGGTGGCTTCCGCGGTGCGGAACGTCGCTTCGATGTCAGCCACCCGCTGCGCGATCGACGTGATGGCATCCATGCAGGCCCTTCCCTTCCTCCGTGCGGCGTCGAGGGCATGGTGCCGTGACCTTCCGGCGCGCCGCTCCCTGGGCTCCTATGCACGGTCCCGGGACGTCTGCGACCTCGGGCGTTGCCCGTCACCTTCGGGGCCGAGTGCGTCACCCGCGGCGCACGGCCCGGCGCTCGAGCCGTAGCTCTCGGCGGCTCCTCGCGTACGCCGCCGCGTCCCGGCTCGAGAGCGTGAGCAGCATCAGGATGTCGAGCGCCACGGTCAGCAGCGTCGTGCGGAACGTGATCTGGTTCCCGGACACGGCCCACCCGACGAACGACGACGTCGTGCTGATCGTGGCGAGCACCATGACGAGGTCCCGCGCCCAGTTGCGGCCCTTGTAGACGCGCCAGGCCAGGAAGAGCTGGAACAGGGCGACGAGCGAGAGCAGCACCACGACGAGGACCAGCAGCGGCCCGGACGCCTGGTCGATGTCGGCCTGGGTCACGTCGCCGCCCAGGAAGAGCGAGCGCAGCGTCTGGTCCCAGTGCAGCGCGAGGTTCGCGAGCCAGATCAGGTCGGCCACGACGCCCAGCACGACGAGCAGCGCCCCGACCGTGGTGGCCGCCGGTCGGCGCGCGGCGCGCTTCGTGGCGTCGCCCGCGCCGTCGGGTCCGGCCGCGAGGCTCGCCGGCGCCGCGTGGGCCACGGGCGCTGCGACGCCCCGGACGTCCGCGACCGGGAGGTCGCCGCCGGTGCGGATCGCGTCGCCGCCGCCGTTGCGTGCGTGGTACCCGGTCGAGAAGTCCTCGATGACCTCGACGTCGACACCCACGTCGGCACCGAGGAGCGTGGCCACGACGTGGTCGCGCTCCTGGTCGGTGTCCGCCTCGATCTTGTGCGTGACCTGGAGCGTGAACAGGGAGAAGCCCACCGAGCGGTCGTACGTGCCCGCCGCGAGCCAGTCGACGCGACGTCCGCCCGGCAGCGGCCAGCCCGGCGGGCAGCGCCAGAACCGGATGTGGTGGCGTCGCG
This sequence comes from Oerskovia rustica, assembly GCF_014836555.1. Taxonomy (GTDB): domain Bacteria; phylum Actinomycetota; class Actinomycetes; order Actinomycetales; family Cellulomonadaceae; genus Oerskovia; species Oerskovia rustica. Next base: position 65,159 of record NZ_JACSQQ010000013.1, read on the forward strand.
ACGGGTTCCCCTCGACCTCCTGCTGGAACGCGAAGTCCTGCTGGCGCCCGAAGAGGAACAGCGGGCTCACGGGCGCCTGGTCGTAGCTGCGCCGGCTGAGCGTGGCCGCGACGATGCGTCCGCTCGAGGCGAGCGTGACGTCGTCGGCGAGCGTCCATCCTGCGGCCTGCATCGCGGCCCGGACCTGTCCCTCCTCGCCCAGCAGGGCGAGGTTGACGGGGTCGCCCAGCAGCCCGTTGGCCGTGCGCGTGCGGCCGATGAAGTACTCGGGGACGTAGAGCGTCGTGAGGATGCGGTGCAGTCGCGGCAGGGCCAGGTAGGCGATGACGAGCCACACCGCGACGACGTAGAGGATCGCGAACCAGCCGAGGTGGATCGACTCGCTCAGCACGAGCCACGCGAGCCACACCGCCGCGAGGCCCGCGAAGACGAAGAAGAACCCGTCGCCCAGCTCGACGAGCCGGCGGCGCAGGCCGCGCCGGCCGGGCGGACCGGTCGCCTCGGGTTGCCCGTCGGCGGGCTCGGCCTTGGCCTCGGCCGGACGGTTCGCAGGCGCGTCGATGCGCGCAGCGGTGCTGCGGGCGGCGTCGGGCGCGCTCTCGCGGGTCACGCTCCCACCCTAGGTCGCGCGGCGGGTTCAGGCCGGACGAGGGGCGCGTCCGGCCGCCGCTCGGGCGGAACGCGCCCAGGGCGCCTGGTCTCAGACCGAGCAGTCGCAGACCGGGTTGAACTCGACGACCTGGTCGCCGAGCTCGGGGTGCGCCCACGCCTGGGCCTCGGCGAGCGAGGCGAAGCGGCGCCCCGCGAGGCGACCGTTGGCGAACAGGACGCCGGCCTCGATCTGGTCGCGCACGTCGTCGGGGTCAGGGCTCGCCGTGCTCACCGGGCTCGTGGTGCTCACCGCTGTCGTCACCGTGCTCATGGGTCGCGCCTTCCCGTCGGTGGTCCTGCTCCCAGTATCGCGCCGTCCGCACGGTGCGTCAGTAGGCCGTGTCCGTCCAGAGGTGGAACAGGGCGTACGCCCGCACGGGAGACCACGCCTGCGCCGTCGCGGCCGCGGCGCGCGCGTCGATCCCGCCGAGGGCCTTGCGCAGCACGAGGTCCCCGGGCACGAACCCGTCGCGGTCCCCGAGGACCTTGACCGACAGGTAGTCCACGGTCCAGGGCCCGACGCCCGGCAGGGCCAGCAGCCGGGAGCGAGTGTCCGCGAGCGCCGCCGGGTCCCCCGCCGTGCCCGGCCCGAGCGTCAGCCCGTCCACGCCGGCCGCGGCGAGCGCGAGCAGCGTGCGGGTCCGGGCGCCCGTGATCCCGACGGCGGACTGCAGGTCCGTGGCCTGCGCGCCCGCGAGCGTGTCCGGGTCGGGGAAGAGCCGCAGGCCTTCCGAACCCACGACGTCCGCGTCGCGCCCGTACGCCGCCGTGAGCCGCCCCGCGAACGTCCGGCACGCCGCGAGCGAGACCTGCTGACCCAGGACCGTCGTCACCGCGGCCTCGAAACCGGACGGGTGCCCGATCACACGCAGCCCGGGTCGCCGGGCGAGCAACGGCGCGAGCAACGGGTCGGCGCCCAGGACGGCGTGCACGGTCGCGAGGTCGGCCTCGGTGTCGAACCAGCGGGCGACCAGGGCGCACACCTCCTCCGGGTCGGAGCCGCTCCCCCGCACCTCGATCTCCTCGGGCGTCAGCCGCACCGTCACGGCCGCGGTGCCCGAGCACGTCTCGACGAGCCGCGTCACCTCCCCGCGGTCGACGTCGAGGCGGTCGACACGGTCGACGCCCGGCACGGCGTGCGCGACGAGCGTCGCGAGGGCCGAGGCCGCGTCGAAGGGCAGCACCACGGGCACGCGCCGCGACCAGGCCCCCGCCTCGGGCGCACGGGCCGCCGGGGCGGTCGCGGCGCCGTCGGGCAGGGCGGTCATGCGGCTCGCTCCAGGGCGAGCAGCAGGCGCTTGGCCTCCGCGCCGCCCGCGTAGCTGCCCGACGTGCCGTCCGAGCGCACGACCCGGTGGCACGGCACCACGAGCGGCAGCGGGTTCTTGGCGCACGCGGTGCCCACGGCCCGCACGGCGCGCGGGCTGCCCGCGGCCGCCGCGACCTGCGCGTAGGACTCGGTGCGGCCGTAGCCGATGTCGCGCAGGTGGGTCAGGACCTCGCGCCGGAAGGGTCCCGAGGCCATGGTCAGGTCGAGCGGCAGGTCGAACGCGCGGCGCTCGCCCGCGAAGTACTCGTCGATCTCGGTCGCGAGCCGGTCGAGGCGTCCGGGGGCGCGCAGGACGCGCGGGCTCACGGTGCGGGCGATGCGGTCGAGCACGGCGTCGTGGCCCTCGACGTCGAACGCGATGCGCACGACGCCCTGGTCGGTCGCGGCGAGCAGCAGCGTGCCCACGGGGGTGTCGAGGGTGCGGTAGGCGACGTCGAGCAGGCCCGACGACGCAGCGCCCGCAGCGAGGCGGTCGTGCAGCCGCGAGAGCGTGGCCTGGGAGTCGGGGGTGGTACCGAGGGTCGCGAGGAAGGCGACGTCGTCGAACGAGGTGTCGTTCATGAGGCACTTCCTTTCGAGGCGCGAGCGGAGGGGGCACGCGCGGCCGAGGGGCCGGCGGGCGGGTAGGTGCGCCGCAGCGTCGCCATGCCGTCCGAGGCGGCGCGGCGCGCGGCCTCGGTGGTGCCGCCGAGGATCGCGGCGACCTCCTGGTAGGGCAGCCCCGCGACGTGGTGGTAGGCCACGGCCTGGCGCTGCTTGGGCGGCAGGGCCGCGAGCGCCCGCCACAGGTCGTCGTCGCGCTGCTCGACGCCCCGTTCGGGGAGGCCGTCGCGGCTGGGCTCGTGGGTGAGCCCGGCGACGTCGGGCACCGCGATCGGGGCGCGGGCACGGACGCGGGTGACGTCGATCGCCTTGCGGTGCGCGATCGTCACGAGCCAGGCCTCGACGTTGGCCCCCTCGTCGAGGCGCGGGTACGCCTTGAGGGCCGACAGGAAGGTCTCGGACCACGCGTCCTCGGCGTCCACGGGGCCGAGGACCGCGCGGCACACCCGCAGGACCGTGGCGCCGTGCTCGGCGACGACGCGTTCGAAGGGCTTCACGTCGGGTAGACGGCCCGGGCGCGCGGGACGCGAGGTGCCCGACGGCGCCGCACGACGGCGACCATCAGAAGAGCCTGCTCGCGCGCGTCTCGTCGGACTCCTCGAGGGCCAGGAGGAACCGCTTGCGCTCGAGCCCGCCCGCGTACCCCGTCAGGGAGCCGTCGGCCCCGACGACGCGGTGGCAGGGCACGACGATGCTCAGCGGGTTCTGGCCGTTGGCCGCACCGACGGCGCGGGCCAGGTTCCGGTCGCCGAGCGCGAGCGCGAGGTCGCCGTAGGACCGCGTCTCGCCGTACGGGATCTGGGCGAGCAACGCCCAGACCTTCTTCTGGAAGCCGTCCCCGACCGGGGCCAGGTCCAGGTCGAAGTCGCGCCGCGTCCCCGCGAAGTACTCGCCGACCTGGACGCGGACCTCCTCGAACGCGTCGTCGTCGCGCTCGCCGAAGGTCTCGCCGGTGGGGCGTCGCCTGTGGGCGTCGAAGTACAGCGCGCGCAGCCCGTCGGCCGTGCCGACCGCGGTGAGCTCGCCCACGGGCGAGTCGAAGACTGCGTGCCGCACCGTCCTCTCGGCCGGTGTCTCAGGGGTGCCGGGGTCCTCGGGCCGGTCCAGCAGATCCGACACGGCCGTGCCTCCCGTCCTGGTCGTCGCCTGCTCGTCGTGGTGTCCCATGCACTGTAGACGCCGGGGTCCGACAAGACGTGAGGTCGGGTGTCGGTCCCTGGCGGGTAGGGTGTGCTGTCGCGTCGGGACAGACCGCGCGAACCACGCTTGCTGGACGAACACGACCGACGGGACGAACGCATCATGATGGGTGGCCACCACGCCGCCTGCGGCGCGGCCGCATGGGTGGCGGTCACCTCGACCGCCCCGTACACGCTCGGCATCTATCCCGTCTCGGACGTGGGCGTCATCACGGGCGCGATCGTGTGCGCCGGGGCGGCCCTGCTGCCCGACGCCGACCATCACTCGGGCACCATCGCGCACTCGCTGCCGCCCGTCTCCGAGGGCGTCGCGAACCTCGTCGAGACCATCTCCGGCGGGCACCGCCGCGGGACGCACTCGATCCTCGGGATCGCGGTCTTCACCGCGCTCGCGTGGCTCGCGGGCCTCGTGACGTACGAGTCGGACACGTTCGGGACCGTCGCGGTCGGGGCGGGCGTCGTCGCGATCCTGCTCGTCGCGTTCGCGCTCAAGGCCCTCAAGCTCACGCGCGGCGGCAAGCTCGGTCCGTGGATCGGGTCGATCACGATCGCCGTGCTCGTCGCGCTCCTGGCCCCCGAGGAGTGGAACTGGCTCCCCGTCGCGGTCGGGCTCGGCGTCACGGTCCACATCATCGGCGACGTCATGACCACGGGCGGGTGCCCTCTGCTGTGGCCGATCACGTTCAAGGCGCCGCGCTGGGTCCGCAGGACCAACGTGCTCAACGACATCTGGCGCCCGGGCGGCAACTTCGCGCTGCCCGTCCTGGGCAACGCCGGGTCCGTGCGCGAGTGGCTGTTCCTGATCCCCGTCACCGCGTACGCCGTCGCGGGCGTCGTGTGGTCGCTGCTGACCCAGATGGGTCTCGACACGAGCGGTACGTACACGCTGCTCGTGTCCTCGTTCGGGGTCTGACGCCCGCTCCCTCACGGTTCGTCGAGGGCGGTTCCGCGCGAAGGTCGTTTATTCCGTTGCCCGCCCCCGCCGCCGGGTGCGAGGGTGGGCACGTCCGCCGGAGAAGGTCCGGCGCGAGCGCGCAGCCGGGGGCTGCGAGAAGGAGAGGTGTCGTGATGACCGTCGTCGTCGTTCCCCACACCTCCACCTTCCCGAGGAGCCCCAGCCGCTGACGCCGGCTCCTCACCTCACCCGAGGAGCCCCACCCGTGCACGAGCACATCGACCTTCCCGCACTCCCCCGCTACACCGGCGCACCCGAGGCGTTCGACGCCTCCGGCACCGACCCGTACGACCTCGACCCGGACCTCCACCCCGACCAGCGCTGGTCCACGTGGTCCAGCGTCGAGAAGGGCATGCGCGGCCCCGAACCCCGACCCGGCTGGGTCGTGACCGCCGACGCCGCGATCGACACCGACCTCGGCGTCCTCAAGACGGGCAAGGAGGCCGACGTCTTCCTGCTCGAGCGCGCGGTGCCCGACGACCCCGGCCAGTTCTCGCTGCTCGCCGCCAAGCGCTACCGCAGCTCCGAGCACCGCGCCTTCCACCGCGACTCCGCGTACGTCGAGGGGCGCCAGGTCCGGCGCTCGCGCGACCGGCGCGCGATCGAGCGCAAGTCCTCGTACGGGCGCGAGGCCGCAGCCGCGCAGTGGGCCAACGCCGAGTTCGCGGCACTGACCATGCTGTGGTCCGCGGGCGCACCCGTCCCGTACCCGGTCCAGATCGACGGGACCGAGATCCTCATGGAGTTCGTCGGGGAGCACGCGAGCAGCGGCGAGATCGACGGGTCGCCCGCGAGCCGCGTCGCGGCCCCTCGCCTGGCCCGCGTCCGGCCCGACGGCGGCACGGTCGAGGCGTACTGGGACCAGCTCCGGCACGCCATGGGCGTCCTGGCAGCGCACGGGTACGCGCACGGCGACCTGTCTCCCTACAACGTGCTGGCCCAGGGCGAGCGCATCGTGATCATCGACCTGCCGCAGGTCCTGGACCTCGTCGCGAACCCGCACGGCACCGACCTCCTGATGCGCGACTGCCGGACCATGTGCGCGTGGTTCCGCTCCCGAGGGCTCGACGTCGACGAGGGCGAGCTGTTCGCCGAGCTCATCGCGCAGGCGTGGTGAGCTGGTCCGGTCAGGAAGAATGACCGGATGACCCAGACCCTCCGCCTCGCGCTCGTCGGGCTCGACTCCTCGCACGCCGACCAGCACGTGCGCCTGCTGAACGTCGAGCAGCGCTTCCCGGGCGCGCGGGTCACGGTCCTCGCGGACGGTGACCCGCTGCGCGTCGCGGAGCTCGCCGAGCGGAGCGCGGCGGCGGGCGTCCCGGTCCGGGCGGGCGGGCCCGACGACGTCACGTCGGTCGACGCGGTCGTCGTCGCCCACCGCGCGGGCCGGCTCCACCACGCGGCGGCCCTGCCCTTCGTGCGGGCCGGGCTGCCGGTGCTGGTCGACAAGCCGTTCACCGCATCGGTCGCCGACGCCGTGGACCTCGTGACCGCGGCCCGCGCGAGCGGGGCCGTGCTGTCCTCGTGCTCGGCGTTGCGCTTCGTGCCCGACGTCGCACGGCTGCGGGCCGCTGCCCTCGCGCACGGCGAGATCACGACGCTGACCGTGTCCGGTCCCGCCGACCCGGGCTCGCCCCATGACGGCCTGCACTTCCTCGGCATCCACCTCGTCGAGGCCGCCCGCTCGCTCCTCGGGGGCGACGCCGACCTCACGTGGGAGGAACCCGCCGTCGGGCACGAGGACGACGCCGTGACCGCGACCGTGACCGCGACGACGGGCGGACGCGACGTCGTCGTGCGTGTGCGGTGCGTGGACCCCGCCGCGCATCCCACCCAGCCGTTCCACGCGTCCGTGACCACGACGGGCGGGACCGTCGAGGGCGACCTGGACGTCGGGCAGGACTACCTCGAGCCCGTGCTCGCACACTTCCTCGCCCAGGTCGCCGGGACCACCGCACCCGACACGCGCGCCCAGCTCGTGGGCCCGGTCGCGCTCCTGGCCGCGGTGCAGGCGGCGGCTCGGGCGCCATCTCGTGCGGGCTCGGCGCACCCGGCCTAGCGTGAACGGATGACGACCCCCACGTCCGACGCGACCGCCTACGACCACGACGACGTCCAGAGGTTCCTCAACTCCTACGGCGTGGCGCTCGCCGCCGGCGACCTCGACACGATCGCCGAGACGTACGCGTTCCCCGCGCTCGTCGTGACCGACGAGGCCTCGGTGCTCATCAGCGAACCCGACACCGTGCGCGAGTCCTTCCGGGGCGCGGCCGAGAGCTACCGCGAGCGCGGGCTCGTCGGGGCGGTCGCGCAGATCCGGTCGCTCGGGACCACGAGCGCTGGCCTCGTGTGGGCCGACGTGCGATGGAGCTACCGCGACGAGTACGCGGCCGAGGCCGACACCGAGAGCTTTCGCTACCTGCTGCGGCGCGGGCGCGACACGTTCCAGATCTGCGTCGTCGTGCCCGTCGACCCGTTGGCGTGAGACGGGCCGGCTGCTAGGCTCCCCGCCATGCGTTCCTCGCTCCTCCTTACACCGCCGCGCTGACGAGGCACGATCAGCGCGGCAGCCCCTCGTACCCCGAGGGGCTTTTTTGTGCCCACGCACAGGACGGAGCACCGCTGAGGAGAAGCCATGACGCAGGACCAGGACACCACCGCGACGACAGCGCCCATCCCGCCGACCACCACGGGCCGGGCCCGGCACGCCGAGGTCGAGGACCACTGGCAGGAGGCCTGGGAGACGCTCGGGGTGTTCCGCGCCCGCGACGACGGGGCCCGCGAGCGCCGCTACCTGCTGACCATGTTCCCGTACCCGTCCGGTGACCTGCACATGGGCCACGCCGAGGTGTTCGCGCTCGAGGACGTCGTCGCGCGCTACTGGCGCCAGCTCGGGCACGACGTGCTGAACCCCATCGGGTGGGACTCGTTCGGGCTGCCCGCCGAGAACGCCGCGATCCGCCGGGACGAGCACCCCGAGGTCTTCACCGAGACCAACATCGCGACCCAGGCCCGCTCGATCCGGCGCTACGGGGTGTCGTTCGACTGGTCACGCCGTCTGCAGACCTCCGACCCGGCGTTCATGCGGTGGACGCAGTGGCTGTTCGTGCGCCTGGTCGAGCGTGGGCTGGCGTACCGCGCCACAGCCCCCGTCAACTGGTGCCCGCAGGACGGGACCGTGCTCGCGCACGAGCAGGTCGTGGACGGAGCCTGCGAACGGTGCGGCACACGGGTCGTCCGGCGCGACCTGACCCAGTGGTTCCTGCGCATCACCGACTACGCCGACCGGCTCGTCGACGACATGGACGCGCTCGTCGGGCACTGGCCCGAGAAGGTCCTGGCCATGCAACGCCACTGGATCGGACGCAGCGCAGGGGCGCGGGTCGACTTCGCGCTCGTCGACGGGGTGGACGCACGCGGTGCCCGGACGCCGCACGCGGGCCGGCGCACCGTGTCGGCGTTCACCACCCGGCCCGAGACGCTGTTCGGCGTGACGTTCCTGGCCGTGGCCCCCGACGCCGACGTCGCCCGCGAGCTGTGCGCACCCGAGCACGCCGAGGCGCTCGAGACGTACCGCGCCGCGAGCCTGGCCCTGAGCGACATCGACCGCCAGGCCACCTCGCACGAGAGGACCGGTCTCTTCCTGGGGACCTGGGTGGAGCACCCGGCGACGGGCGAACGACTGCCCGTGTGGGCCGCCGACCACGTGCTGCCCGGGTACGCGTCGGGGGTCGTCATGGGAGTCCCCGCGCACGACGAGCGCGACCGGGCCTTCGCCGCACGCCACGGGCTGGCCGTGCGCCCGGTCCTGACCACCGCGCCGGGCGACGGGACCTCGCAGGCGCGCGACGTCGTCGTGCACTCGGACGGAGGTGGGCTGACGCTCGACGGCCTGTCCCCCGCCGAGGCCGCCGCGCGCGCCACGACGTGGCTGTCCGCCCAGGGGCGCGGCGGGCCGCAGGTCGTGCACCGCCTGCGCGACTGGCTGGTCTCGCGCCAGCGCTTCTGGGGAGCCCCCGTCCCGATCGTGCACTGCGCCGCGTGCGGGGAGGTCCCCGTGCCCGACGACGAGCTGCCCGTCCGCCTGCCCGACCTGCGGGGCGAGGCCCTCGCCCCCCGCGGGGTCTCTCCCCTGGCCGGTGCCGAGGACTGGGTACGCACCACCTGCCCGCGCTGCGGGCGCGAGGCCCGACGGGACACGGACACGCTCGACACGTTCGTCGACTCGTCCTGGTACTTCCTGCGCTACTGCTCCCCGGGACACACGGAAGGGCCGTTCGACCCCGAGGCGGTGCGTCGATGGATGCCCGTGGCGCAGTACGTCGGGGGCGTCGAGCACGCCGTCCTGCACCTGCTCTACAGCCGCTTCGTGACCAAGGTGCTGCACGACATGGGCCTGGTCGACGTCGTCGAACCGTTCGCCACCCTGCTCAACCAGGGGCAGGTGATCAACCAGGGCCGGGCCATGAGCAAGTCGCTCGGCAACGGCGTGGACCTCGGGGCCCAGCTCGACGCGTACGGGGTCGACGCGGTGCGGCTCACGATGGTCTTCGCCGGGCCGCCCGAGGACGACGTCGACTGGGCGGCCCTGTCCCCCGGGAGCATGCAGCGGTTCCTGGGCCGGGTGCTGCGCGTGGCCCAGGACGTGACGAGCCCGGCCGTCGCCCGCGCATGGTCGACGGCCAGCCCCGCGGCGACAGGCGGCGATGCCGCATTGCGCCGGGTCACGCACCGGACGGTCCACGACGTCACCGGGTCGCTCGACACGTCCCGGTTCAACGTGGCCGTGGCGCGCGTCATGGAGCTCACGAACGCGGCACGGCGGGCGATCGACGCCGGACCGGGGCCTGCCGACCCCGCCGTGCGGGAGGCAGCCGAGTCCCTCGCGATCCTGCTGAGCCTGTTCGCCCCGTACACGGCCGAGGAGATGTGGGCAGCCCTCGGGCACGCCCCCTCGGTCGCGGTGGCCGGATGGCCACCGGTCGATCCCGCCCTGCTGGCCGAGTCGACGGTCGAGGCCGTGGTGCAGGTCGACGGCCGCGTGCGGGACCGGGTCATGGTGGACGCGGCGGTCGGCGAGGACGAGCTCCAGGAGACTGCGCTGGGGCGCGAGGCCGTCCGGCGCGCCGTGGCCGGGCGCGCGGTGGTCCGAGTCGTCGTGCGGGCACCGCGGGTGGTCAACGTCGTCACCCGGGGGTGAGGCGGTCGGAGGTACGGTCAGGGGCGGACCGAGAGCCCCGACAGGTCCGGGACCACCCACCGGCCGGCGACGCGGTCGAGCTCGACGACCGCCGCGACCGTCCGCCCGTCCATGGGGAACGCGCCCAGGATCCGTGGGACCAGGCCACCGGGGGCTCCGTCCTGCGGCTCCCAGGCGACCTCGATGCCCTCGTCCGCGAGGGAGTCCTCGTCGATCACGGCGAGGACGAGCGGGATCGAGGCGTCGGCGTAGCGGCCGTCGAGCACCGACGGCAACCCCGCCAGGGTCGTCGCATGGACGAACCCCTCGACCTCGTACAACGTGTTGCGCGTGGCGACGTTGTACTCGCCGAAGCGCTCGCAGGCCTCCCAGTCGTCGCTGAAGGCCACGTGCAGCACTCTGTGTCCACCCACCGGTGATCTCCTCGTTCGCAGAAAATGAAACGCGACCGTATCATTAATGCATGACGACGACAGCGGACGGATCGACGGGCCCGGCGACGGCGCGACGCCCCGGGCGGCCACGCACGGCAGAGCGGGCGGCTCGTCGGGCCGGGCTGCTCGACGTCGCGATCCAGATCTTCGGCGCGCGCGGGTACGGCGCGACCACGATCGAGGCCGTCGCGAGCGAGGCAGGCGTGACCAAGCGCACCATCTACCAGCACTTCACGGACAAGGCCGGGCTCTTCGTCGCCGCGGTCGAGAGCCAGCACGCGCACGAGCACACGATCACCGGGGAGGACCTCGAGTCGCTCGCCACCCGGATCGTCCGCACCCTGCACGGCGACCAGGCGGTCACCCTGCACCGGCTCGTCATCGCGGAGGCGCTGCAGTTCCCCGACCTGGCCGCGGCGTTCTACACCCACGGGCCCGCGAGCTCGACCGAGGCGCTCGCCCACCACCTCGCCGTGCACCTCGGCGCCGCCCCGAGCGCCCCGAGCGCCCTGAGCGCCCCGAGCGCCCCGGTCGACGATGCCACCCGCTCGCTCGCCGAGGCCCTGTACACGCTCCTCCTCGGCGAGGCGCACCGGCGACGCCTGCTCGGCCTGGCTCCCGCTCCGACCGTGGCGCAGGCGCGCGAGCACGCCCACCGCGCGGTCACGACCGTCTGCGGGCCGCGCCGTCCCCTGCCCGACCTCCCGGGCGACGAGCTCCGGCACCCGCGGCGTCGCAGGTCCGCATCCACCTCGGACTAGGCTCGACCGCATGATCCTGCGTGCCTACGACGAGTCCGACGCGGAAGCGACGCTCCGCGTGTTCCTCCGAGCCGTGCGGGTCACGGCGAGCAAGGACTACTCGCCCGAGCAGATCGCGGCCTGGGGGTCGGACGACATCCCGCTCGACGTCTGGGCGGTCAAGCGCCTGCAGACCGGCACGGTCGTCGCCGTCGAGGGCGACGAGGTCCTCGGCTTCAGCGACGTCGACGAGCGCGGGTACGTCGACATGATGTTCGTCGATCCCGCGGTGACCCGACGCGGCGTCGCGTCCGCGCTGCTCGAGCACGTGACGCGCGCAGCCCGCGAGCACGGAGCCGTCGAGCTCACGACGTACGCGAGCCTCACCGCACGTCCCTTCTTCGAGAAGCACGGATTCGTCGTGGTCGAGGAGCGTCAGCCCGTGCTCCGAGGGGTCTCGCTGACCAACTTCAGCATGCGCAAGCCGCTCGCCTGACCGCCACGCGGTGCATCACCGTCGGTCCGGGCGGTCTCCTTCCAGGTAGCGGGTGCATCCGCGCCCGCCCACCGAAGGAGGGGGCACCATGGCACTCACGACCAGCGCGCTGACACTCATCGGCCGACGGCACCCAGCGATCTTCGACCTGCTGGGCAACCCGTACGGCCCCTTCACCAGTTCCCGAGGGGCCGAGGTCTTCCTCAACCCGCAGCCGCTGCCGCCCGGACCTCCGGACGGGATGCGCACCGGGTTCCACGCGGGCGCCGCGCTCGTCCAGCTCGCGTTCACGGCGCACCACCTGCACGTCGGGTTCGACGTCGACGTCGACGACTGGTGCCCCACTCCTCCGCGGCGCCCCCAGCTTCCGCCGTGGCCGGGCCCTCGCCCGCGCCCGTGGCGCTTCGAGGTGGTCGACGAGAGCTGGGGTGTGGACTACGTGCTCGGCCTCGCGACGTCGCTCGAGGTGTCGGCCTCCGTCTGGGAGGGCTTTGCCGGGGCAGACGTCCTGGGCGGTGTCCACGGCCGGGCACTGGAGATCGGGGCCAAGCAGGGGTAGGCGCCGACCGGTCGAGATGCGGCCAGCTGGGGTTCCTCCGGCGAAACGACCCCAGCTGGCCTCATCTCGACGGGCCCGCTCCCGCGTCACAGCACCGTGAGCCCGGCGCTGCCCGTCGTACGCGGCCGCGGTGTGCGGCGAAGCCCCCGGTCAGCCTTCCTGCGCGACCAGCACCGACACCGCGACGCCCGCCCCCGTGCCCGCCTCGACGGTGACGGCATGGCTGAGGCCCAGGTCCACCTCGTCGGCGGTCGTCAGCGCGACGTACCCCGTGTCCCCGGGGCGGAACCCGCACGAGACCGTCCCGAGGTCCGCCCCGTCGAACCCCACGTGCGCATCGCCGTCGCCCTCGCACGTGACCGCCACGGTGAGCGGCGCAGCGCTCGGTGCGTCCTCTCGGTCCGCGACCTGGAGCGCACCGGGCTCGACCGTCAGATCGATCGCCGAGCGCCCGCTCGAGGACACGAACGCGACGCCCGACGTCAGCTCGCTCTGCGCCTCCAGGAGATCGTCGGGCGTGACCGGGTCCACCCCGCACCCGGTCAGCAGGACGAAGGCGGCAGCGGCACCCCCGGCAAGGAGAGCGGGCATCGATCGACGGCTGGCGCGTGCAGGTCCGGTCATGGGCCCGAGTATGCCAGCGGAGCCCTACTGGAAGTCCCGCGACCGCGACGCGACCTGCAGCGACAGCGGCGCGAGGTGCTCCGCGAGGAGGTTCGTGGCGCCGTCGGCCCGTTCGAGACGGCCCCGCACCACGAGCGCGGGCGACGACCGCGCGACCCGCCGGAACCGTTGCCACAGGCCGGGCGTGCAGATGACGTTGAGCAGCCCCGTCTCGTCCTCGATCGACAGGAACGTCACGCCGCCCGCCGTCCCGGGGCGCTGGCGGTGGGTCACGACTCCCCCGACCGCGACCCGCCGACCGGCCTCGTGCACGACGGCCTCCGCGACCGTGATGACCCCGGCCCGTCGCAGCCCGGGGCGCACGTACCGGGTCGGGTACGAGTCGGTCGAGACGCCCGTGGCCCACACGTCCGCGACGGCGGTCTCGACCTCGCTCATGCCCGGCAGCGTGGGCGCCTCGACCCCGACCGAGACCCCGGGCAGCGTGTCCGGCCCCTCCTGGGCGAGCGCCCCCGCGGCCCACAGCGCCTCGCGCCGGGCCACGCCCAAGGACTCGAGCGCGCCGCCCGTCGCGAGGGCCTCGAGCTGGGTCGTGGTCAGGTCGACACGCCGCACCAGGTCGCGCAGGTCCGTGAACGGCCCGGCCGCCCGCGCCGCGACGACCGCCTCCGCAACCGGGTCCCCCACCCCGCGCACGCTGCCCAGCCCCATGCGCACCGCGAGGGACAGGTCGGGGTGCGCGGCGCCGTCGGGCCGCACGTCCCTGCCCGACGGCGACCCCTCCTTCGCCGCCCGGCTCGCCGACGCGCGGGGCAGCCGCTCGACCCCCGCCTTGACGCCCGACGCGTTGACGTCCGGGCGCAACGCCGTGACCCCGTGACGGCGCGCGTCCGCGACGAGCGACTGCGGCGAGTAGAACCCCATGGGCTGCGCCGCGAGCAGGCCCGCGTAGAACGCGGCCGGGTGGTGCACCTTGAGCCACGCGCTCGCGTACACGAGGTACGCGAACGAGTAGGCGTGCGACTCGGGGAACCCGAAGTCCGCGAACGCCTTGAGCTTGTCGAAGATCTGCTCGGCGACGTCCGGGGCGACCCCGTTCCTCGCCATGCCGTCCAGGAGCCGCCCGTGCAGCGCCTCCATGCGCTCGACCGACCGCTTGGAGCCCATCGCGCGGCGCAGCTGGTCCGCCTCGGCCGCGCTGAAGCCCGCGACGTCGATCGCCATCTGCATGAGCTGCTCCTGGAAGAGCGGCACGCCCAGCGTCTTCGCGAGCGACTTCTCGAGCAGCGGGTGCAGGAACGTGACCTTCTCCCGGCCGCGCGCACGGTTGATGTACGGGTGCACCGAGCCGCCCTGGATGGGGCCGGGACGGATGAGCGCGACCTCGATCACGATGTCGTAGAACGTGCGCGGCTGCAGGCGCGGCAGCGTCGCCATCTGGGCGCGCGACTCGACCTGGAACACCCCGACCGTGTCCGCCGCGCACAGCAGGTCGTACACCGCGGGGTCGTCGTCGGGCAGCGAGTGCAGCTCGAGGGCGAGCCCCTCGTGCTCGGCGATCAGCTCGAACGCGACCCGGATCGCCGTGAGCATCCCCAGGCCCAGCAGGTCGAACTTCACGAGCCCCGCGTCCGCGCAGTCCTCCTTGTCCCACTGCAGGACCGTGCGCCCTTCCATGCGCGCCCACTCGACCGGGCACACCTCGATCACCGGGCGGTCGCACATGACCATGCCGCCCGAGTGGATCCCGAGGTGCCTCGGGAGTCTCAGGAGGCGCTCCGCGAGGCTCAGCACCGGGCCCGGGATCTCGCCCTCCTCGGCTGCCGACGGCGGACGGCGCGCGGGCACGACGTCGTGCGGGTCGTCGGAGCGCAGCGTGGGGTCGTCCCGCCTGTCGTTGTCGTCGTGGGCGAGCGGGTCGACGACGCGACCCGACAGGTCCGGGGTCCAGTCGGCGTGACCTGCGTGCGGGCGGTCGGGGCGGCGCCGCTGCGCACGCTGCCGGGGTTCACCCGTCCCCCAGACCTCGGCCGTGCGGGCGTCCTTCGCCGCGGTGCGCGTGACGACGGCGGGCGCGTCGGCGACCCCAGGGGCCGACCCGTGCGCCCCGCGCCGCGCGATCGCCTGGTCGCGGACCGCCCGGTCCGCCGCGGGGCTCGACGGGTCGGGCCCGCGCAGCGACCCCCAGCGCTCGATCGACTTGCTCCACGCGTCCTGCTGCCCGACGTCGTGCCCGAGGGCCCGCGCGGCGTCGCGCACCGCGGACTTCGGCCGGTAGGAGATGACGTTGGCGACCTGCGCCGCGTGCGTGCGCCCGAACCGCTCGTACACGTACTGGATGACCTCCTCGCGGCGCACCGACTCGATGTCGACGTCGATGTCCGGGGGGCCGTCGCGCTCGGGCGCGAGGAAGCGCTCGAACAGCAGACCGTGCTTGACAGCGTCCACGGCCGTGATGCCCAGCGCGTAGCAGACGGCCGAGTTCGCGGCCGAGCCGCGCCCCTGCGCGAGGATGCCGCGGGCGCGGCAGAACTCGACGAGGTCGTACACGATGAGGAAGTACCCCGGGAAGCCGAGCTGCTCGATGATCGCGAGCTCGTGGTCGATCTGCCGCCACGCCCCGGGCTCGTGCTCGGCCCCTCGGGGACCGTAGCGGTCGGTGCCCCCTCGCTCCACGAGCACGCGCAGCCACGACCTCTCGTCGTGCCCCGCGGGCACCGGGTACGGCGGCAGCTCG
Organism: Oerskovia rustica; assembly: GCF_014836555.1. GTDB lineage: Bacteria > Actinomycetota > Actinomycetes > Actinomycetales > Cellulomonadaceae > Oerskovia > Oerskovia rustica. The sequence goes on from NZ_JACSQQ010000013.1 coordinate 80,687, forward strand.
GGGGCCACGAGGCGCAGGTCGAACTGGCACTCGGCGCCCAGCTCCGCCGCGGTCGCCACGGCCTGCGGGTGGCGGCGGTGCCGGTCGAGCATCTCGGCCGCCGAGCGCAGGTGCGCGGTGGGGGCACCGGGCAGCCAACCGTCCATGTCGTCGAGCGACGACCGGGCGCGCACGGCCGCGAGCGCCCCCGCGAGGGCGGCGTCGCGAGGGCGCGCGTAGTGCACGTTGCCGGTCGCGACGAGCGGCAGGTGCGCGCCCGCGGCGAGCTCGGCGAGCGCGTCGCACAGGTCGCTGTCGCGGGGGTCGCCCGCGTCGGTGATCTCCACGGCCACGTTGTCGGCACCGAAGACCTGCACGAGCCGGTCGAGCTCGCGCCGGGCGGCCCGCGGCCCCTCGGTGAGAAGCGCGGAGCGCACGGCACCCTTGCGGCAGCCCGTGAGGACGAGCCACTGGCCGTCCGACTGCTCGCCGAGCCGTTCGAGCCGATAGTCGGCCGCACCCTTGGTGCCCGTCGCGAGGTGCGCGGTCGCGATCGCGCTCGACAGGTTGCGGTACCCGTCCGGGCCGCGGGCCAGGACGAGCAGGTGGGACGCACGCGGGTCGGGCACGCCCGTGGGCGCGTCCAGGACGGGGGGCGGCGCGGGGGGCGGGCGCGACGGGCAGGTGCAGCTCGGCGCCGAACACGGTCGGCAGGGACACCGCGCGCGCGGCGGTCGCGAAGCGCACGACCCCGTACAGGCCGTCGTGGTCCGTCACCGCGAGCGCGGACAGCCCCAGGTGCGCGGCCTCGGCCGCGAGCTCCTCGGGGTGGCTCGCGCCGTCGAGGAAGCTGAAGGCCGAGTGCGCGTGCAGCTCGGCGTAGCGTGGCGTCCGGCGCGCCCCGGCTCCCGGCGGGGCGGCCCTAGTCATAGACGGCCTCCACGGTCCACCGTCCCTGGGCGCTCGCGAGCAGCACGCCGCGCCCGTCGTCGAGCAGCACCTGGAGGTATGCCCGACGGCTCGGCGTCTCGCTCCACCAGCGTTCGGCGAGCGGCCACGGCCCGGCCCAGCCGAGCACCCGCCTGCTCGCCCCGGCGCGTGGCGCGAGCCATCGCACGGTCACGGGCGGTGCGCTCATCGCGAGGCGCACGTCGACGCGGACGGGCGCTCCGGCGTCGTCCAGGACGGTGACGTCCTCCGGGACGTCCAGGACGAGGGCGGGCGCGGGCTCGGGCAGGCGCCCCGGCCACGGCAGGTCCGCGCGCCGCGGCGCGGGGGCCGCGTCCCCCCAGGGCGCGAGGTGGACCTGGTCGTGGACGTCGCGCCCGCCCTGCGTGACGACGCTCAGGACGCCGTCTCCGCCCAGGAGGCCCTGGACCCGCCCCAGGGCGCGCTGGGCGCGGGCGTCCTCGCCGCTCGACGCGCCCCACAGCCGCGGCTGCTCGACGCCCGCGGCCACGACCTCCTCCGCCGTGATCGCGAGCCGCACGAGCGGCGAGGGCCGGTCCTCGGGCCGGTCCGGCAGGTCGTCGTGGCTGGTCTGTGCGTGGTCGTCCCGGCGCGTCCCCCGACCCTGCCGCTGCCGCTGCCCCAGCGCGACGCGCGACGCCGTGAGCCACCCCTCGAGCTGCCAGCGCACGCGGTCGGTGATGCGGGCCGCGGTGAGCCCGCCCATGGCGCCGTCGTCGCAGCGCCAGGTCCGTTCGAGCTCGCGCCCGTCCTCGGTGCGGGCCGTGATGCGCAGCCGCCCGCACGACGAGGACCGCTCGACGAGCTGGGCGTGCAGGTCCTCGGCGAGGCGACGGGCCGCGAAGGTCGCGACGTCGACGCGCTCGGCGGGCGGGTCGAGCTCGCACTCGACGGCGACGTCCGCCTCGATACGGCGCCTCGCGGGCGGGCGCAGGTCCTCGCCCTGCGCGAGGCGCTGCGCCCAGGCCCCCAGGTCGCCGAAGCGGGACAGGACGCTTGCGGCGGGCAGCGCCGCGAGGTCCGCGAAGGTCCGCACGCCGAGGCGGCCCAGGAGGTCGACGAGCTGCGCGACGGGCTGGGCGTCGCCCACCACGACGTGCGCGAGCTCGCCCAGCTGGCGCGGGGCCAGGTAGGCCCGGGAGGTCCCTGCGGGCACGACGAGCGAGGCCCGCGCGCCCAGCACCGCGGCCAGGATCCCGTCGGCGACGCCGACCTGGCTCTCGTGGCCGGTGTCCGCCGCGACCCGTTCGACGAGCACCTGCGCGAGGCGCTCCTCGGTGCCGTGGTAGCGCGCGGGGCCGCCCGAGGGCAGGAGCAGCAGGCCCGGGCGCGCGACCTCGATGCCCGCGACCACGGTCTCGGCGGCGAGCGCGACGGGCTCGAACTCGCGCGCGTCGCGCGCGTCGTCGGCGTCGAGCAGCGCGAGATCGGGGCAGCACTCCTGCGCCCGACGGCGTCGCATCCCCCGGCGCACGCCCTGCGCCCGCGCGGTGGCCGAGACCGCGAGGACGCGGCGCCCGTCGTGCGTGGCCGCGGGCACGTGCGCGGGGACCTGGGCCGCGCCCATCGCGGCGACGACCGGCCAGTCCGGCACCCACAGGACCGCGGTGCGGGTGGCGGTGGTCTCGGCGCTCATCCGACGAGCCGGAGGCCGGGCGGGGTCTTCTCGACCTGCCGCGGGTTCTTCACGGCACCCCCGCGCAGCGGCAGCTCGACCTGGCGCTCGATGCCTCGCGAGGCGCCGGCCCGCCCGCTGCGCTGGACCGTGAGCCGGCGCCTGCGCAGGTACCCGGCGCCGTGGTCCGTGCCGGACCACGTGCCCTCGCGGACCGTGAGGACCACGTGCGCCCCGGCCCAGGGCTGCGCCGCGACGAGGAGGTTCCCGCGCTCGCGGGCCCGAGAGGTCAGGCGTCGGCGGTCGGCGTCGGTCAGCGCGGCCTGCGGCCCGACCACGACGACGTCGATGCCGTCGAGCAGGGCCGCGACGGCCGCGGCGGCGTCGGGGCCCGGGGACGGGACGAGGGCGACACGGGCGAGGTCGATCCCGGCCTCGGCGGCCGCGAGGACCCCGAGCCGCGGGAAGCCGACCATCGCCGTCCAGGCCCCCGTGCGCGATGCCTCGGACAGCAGAGCGAGCAGGAGCGAGGTCGAGCCGTCGACCACCACGGCGGTGCCGCGCTGGAGCCCGCCGAACGGGAGCAGGTCGGCCAGCTCGTCGGGGACGGGGAGGAGCTTCTCCTCCCCCGTGCTCCCCGGTGCGCGCCGGGCCGAGAGCTCCGCGCGGCGCAGCACCGACCGGGCCAGGAGCGCCCGCTGGGCGTGCGTGGGCTCGGCGGGCGCGAGCGGGTCGGCGAGATCGATCGCCGCCCGCGCGGCGGTGGTGGTGACGGCGGTCGCGGGGCCGTCCAGGGCCTCCCGGAGGGCGTCGTCGACCAGGGTCATGACACCTCCTGCACGCTCGAAGACATTCGAACAGATGTTCGAACACTTCCAGTACACGCGCTCCCCGAGGGGGTGTCAACTCGTCTCACCCGGTCGCCGCCAAGAGTCGATCCCCGCTTGAGACTTTCACCACCACGCAACCATCAACCTCGGATGCAGGCATTCCGGAAGCCTCAGGCGACACCTCAGGCTTGAGCCAGAAAGGGCGAGATATCAACGATCCCGGACCTCGAACCCGTCGCCGGGGGCAGCGTGCGAACCCTCGACCCGGCGACGTAGGCCACGAGAACACGTGCCGATCGCTCGAGAGCGCCCCACATGCCCGGACCCCCACACCCTCGCCTCACCCCTGCACTCCCCCTCCTTGCTCCATGCATGTGAACCCGTCTCCTCTGGCCCCTCCAGGACCCACCGGGCACGATGGACCGATGAACCTCGCCGACCGTCCGATCGCCCCCGACCCCTACTCGCTGCTGCCCCCGGTGCCGCTCTTCACGGTGACGAGCGACGACGTCGTGCAGGGTGAGCCCATGTCGCGCACCCACGCGGCCGAGGGCGACAACCGCTCGCCCGAGCTCGCCTGGAACCACTTCCCCGCGGCCACGCGCTCGTTCCTGGTCAACTGCTTCGACCCCGACGCGCCGACCCCCGCGGGGTACTGGCACTGGACCGTGGTCAACCTCCCGGTCGCCACGGTGACCCTCGCGCAGGGGGCGGGATCCCCCGGCGGCGGCTACCTCCCGCAGGGCGCGTTCCAGACCCGGCACGACGGCGGAGGCCCCGGCTACCTGGGCGCCGCACCTCCGCCCGGGGACCGGCCGCACCGGTACGTCTTCGCGGTGCACGCGCTCGACGTCGAGAGGCTCGACGTGACCCCCTCGACGCCACCGACGGCCGTCGCGATCGCCGCGCTGTTCCACACGATCGCGCGCGCGACCATCACACCGACCTACCAGATCCTGGTCACCGTATGAGTCAGGGCACGAACGGGCCGGCGACGCTCCCGACCCTGGGCGACCTCGCCTGGGTCCCGGCCGCGGACAGGCTCGACCTGCTCGCACCGCCCGTCGCGCAGGCCCTCGCCCGCTGGGCCGCGCAGGACCCGCGGGTGGCCGAGCAGGTCGCCGTCGTCGAGATCGACCCCGACCTCGCGGACACCGCGACCCTCAACGCGGCGCACGACCTGCCGCCGGTCGCCTCGGCGAACTGCGTCCTGGTCGCCGGACGGCGCGGGGGCGACGAACGGATCGCGGCGGCCGTCGTGCGCGCCACGACCCGCGCCGACGTGAACTCGCGCGTGCGGTCGCTGCTCGACGTGCGCAAGGCCTCGTTCCTGCCCACGGACCGGGCGGTCGCCGAGTCCGGCATGGAGTACGGCGGGATCACCCCGGTCGGGCTCCCGGAAGGGTGGCGCGTGCTGCTCGACGCGCGCGTGGCGACCGACGGCGAGCCCGCGCTCATCGGGAGCGGGCTGCGCCGGTCGAAGCTGCTGCTGCCGGGCGCGCTGCTCGCGCGGCTGCCCGGGGTCGAGCTGATCGAGGGGCTGGGCGTGCCGGTGGGGTGAGAGCGAGGGACCGTCGGCCCTCTCGGCGCGGCCCTCGCGGCCGTCAGCCCTCGGCGCGGCCCTCGCGGCCGTCAGCCCTCGGCGCGGCCCTCGCGCCAGTAGCCCATGAACGCGACCGAGCGGCGGTCGACGCCGCGCTCCGACACGAGGTAGCGGCGCAGGGTCTTGATGACCGACGCCTCCCCCGCGAGCCACGCGTAGAGCTCGGCGCACGCGACGAGCGGCGTGCCGTCGTCGTCCACGGGGACCTCCCAGAGGATGTCCGTGTCGATGTCGACGTCCTCGAGCTCGGCCGCCTCGGCGAGCCCGCCCTGGCGCTGGACGAGCCCGCGGGCCGCGCACGTGAGCGAGTGCGTCGCGCCGCAGACGTTGCGCTCGAGCAGGCGGTCGGCGGCCTCGCGGACCGCGGGGACCAGCAGGTCGCCGTGCGCACGGCCCTCGCGGGCGAGCCACGTGACGTTGACGCCCGCCGGAGCCGTGACCGGCAGGACGTCGCCCTCGTGCGGGACCTCGAGGAAGACCTCGCCGACCTCGTCGGCGGGCAGGGAGCCCAGGATCGAGGCGATCGCGGGGACCGCGGTCTCGTCGCCCGCGAGGAGCAGCGCATGGCTGCGGACGGGACGGGAGAACTCGACGCCGCCGTGCGCCCCCGTCCACAGGCCGTTGGGGCCGAGCAGCACGATCTCGCTGCCGGGGCGCGCGGCGAGCGCCCACCGGGACGCGGGACCCGCGTCGCCGTGCAGGACGAGGTCGATGTCGACCTCGAAGGCCTCGGGACGCACGGCCCGCACGGTGTAGGTGCGCAGCGGGTTGCGACGCTCCTCGGGCTGCGCGCGCCACGCGGAGTACCACTCACCCGTGCGGACGAGGTGCTCGTAGCCGCCGTCGGGCGCGGGGAAGACGAGCTTGATGCGCTGGTCGAGGCCGTTGTCGGCGAACTCGTGGAGGTCGTGGCCCGTGAAGGTCACGCGCAGAAAGCTCGGCGAGAGCTTCTCGACCCGTCGCACCTGCACGTCGAACATGCGGAACGGGGAGATCTCCTGCTCGGTCACGACACTGGTCTGAGTCACGTAGGCGAGCCTAACCAAACATCGGGGCCGGGTGAACCCCCGAAGCCGAACGTGTGGTCGGGATCACTCCGACGGCTCACGCCTCGCGGCCGCGGCTGCGCCACAGGAGCCACACGAAGTAGGGCGCGCCGATGAGCGCGGTCGTCAGGCCCGCCGGGATCTGGGCGGGCGCGATGACCGTCCGTCCCACGGTGTCGGCGACGCTCACCAGGACGGCCCCGAGCAGCATCGCGACCGGGATCACCCGGCCGTTGCGCGAACCGACGAGGGCGCGGGCCGCGTGCGGGGCGACGAGCCCCACGAAGCCCACGACCCCGACCGCGCACACCGCCGCAGCCGTCAGGCACGCGCTGGCCCCCAGGAGCAGCAGGCGCGTGCAGTCCAGGCGCAGGCCCAGGACACGCGGGGTGTCCTCGTCGAGCGCCAGGACGTCCATCTCGCGCCGGTGGAGCACCGCGACGGGCACGACCACGAGCAGCGCGAGGACGACGGGGACCAGGTGGTCGAAGGTCCGCCCGTACGTCGACCCGGACAGCCAGGTGAGCGCGACGTTGAGGTTCCAGGGCGCGACGACCACGATCACGAGCGTCGTCAGGGCCGTGGCGCCCGTGCTCATGCCGATGCCGATGAGCACGAGCCGGTCCGAGCTCAGGCCGCCCCGGTACGCGAGGCGGTACACGATCGCGAACGTGCCGAGCGCACCGACGACGGCGGCGAGGGACATGCCCATGATGCCGACGCCAGGAACCAGCAGCACGACCCCGACGGCGCCCAGCCCCGCGCCCGCCGTCACACCGAGCAGGCCGGGCTCGGCCAGCGGGTTGCGGCACACGGCCTGCACGACCGTCCCGGCCAGGCCCAGCGCAGCCCCCGCGAGGATCGCGGCGAGCACGCGCGGGACGCGCTGGTCGAGCACGAAGCTCACCTGCTTGCCCGCCCGGTCGGCGGCCCAGTTGAGGACGTCGCCCGTGAGCAGCAGCCTGTCGCCCAGCAGGAGCGCGGCGACCGTGGCCGCGACGAGGAGCGCGACGAGGACGGTCACCACGACCAGGGCACGGCGGGCACCGCGCGGCCGGACGTGCGCGGCGCGGGTCCCCGCGGCTGGACCGGAGTCCTTGAGCCGGCGCGCGAGCCACACGAGCACCACGGCCCCGAACACCGTCGTGATGACGCCCGTCGGGACGGCCACGCCGTACGTGCCGGGCAGGACGAGGCGCAGCAGGACGTCGGCGCCGAGGACCACGATCACGCCCGCGATCCCCGCCAGCGGGATGAGCACGCGATGACGGTTGAGCCCGGGGACCTTGCGGGCCACGAGGCGCACGACCACGGGGGCGCACAGGCCGACGAAGCCGACCGGGCCCGCGACCGTGACGGCCGTGGCCGAGAGCAGCACCGCGAGCAGGATGGTCACGACGCGCGTCGCGCGCACGTCGATCCCGAGGACCGTCGCGGTGTCGTCGCCGAGCGCCAGGAGGTCCAGGCGGTGGGCCACGAGGATCAGGCCACCGAGGCCGACGACCACGAGCGGGGCCGCGAGCGCGACCTGCGACGTGCCGGACTGGACGATCGAGCCGCTCCCCCACGCGAACAGCCCCATGGTCTCCTGCTGGAACAGCACGAGCAGCACGGTCGTCAGGGAGTGCAGCGCGAGCGTGATCGCCGAGCCCGCGAGGATGAGCCGGGTCGGCCCGGCTGCGCCGCCACGGGCCAGGACGAGCACGAGACCCGAGGCCGCGAGCCCACCGACGAGCGCGAGCGTCCCGGAGAGGTAGAACGGCAGGGTCACGCCGATCACGGCCGCGCCCACGACCGCGACGTAGGCGCCCGCGTTGACCGCGAGCGTGTCGGGCGAGGCGAGCGGGTTGCGCGCCACGGACTGCAGCGCGGCACCCGCCGCGCCGAGCGAGACACCCACGAGGAGGCCTGCGAGCAGACGCGGGACGCGCGAGGCGACCAGGACGGCCGCGGCGGTCCGGTCGGCGTCGGCGTCGCCGCCGGTCACGAGGCGCAGCAGGTCGCCGAGCCCGACGTCGGCCGTCCCCTGCGTGAGGTGGACGGCGGCCAGCACCAGGACGGCGAGGACCCCGACGACGAACGCCGAGGCGACCGTCAGACGGAACCGGAGGCGCGAGCGCCCCGGGGGGACGGCCGGGACCGGCGGGGCGAGGAGTCCGGTGGTGTCGTCCGGGACCTCGTGCCGGGCCGTCGAGAGTCCTCCCGGGGCGCTCGTGCTCACTGGGTCAGGGCCGCGACGAGCGCGTCGACGTACGCGTTCGCGGACGCGGGCCCGCCGAACATCCAGATGCCGTCGGGGATGCGGTGCACGTCACCGGCCACGACGAACGGGAGCTGCTCCCAGATCGCGTTGCCGGCCAGGCCCTCGGCGAACGGGTCTGCCTCGGAGTCGCTCGCGGCGTAGACGAACTGGACGTCGCTCAGCGCGGTCAGGCCCTCGACGTCGGTCTGCGCGAGCCCGTAGTCGGGGTCGCCCTCGCCGGTCCACGCGTTCGCCAGGCCCAGCTCGGCGCCGATCGCGCCGAAGAACGAGCCGGGCGTGTACATGCGCACCGAGACGGTGCCGTTGTTGACCCAGCCGTCGGCCATGACGAACGAGGCGCCCGCGACGCCGGCCTCCTCGAGGGCCTTCTTGCCCTCGACGACCTTGGCGTCGAAGCCCTCGAGCAGCTCGGTGCCCTTGTCCTCGGTGCCCGTGGCGGTCGCGAGGGTCTCGACGGTCTGGCGCATGTACCCGATCGGGTCGGTGCCGTCGGAGCCGCGCAGGGTCACGACGGGCGCGATGTCCGCGAGCTGGTCGATCACGTTGTCGGGCGTGTCCGTGGTGACGGCGATGAGCTGGGGCTCGAGCGCGGAGATGGCGTCGAGGCTGGGCTCTCCGCGCATCCCGACGTCGGGCGTCGACGCGTCGAGCGCTACCGAGGTGTCCCACGTGTTGTAGCCCTCGACGTCGGCCTGGCCCACGACGTCCACACCGAGCGCCAGCAGGTTCTCGGTCAGGCCCCACTCGAGCGAGACGACCTCGGTCGCGGGGGCGTCGAGCGTCTGCTCTCCGCGCTCGTCGGTGAAGGTGACGGGGCCCGCGTCGGAGGCGGGGGCCTTCGACGCGCTGCCGGCGTCGGCCTCCTCCGTGGTGCCGCACGCGGTGAGGGTGAGCGCTGTCACGAGCAGGACGGCGGGCAGGCCGGTCCGGAAGGTCGTTCGCATGGGGGTCCTGTGTCCTTGAGGGTGCTGCCCGCGCCGGGTGGGCGGGGCTCGGTGGGCTGCCGCGCCGGGGTGCGCGGCAGCACGGTGGGGAGGATCGCGGCGTCAGGGGACGGCGACGAGCCTGCGGGTCGTGTGCCGCCCGACAGGTGCGGTCTGCACCGTGCCGGTCAGCGGGTCGTGCGTGACCTCGATCCGGATGCCGTAGGTCTCGCTGAGCGCGTCGGCGGTCAGGACGTCGGCGGCCTCGCCCGCGGCACGGACGACGCCGCGCTGGAGCAGGACCACGTGGTCCGCGACCGCGGCCGCCTGGTTGAGGTCGTGCAGCACGACGCCCACGGCCACGCCGTGGTCGTCGGCGAGGTCGCGCATGAGGTCGAGGATCTCGACCTGGTAGCGCAGGTCCAGGTAGGTCGTGGGCTCGTCGAGCAGCAGCACGCCCGTGTCCTGCGCGAGGCAGGTCGCGAGCCACACGCGCTGGAGCTCGCCGCCGGACAGCTCGTCGACGCCGCGGCCGGCCATCGCCGCGACACCGGTGACGTCCATGGCCCAGGTGATGGCGCGTGCGCCGTCGGGGTCCGTGGAGCGGAAGCGCGCCCGGTGCGGGTGGCGCCCGTACCCGACGACGTCGCGCACGCTCACGCCGTTGGGCGTGGGCCGGCTCTGCGAGAGCAGGGTGACGCGCCGCGCGAAGTCCTTGGGGTGCAGCGCGAGCGCGTCGGGGACGTCGGGCAGGCTCACGGTCCCCTGGACGGGCTTGTGGAGCCGGGCGAGCGAGCGCAGGAGCGTCGACTTGCCGCTCCCGTTGGGGCCGATGAGCGCGGTGACCTGTCCGGGGAGCAGGCGCAGGGAGGCGTCGTGCACGACGGCGGTCCCGTCGTACCCGAGGCTCAGCCCGGTCCCGGCGAGGGCCGGGCGGGAGGAGTCCTGGGCGGTGGGAGCGTCGTCGTCGCCGGATAAGGTGTGGCTCACAGAGGTGAGCCTAACCAAACATCCCTACCGGGTGAAAGCCCAGGACCCGCAGCAGGACCGACGATGTGGTCGGGATCACGTCTCCGACCGGGAACGAGGCTCAGCGCACGATCGTCACGGGGCAGTGCGCCTCACGCACGAGCGAGTGGCTCACCGAACCCAGGACGAGCGCCGCGAAACCGCCCCGCCCGCGCGACCCGACCACGAGCCGCTCGGCCCCCTCCGAGGCCCTGACCAGCGCGGGAGCCGGCTGCGCCTCCACGGTCGAGCCCTCGACCTCCAGGTCCGGGTACTCCTCGTGCACCTGCGCGAGCGCGGCCGCGAGCAGTCGCTCGGCCCCGTTCTCGGCACGCTCGCGCGGGAACTCCGCGGCCATGTAGCTCTCGAGGTGCGCCGAGGCGCGCGTCCACCACGCGACCACGACCCGCAGCGACGCACCGCGCGAGGCCGCGACCTCGGCCGCGTGGCTGAGCGCGCCGGTCGCGTGCGTCGAGCCGTCGACCCCCACGACCACAGGCAGGTTCACGTCGCGCAGCGCCTCGACGTCGCCGTGGACCACGACGACCGGGCAGTGCGCGTGCGCGGCGACCGCGAGCGCCACCGACCCGCCGAGCTCGCCGCGGACCCGCCCGTGGTCCCCCGACCCGACGACCACCATCGCGGCGTCGAGCGACGTGCCGACGAGCGTCGCGGCCGGGGTCGTGTACTCCACGGTCACCTCGACCTCGACGTCGGGCTCGACCTCGAGGGCCTGGACCCGGCCGCGGTCGGCGAGCGCCCGCGCTCCGGCCTGCGCGTTCTCGCCGCCACCGGGCAGCGAGGGTTCGAGGTGGGTGTCGTGCGCGTCGCGGGCGAAGACGACCTCCAGACGAGCGCCACGCCGTCGGGCCTCGCGCGCGGCCCAGCGCACGGCGGAGGTCGCGGAGGGCGACCCGTCGTAGCCGACGACGACCGGTCCGACGGTGGACATACGTCCATGGTCACCCCGTGGGCGGTCCGGCGCGAGGGCAGGGCCACGCCGGGCGCGTGGTCCGGCCGCGCACCATGGCGTCTCGCGGCCGGGCCACGCCCGCCCGCCCCTCCCGCCGCCCGCTGCTCTCGACCGGTCGGCCTCGCAGGGCGGCACGGGTCGGCAGGAGCATCGAGAGGTACCCGACGGCGCCCGCGCCCGCGACCGTCGCGAGGTAGGCGACCGGGGAGAGCGCGGGCACCGCCCGCTGCCCCTCGCTCAGCCCGAGGCTCACGCCGGTCAACGGCGGCAGCAGGATCACCGTCGCGACGACCACGGCGATGCCGACCACGACGCCCGCCTCGACCCGCATCATCCGCAGTACCTGACGGTCCCGCGTCCCGACCAGGCGCAGCAGCGCGAGCTCGCGCCGCCGGTCGACCGTCGACATGACCAGGGCGTTCGCCACGTTCAGCGCGACGTACCCGAACAGCACCACGAGCAGGATCATCGAGGTCCACGTGTTCGCCTCGAGCGCCGCCTTCTCGGCGGCGACCAGGGATGCCCGGTCGGCGAGCACGACGCCCGGGTACGGGGTCGTCGTCCGGCCGAGGTCCTCCGCGAGCGCCTCGACGTCGGTCTCCTCCTGGGCCACCACGAGCAGCGAGCCGTCCAGCCCGTCCGCCGATGCCGGCAGGACCAGGTCGCGCGGGAGCAGGGCGTCGCCGAAGCCCATGCCGCGCCCGTAGAGCGCGACGACGACGGCGTCGACCCGCGTGCCGTCCGCGAGGTAGAGCTCGACGGTGTCCCCGAGCCCGGCTCGCGCCTTGCTCGCTCCCGCGACGCTGAGGGCGACCGACTCGCCGTGCAGGTCGTCGGTCGAGCCCTCGCGCACGTCCAGGTCGATCGCGGCGCCGAGGTCCGCCGGGTCGACGCCCTGGACGCTCAGGGCCTCCGCCGTGAGCGTGCCGTCCGGCTCGGCGAAGCGCACGAGGGCCTGGCTCCGCACGGTCGGGGTCACCGAGGCGACGCCCGGGACTCCCGCGACCTGCCCCGCGAGGTCGGGCGAGAGACCCGTGCCGCTGCTCGCGAGCACGAGGTCGGCGCGCAGCCCGTCGGCCACCTGACGCTCGGTCTCGGCCACCTGCGCGGCCCCGAGCGAGACCTGCACGACCGTCACGGTGATCGCGAGCACGAGCGGCACGACAGCCCCCGCGAGCCGTCGCGAGCTCGCACGGGTGCTGCGGCCCGCGAGGTAGGTGCTCGCGTGCGGGCTGCGCCGCAGGAACGGCTCGACCAGCAGCACGAGGGCGTGCACGATCCGCGGCCCCAGGAGCGCGACCGCGATCACGAGCACCACGCCGGAGAGCGCGGCCCCCGCGAGCGCGTCCTCGCCCGCGACGAACGCGGGCAGCAGCGACAGGAACACCCCGCCGACGACCATGACCACGCCGATCACCGTGCGCGTGACGCCCAGCCGCGGGGTCTCGACCGCGGCCTCGCCCAGCGCCTCGACCGGCTTCACCGTGATGGCGCGTCGAGCGGACATCCGCCCCGCGATCCACGCGACTCCCACCGTGAGCAGCACCGCGATCACGACCGGCAACGGCCCCACCGCGACCGGGTAGTCCGCCGAGACGACCCCCGCCCGGACGAACAGGCCGTGCAGCACGCCGACCGCGGGGATGCCCAGGAGCGCCCCGGGGACCGCGGCCGTCGTGGACAGCACGAGCATCTCGGCGGAGATCATCCGGCGGACCTGGCGCGGGGTCGCACCGACCGCGCGGAGCAGCGCGAGCTCGCGGCGCCGCTGCTGCACCACGAGCCCCAGGGCGCTCGCGACGACGAACACGACGACGACGAGCATGATCCCGCCGAAGCTGCCGGCGATCGCGACCAGCGTGGTCGCCGAGCCCGAGGCGTCGGCGAACTCGACCGCTCCACGGGCGTCGCCCGTGCGCACGGTCAGCCCGGTCCGCTCGCGCACGTCCGCGGCGAGCGCCCGCACGTCCGTCCCGTCGGCGGCCAGGATCCCGACGGCGTCGACCTCGCCTCGGGCGTCTGCCGCGCCGGGTCGACCGCTCGTGCCCGGGCCTGCTACCGCGAGGTCCGCGACCTGCTCGTCGGTGAAGAACACCACGCCCTGCCGCAGTGCCCCGGCTCCCTCGGGCGGTGAGACGGTCCCGGTCACCCGGTACTCCCCCGGCGTCGAGCCCACGGCCAGGGTGACGTCGTCGCCCACCCCCACGGCGAGCCGCGCGGCCAGTGCGCCGTCGAGCACGACCTGGCCCGGCGCCGTCGGGCCGTCGCCCTGTGCGAGGGCGAACGGACCGAGCGTCGCCGAGGACCACCCGTGGCCCACCGGCGGGCGCCCGTCGATCGCCCCGGCCAGGTCGCCCGACGGCCCGACGGCACCCAGTCGCACCTCGACGTCGCCGACCGCGCGCTCGACCCCGGGGATCGCCGCGAGCTCGTCGACCGCGGACACGGGCAGGCGGACGCGGCCACCGAAGGGCTCGTCGTAGTCCACGTCGACCGCGAGCGACTGCTGCGCGGTCACGACCAGGTCGGCGCCCGCGTAACGCTCGGGGCCGATGCCCTGACGGATGCCCGACTCCATGAGCAGCCCGCACGCCGCGACGAGCATCGCGCTCAGGAACAGCGCGACGAACGGGCCGACGAAGCTCTTGCGGCGCGCGCGCAGCGTGCTCAGCGCGAGACCCAGCACCCTCACCACTCCCCGAGGTGCGTCATGCGGTCGGCGACCTGCTCGGGGGTCGGTCGGACGAGCTCGCCCGCGACCTGCCCGTCGGCCAGGAACACGACGCGGTCCGCGAACGAGGCCGCGACCGGGTCGTGCGTGACCATGAAGACGCTCTGGCCGAGCGCGTCGACCAGGAACCGCAGCAGCTCGAGCACCTGCTTGCTCGTCCGCGTGTCGAGGGCCCCGGTCGGTTCGTCCGCCACGACGACGTCGGGGCGCGTCACGAGGGCCCGCGCGATCGCCACGCGCTGCTGCTGGCCGCCCGAGAGCTCGCTCGGGCGGTGGTCGAGACGGTCCTCGATCCCGACGCGGGCCGCGATCTCGCGCAGCCAGGCCGGGTCCGCCCGCTCGCCCGCGAGACGCAGCGGCAGCCCGACGTTCTCCGCGACCGTCAAGGACCCCATGAGGTTGTAGGCCTGGAACACGAACCCGATGCGCCCCCGGCGCAGGGCCGTGAGCTCGTCCTCGGTCAGCGTGGACAGGTCCACGCCGCCCAGGTGGACCGAGCCGCCCGTCGGTCGGTCGAGGCCAGCGGCGCAGTGCAGCAACGTGCTCTTGCCCGAGCCCGACGGCCCCATCACGGCCGTGAAGCTGCCCCTCGGCAGCGCCAGGGACACGCCCCGCAGGGCGTGCACCGACCGCTTGCCCGCGGCGTACGTCTTGGTGATCCCTGCGACCTGCAGGGCGTACGGCGAGACCGCCGGGGGGTCCGCCTGGTCGTGGTCGTCTTCATCGAAACCCCTGTCGTGGCGTGAGTCTCGAACGTAGCGAGCGGGGGACGAACCGGACCATCCGGGACGTCCCCCGAACGGGGTGGGGTTGTCCCCCGTGCCGGGCGGCCAGGTTCCCCGGTGCTAGGGCGCGAGGCGGTGCAGGTCGCGCGGGAAGAGCGTGACCTCGCGGACGTTCGGCGCGCCCGTCAGGCGCGCGGTCCACCGTTCGAGGCCGATCGCGAAGCCGCCGTGCGGCGGCATCCCGTGCTCGAACGCCTCGAGGTACGTCGCGTACGCGGCCGGGTCCTCGCCTCGGGCCGTGATCGCCGCGACGTAGTCCGCGTACCGGTGCAGGCGCTGACCGCCAGTGACGAGCTCGACGCCTCGGAAGAGCAGGTCGAAGCTGTTGCTCCACCGCGCGTCCCCCGGCTGCGGGTGCGTGTAGAAGGGACGCCTGGCCATCGGGTAGCCCTCGACCGCGAGGAGGTCGCTGCCGTGCTCGGCGAGCGCCCACCGCCCCAGCGCCCGCTCGTGCTCGGGGGCCAGGTCGGGCTCGTCCGCGGGAGCCCCGACGAGAGCCAGCGCCTCGGCGAAGTGGATCACGGGGATCTCGTCGGGCACGACCGGCACCGCGAAGCCGTGGGCCGCGACCGCGGACCCGGCGTGCTCGTGGACCGCGGCGACCATGCCGGCCAGGACGTCACGCAGGACGGCCAGCACGTCGCGGTGGTCACGGACGAAACCGAGCTCGACGTCGAGCGAGACGTACTCGGCGAGGTGGCGCACGGTGTCGTGCGGCTCGGCCCGGAAGACCGGTCCCACCTCGTACACGCGCTCGAAGACCCCGACGAGCTGCTGCTTGAAGAACTGCGGGCTCTGCGCCAGGAAGGCGGGCCGGCCGAAGTAGTCGAGCGTGAACACGTCGGCACCCGACTCGGTCGCCGACCCGACGATCTTGGGCGACTGCACCTCGGTGAAGCCCCGCGCGTCGAGGGCCTCACGGAACCCGCGCAGGGACGCGGCCGCCACCTCCCAGCGTGCGCGCTGCGCGGGGTGCCGCCAGGCGACCGCGGCGTGGTCGAGCATCGTGGAGAGCCCCACGTCGAGCGAGGGGCGCCACAGCTCGACGGGCGGGGTCGAGGCCGGGTCCGTGAGGAGCACGACGGTCGGCGAGGTCACCTCGACCCCGCCCGGAGCCTGCGCGTTCGCCGTCGTCAGGCCCGTGACCTCGACCACGGTCTCCTCGGGCGGCACGACCTGCCCGTCGCCCGCCCGCACGACGACCTGGGCCAGGCCCGACCGGTCGCGCAGCACGAGGAAGGTGACGGTCGCGAGGGCGCGACGCCGGTGCACCCAGCCACGGAGCGTGACGGGCGTGCCGGGTGGGAGGGCGGGCAGGTCCGCGGCGAGGGTCCGGGGTGCGGTCGAGGCGGTGGGTGGGGTCGGCGGTCTCATGGTTCCTCCAGCAGGCGAAGGCCCTGGAGGAGCGGGCGGGGGCTAGGCCGCGGTGCCACCACTCCTTCGCCGGGAGGTCCCGGCCTCTCGTCGGTCCGCCGGACGCGCGGGGGCCGTGCGCCCGGCACGAGGTCCGGGCCGAGGGTCGTCACGCCTCACGTCCACCGGCTCCGACGATACCCACGCACGCCGCGGACGTCGCGGACATTTTCCGGGGCCTCTCGCCGAGTGCGTGGTTCGGCTGCGACTCGCCGGGCGTGTCGCGGCGCGATCACCCGCTCAGCGTTCGGGAGCGCGTTCCGGCACGTGCAGCCGCCGCAGGAAGCGGTCGGTGCGGGGGTGCGGCCCGCGCCGGTCACGCAGGGACACGACGACGGTCGCGGCGGTCGCGAGCGGGATCGTCCAGGCCGCGGGCTGGGCCAGGAGGCTGCGCGCGAGCCCGTCGCCGGGTCCGAGCGCCGAGGTCACGAGGAGCGCCGCGGCACACAGCGCGCTGCCGACGACCATGCCCGCGATCGCCCCGCGCGCGGTGAGCCGCCGCCACCACACGCCCAGCAGGATCGTCGGGGACAGCGCCGAGGCCGCGAACACGAACACGGTCCCGACGCTCGTCACGAGCCCCTGCGGGATGGTCACGAGCGCGAACGCGAGGGGCACGATCGTGCACGCGACCGCGGACCAGCGGAACGAGCGGACCGTGCCGCCGAACAGGTCCTGGCTCACGACGCCCGCGAGCGAGACCACGAGTCCTGAGGACGTCCCGAGGAACGCCGCGAACGCCCCTGCGATCACGAGCGCCGAGAGCAGCTCGCCGCCCACACCGGGCACGAGCCGGGACGGCAGCACGAGCGCCACGGTGTCCGCGACGCCGGGCTCGGCGAGGTCGGGGGCGACGACGCGGGCGACCAGTCCCATGGTGCTCGAGACCATGTAGAAGGCGCTGATCATGCCGATCACGACCACGGTCGTCCACCGGGCCGAGACGCCGTCGGGGCTCGTGTAGAAGCGCACGAGGACGTGCGGCAGGCCGATCGTGCCGAGCAGGAGCGCGAGCAGGAGCGAGACGGTCGTGTACGTGTCGTAGGAGCGTGGCCCGGCCTCGGGCGGGAAGACCTGGGCCGGGTCGAGCGCCAGGTCCTGCCCGCCGAGCACGACCAGCAGGAAGACCACGGGGATCGCGAGCGCCGTGAGCTTGACCCAGAACTGGAACGCCTGGACGAACGTGACCGAGCGCATGCCGCCCGCGGCGACCACGGCGCTCACGACCGCGGCGACCCCGACCGACCCGACCCACGGCGGCACGGGGGCCACGGTCGTGATGACGAGCGCGGCGCCGTGGAGCTGCGGGACGACGTACAGCCACCCGATGACGAGCACCAGGACGCTCGTGACGCGCCGGGCGGCGAGCGAGTCGAGGCGTGCCTGGACGAAGTCGGGGATCGTGTACGCCCCGCTGCGGCGCAGCGGCCCGGCCACGAACAGCAGCACGAGCAGGTAGCCCGCGGCGTACCCGACGGGGAACCAGAACGCCTCGGCCCCGGAGAGCAGCACGAGCCCGGACAGGCCCAGGAAAGTCCCGGCCGACAGGTACTCGCCGCTGATGGCCGACGCGTTCCACACGGGCTGCACGGTGCGCGAGGCGACGAAGAAGTCGCTCGTGGTCCGCGAGATGCGCAGCCCGTAGAACCCGATGAGCCCGGTCGCGAGCAGCAGCAGGCCGACCGCGACGAGCGGCAGCGCCGAGGTCACTCGTCCTCCACGAGGGCGCGGAAGCGTCGTTCGTTGCGCGCGGCGGCGAGCGCGAACACGAGCGCGAACGCCGCGATGACCGGGTAGAACCCGTAGGCGTGCAGGAGCCACGGGAGCGGCACGCCCAGCAGGTGCACGTCGCCCAGCGTCGGCACGGCGCTCATCGTGACCGTGAGCAGCGCGACGACGGCAAGGAACGACACGACGCACGCGAGCGCGAGCCGCAGCTGCGCCCGCGCGAGGCTGCGGGCGTACACGGCCGCGGGTTCGCTGCCGCCGTCGGGCCCGGGCGCCTCCCCGGGTCCCTCGCGCACCACGCCCGACGGCGCCTCCTCCCCCGCGTCCGGCGCGGCGCCCCGGGCGGCGGCCGGGGCGCGCGACGGGACGTCGGTCGATCGGACGACGACCCGCGGCGGCGGCTCCTGCGAGGTCACGGACGGCTCCCGGGACGGCCCAGGAGCGCGTCGCGCACGGCCGGGGCCATACGCCGGCTCACGGGGACCTCCTGCCCGGCGACGACCACGACCGGGTGCGCGCCGCCGAGGCGGACCGCGGTCACGGCGGCACGGTCGACGAGGTACGAGCGGTGCACGCGCAGGAAGCCCACGGCGGTCCAGCGTTCCTCGAGGTCGGAGATGGGCTCGCGCACCAGGTAGCCGTCCGTGTCCGTGACCAGGCGTGAGTAGTCTCCCTGCGCCTGGACCCACCGCACGGCCGAGCGCAGCACGACGCGCGTCGTCGTGCCGACCGTGACGGCGATGGTCTCGTCGGCCGGGGGGACCTGCGCCGTCGGGGCGGGCCGCTCCGCGTCGTGGGCGACGGCGCCTCCCGTGTCACGGGACGGCGCGCCCTCCACCGCGCGGGACGCGGCTGCCTGGACCGCGACGGCTCGCGCGACCGCGCGGGCCAGCCGCTCGCGCCGCACGGGCTTGAGCACGTAGTCGACGGCCTCGACGTCGAACGCCTCGGTGGCCCGGGCCTCGTCGGCCGTCACGAACACCACTGCGGGACGGACCGAGAACCGCGACAGCGCGCGGGCGAGGTCGAGCCCCGTGAGCCCCGGCATGTGGATGTCGAGGAACGCGACGTGGACAGGGTGCTCGGACAGCCAGCGCAGGGCCTCGGCGCCCGAGGCGACGCCGTGGACCGAGCGCACGTGCGGGTCGCGGCGCAGGAGCGCGGTCAGCTCGTCGAGGGCCGGGCGCTCGTCGTCGGCCACGAGGACGTCGACGCCGGGATGCGGGTCGACCGCCCTCCCGGGGGAGGCGGCGGGGCCGGCGGTCGCTGCGGGGTGGGGGACGTGGTCGGTCACGGCCTGCTCACCTCGGTCTCGTGCTGGGGCTGGGACTTCGGGACGCGCATCCGCACGAGGGTACCCGCGCCCTCGTTCGTCTCGATCTCGAGCGCGTGCTGGTCGCCGTAGAGCTGGCGCACGCGCGTGTCGACGTTGCGCAGCCCGACGTTCGTCGCGCGCGACCCCGTCGCGAGCAGGGTCCGCAGCGTCTCGGGAGACATGCCGACGCCGTCGTCCTCGACCGTGATCTCGGTCTGGGTGCCCTCGTCGCGCGCGCTGATGACGATCCGCCCACCCCCCTCGCGCGGCTCGAGGCCGTGCCGGACGGCGTTCTCGACGAGCGGCTGGACGCTGAGGAACGGGATGACGGTCGACAGGGACTCGGGCGCGATCTGGAGCGTCACGGTCAGCCGGTCGCCGAACCGCGCGCGCTCGAGCTCGACGTACGAGTGGATGCTGCCCAGCTCGTCGGCGAGCGTCGTGAAGTCGCCACGGCCCCGGAAGGAGTAGCGCGTGAAGTCCGCGAAGTCGAGCACGAGGTCGCGCGCCCGCTCGGGGTCGGTGCTGATGAAGGACGCGATCGCACCGAGCGAGTTGTAGATGAAGTGCGGGCTGATCTGGGCGCGCAGGGCACGCAGCTCGGCCTGCGCGAGCGCGGTGCGCGAGGCCTCGAGCTCACCCAGCTCGAGCTGCGCCGAGCACCACTGCGCGACCTCGCCCGTGGCCCGCACGAGCGGCGGGCGCACCCGCGTCGCGAACGCGACGACGGCCCCGGCCACGACACCGCCCGCGAGCACGGGCGCCCCCACGGCCTCCGGGACGCCCGACGACGGCTCGGCGCCCGCGTAGACCTGTCGCCTCCCGGTCTCGATCGTCCGGGCGCCGACGCGCTGCGCCTCGGCCCGGAGGGCGGTCGGGCCGTCGAGAGCCACGACGCCGTCGGCCGTCACGACCGCGAGCGCCTCGCAGCCGAGCAGGGTGCGCAGGTGGCGGGCCGCGCGTCCGACGTCGTCGCCCTCGAGACCGTCCCGCAGGTGCTTGGCGGCGCGCGAGGCGAGGTGGAGCGTGCTGAACGTCGCGCGCTCGGAGTCGCTGCCGAGCTCGCGCGTGCCACGTGCCAGCCGCCACGCGAGGACCAGCGCGGCGGTGAGCAGGACGCCGACGACCAGGCCGACGACGGCCCCGGTGAACACGGGTCCGGACATGTCGCGATCCTATTCCGGAGAGATGACGCCGAGGGTGACGTACCTGACGCCGAGGGTGACGCGCTGGCGTGCCGAGGGTGACGGGATGCCGCCGACGGTGTCCCCCTCGGCGGGCGGAGGCGTCACCCTCGGCGGGGTCAGCAGCAGCGGGCGCCCGGGTTGCGGTCCTGGTCGTCCATGCGCTGGCGCCAGAACTGGCGCTCGGTCAGGACGGGGACGTCGGGCCCGTGCGCTGCGCGGCGGTGCTCCACGTACACCCGGTACGCGTCGTCGCCCATGAGCTGACGGACGTACCAGGCCGCACCTCTTGCCGCGCGGGCGAGCGCGTCGCGCACGGGCCCCACGTCAGTGCCCCGAGCCCGAGGAGACGGGCTGCTTCTCGGGCGGGAGCTGGGCCCACTCGGCCTCGATCTCCTTCTCGGTCGCCGTGGTCAGGAGGCCCGCAGGCGCGAAGCGGCGCGAGGCCACGGGCTCGTCCTCGTGGTTCTCCCCTCCGCCCGCACGCAGCGCCTTCACGGTCGTCACGAGGGCCGCGACCATCACGACGATCGCGAGGACCACGAAGATGATCGACAGCGTGCCCTGGACGAACGTGTTGCGCACGACCGCCTCCATGGCCTCGATCGAGGTCGCGGTGCCGAACGAGGTCTCCCCCGCGGCCAGCGCCTCCTTGAACGCGTTGTGGTTGGCCCAGTAGCCGACGGCGGGGACGGGCGAGAAGATCTTCTCGAACGACGCCGTGATCGTCACGACCGCGGTGAAGGCCAGCGGCAGGGCCACGATCCACAGCCAGCGGAAGAAGGAGCGTCCACGCTTGGCGACGATCGCGAGCACGACCGCGAGCGCGATGGCCGCGAGGAGCTGGTTGGCGATGCCGAACAGCGGGAAGAACGTGTTGATCCCGCCGAGGGGGTCGGTGACGCCGAGATAGAGGATGCTCCCCCACCCGGCGACCATGACCAGGGTGCAGAACCACACCCCGGGCCGCCAGGTCACGTCCCGGAACCTGGGCGCGACGTTGCCGAGCGAGTCCTGGAGCATGAAGCGCGCGACGCGCGTCCCGGCGTCGACGGCCGTGAGGATGAACAGCGCCTCGAACATGATCGCGAAGTGGTACCAGAAGCCCATCATCGCGGCGCCGCCGAAGAGCTGCTGCATGATGTGCGCGAGGCCCAGGGCCAGGGTCGGCGCACCACCGGTGCGCGAGACGATCGACTCCTCGCCGACAGCCGCTGCGGTCGAGGACAGCATGTCGGGCGTGAGGTTCACGCCGGCCAGGCCGAGCGAGTTGACGAACGCGACCGCACCCTCGATGGTCCCGCCGGTCGCGGCGGCCGAGGCGTTCATCGCGAAGTAGATGCCGCGGTCGAGCGAGATCGCGGCGACGAGCGCCATGATCGCGACGAACGACTCCATGAGCATGCCGCCGTACCCGATGAAGCGCGTCTGGCGCTCCTTCTCGAGCAGCTTGGGCGTGGTGCCCGACGCGATGAGGGCGTGGAAGCCGGACAGTGCGCCGCACGCGATCGTGACGAACAGGAACGGGAAGAGCGAGCCGGAGAACACCGGCCCGGTCTCGCCGCTCGCGAACTCGCTGACCGCGGGCACCGAGATCTCGGGGCGCACGATCACGATCGCGCCCGCGAGCATCACGATGACGCCGACCTTCATGAACGTCGACAGGTAGTCGCGCGGGGCGAGGAGCAGCCACACGGGCAGGACGGCCGCGACGAAGCCGTAGATGATGATGCCGATGGCAATGGTCGTGCGGTCGAGGTGGAACATGTCCGCGCCCCACGGGGTGTTCGCGACCCAGCCGCCGCCGACGATCGCGGCCATGAGCAGCACGAAGCCGATGATCGAGACCTCGGTGATGCGCCCGGGACGCAGGTAGCGCAGGTAGACGCCCATGAAGAGGGCGATCGGGATGGTCATCGCGACGCTGAAGACGCCCCAGGGGCTCTCGCCCAGGGAGTTCACGACGACGAGCGCGAGGATCGCGACGATGATCAGCATGATGAGCAGGGACGCGACGATCGCGGCCGTACCGCCGATGCGGCCGAGCTCCTGGCGGGCCATCTGCCCGATCGTGCGGCCGCCGCGACGCATCGAGAAGAACAGGACGACGTAGTCCTGCACGGCACCCGCGAAGATGACGCCGACGATGATCCAGACCGTGCCGGGCAGGTAGCCCATCTGGGCGGCCAGGACCGGTCCGACGAGCGGGCCGGCGCCCGCGATCGCGGCGAAGTGGTGCCCGAACAGCACGCGGCGGTCGGTCGGGACGTAGTCCTTGCCGTCCGAGCGCACCTCGGCGGGGGTCGCGCGGCGGTCGTCAGGGCGCGTGATGTATCGCTCGATGACCTTGGAGTAGAAGCGGTATCCGATGAGGTAGCTGCAGACCGCGGCGAACACGAACCAGATCGCGTTGACGGTCTCGCCGCGCACCAGCGCGAGCATGACCCAGGCCACGCCGCCGAGCAGGGCGATGCCCGTCCAGAGCACGACCTTCTGCCAGGTCCAGCGGGGTGCGAGGGCGGCCTCCGGGACCGCGGTGGGCGGGAGCGTCGGATCGGGCGAGCGCCCGTCGTCCGAGGCGGTCTCCGCCGTCGATCGGGTGTCTGTCGTCATCGGTTCTCTCTCCCAAGGTCGCGTCGTTGCGTCCGACCGGGAAAGGCTAGGGACGACGACGGGCCGTGATCCAGGTCACGTCGACGGACGGTCGAGGTGTGCGACGAGCGGTAGGCGACGTGCGACGAACGGTCGTCGAACGGTGGTCGGCAACGGTCCGGACGGGCGGCCCGCGTAGTGTTCGGGGTCGTGCCGACGTCCGGCACGGTGCCCGAGAGGACCCCTGTGAGCCTGATCCGCCTGAACGCCGTGAGCATGCAGTTCGACGACAAGGTCGTGCTGCGCGACGCCTTCCTCAAGCTCCGCGAGGGTGAGCGTGTCGGGCTCGTGGGCCGCAACGGCACGGGCAAGACGACGTTCCTCGAGCTCATCCTGGGCCGCAAGGAGCCCACGTCGGGGACGGTCGACGTCAACCTCGGCGTGAGCATCGGGTACTTCTCGCAGTTCTCCGAGCTCGCGGGGCACCGCAGCGCGGCCGAGGAGCTCAGCGAGCTGTTCGCCGACGTCCACTCGACGCAGGCGCGCCTCGACGCGATCGGCGAGCGACTCGCCGAGCCGGACCTCATGGACGACAGCGGTGCTGTCGACGGCGATGACGAGATGACCAGGCTTCTCACCGAGCAGGCCGACCTGTTCGAGCGCATGGACGCGCTCGACGGATGGTCGTACGAGAACACGATCGACACGGTCCTCACGCGCCTGGGGTTCGACGCCGAACGTCGCGCGCTCCCGGTCGACCAGCTCTCGGGCGGCTGGCGCAACCGTGCGGCGCTCGCCCGGATCCTGGTGCAGCGCCCCGACGTGCTGCTGCTCGACGAGCCCACGAACTTCCTCGACCTCGACGGGGTGCGCTGGATCGAGAACTGGCTCCAGACCTACCCGGGCGCGGTGCTCGTGGTCTCGCACGACCGCCAGTTCCTCGACGGTGCGGTCAACCGGATCGTCGAGATCGAGAACCGTCGCCTGCACGAGTACGAGGGCGGCTACTCCGACTACGTGCACGCCAAGCAGTCGCGCCTCAAGACGATCGAGCGCCAGTTCGCGCACGAGGAGGAGCTGCTCGCGTACGAGGTCGAGGCCAGCGATGCCCGCAAGCAGGCCGCGAAGGACAAGAGCCGTGGCCTCAAGCGCAAGCTCGCCGACATCAAGAAGCGTCAGGCGCCGCGCCCGGTCGACCAGATCATCACGACGATCTACGCGGACCTGCACGTGAGCGAGCGCCTGGTCGAGGTCGAGGGGCTCACGAAGGGCTTCGGCGGCGACCCGCTGTTCAGCGACCTCACGTTCTCGCTCCACCGCGGTGACCGCGTGGCCGTCGTCGGCGCGAACGGGTCCGGCAAGTCGACGCTCCTCGACGTGCTCACGGAGGTCACGCCGCCCGACGCCGGGCAGATCATCTGGAAGAAGAACTCGACGTTCGTCTCGTACAACCAGGTCGTGGCCGACCTCGACCTGGACGACACGGTCGCGCACGCGGTGAGCGCCGCCCCCGGGACCCTCGCGTACTCGGCGACCAAGAAGAACGTCAACCGCTTCCTGACGATGCTCCAGTTCTCCGAGATGGAGCTCAAGCAGAAGATCGGCACGCTCTCGGGCGGGCAGCGTGCCCGCGTCGCGATCGCGCAGTGCCTGCTGTCGGGTGCCTCGGTGATCGTGCTCGACGAGCCGACGAACCACCTCGACCTCACGAGCGCGCAGGTCATGGAGCGCGCGCTCGCGCACTTCCCGGGTGCCGTGGTCGTCGTGAGCCACGACCGCTACTTCATCGACAAGGTCGCCGACCGTCTGCTGACGTTCGACGGCGCGGGCGGCGTCGTCGAGACGGCCGCGAGCGGCGCGCTCTGACTCAGGGCTGCAGGACCGGCCCGACCGCCCGAGCCCTCTCCGCCCGGGCGGTCGCGATCCGTACGACCGCGGCCATGCCGCCGTCGCCGTAGGTGGCGTCCTCGACCGGGACCTCCGGGTGGTCGAGGACCAGTCGCTCCCAGGTGTCAAGCCGCGCGGTCGACGCCGCCTCCTGCGCCAGGAGCACCGCGCGCAGGTGCTCCTCGAACAGCGGGCGGTGCCGGTCGACCAGGTGACCGTAGAGCTCGAGCCGCTTGTCCATGCTCCGCACGTTGGCCGAGGTCGGCGACGTGCGGTACTCGATCAGCGGTTCGGGCACGATCTCGATCCGCCCACCCGCCGAGAGCAGCGAGAGGAAGAAGTCCCAGTCCTCGAACCCGGCGCGCATGCGCTCGTCGTAGCCTCCGGCCGCGAGCCAGCGGTCGCGGCGCAGCATCACGGTGGCCGGCGAGGCGTTGCGGTGGAGGAAGTCGACGGCCGCTCCCCCGGCCGGGCGGGCGACCGCGTGGGCGACGCCGTGCATGCGCAGCCAGGACGAGGACCCGACGACGTCGGGGTCCTCCTCGAGGAGCGCCGCGGTCCGCGCCACGAAGGTCTCGGCGAGGCGGTCGTCGCCGTCCAGGACGACCGCGAGCTCGGTCGTCAGCCGCGACAACCCGGCGTTGCGCGCCGCGCTCACGCCCGCGTTCTCCTGGCGCAGGACGCGCACCGCCTCGTGACCGGCGAGCGCGTCGAGGACCGCGAGGGACCGGGCGTCCGTCGACCCGTCGTCGACCACGACGACCTCGTCGGGTGCGCGCGTCTGCCGCAGCACCGACTCGACGGCCTCACGCACCAGGTCTCCCTGGTCGAACCCGGTCACGACCACGCCCACGGTTGCTCGCACGCAAAGATGCTAGCGACCTCGCGGGATGCGACGTCCCGGCACGCACGTGACGGTGCACTGTCGGCTCGTGGGCGACGCCTGGACCCGAGCCACGGGGCGTGACGACGAGGACTACTACGAGGCGCGGGAGACCGCCGCGCCACCCGCCGCGGAACCGGACACCGACGGCGGTGGGACGCCGGTCGGTGCCTCGACCCGCCCGGCCGGTGAGAGCTGGGACTTCGACGACGAGGACGAGAACCGCCGTCGGCTCCCCCGGCTCGCGGCGCTCTTCTCCTGACCAGCGCTCCCCCGGCACCGCCGCCGTCCGGTCGGCGGTGCCATGCACGAGACCTGGCCGCCCTGGCGAGACCGGTTCCGTTCGAGATCGGGCTCGTTGTCGCCTCAGCCGCTCCGGAAGCGACAACCAGCCCGATCTCGCGGGAGCGGTGATCCGGCAGCCAACCGTGCTTCGACCACCCCCGCAGGTCCGGGCTCGTCCCCGCGAGACCTCGTCAGTCGTCCTCGGACGCCGGGACCAGGCCTCCGAGGGCCGCCGCGGCGGCGCCCAGGACGAGTCCCACGCGCAGGTGCGGTGCGCGCACCCCGCGGGCACGCATGCGCTCGCCCCAGCGGTACGCCCCCTTCTCGCCGACGACGGCGAACGCCGTCGTGGCCCCGAGGACGGCGGCGGCCCCGACGACGATCGCGACCTTCCCGCCCGGGGTGATCTCGACCGGCGTGAGGGAGTGCAGCGTGTTGTCCGGGGCGTCGTCGGACGCCTGCTCCCAGAGCGCCGTCGTGCCTGCCGCGGCGTCGGTGCCCTCGGTGTCCCGCAGGGCGTCGCGGACCTTGCGGACGCCGTCGATCGCCTGACGGCCCTCGCCGGTCCGGAGGAGCACCACAGCGCCGGCGACCCCGCAGGCCGTCTTGAGGAGCGCCCGGGTCCCGCGCCGTTCGACGAGGTCGGGCACGGTGTACCAGGCCGCCGTCATGAGCCCGTAGACCGCACCGGCGCGTGCGTCGAACGTCCATGGGCGGGTGGTCTCGGTCTGCTGCACCGGCATCGCTTCGTCCCTGCTGTGCGTCGTGCGCACGCTCGTTCGTCCCGGACATCCACCGGCCTGCTTCGCCGGTGCCGTGCTCACGGGCTGTCGTGAATCACCAACGAGGCACCTGTCCGGTTCGTTCCACCCTCTGCCCACCGCCCGAGGCGCACCGCGCGCCGGCCCCCAAGGCCCCGTGACCACCCTCACGGTCGCGGGACGCACATCCGTGTCCGACACCGGCCGCACGTGTGGTCTCCTGGGGCGATGAGCGACTGGACGACGAAGACCACGACGGTGCACGGCAGCATGCGGGAGGTCGCCGTGCTCGGCGCCGGCGGGGTCGGCGGCCTCGTCGGGGCGCTGCTCGCCCGCGCCGGTGACGCGGCGGTGACGTTCGTGGCGCGTGACGAGACGGCGGCCTCCCTGCGCGAGCACGGACTGCACGTCCGCAGCGGGCAGCTCGGTGACGTCGAGGTCGCCGCCCGGGCGACGGCGCAGCTCACCGAACCGGTCGACGTGCTGCTCGTCGCGGTCAAGGCGACCGGACTGACGGACGCCCTCGACCGCGTCGCCCCCGAGGCGCTCGCGGGCGCGGTCGTCGTGCCGCTGCTCAACGGCGTCGAGCACCTGGACGTGCTGCGCAGCCGGTACGGCTCCGAGCGGGTCGTCCCTGCGGTGATCCGGGTCGAGGCGACGCGCGTCGCGCCGGGAGAGATCGTGCACGGCAGCCCGTTCGTGGAGATCGATCTCGCCCCGGGCGACGCACCGGCGGACGCGGTCGACACCGTGCGCGACCTCCTCGCGCGCGCCGGGGTCACGGTACGGGTGCGGCCCGACGAGGCCGCGCTCGTATGGGCCAAGCTGTCCTTCCTGGCGCCGCTGGCCCTGCTCACGACACGCCACCGCGCGACGATCGGCGAGGTGCGCACGGCCCACCGGGACGAGCTCGAGGCTCTGGTCGCCGAGGTCGCGGCGGTCGCGACGGCGTCGGGCGCCCCGTCGGACCCCGCCGCGTCGTTGGCCCTGTACGACCGGTTCCCCGCCGGCGCCCGTTCCTCGATGGAGCGCGACGCCGAGGCGGGCCGACCGCTCGAGGTCGACGCGATCGGTGGCGCCGTCGCACGTGCCGCCGCTCGCCACGGCGTCGCGGCGCCGCGCACGGCCCGGCTCGTCGCCGAGCTCTCCTGACACCGTCCCGGACGGCGCGGTCCCGCACGCTGACGGGCAGGACGGCGCCCGCGCCGCACGCGCTACCAGTCGGCGGGCACGACCCAGTGCCGGGGTGCTCTCTCGTGCTCCAGGAGCCTGCGCTGGGCACGATGGCAGTGCTGTGCACGCTGCTCGGCGGTCAGACCGTCGAGCCAGGCGACGTACCGCCGTTCGAGGCTACGGAACCGCGCTCGACCGAGTGCGAACACGGTGATCGAGACCAGCCAGTGGGCCGCGAGCATGGCCGCGAGCAGCAGCGCGGCCACGGGCAGCGAGACGACCGGGTGTGCCTGCAGCCCGCACCACAGGACGACGATGACGGCGCCGAGCTGGCTCACGCTCGCGGCGAGCAGCCACCCGCTGGTCAGTGGCCCGTGCAGTCCGGCCCGGTGCCGGCACGGGACGAGGGTCGACTCGTGCGCGTCCAGGGGCGGGTAGATCTCTGGCACGTCGACCGCGCTCGCCGAGGACCTCACCATGTCGCTCACCCGCCGGCGAAGGGTGGCAGGACGTCGATCGTCACCGGACCGGCGACGGCGGCGGCCGCCGCCTCGGGGCGCAGCGCGCGGCCGTCCTGGAGGTACAAGCAGACGACCTGCACGCGTCGCATCGGCTCGCCGTGCCGACGCGCGCTGACGCGGAGCGCGGCGGCCGGGCTCTCGGTCTCGATCACCTCCTCGTCGAGGCCGTTCGCCGCGGCGCGGGCCGCGGCGTAGTAGCGCAGGGTGATGGCGGGCATCTCGTCACTCCTTGTCGTACGGGGTCGGTGCGGTCTCGGGTGGGAGCTATCCCCCGATCGCGGACATGCCGCGCTCGGGCTGGCGGAAGCCGGCGCTGCCGATGGCGTGCCCGGCGGCCTTGGTGCGGACCGCGAGGCCGAGCGCTGCCGCGATCCGGTCGTCGTCGGCTCCTGCACGCAGGAGCGTCCGTAGGTCGGTCTCCTCGCGCGCGAACAGGCAGCTGCGGAGCTGGCCGTCGGACGTGAGGCGGATCCGGTCGCACGCGCCGCAGAAGGGGCGCGTCACGGACGCCACGATCCCGACGACCGCGTCGGTGCCGTCGACCGTCCACCGCTCGGCCGGGGCCGCGCCGCGCGCCTGCACGGGGACCAGCTCGAACGACCGGTCGAGCGACGCGAGCACCTCGTCGGCCGTGACCATGCCCTCGCGGGTCCAGCTCCGGCCCGCGTCGAGCGGCATCTGCTCGATGAACCGCAGCTCGTAGCCGCGGTCGAGCGCGAACCGCAGCAGGTCGACCGTCTCGTCGTCGTTGACGCCCCGCACGAGGACGGCGTTGAGCTTGGTTCCGGTGAACCCTGCCCGGTCGGCGGCCGCGAGCCCGTCGAGCGCCTGGTCCAGGCGGTCGCGCCGCGTCAGCTGCGCGTACCGGTCGCGCCGCAGGGTGTCGAGCGACATGTTGAGCCGGCTCAGCCCCGCGGCGCGCAGCGGGCCTGCGAGCGCCGGCAGCCGCAGCCCGTTGGTGGTCATCGACACCTCGGGGGCGCCGGGGAGCGCGGCCAGGCCCGCCACGATCTCGACGATGTCGGGGCGCAGCAGCGGTTCGCCGCCCGTGAGGCGGATCTCCTCGATGCCGTGCCGGACCGCGACGGCCGCGACGCGGGTCGTCTCGGCGACCGTGAGCAGCTCGTCGGAGGGCAGCCAAGGCATCCCCTCGGCCGGCATGCAGTAGGTGCACCGCAGGGAGCAGCGGTCGGTCAGGGAGATGCGCAGGTCGCGGTGGCGCCGTCCGAACCGGTCGACGAGGCCGGGGGCGTCCCGTCGGTCCGTGCCCGACGGCGTCGCGCGCCGAGGCACCTGACCTCCCGACGGCGTCGCCCGCCCCGGGTCCGCGCGACCGGACGCGACGTGCTCGGCGGGGGCGGCGCCGTCGGGCAGGAGATCCCCGACCGTGCGCTCGACCGTGGGCGCGATGCTCACAGCGCCCCGACCCACTCGTGCGTGCCGTCGGCGAAGACCTGGCGCTTCCACACGGGCAGTGCCGCCTTGACCTCCTCGACCAGGTCGCCGCACGCCGCGAAGGCCTGGGCGCGGTGCGCCGAGGACACGGCAGCGACGAGCGCGACGTCGCCGATCGCCAGGTCGCCCACGCGGTGGGACACCGCGACCCGGACGGCGCCCGAGCGGGCGGCGACCCGTGCCGCGATCTCGCCCAGGACGCGGTCCGCGTCGGGGTGCGCCTCGTACGTGAGCGCGGCGACGGACCGGCCGCCGTCGTGGTCGCGCACGACGCCCGCAAAGGTCACGACGGCACCGGCGTGGGCCGAGGCCACCGCGCGCTCGTGCGCGGCCACGTCGAGGACGGACTCCCCCACGCCTGTGAGGACGACGCGTGCGAGCATGGCGACGTCGGCTCGGTCCGCGCTCATGCCCTCACCTTGCCCCGCCCGGCCGTCGCGGAGCGCTGCCGGTAGACCACGTACGGTCGGGCCAGGTACGCCACGGGCACCGACCAGACGTGCACGAGCCGCGTGAAGGGCCAGATCGCGAGGAGCAGGCACGCGAGCACCGCGTGCCAGCCGTAGACCGCGGGCGCCGAGGAGATGAGCGACGGGTCGGGCTGCAGGACGAAGAGCTGGCGGAACCAGACCGAGACGGTCCCCCGGTACTCGTAGCCCGAGCCGAACACGTTGATCGCCACGGTCTGCCACATGCCGACCCCGATCTCGACCGTGAGCAGGAGGTACAGGACCCGGTCCATGGGGGTCGTGACGACGCGGATGCGGTCGGAGACGTAGAACCGGCGCAGCAGCAGGATCACGAGGCCCGCGCACAGCAGCACGCCCGCGACCGTCCCGGCTGCGACCGCGACCACGTGGTACGTGTGGTCGGAGATCCCGAGGGCCTGCGTCCACGACGTCGGGATCAGGAGCCCCGCGGCGTGGCCGAGGATCGCGAACAGCGCCCCGAAGTGGAACAGGGGCGAGCCCCACGCGAGCCACCGCTTCTCGAGCACCTGGCTCGTGCGGGTCGTCCAGCCGAACTGGTCGCGGCGGTACCTCCAGACGTGCCCGACGACGAAGATCGCGAGGCAGACGTACGGCAGCACCACGAAGAGGAGGGTGTCCCACATGTGTCAGCGTCCTTCCGGGGCGCAGGTGAATTCCGGGGGGCCGAAGGGCGCGCCGGCCGTGTCCGTCCAGCTCGCTCCCCCGTAGGGCATCGAGGCGATCTCGAGCCCCGCGTCGTCGGTGGGCGGTCCGGTGAGCGCGAGCTGGTCGACCTCGCCGCGCTGGCGCTCGGACACGGGCCCCAGGAGGTCGCTCACGGCCTCGAGGATCTCGCGGTAGTGCGAGCCGCGGTCGGCGAGCGAGCGGCGGATGAGCTCGATCCCGCCCCGGTGGGTCCGCAGCGGTGCCTCGCCCGCCCCGGTCCCGGCGCGCGAGGCGAACTCGAGCACCATGGGCAGGTAGTCGGGCAGCTCGGCGTCGTCGGGCGCGAACCCGCACGCGCGGTAGCGCTGCTTGAGCGCGAGGAGCGCCATGCCGCGCTGGCGCGTGTCGCCGTGCAGGTAGTAGCTGAGGAACAGCGACGACTTGCGGCGCAGGTCGAACGTCTCGACGTAGTGGGCCCGCGCGGCGCGCGGCTCCGTCCGCGCGTGCTGGTCCCAGAACGCGCGCAGGTGCGCAGCCGGGGCCGACTCGGGCAGGGCCGCGACGGCCGCGCCGAGCTCGTCGGCGTCGGCATACCAGGCGTCGTCGGGGTAGGCGAGCAGGATGCTGGCCAGGGCCAGCACGTCGGCCCGGGCGGGGACCTCGACGAGGTCCCTGCGCCGCGAGCGCCGCAGGAGCGGGACGAACGCGCGCCTGCCCGACGGCGGAGCCTGGGTCGTCATGACGGCCTCCGGACCTGCAGGGGGACGGAGACCGGCCCACCGCGCGTGGAGGCCGCGCTCATGCCGGGCCCGCCCGGGTTGTCGAGCGAGCAGCCCGAGGCCCACGACGCCATCTCGGCCGCGTCCTCCTTGTGCGCCGCGGGGATGACGTAGCGGTCCTCCATCTTGGCGATGGCCAGGAGCCGGTAGAGCTCCTCGACGTCCTCGGCCGAGTACCCGACCTGGTCGAGCAGGTCCTGGTCGACCTCCCCGGTCAGCGTGCGCCGCCGCATGTGGCTGCGCATGGCCGCGAGCTTCATGAGGACCCCCGCGACGACGTCGACGTCCCCGGCCGAGAAGAGGCTCGCGAGGTACTCGAGCGGGATGCGCAGCGAGGCGATGGTGTGGAACACGTCGTCGGCGTCGGCGTCGTCCTTGCCGAGCTCGGTCGTGACGTCCAGGACGGGCGAGAGCGGCGGCACGTACCAGACCATGGGCATGGTCCGGTACTCGGGGTGCAGCGGCAGGGCGACCTTGAACTTCTGGACGAGCTGCCAGATCGGCGATCGCTGGGCCGCGCCGATCCAGTCCTCGGCGATCCCGGCTGCCCGGGCCGCCGCGACGACCTCGGGGTCGGTGGGGTCGAGGAAGACCGAGCGCTGGGCGTCGAGCAGGTCCTTCGGGTCCTGGACGGACGCCGCGGCCTCGACCGCGTCGGCGTCGTAGAGCACGAGGCCGATGTACCGCAGGCGGCCCACGCACGTCTCGGCGCACACGGTCGGCTGCCCCGCCTCGATGCGCGGGAAGCAGAACGTGCACTTCTCGGCCTTGCCCGTCTGGTGGTTGACGTAGACCTTCTTGTACGGGCAGGCCGAGACGCACATGCGCCACCCGCGGCACGCGTCCTGGTCGACGAGCACGATCCCGTCCTCGACGCGCTTGTACATGGCCGACGACGGGCAGGCCGAGACGCACGCGGGGTTCAGGCAGTGCTCGCAGATCCGGGGCAGGTGGAACATGAACGTCTGCTCGAACGAGAGCTGGACCTTGTCGACCATCGACGCGAGGTTGGGGTCCTTCGACGCGATCTGCGGCGAGCCGCCCAGGTCGTCGTCCCAGTTGGGACCCCACGTGATCTTCATGTCCTTGCCCGTGATCGCGCTCTTGGGGCGTGCGACCGGGATCTGCGGCGAGTTCGCCGGCGCGGAGATCAGCTGGTCGAAGTCGTACGTCGCGGGCTCGTAGTAGTCGTCGAGCCCCGGGAGGTCGGGGTTCGCGAAGATCGACGCGAGGCGGCGCAGCCGCCCGCCCGAGCGGAGCCGGAGCCGTCCCTTGCGGTCGAGCTCCCAGCCGCCGTGCCAGCGGTCCTGGTCCTCGTACCCGCGCGGGTACCCCGTCCCGGGCTTGGTCTCGACGTTGTTGAACCACACGTACTCGACGCCGTCGCGGTTCGTCCACGTCTGCTTGCACGTCACCGAGCACGTGTGGCACCCGATGCACTTGTCGAGGTTCATGACCATCGCCACCTGCGACATGACCCGCATCTCAGTACTCCACTTCCTGGTTGCGCCGACGGATGACCGTGTACTCGTCGCGCTGGTTGCCGGTCGGCCCGTAGTAGTTGAAGGCGTAGGTGAGCTGGCCGTACCCGCCCAGGAGGTGCGTGGGCTTCATCATGATCATCGTCAGCGCGTTGTGGATGCCCCCTCGCTTGCCCGACGCCTCGGCCTTGGGCACGTCGATGTTGCGGTCCTTCGAGTGGTACATGTAGACCGTTCCCGTGGGCATGCGGTGCGAGACCACGGCCCGGGCCACGACCACGCCGTTGCGGTTGACCGCCTCGATCCAGTCGTTGTCCGCGATGCCCGCGGTCGCCGCGTCGCCCTCCGAGATCCAGATCGTGGGGCCCCCGCGCGAGAGCGCGAGCATGTACGGGTTGTCCTGGAACTGCGAGTGCATCGACCACTTGGAGTGCGGCGTCAGGTAGCGCACCGTGACCTCGGTCGAGCCGGGCTCGCTGAAGCCCTGGTGACCGAAGTGGCGCGCCATGTCGAGCGGTGGCCGGTAGACCGGGAGCTGTTCGCCGAGCTCGGTCATCCAGTCGTGGTCGACGAAGAAGTGCTGGCGCCCGGTGAGCGTGTGCCACGGCTTGAGCCGCTCGACGTTGACCACGAAGGGCGAGTACCGCCGCCCGCCCTGCTCCGAGCCGGACCACTCGTAGCTCGTGAAGACGTTCTGCGGCCCGGTCAGGGTCTGCGCGAACGTGACCTGGCGGTCGTGGTTCTCCTCCGCGAGGTCCGCGAGCGGCTTGCCGACGCGCTTCTCGAGGGCCTTGAATCCCGCGACCGAGACCGTGCCGTTGGTCGTGCCCGACAGCGCGAGGATGGCCTCGCACATGTGCGCCGCGGTCTCGAGCGACGGGCGGCCCTTCGCGACGCCGTCCTTGCGCACGCCGTTGGCCTTCGCGAGGAACTCGACGGCCTGCTCGGGCACGACCGTGACGCCCTTGGTCGTGGTCCCGACCTTCGAGATCAGCGGCCCGACGGCGCGCATCTTCTCGGCGATCTGCGTGTAGTCACGCTCGATCACCACGAGCCGGGGCATGGTCACGCCCGGGACGGGCTCGCACTCGCCCTTGCGCCAGTCGAGGACGACGCCGCCCGGCTGGGCCATCTCGTCCGGGGTGTCGTGCGTGAGCGGCGCCGCGATGACGTCGGTGCGTGTGCCCAGGTGGGTCTTGGCGAGCTCGGAGACCTTGTCCGCGAGGCCCAGGAACGCGTCGTAGTCGGTCCTGGCCTGCCACGGTGGTGCGATCGCCGCATTGAGCGCGTGCACGAACGGGTGCATGTCCGTGGTCGAGATGTCCTGCTTCTCGTACCAGGTCGCCGCGGGCAGGACCACGTCGGCGAACAGCGACGTCGAGGTCATGCGGAAGTCGATGTTGGTCAGCAGGTCGAGCTTGCCCTCGGGGGCCTCGTCGCGCCAGACGACCTCCTCGGGGCGCCGCTCGGGCGGGGTCTCGTGCGCGCGCAGCGACGAGTCCGCGCCGAGCAGGTGCTTGATGAAGTACTCGTTGCCCTTGGCCGAGTTGCCGATGAGGTTCGCACGCCAGACCGTCAGGACGCGCGGGAAGTTCTGCGGGTCGTCGGGGTCCTCGACCGCGAACCTGAGGTTCCCGCTGCGCAGCTCGGAGACCACGTGGTCGGCGACCGGCACGCCCGCGGCCGCGGCCTCGTCGCACAGGTCGAGCGGGTTGCGGTCGAACCCGGGGTGCGACGGCGTCCAGCCCATGCGGGCCGCCTGGGTCAGGCAGTCCATCATGCTGCGGTCCTTGAGGGTGCCCGGACCGGTCGGCGACGCGAGCTCGTCCGCACCGAAGCCCTCGTAGCGCCACTGGTCCGTCGCGGTGTACCAGAACGCCGTGCCGGCCATGTGGCGCGTGGGGCGCTGCCAGTCGAGCGCGAAGCCCATGTGCTGCTGCCCCGTCACGGGGCGCGCCTTCTCCTGCCCGACGTAGTGCGCCCACCCACCGCCGTTGACGCCCTGGCACCCGGTCAGCGTCAGGAGCGCGATGAACGTCCGGTAGATGGTGTCGGCGTGGTACCAGTGGTTGGTGCCCGCGCCCATGATGATCATCGACCTGCCCTTGCTCACCTCGGCGTTGCGCGTGAACTCGCGCGCGATCCGGGTGCACTGCTCGGCCGGGACCCCGGTCAGGGCCTCCTGCCAGGCGGGCGTCCCGGGCGACGTCACGTCGTCGTAGCCCGTGGGCCACGTGCCGGGCAGCCCCTCGCGGCCCACGCCGTACTGCGCCATGAGCAGGTCGAACACCGTCGTCACGAGGCGGTCGCCCACGCGGATCGCCGGGACGCCGCGCAGGACCGAGGAGCCGCCCTCGGTCTCCCCCACGTCGAAGCGCGGCAGCTCGACGACGACCCCCTGCGCCTCGGCTCCCGCGTGCGTCAGGCCCAGCAGGCTCAGCGCCGGGTCGTGGTCCTCGAGGTCGAGGTTCCAGCGCCCCACGCCGTCCTCGGTCCAGCGGTCGGCGAGCGTGCCGTTCGGCACCGTGAGCGCGTCCGCGGCCGCGTCGAGGAAGACCGGGCGGAACTCGGGGCGCTGCCCCGTCGCCCCCGCGACGGGCAGCCCGTCCAGGTCGGCCGCCGTGAGGAACTTGGCGGGCCGGAAGACCGGGGCGGCTCCGCCGTCGGGCGCTGTGCCCTCCGCCGTCGCACGGGCCGCCGGGGACTCGTCGAGCGTGACCAGGAACGGCGCGTCCGTGTACGTGCGCGAGTACGCCTCGAAGTACGGGACCTGGCGGTCGCGGTAGAACTCGGTGAGCAGCACGTGGCCCATGGCCTGCGCGAGCGCGCCGTCGGTGCCCGGGGCGGGCGCGAGCCAGTCGTCCGCGAACTTCACGTTGTCCGCGTAGTCGGGGCTGACCGCGACGACCTTCGTCCCCTTGTAGCGGGCCTCGGCCAGGAAGTGCGCGTCGGGCGTGCGTGTCACGGGGACGTTCGAGCCCCACATCATGATGTAGCTCGAGTTCCACCAGTCGCCCGACTCCGGGACGTCGGTCTGGTCGCCCCAGATCTGCGGGCTCGCGGGCGGCAGGTCCGCGTACCAGTCGTAGAAGCTCAGCAGGGTCCCGCCGATCATCGACAGGAAGCGCGTCCCGACACCGAAGCTCGCCATCGACATCGCGGGGATCGGGGTGAACCCGACACAGCGGTCCGGCCCGTACGCCTTGATCGTGTAGACGTGGGCCGCGGCCATGATCTCGGTCGCGAGCTCCCAGTCCGCGCGGACCAGGCCGCCCTTGCCGCGAGCGCGCTTGTAGAGCGTCGCCTTGAGCGGGCTCTCGACGACCTCGGCCCACGCGAGCACCGGGTCGCCCAGGCGGCAGCGCGCGTCGAGGTACATGTCGAGCAGGACGCCGCGCACATAGGGATATCGCACGCGCGACGGCGAGTACGTGTACCAGGAGAACGAGGCGCCGCGCGGGCAGCCGCGCGGCTCGTACTCGGGGCTGTCGAGCCCCGTCGTCGGGTAGTCCGTGCCCTGGTGCTCCCACGTGATGAGGCCGTCCTTGACGTATACGTCCCACGCGCACGAGCCCGTGCAGTTCACGCCGTGCGTCGAGCGCACGACCTTGTCGTGCGCCCACCGGTCACGGTAGAACCGGTCCCACTCCGAGGGGTCCGTCTCGATCATGGCGTGCGCCGAGTCGAACACCTCCGTCTGCGGGAAGTGGCTGCGCGTCCTGAGCAGCTTCTTCATCAGGGGCGACATCGTCGCGGGGTCGTCGATGGTCATGGCGAGTGCTCCTCGGGAACGGCGTGGGGGGCGTTCGTGCGATGGTTGTCGTGGTGAGGACGTCGGCCGGGGGCAGCCGGACGCCTCGACGTCAGTGGTCCACGAGCGGGAAGAAGTGGGGCGAGCAGGTGCCCAGGCAGCAGGTCTACGGAGGTTTCGACGGCACGACGGGTCGCAGCGACCACGGCGGCAGGCGTACGCACGTCATCCAGCTGCTGCGCGACTCCAAGGCGCCGGTGTCCGTCCAGGACATCGCCGACGAGGTCGGCATCCACCAGAACACCGCGCGCTTCCACCTGGAGTCGCTCGTCGACGCCGGGCTCGCCGAGCGCACCCAGCAGACCCGGACGACGCCCGGCCGGCCCAAGGTGCTCTACCGCGGCACCCTGCCCAACCAGACGCACGAGCGAGCCCAGGCCTACCGGCTCCTGGCCGAGGCGCTCACGACCGCTGTCGCCGCCAACGTGCCCGAGGCCGCGACCCTCACCTACACCGTGGGCCGCACGTGGGGGCAGAAGCTCGCCGACTGCCCCGCCCCGGGCGAGGTGCTCACCGAGGACGAGGTCTCGACCCTGCTCGTGTCCAAGCTCGACGCGCTGTGGTTCGCGCCGACCCCGCGCGGCGAGCCGTCCGCGCAGGTCTCCGCACCCGGCAAGGGCATGGACGCGCTCGTGCTCAACAACTGCCCGTTCGTGGCGACCGCCCGCAGCACACCGCAGGTCGTGTGCTCGCTGCACGCGGGCTTCATCAACGGCACCCTGGCCGAGCTCGGCTCGGACCTGCGCGCCACGGCCCTGGTGCCGAACTTCGGCCAGCACCACTGCGTCGCGCGGCTCGAGACCGTCGACCGGGGACGCCACGACGAGGCCGCACCGATCCCGATCGTCGTGTCCGGGGCGCCGGGGGCCGCGGGGCCCGGGGCTCTCGGCACCGCCGGCCCCCCCCCCCCCCGCCCCGGGGGGGGGGGGGGACGTCCTCGTGTGAACGGCAGGTGACATCTCGGACGCGCGGCGTGTTGCCTCGACACCGGAGAACCACACGGGCGTAGTTTCGAACGTGACGGACGACACACGTCGTCCTCCGGGAGGCCATCCGATGGAGTTCTTGCTCCGCGCAGGAGGGCCGGCACCGGCCCTCGTCGGCCGGTCGCCTGCCCCACCAGCACGAACGGCGCCGTGCGCCGGAGGGAGCCTGCTGTGGTCCGAACCGCTTCTGCTTCTGGAGCTGCACCCGACGTCAGGGACGCGTCCCGTGACATGACGAGCCCCGACACCCCCGCGGCCTCTGCGGGGCGTCGCACCTTCGTCATCGACACGTCCGTGCTCCTGTCCGACCCGCGAGCGATGCTGCGCTTCGCCGAGCACGACGTCGTCCTCCCCGTCGTCGTCATCACCGAGCTCGAGGCCAAGCGCCACCACGCCGAGCTCGGGTACTTCGCCCGCAGCGCGCTGCGCATGCTCGACGACCTGCGGGTCAAGCACGGTCGCCTCGACGCCCCGCTGCCCGTGGGGGCCGTCGGCGGGACGCTGCGCGTCGAGCTCAACCACACGGACCCGGGCGTGCTCCCCGCCGGCTTCCGCCTGGGCGACAACGACACGCGCATCCTGTCGGTCGCGGCCAACCTCGCGGACGAGGGCTGCGACGTGACCGTGGTGTCCAAGGACCTGCCCATGCGCGTCAAGGCCTCCGCGGTGGGGCTGCGCGCGGAGGAGTACCGGGCCGAGCTCGCGATCGACTCGGGCTGGACCGGCATGGGCGAGATCGACATGAGCGACGAGCAGATGGCCGACCTGTGGGAGCACGAGTCGGTCGAGCTCTCGGCGCTCGACGCCGCCACGGTCGCGGCCGCCGAGCCGCTCCTGGTCCACTCGGGGCTCGTGATCCACTCGCCGCGCGGCTCGGCGCTCGGCCGGGTCACGGCCGACAAGCACGTGCAGCTCGTCCGGGGGGACCAGGACGTGTTCGGCGTGCACGGGCGCTCGGCCGAGCAGCGCATCGCGATCGACCTGCTGCTCGACGAGGAGATCGGGATCGTGTCGCTCGGCGGCCGTGCCGGGACGGGCAAGTCGGCGCTCGCGCTCTGCGCGGGCCTCGAGGCGGTGCTGGAGAAGAGGCAGCACCGCAAGATCATGGTCTTCCGCCCCCTGTACGCCGTGGGCGGGCAGGAGCTCGGCTACCTGCCGGGGTCCGAGGCCGAGAAGATGAACCCGTGGGCGCAGGCGGTCTTCGACACCCTGGGGGCGCTCGTGTCCAAGGAGGTCATGGACGAGGTCGTGGACCGCGACGTCCTGGAGGTCCTGCCCCTGACCCACATCCGCGGTCGCTCGCTCCACGACGCGTTCGTCATCGTCGACGAGGCCCAGTCCCTCGAGCGCAACGTCCTGCTCACGGTGCTCTCACGGATCGGGCAGTCCTCCCGGGTCGTCCTCACGCACGACGTCGCGCAGCGCGACAACCTGCGCGTCGGGCGGCACGACGGCGTCGCGGCCGTGATCGAGGCGCTCAAGGGGCACCCGCTGTTCGCGCACGTGACCCTGACGCGGTCCGAGCGCTCGCCCGTCGCGGCGCTCGTGACCGAGATGCTGGAGAGCATCGAGGTCTGAGTCCTGGCGCACCGGCCCGTGTCGTGGCTCCGGTCCGCGGGGACCGGGGCCACGACTGCGCCTCCCTGCCGCTCAGGCCACGGCCCGCCGGGTGCTCCGTGGGGTCGGGCGGTGTCGCGCGTGGACCAGCACCACGGCGAGCACGCCGACGACCGCGCCCACCGCCGTGTCGAGGGCGCGGTCGAGCGCGATGCCCTCGACCGACCCGCCGAGCGACGTCATGAGCAGGGCCATGGGCGTGATGGTCAGCATCGCGAGGCCGTAGTGGCGCATGACGACGATCTCCGTGACGACCTGCAGCACGACGACGAGGGCCGCGGTCGCCCAGAAGCCGAGGTGCAGGTCGAGCAGCGGCCACGCGATCAGGGCGCCCGCGACGGTGCCGAGCGCCCGCTGGAGCGCGCGGACCACGGCGTGCTGCGTCGTCGTGCCCTGGAGCGTCGCCGTGGCGCCCATCGCCGCCCAGGCCGGGTGCCCGAACCCTGCGACGTGCGCGGCCGCCGCCGCGGCGGCGGCCGCGCGGGTGACCCGCCCCGCGCGCAGCCGCCCCCCCCC
>NZ_JACSQQ010000014.1:0-38819 GCF_014836555.1 Oerskovia rustica
AGATGCGGCCATCTGGGGTGGCTCCCCTGTCCTCGACCCCACGTGGCCGCATCTCGCCCGTGGAGCTCGCCGGCGATCGGCGTGCTCGCCGCGTGGGGCGGCCCGATCGCTCGGGCCGCGCGCCGTACCCGACGAGGTTCGGCTGGGGCACGTCCTCGGCCGCGTCCTGCCCGCCGCCGGCCGCTCGCGCGTCCGACGCGGCGCCGTCGGGCCCCCCGGCTGGTGCGTCCCCGTCCGCCGGACGCCCGGCTGACGTGGTGCCGCCGGGCGTGACGCCCCCCGACGCTCCCGCCTCGTCCGGGACCTCGAACGTGACGAGCGGCTCGCCGACGTTGACCGTCTG
This sequence comes from Oerskovia rustica, assembly GCF_014836555.1. Taxonomy (GTDB): domain Bacteria; phylum Actinomycetota; class Actinomycetes; order Actinomycetales; family Cellulomonadaceae; genus Oerskovia; species Oerskovia rustica. The sequence goes on from NZ_JACSQQ010000014.1 coordinate 344, forward strand.
CCCCGGCTCGGCGTGCAGGACCGTGACGACGCCCGCGTAGGGCGACGGGAGGTCGACCAGGGCCTTGGCCGTCTCGACCTCCGCGATGACCTGGTTGAGCTCGACCCGGTCGCCCGCAGCGACGTGCCAGCTCACGAGGTCGGACTCGGTGAGGCCCTCGCCGAGGTCGGGCAGGAGGAACTCTCGCGTGGCCATCACCGTGCCACCCCCTCGAACGGCGCGTACTCCGACGCCCCGTACGCCCCGCGCCCCAGGACACGGTCCACGCCGTCGAGGATCCGGTCCAGGTCCGGGACCTGGTGCTGCTCGGCCTTGGCGGGCGGGTACGGGACGTCGTGCCCCGTGACGCGCACCGGTGCGGCCTCGAGGTGGTCGAAGCAGCGCTCGGTCGCGGCGGCAGCGACCTCCGCCCCCAGACCCGCCTGGTGCGGGGCCTCGTGCGCGACGACCAGCCGACCCGTCTTGCGGACCGACGCCGCGACCGTCGCGTGGTCGATCGGCGAGAGCGAGCGCAGGTCCACGACCTCGATCGAGACGCCCTCGTCGGCGGCCGCGACCGCGGCGTCCCGGGCCGTCGTGACGAGCGACCCGAACGTCACCAGCGTGACGTCCGTGCCCGGCACGACGACGCGCGCCGCGTCCATGGGGTCGGCCGAGCGCAGGTCAGCCGCCTCGTTGACCTCGCCCTTGAGGTGGTAGCGGCGCTTGGGCTCGAAGAACACGACCGGGTCGTCGCACGCGATGGCCTGCTGGAGCACGGTGTACGCGTCCTGCGGGTCGGAGACCGTCACGACGCGCAGGCCCGCGGTGTGCGCGAAGTACGCCTCGGGCGACTCCGAGTGGTGCTCGGCCGCCCCCAGGCCACCACCCACGGGGATGCGGATCGTGATCGGCAGGCGCACCGCGCCGCCCGTGCGGGCGTGCATCTTGGCGAGCTGGGACACGATCTGGTCGAACGCGACGTACACGAACCCGTCGAACTGGATCTCGCACACGGGACGGTAGCCGCGGTACGCGAGCCCCACGGCCGTGCCGAGGATGCCCGACTCCGCGAGCGGCGTGTCGAGCACGCGACGCGGGCCGAACTCGGTCTGGAGGCCGTCCGTCACGCGGTACACACCGCCGAGGCGGCCGACGTCCTCGCCCATGACGACGACCTTGTCGTCGTTCGCGAGCGAGCGGCGCAGGCCTGCGTTGAGGGCCTTGGCGAGCGTCAGGGTGGTCATCGGGCACCGTCCTTCGCGTCGGAGGGGCTGGGGGCGCCGGTGCCTGGGGTGCTCGTGCCGGCGTCGGGCCCCGAGGAGTCGGCGAACCCCTCCAGGTACTGCGCGTATGCGGCACGCTCGGCCGCGAGCGCCGCGTGCGGCTCGGCGTACACGTGGTCGAAGATCGAGAGCGCGGACGGGTCCTCGAGCCCGATGCACCCGGCACGCAGCTCGGCCGCTGCCTGGTCGGCGACACCCTGGACCCGCGTCTCCTCGGCCTCGGTCAGCAGGCCACGGTCGGTCAGGTAGGCCCGGTACCGGGAGATCGGGTCGCGTCCGGCCCACGTCTCGAGCTCGGCGGGGTCGCGGTAGCGCGTGGGGTCGTCGGCCGTGGTGTGCGGGCCCATGCGGTAGGTCACGGCCTCGATGAACGTGGAGCCGCCACCCGTGCGGGCCCGGTCGAGGGCCTCGTGCGTCACGGCGTGCACCGCGAGGACGTCGTTGCCGTCGACGCGCACGCCCGGCAGGCCGAAGCCCGCGGCACGGTCCACGAGCGGCACGGGCGACTGGAGCGTCACGGGCTCGGAGATCGCCCACTGGTTGTTCTGGCACAGGAACACCACGGGCGCCCGGTAGGTCGCAGCGAACACGAACGCCTCGTTGACGTCGCCCTGGCTCATGGCGCCGTCGCCCAGGTAGGCGACCGCGACGGCGTCGGCCCCGTCGTTCTGGATGCCCATCGCGTAGCCCGTCGCGTGCAGCGTCTGCGCGCCGATGATGACCTGCGGCGTCGCCATGTTCACGGCGTACGGGTCCCAGCCCGACGCCGTCACACCTCGCCACACCCGCACGAGATCGACGAGCGCGACCCCCCGCGTGTACGCCACGGCGTGCTCGCGATAGCTGGAGAACACGAAGTCGTCGGCGCGCAGCGCCCGGCCCGAGCCGATCTGCGCGGCCTCCTGCCCCAGGAGCGGGGGCCACAGCGCGAGCTCGCCCTGTCGCTGGAGAGCCGTGGCCTCGGCGTCGATCCGACGCACCACGACCATGTCCTCGTACAGTCGAAGGGCCGCCGCGGGGTCTGCGTCGAGTCCTTCCAGCCACCGGTCCTGCTCCGCCGATCCGTGGCGTGCACCGGCCTCGTCGAGCACCTGGACGACGTCCTGTGTCGTCCGCGGCTCGACACGGCTGTCCACCTTGCTGGGCGTCATCGCGTCACCTCGCGTCTGCTCCCGTGCTCGTCGTCGAGCACCCCGCCGCTCACCGTCGAGCACCGGATACCGCGAACGTAGCCCCGCCCCGCACATGGCTCCAGTCATCGCGAAAAGGCTGCGCGTTCTGCTCCCGGATGTCGGGCTAGGCTGAACACTGTGCGCAGCTACGATGCCGTCGACCTCGATCTCCTCGTCGCGCTCGCGAAGGACCCGCGCGGCACGATCGTCGCGCTGGCCGAGCGCCTGCGGCTCTCACGGAACACGGTGCACGCGCGCATGGCCCACCTCGAGGAGGCCGGGGCGTTCCTCGACTTCGACCGGCGCATCAGCCCGGAGTTCCTGGGCCACCCCCTGACCGCGTTCATCGAGGTCGAGGTCAAGCAGAAGGAGCTCAGCCGCATCGTGGCGACGCTCGCGGAGATCCCCGAGGTGCTCCAGGCGCACGGGCGCAGCGGTACCTCCGACCTGCGGGTCCTGGTCGCGTGCCGCACCACGGACCACCTGTTCCGCATCGACGCGGCGATCCTCGCGATCGACGGGGTCGAGCGCACCGAGACGTCGCTCTCGATGGGTGAGCTCATCCCGTACCGGGTGCGCCCGCTGATCGAGCGGGCGCGCAAGACCCTCTAGGACGGGCGCCCGCCGGCCGGGCGGTCCGGCCGCCGGGCAGTGCCGCCGGGCGGTGCCACCGGGCCGCCCCTACCGCAGGTCGCGCAGGTACGCCGCGGCGCCGTCGAACGCGGCCATGCGCCGCTCGTAGTACACCGCGATGATGAGCAGCAGCCCGCCCGCGGCCGTCAGCGTGAGCATCCACGGCCCGGCCGAGATGGCCGTGCCGAGCTGGCTCACGAACACCACGAGGATCTCGATCGGCAGCACCACGACGCCCAGCACGAACGGCGCGGCGAGGTGGAACCTGGTCCCGATCAGCACGGCCGCGAGCGCGAGCCCGACGACGAGCACGGCCCGCCACGTGCGGGCGTCGGTGTAGGTCGCGAGGACCGACGGGCCGAGCGTCGCCGCGATCCCCAGCGCGAGGGTGCGCCACGACCCGGCGTACCCGACGGGCCAGTCGGCGAGCCGGGGCCGCGCCACGACCGGCACGCCGACCGGCCCGCCGCCCGTCGTCGCGCCGCCCGACCCGCCAACCCCGGTCCCCGTCGACCCACCAGCGCCGGAGCCCCCGTCCCCCGCCCGGGCGACCGCCCGCGTCGTCGCCGCGAACGCCAGGTACCCCGCGACGAGCAGGCCCGCACCGAGCGGCAGCGAGAAGACCTCGACGCGCAGCTCGCGCGGGCTCCACGCCCCGATCGCGGCGGTGAGCGCGAGCGCCCACACGAACCACGTGGGCGGCCACCGCAGGTCCTCGCGGCGCGTGGTCGCCACGGCCCGGCGCACGGTGTGCACGACGAGCACGAGCAGCGCGACCTCGACGAGCCACGCGAGGGCGATCACGGTCCAGCTCTCCCCCACGGCCCCGACCGGCCCGACGACGGCGAGCACCAGCGCGGGTGCGGCCCACCACCGGCGAAGGGTCGGGTCGAGCGGGTAGGGAGCGGCGCCGTCGGGCACCTCGGTCCCCCGGCCGGCGCCAACCCAGGGCGCGACCGCGGCGACGAGGCGGTCGCCCGCGAGCGCCGCGAGCGTGGCCCCCGCCGCGGACCAGGCGAGCGCGACGAGGTAGACGCGGGTCGGGTCTGCGGCCCCGGCCGCCTGGGTCGACTGGAGCGCCGCGACGAGCCCCGCGACCGACGCGAGGATCGCGGCGAGCGCGAGACGCGACGCGGCGTCGGCCGCCCAGGTCGCGTTCACGCGGGTGCCCCGCGTCGCGAGGCGGCGGGCCGTCTCACCGGCCGCGACGAGGACCAGGCCGAGGGCGAGGACCGTGGGGTTGCGCCACGTGTCCCCCTCGGGCACGAGGATCGACACGAGCAGCGAGGGCAGGACCAGCAGCCCGAGCCCGCACGCCGCCAGGTGCCGGCCCGTGGGCGAGCGCCGGGCCAGGAGCCCGCCGACGACCACGGTCGCGAGCGCGGGCGGCGCCGTGTACGCCTCGACGAGCCCCACGTCGAGCAGGGCGAGCAACGCCCACAGGGCGCCGACCCACAGCCCGCCCGCGACCCACCACGCCCAGCGGCGGTCCGGGCGGCCGGCGACGACCGCGGCCCCCGCACCGAGGACGAGGAGCACGACGGCAGTGGTCTCGGGGCCCGCCGCGACGCGCACCAGGGCGAGGACGACCGTGAGGAACGCGGTCACGAGCACGCTGACCTCGACCGCACGTCCCGCGTCGAGCACGTGCCGGCCCGGGAGCCCGCGCGCGGTCAGGTACGCCTGGGCGGACGGTACCCCGACCACGGCCGCGGCGGTCAGTATCGCGACGAGCGGCAGCACCACGGGCGACGCGCTGCCGGGCACGAGCTCGGCGCCGAGGCAGACCAGGACGACCGACGCCGTCGGGAGCAGGAGGCCTGCCGCGGCCACGCGGACCGCGCGCGCCATCTCGGCCCGTCGGGTCAGGACGAGCACGCCCTCGAGCGCGAGCATGGTCGCCGCCGCGGCGGCGGACCACCAGCTGCGCTCGTCGAGCACGGTCGCGACGCCCAGCAGGAAGGGCACCGACGTCGTGACGAGCACGGCCCACCACGACGGCTGCCCCACCGCACGGACCCGCGTGACGACGATCGCGACGACCGACGCCGTGACCGACACGACCGCGACGGCCTCGGTCGTGCCGAGGCCCGCCCAGCCGAGCGTCGTCCCGAGGACCAGCAGCGCGTACGCGTAGCCGACCCCCACGAGGAACGGGTGCACCAGGGCGGGCACCGTGCGGCGGGCGAACAGCAGCAGCGCGAGCACGACGGCGCCGCTCAGCACCACGGTCGGGCGCGCCGCCCAGGCCACGAGGGCAGTGAGCCCCGTCGCGACGAAGCCGCCCGTGAGCGCAGCGACGGCCCAGGCACCCAGGGGCCACTGGGCGCTGGGCGCCGGGGCGGGGGCCCCCGGGGTCGTCGACGTCGCGGCGGCCGCGGCGGCCGACGCCCGGCGTGCCTGCGCGAACCGGCCCGCGACCACGAACAGTGCGAACGCCACGACCGCGAGGGCCGCGAAGCTCGTGACCGCGGCCCAGGCCGGGTGCAGCGCGACCCCGAGGGCGAGCACGAGCGCGGCCCACGGCGCGGAGTCGCCCGCGGCGCGCGCGAGCCCGGTCCGAGCGGGGACCGCCGGTGCGGTCGCCGCCGACGCGGCCTCGCGCGCCGCCTGGTGGGCGGTCTCCGGTCCGGACGCCTTCGGTGCCGCCGGTCCCAGGTCCAGGCGGCCGACCGCGAGCATCGCGAGCAGGAGGGCCGTGATGCCGACGAGCGCGGCCGTGGTCGCGGCGTCGTCGAGCGTCCCGACCTCGGCGAGGCGGTCCGTGGTGAACGACCACGAGGTGCCGGTCGGCCGGATCGTCGAGGCCGACACGAGCAGGCCGGTCAGCCCGTACGCCGCCGCGGGCAGCGCGGCGAGGCCGAGCACGGCCGACCCGCCGGCCACGAGCGCGGCGCGGGTCCGACGGTCGGCCCGGGCCCACGTCGCGACGCCGACCAGGACGGCTCCTGCGAGCAGCCCCGCGACGGGCACGCTCGCCAGCCACGTGGGGTGGGAGCCGACGCCGAGGAGCGCCCCCGCGAGGACCGTCGCCCCGCCCGTCGCGCTCCACCACGCACGCTGCCCCGTGAACCTTGCCAGCAGAAAGGCCGTGCCCGCGGCGAGCAGCACGAGCAGGGCGGCACCGCTCCAGCCCGGGACCCCGGGAAGCGGGGGCACGAGCAGCGCCAGCACGACACCGGTGGGGAACGTGAGGAACCGCACGACGTCGAGCACGGTCTGCTCGAGGGTCAGGGGCGACCCGAGCCGCTCGCGCGAGCGGCGCAGGAGAGGCAGGTCGAGCACGGTCACGAGCGAGGAGGCCAGGAGGGCGACCGAGAAGGCGGCGAAGGTCGACGCGGTCAGTCCGTCGAACGCTCCGGCGAGGACCACGGGCACGACCGGGCTGAGGATCAGGCCGGCCGCGACCCAGCTCCGCATGCGGACCGTGTTCCCGGCAGCCAGGAGCCCGACGACCACCAGGAGCAGCAGGGAGCCGCGTACGAGCGCCGGGTCGGCCCCGCCGAGCATGCGCGCGCTCACGACGAGCTCGACGTCGACGAGCAGCAGCACGACGGCGAGCGCCCCGATCGACTCGGCCGACGCGCCCATCCCACGCGTCCGCAGGAACGCGGCCGTCGCGAGCGCGAGGAGCGTCACGACGTCGGTGACGAGGGTGCGGACCGCAAGGTCGTCGGCGAGCGTGAAGAAGACGAACACGATCGTGGCGACCGCGAGCAGGCCCGCCCCGGCGCTCGCGAGGATGGGCTGGAGCCCGAGGCTCGACCGGGCGGGGGACGCCGGGGCCGGGGAACCAGTGGCTGCCGTGCCCGAGACGGCGACGGTCGTCGTCGGGCCGCCGGTGCGCACGGGCGACAGGGGACGCGAGGCGGCGGGGCGCGGGCGACCGTCGGCCCTCGGTGCAGGAACGGCCGCCGGAGCGAGCCCGACGCTGTTCGCGACCGGACGGGTGCCTCGTTCCGGCGCGAGCCCGCGCTCGTCGGCCGTGCGGAGCGCACGCAGCGCCGAGGCCCGCCGTTCGAGCGCGAAGGCCGCCTCGCGCGACGCCCGCAGGACCTCGACGGCCCAGGGGCCGGTCAGGACCAGGCCGCAGTCACCGCAGCGGGTCGACGTCAGGACGGCTCCGCAGCCCGGGCAGGCGTGCTGGTCGCGAAGCCGCGACGTCGCGACCTCGACCCACTGTTCACTCATGCGCACATCATGGCGAACTCCCAGGGGCGCTCACCGGACCGTCCCGTGGGGTGTCGGTGCGGATCAGGTGAAGGGCGTGCTCCGGGCGAGGGCGTCGGCCGGTCCGACCGGTCCGACGGCCCCGTCCGGCGCGGTACGTCCGGCAGGTTCCGTCCGCCCGGCAGGCTCCGTCGGTCCGGTCGGCTCGACGGGCACCCTGGACGCGGCCGGCTCGCTCGGTACCGTCACGGCCGCGATGGCCGTGGTGAGCGGGATCGCGAGCACGAGCCCGATCGACCCGACGAGCGTCCGCACCACCTCCTCGGCGATCTCCCCCGACGTGAGGCTCGTGCCGAGCGCCTGGTCGGACAGCCAGACCGCCATGAGCAGGGGCAGGGCCGCGCCGACGTAGGCGAACGCGATGGTGTAGACGGTCGAGGCGATGTGGTCCCGGCCGATGCGCATGGCCCGCGTGAAGAGCTCGCGCCGCGACGCCCAGGGCGCGAGGGCGCGCAGCTCCCACACGGTCGAGGCCTGGGTGATGGTCACGTCGTTGAGCACGCCCATGCCCGCGAGGACGATGCCGCAGACCGCGATGCCCTGCAGGTCGATCCCGGGGGCGTAGGACGGGAGCCACAGCGCCTCCTCGGACGTGAGCCCGGTGATGTGCGAGGTCGAGGCGCCCCACCATGCGAGGACAGCGGTGAGGACGAGGCCCACGAGGGTCCCGACCATCGCGGTCGAGGTGCGGACCGTGAACCCGTGCGCGACGTAGAGCACCACGAACATGACGGCCGACGACGTCACGAGCGCCACGTAGAGGACGTTCTGCCCGGCGAGGAGCGCGGGCAGCGTGAACTGCCCGATCGTCACGAGCGCGACCACGAGTCCTGCGAGCGCGGCCAGGCCGCGCAGCCTGGCGACCGCGAGCACGAGCGCCGCGTACGCGATCGCGAGCACGGCGATCGGTATCCCGCGCTCGAAGTCGAGGAACGCGTAGGGGGTGCTGCCGTCGCCCTCGGCCTGGGAGATGTAGAGCATCCGGAGGCGGTCGCCGACGTCGAAGCCGTGGTGGACGTACTCGGGCGGGGCCACGACCTCGGTCTCGGTGCCGTCGTCGAGACGGACGGGCACGAGCCCGGTCTCGACCTCGGCCTCGCCCGTGACGACACCGTGCACCACGTGGGTTCCCTGGGCTGTGAACGGGATCTGGTCGGGCAGGTCGGCGGCGCGGGGCCAGAGCGCGACGAGCCCGACGATCGTCAGGAGCAGCGCCGGCACGAGGATCGCCGCGAGGACGATCCTGACCCGCCGCGTCGCGGGCAGCGCCGGGCCGCTTCCGTGGGAGTGCCCGTGGGAGTGGTGGCTCATGACGCCCTTCGGATCAGCCGGTCGGGCGCACGCCCAGGAACTCACCCACCCTAGAGAATGAGAACGGTTATCGCTGCAAGCGACGCGCCGGGCCCCACCCCTTCGGCACGGGACGACAGAGGCCCGGGCGACCGACGTCGTCGGTCACCCGGGCCTCTGCACGGGATGCGGGGCGTGGCCCCGCGGTGCGGCACGCCTCAGCGCGCCGCGAAGATCACTTGGTGACGGCCTTCTTCAGGAGGCTGCCGGCGCTGATCTTGACACCGAAGCCAGCGGGGATCTGGATCTCCTCGCCGGTGCGGGGGTTGCGGCCCGTGCGAGCGGCACGCTCGACACGCTCGACGGAGAGGAGGCCGGTGACCTTGACGGCCTCGCCCTTGCCGAGCGACTCGACGAGGACTTCCTGGAACGCGTTGAGGGCGTTCTCGGCCTGAGCCTTGGTGAGGTCGGACTTTGCGGCGATGGCCGAGACGAGCTCAGACTTGTTGAGCGACATGCGGATCCCTTCATCGGTTCACGCCCCGCGGTGGGCACCGCGAGACGTTGAGGTCTCAGTTTGCCAGCCCTGAGGCGGGACTTCGTGGACAACACTAAGGAATCTACGGGGTTCTGCGCGCGTTTCCGCGCCGAAACGGTTCCTCTGAGCGCAGAATCTTGTCCGATCCGCGCCGAATGTGACCTACTGGGCGCCTCCGGACCCCCTACCGGGCGTGCGACGAGCCGCCCACCCCGCAGGGTGGACGGCTCGTCGAGGGCGCCGGCTCGTCGGCCGAGCGAGGGCCGTTCAGCGACCGTCGCTCTTCGCCGCGCCTCCCGTGGCGCCCTTGCCGTAGCGCTGACGGAACTTCTCGACGCGTCCGGCGGTGTCCACGACGCGCGCGGTGCCCGTGTAGAACGGGTGGCTCGCGCTCGAGATGTCGACGTCGACCACCGGGTAGGTGTTGCCGTCCGTCCACACGATCGTCTTGTCCGGGCGCCCGGGACCGGACGCCGAGCTCCCGGCGAGCGTGGACCTGGTCAGGAAGGCGAAGTCGGCCGAGATGTCGCGGAACACGACCGGCCCGTACTCGGGGTGGATGTCCTTCTTCATGGGTGCTCCTCTACGTGTCTCGACTACCAGCTGGACTTGGTGACGCCCGGGAGCTCGCCGCGGTGCGCCATGTCGCGCAGCCTGATGCGGGAGAGCCCGAAGCGCCGGTTGTACGCGCGCGGACGACCGTCGACGACGTCGCGGTTGCGCAGGCGGGTCGCGCTCGCGTCGCGGGGCTGCTTGCGCAGCTCGGTCGAGGCGGCCTCCTTCTCGGCGTCCGAGGCGCTCGGCGACGCGATGATCTTCTTGAGCTCGGCGCGCCGCTCGGCGTACCGGGCGACGATCACCTCGCGCTGCTCGTTGCGCGCGATCTTGGACTTCTTGGCCATGCGGCTCCCCTTACCGTTCCTCGCGGAACGCGACGTGCCGTCGCGCCACCGGGTCGTACTTGAGCAGGGTCAGCCGGTCCGGGTCGTTGCGGCGGTTCTTGCGGGTCACGTAGGTGTACCCGGTCCCTGCGGTCGAACGCATCCTGACCACGGGGCGCAGCTCGGTGCGTGCTGCCATCAGACCTTCTCCCCTCGAGCGATGATTCCGGCGACGACCACGTCGATCCCTCGACGGTCGATCGTCCTGATCCCCTGGGCGCTCACTCTCAGCCTGACATGCCGGCCCAGGGACGGCACCCAGTAGCGCTTGTGCTGGATGTTGGGGTCGAAGCGACGCTTGGTCCGCACGTGCGAGTGCGAGATCGAACGGCCGAACCCCGGCGAGGTGCCGAGCACCTGGCAGACGGCGGACATGACGGACTTCCCTTCGGTGGGTCGTGGAGACCCGACACTAGTTATTGAGAACCGTTCTCGTCAAGAGGTATGCTCCCGACTGATGAGAACCGTTCTCTGTAGAGGTGGAGCGTCCGCATGCCCGCAGATATTCCCGGGAACCCCCGCACGTCCGGGACCGGCGTCCCGCTCAGCGTGCTCGCCACGATCGATCCCGTGCTGCGCGACACCGCGATCTTCGGCCTCGTGACCGACACGCCGCGGTCGGTCGCGCTGCGCCACGACATCCACGCCGAGGACGGCACGCTGCGGCGCCTGGTCGTGGACGCGACGGGCGTCGTCGAGGACACGCTCGTCGACCTCGAGCACGCGTGCCTGTCGTGCGCGGTCCGCGAGGACGCGATCCCCACCCTCCACGCGCTCGCGCACGACGGCCGCTGGGACGAGGTCCTCCTCGCGCTGCCCGTGTCCGCCGAGCCCCTGCCCGTCGTGCGCGCCCTCGAGGCCGCCGCCCGCCCCGACGGCGCGCTCGACGGGCTGCGGCTCGCCACGGTCCTCACGGTCGTCGACCTCGCCGCGGTCGAGACCGACCTCCTCGACGACGACCTCCTCGAGGAGCGCGGGCTCGCGCTCACCCCCACGGACCACCGCTCGGTCGGCGAGGTGCTCGCCGCACAGGTCGAGCACGCCGACCTCGTCGTCACGACCGGCGCGCCGCCCGCACCCGAACTCGGCGCGTCCACGCTCGGCTCCCACGGCTCCCACGGGTCGCCGGCCCCGCCCAGCCCGCCCGACGACGCCACCCGCCCGGGCGGGCACGCGGCGGTCCACGCCGCACGGGACCGGCGCCGCGCGAGCGCACGCACCGGATCGGGACTCGTGGACCGCCTGCGCGCGGACACCTCGACGCGGGTCGACGGCCTCGAGCGGCTCCGCTTCGCCGACCTGTCCGCGGCCTCGCACGACGCGACCGTCGCCGAACGACGCGCGCACCCGCTCGGGGTGCGTGCCGTCGTCGGGCAGGACGACGCGACCGGGACCTGGACCCTCGAGCTCGCGTCCGACCTGCCCTTCGACCCCGAGCGTCTCCTCCACCAGGTCCGCCGCCTGGGCACCGGGCGCCTGCGCAGCCGCGGCGTGTTCTGGGTGCCCAACCGGCCCGACTCGATGTGCGCGTGGGACGGCGCGGGCGGCCAGCTCAGCATCGGGGCGGTCGGGACGTGGGACGACGTCGCACCCCGCACGCGGCTCGTCGTCACGGGCGCGGCCGACTCGGCCGACGACCGCGCGGCCCTGGTCGCCGCGTTCGACGAGATCCTCGCGACGCGCGAGGAGGTCGCCGACGGCGGCCTGCGGTGGCTCGGCCGCGAGGACGTGCTCGCGCCGTGGCTCGGTGAGCGCAGCGACGCCGTGTGACGAGTGACGAGGGACGCGGGAACGCCCCGGGACTCGTGACGCGGCCGGGGGCGTCCGGGTCGACGAGCGGCCGACCCGAGTCACCGACCCGAGCGGCTAGCGGCAGCTCGCGGCCTCGAACGACCTCTCGGTCGTGGTCGTGACCTCCTTGCCGTCGACCGTGGCGGTCGCCGTGAACGTCACCGTCCCCGCCTCGATCGCCTCGCTGCGGGAGTTGAACTTCTGGCTCGCGCTCTTGCCGGGCTGGACGTTGTTGAAGGTCTTGGTGCCGTACGGCGTCGTGACCACCACGTCGACCGGGAAGTCCTCCTCGTTGACCGCGCGCGCCGTGACCTGGGCGCGCGCGCCCGTGCACTGCGAGGTGGCCGTCGTGGTGACCTCGAGCTCGGGCTCGGGCTCGGGCTCGACCGGGTCGGCGCAGGACACCTTGGCGGAGCCCCAGTCGGCGTGGTCGTTGCCGTTGCCGTCGCCGCCGTCCCCGACGACCAGGTCGAGGTAGCGGACCCCCGTGACGGGCACGTTCAGGTCGACGGTCTTGCCGCCGCCCTTGAGCACCTCGGTCTGGGCGAGCTGCGTGCCGTCGCCGAGGACCGTGAACTGCACGGTGCCCTTGGTCGCCTGGACGTCGTCGACGCCCACGGTCGCCGTGAAGGCCTCGCACTGCCCGGCGAGGAAGACCCGGACGGTCGACTTCGCGTGCGTACCCAGGCCCTTCTCGTGGACGACGCCGCGCAGCGTGAGCGGCTTGCCGTCCTTCTCGCCCTGCTCGCCGTTGGACAGGTCACGCTCGACCGGTCCCCACCCGTTGGTCGTCGAGACGAAGGGCAGGTCGCTGACCCAGTTCTCGCCGCCGTTCGGCGGGACGACGACCCACACCGACTGGCCGGCCTCGACCGACCGCTTCCCGACGGGCGCTGCCGTGGTCGTGTACGAGCCGCCCGACGTGAGCGTGTAGGCGTCGGCCGTGATCTTGCCGTGCGGGGTGACCTGCCACGTCGTGGTCAGCACGCCGCCCGCGGGGAGCGTGGCCGCGGTCGAGGCGTTGGTCGCCTCGACCTCCCAGCCCTCGGGCACGTCGAGCGTCACGGCGACGTCCGCGACGGCCACGGGCTCGTGGACCGTGAGGCGCGTCGTGACGGTGCTCGCGACGTCGGGCTCGAACGCGACCGGTCCCGGGGAGACGGTGAGCGACGCGCAGGCCGGTGTGGCCTCGGCCGGGCCCAGGTCCACGACGCGGAAGTCGTCGAGGATCAGGTCGGACTGGTTGCCGCCCGCGGTGAGCTTGCGCAGCCCCACCCAGGTGTCACCGCAGCCGCTCGCGACGACGTCCTCGGAGAACGTCGCGGTCGTGCGCTGCTGACCCAGCGGGGTCGCGTGCGTCTCGACCGACGCCGGGGCGCCGCTTGCGACCGAGTCGTAGCCCGTGACCCACTGGTACTCGCCGCCGTTGCCCGACTGGTAGTCGAAGCTCACGCGGTACTGGCGGCCGGCCTCGAGCCTCACCGTGCTGGGCACGGTGCGGTAGACGAGACCCTTGTTCTCCTCGTGCGCCTTGAGCGACCAGTCGCCGGACAGCGCGTCGTCGACGAGCTTCCCGTTCCAGCCGGCCTGCGTGTACGGGGCGTTGCGCTTGGCGATGTGCGTGCGCGGGTCGGTCACGCCGCCCGCGTCGCCCTTGACGAACGGTCCCCAGCCCTGGGTCACGTTCTCGAAGTCGTCGAACGCGACGACCGCTTCGCCCTCGACGGCCGGGGCCACCGAGCGCGTGGCGCTCACGACCCGCAGGTCGTCCACCCGCACGACGGCGTCGCCCGCCGAGGCGGAGACCGTCAGCGTCGGGCGGGCCGGGCCCGCGACGTCGACGAGCACCTGGACGCGCTGGTAGTAGCGGTTGTTCTTCTCGTCGGCCGCGACGAGGTTCTTCGCGGTCGAGCGCTCGACGACGGTGCTCGCGGTCTGCGCGACGCCCTCGCCCGAGACGGACAGGGTCGTCGTGCGGGACGTCCCGGGCTGGACCTCGACCCAAGCGCTCACGGCGTAGGTGCCCGTCGAGAGCTCGCCGAGCTGCTGGCTCAGCGACGACGCGCCCGCACCGAGCGTCGCGACGCGCTGCCCGTTGGACAGTGTCTCGATGCCCGTGGTGCCGGTCGTCTCGTACGCGTCGAGCGTCGCGGCGTTGAAGCCGGGGTCGACGATGCCGCTCGCGCTGCCCCACGCGACGTCGTCGGCCGAGGGCGTCGTGACGCCCTGCGGGTACAGGACGTACGGCTGGCCCGCGGTCGCCTCGACCGTGACCTTGCCGCCCGTGACCGGGACGTCCGCGACCTTCTCGCGGCCCGTCGTCGTGAGCTTGTACATCGTCAGGCTCGTGGCGCCGGAGAGCTCGTCCGTGAGGGTCCACGTGGTCGAGCCGCCGGCCGGGTTGTAGTGGTAGAGCTTGCCACCCTCGGCGACCTCCCCCTCGATCCCGGGGGCGTCGGACGCGTTCCACGGCAGGAGGTAGGTGCCGCCCGTGGCGACCACTGCGTCCCCGACGAGGATCTGCCGGTCGGCTGAGGTCGTCCCGCGCGCCGAGACGTCACCCGTGAAGTCGATCCGGTCGGTGCCCCAGCGCACGATCTCCTCGTGCTGGAGGAACTTGGTCGGGACGTTGGTCGTCCAGATGTTCTTGTAGAACGCGTTCCAGTCGGTCTGCCCGGTCCAGCCCTCGAACTCGACGAGCCGCGCGTTGCCGAGCAGCGGGTGCGGGTTCCAGGTGTCCTTCTCGGCGTTGTCGATGAAGCGCACGATCTGGGAGTTCAGGCCCTTGTTCGCGGCGCCTCCGTAGTTCTCGTCCGCGGACCAGTGGCTCCACAGCGAGCTCGCCTCGAACTTGTCGGACCACTCGGTCGCGATCTGGAGGTCGTTGGCGCGGGCCGCGTCCGCGAGGGCGCGGGCCTGCCAGCCGAAGTTGTAGTAGACGTCGACGTAGAGCAGGTCCAGGTTGCCCCGGGTCTCGTCGGCGAGCTGGCCGATGCGCGCGGCCAGGTCCCCGCTGTTCACGTCGCGGCGCTGGTCGATGTAGTACGACTGGCCGAGCCAGTTCCAGCCCTTGGCCGACGGGTCGACGAGCTCGTCGGAGAAGGCGTTCGCCTCGGCGTAGGCCTCGGTCGCGTTGATGTGGACGCCGAAGTCCGCGTTCCAGTCGCCGCCCTGC
Source organism: Oerskovia rustica (assembly GCF_014836555.1). Lineage (GTDB taxonomy): Bacteria > Actinomycetota > Actinomycetes > Actinomycetales > Cellulomonadaceae > Oerskovia > Oerskovia rustica. The sequence continues at coordinate 15,379 of NZ_JACSQQ010000014.1, forward strand.
TCGAGGAGCGTGTTCATGTCCTCGAGGCCGCCTGCGCGCTCGTTGTAGTTGCCGCCGTAGTCGGGGTGCGCGGAGTCGTGACCCTCGGAGCCGTAGCCCTTGAGCAGCGCCATCTGGCCCAGGCCGTCGGTCGCGAGCGAGATGCGCTTGACGTCGTCGAGCGTGCGCAGGAACGGGTGCGTGGCCTGCGAGGCGAAGTTGAACGGGATGTGGGTCACGACGCGGTCGGCGACCTGGTCGGCGCCGAGCGCCTTGGGCGCGGTCGCGCGGAACGCGATCGCGCCGTCCTGCCAGTCGACCTTGTCGTCGGCGTTGGCGTCGGCCGTCACGACGACGGTCGCGTACGGCAGCTCCTCGGTGACGGGCGAGCCCTGGGCCCGGTAGGTCCAGGCGCCGCTCCAGACGCCCACGCGCACGCCGCCGTCGGCCGCGCGCGCCTGGCGCTGCAGGCGGTTGCCGTCCGCGGCGGCCTTGCCGCCCGCCTCGTCGTAGACGCTGTTGGTCACGATCGTCGCCGACAGCGCGCTCGTGCTCACGATCGCGTACGCGGACCCGACCGGGTTCGCGTTGACGGGGGTCTGCCCCGTGACGGTCGTGAACGTGTCGCCGACCTTGCCGCGGTCCGGGCTGATCACGGCCGAGGCGACGACGGCCGAGGGGTCGGCCGACGAGACGGAGAGCAGGTCGTGGCCGGGGACCTCGATGGTCCCGACGCGGAAGGCCTCGGTGTCGGTCACGCCCGTGACGCGGAACGTCACGGCGCTGCCGTCGACCTCGAGGCGCGTGTCGATGCTGACGCCCGCGAGGTCGGGGAACGTCAGGCGGTAGTCGCGGCTCGTCTCACCGGGCTCGCCGGCCTCGACCGCGACGGTGCGGTCGGTGCCGTTGAGGCGCACCTTCGCCACGGTCGCGGTGCTGCCCGCGAGCGAGGCTCCCGATGCGCGGTCGGTGTAGCTGAGGACACGCGGGAAGTCGGCGGCGACCTGGACGTCGAGCTGAGGAGAGCGCAGCGTCGCCGCGCCCTCGACGCTCGCCGCGGCGACCTGCTCGGCCGTCAGGCCCAGGGCCGAGAGCTGGGCCGTGCTGCTGGTCGCCGCCGCGGGGAGGGCGGCGACCGGCAGCGCCGCGAACGGCACCACGACCGCGGTGGCGAGCGCCACGAGCCGGCGGGCGCGGCGCGAGCCGCCGCCCGGGAGGGAACCGGCCCGGGGGCCAGGGGAATGTCGAACCATGTGCTGTCTCCTTCGATAGCAGTTCATCGGCCGTCCCCCGACCGACGGGCGTCACAGCTCTTCGACGTACTCCTCGGGCTCGCCGAGGACGGCCTCGTCCTTCAGCTCGAGGTCGGAACCGACCTCGTGCAGCTCGAGGACCGTGACGGTGTTGCTCCCCGCGCGCAGCAGCGGCGCGGGGACGTAGAGGGTGTGCTGCGGGCCGCGCTCCCAGTAGCGGCCGAGCAGCACGTCGTTGACCCAGACGAACCCCTTGGTCCAGCCCGGCAGGGCGAGGAAGGCGTCGGCAGGGTCCTCGACGTCGAGCGTCGTCCGGGCGATCACGCCCTGCGGCCCGACGGCGTCGGCTCTGTCGGAGTCGTCGGCGTCGGGCCCGCCTGCGGCCCCGCTCCCCCACAGCCCGTCCACGGGCAGCAGGTCGAGCGGCAGGGACCGCGAGGTCCAGCCGTGCACGATGCGCCGCTCGACCAGGACGTCGCCGAGGATGCCCTTGTGCTCGCCGAGCCGGGGCCCGTAGTTGATGCGGCCGAGGTTCTCGACGAGGATGTCGAGCCGCACGGGCACCCCGCGACCGACGACCGTGAGCCCCCGGTGCGAGGTCTCGCGCTCCAGGACGCCGACCTCGTGGCCGTCGACGTAGACCGTCGCCCGGTCGTGCAGCCCGAGGATCGAGAGCGTGCTGCTGCCGGGCGGGAGCGTCGGCGTGGCCGTGTGGAGCACGAGCCCGGCGTTCTGCCCGAGCTGCTCGAACGTCAGCGGCGACGAAGCGGCGGTCGCGGCACCGAGCGCCCGCAGGGCGGGCAGGAGCGGGCGGGTGCTCACCGGAGGCAGGGCGCGCGCCGGGAGCCGGACCGGGGGCTGGATCCACCGGTCGTCCTGGGTGTCCCCGACGTCGCCCCGGTACTCGGTGAGCACCTTGCGCAGCGCGAAGAACTTGGACGTCACGGTGCCGTCCTCGGCCACCGCGGCGTCGGAGTCGTAGCTCGTGACGGTCGGCTGGAGGCGCGTCCCGTCGTGGTTGGCCCCCGCGGTCAGCCCGAAGTTCGTGCCGCCGTGCGCCATGTACAGGCTCACGGACCCGCCGAGGTCGAGGAGGTCGCGCACGTCGGACGCCGCACTGTCGGCGCCGCGCACGTGGTGCGGGTCGCCCCAGTGGTCGAACCAGCCGTTCCAGAACTCGGCGCACACGAACGGCTGCTCGCCGCGGCGGGCCGTGAGCTTGTCGAGCGCCTGCCCTGGACGGCTGCCGAACGTGGCCGCGGCCAGGACGCCCGGGAGCGTGCCGCCGTCGAGCATGAGGTCGGTGGGGCCGTCGGCCGTGAAGAGGAGCTCGTCGATCCCGCGGGCCACGAGCGCGTCGTGGACCCAGGCCATGTAGGCGTGGTCGTCGCCGTAGCTGCCGTACTCGTTCTCGACCTGGACGGCCACGACGGGTCCGCCCCGGTTCGCCTGGAGCGCCGCGAGGCGCGGCACCAGCTCGTCGAACCAGGCCGCGACCGCCGCGAGGTACGTCTCGTCGCTGCACCGCAGCCGCACGCCGGGCAGCGCCGTGAGCCAGGCCGGCAGGCCGCCGTTGTCCCACTCGGCGCAGATGTACGGGCCGGGGCGCACCACGACGTCGAGCCCCAGGTCGCCCGCGAGGCGCACGAACCGCTCGACGTCGCGCCACCCGGTGAAGTCGAACGTGCCGCGCTCGGCCTCGTGCCAGTTCCACGGGACGTACGTGTCGACAGTGTTGAGGCCCATGGCGCGCAGGCGCAGGAGGCGGTCCTCCCACTGGTCGGGGTGCACGCGGAAGTAGTGGATCGAGCCCGAGAGCATGCGGTGCGGAGCCCCGTCCCGCAGGAGGTTCGCGCCGTCGGCGCGCAGGGTCGGTCCGCCGACCGGGCTCGAGGCCTGGCCGGCTGGGTGCTGCTGGTTCACTTGATGGCCCCCGCTGCGAGTCCGGAGCGCCAGAAGCGCTGGAGGGAGAGGAACGCGACGATGAGCGGGACGACCGCCACGAACGCGCCGATGATGACCATGTGCCGCTCGATCTGGCCGGCCTGGACCAGGGCGTTCCAGCTCACCAGCCCGACCGTGACGGGCCGCAGGTTCTCGGAGATGAGGACCTGCGAGGGGAGCAGGAAGTTGTTCCAGATCTCGACGAACTGGAAGAGGAAGATCGTGACGAGCGCGGGGGCCATCATCTTGAGGCTGACCCCGAAGAAGATGCGGCCCTCGCTCGCGCCGTCGAGGCGGGCGGCCTCGATGACCTCGTCGGGCACCGAGCTCGCGGCGAAGATGCGTCCCAGGTAGACGCCGAACGGGCTCACGATGCTGGGCAGGAGCACCGCGAGGTACGTGTTGACGATGCCGGTCGCGGAGAACATGAGGAACAGCGGCAGCGTGAACAGGACCTTGGGGATGAGGACCGCACCGAGGACCACGCCGAACAGCACGCCCTTGCCGCGGAACTCGTACTTCGCCAGGGCGTAGCCCGTCGAGACCGCGATCAGCGTCCCGAGGCCCGCGCCGACGATCGAGTAGAGCGCCGAGTTCGCCATCCAGACGGCGAAGATGCCGTCCTTGTAGGCGAACAGGTCGCCGATGTTGCCGAACAGGTCGAAGTTCGAGAACCACAGGGGGCTGCCGGCGAACGTGTACCCGGCGTCCTTGGTGGCCGCGACGAACAGCCACCACAGGGGGAACAGGAAGTACACGGCCGTGAGCGCGAGGACCGCGGTGACCGCGATGCGGCTCGTGGCCGTGGTCTCGATCGAGTCGCCGCGCAGGCCGCCCGTGCTCCCCTGGCTCCCCTTCGCGTCGGTGCGCTTGCGGCGCTGGCGGTTGCCCGCGGTCTTCTCGGCCCGGACGGGTGCGGTGCTCGTGGTCACGAGGACCTCCTGGACGTCAGACGGAAGAAGAGGACGGACAGCACGGCCACGCCGACCGCGAGCAGCACCGACTGGGCCGCGGCGTACGGGTAGTTGGCCGACTGGAGCGAGGCCTGCGCGGCCATGATCGGCGTGTAGCTCGCGTCGATCGCCCCGGTGCTCTGCTTGAGCACGAACGGCTCGTTGTAGAGCTGCGCGGAGCCGATGATCGAGAAGATCGTGGTGAGGAGGATCGCTGGCCGCACGAGCGGGATCTTGATGCTCCACGCGGTGCGCCACGGCGAGGCGCCGTCGAGCTTGGCGGCCTCGAGCACCTCGCCCGGGACCCCCTGGAGCGCGGCGTAGATGATGATCATGTTGTAGCCGGTCCAGCCCCACGTCACGACGTTCGCGACGGCCCACAGGGCGAAGTCCTGGCTGAGGAAGTTGATGTCGAGCCCGAACAGTCCGAGGAGCTGGTTGAACGGGTTGTTCGTCGGCGAGTAGAGGAACGACCACATGAGCGCCGAGACCACGGTCGGCACCGCGTAGGGCGCGAAGCTCGAGAGGCGGAAGAAGCCCTTGGCCCGCGCCGAGGCCGAGTCGATGAGGAGCGCGATCCCGAGCGCGAGGCCCAGCATGACGGGCACCTGCACGACGCCGAACAGGAGCACGCGGCCGATCGACTCGATGAACGTCGAGTCGCCCAGCGCGTACGCGTAGTTGAACAGGGGGTCGAAGATCTCCTGCGTCCCGCCCAGCCCGAGCGCGTCCCGCTGGATGCGGAACATGCTCTTGTAGATCGCGAACAGGATGGGCGCGACGTACATCCCGACGAACAGCACCACGAACGGACCGACGAACCAGATCGCGTACCGGCTGGTCCGGCTGCGCGGTCGCTTGGGCGGCGTGGTCGCCGCTCGCTTCGTCTCGACCGGCGGCGGTGCCGCCGACGTCAGGCTCGTGGTCATGGTGGGTTCCTCAGGGGGATGCGTCGTGGTGCCCGACGACGTCACGTGCCCAGGTGCACCGGTGCTCGGAGGTGCGTGGCGTCGTCGGGCCTTGTGCTGCTCGTGCGCGGCGGGACCGCGCGGGTGGTGCGGGGACCGTCAGGTCACTCGTTGACGGCGATGCCCTGCTGCTTGAGCTCGGAGACCGTGGCCTCGCGGGCGCCGGTGAGCGCGGTCGCGACGGTCGCGCCGCCCTCCTTGGCGTAGGCCTGCTTCATGCCCGTACCGAGCGTGCCCACGAGGGTCGAGACGCCGGGGCCCCAGGCCCAGTCCTCGTTGACCTGGCCGGACGCGGTCTTGAACACGTCGCTGATGACCTGGCCGCCGAAGTAGTCGTCGCCCGTGGCGAGGAGCTCGGACTCGAGGCCCGCGACCGAGGCCGGGTAGACGCCGCCGCCCTTGACGAGCTCGTCGACCGACGCGGGGTCGGTGCTGATCCAGTTGGCGACCGTCCAGGCCGCCTCGGGGTCGTCGCAGCCCTTGAGGACCGCGGAGAGGCTGCCGCCCACGTTGCCGGTCCTGGCGTCGCCCGCCTTCCACTGCGGGAGCTCGGCCACGGCCCAGTCGCCGGACGAGGCCGCGGCGGAGTCCTTGAGGATGCCCGCGAACCAGGCGGCGCCCACGATCGTGGCGATCGAGCCGTCGCCGAGGCCTGCGGCCCAGTCGTCGCTCCAGATGCCCGCGCCGATCACGTCGGCGTCGATGAGGCCCTGCCAGTAGTCGGCGACCTCGAGGTTGGCCGGGGAGTCGGGCGTGATGGACCAGGCGCCGTCCTTGATCTCGTACCAGGGTGCACCGGCCTGCCAGGCGAAGCCCGAGTAGTCGTAGTCCTCGTACGTGCCGGTCAGCTTGATGCCCGCGGCCTTGAGCTTCTCGCCCGCGGCCTGGTACTCGGCCCACGTGGTGGGGACGGCGACGCCGTTCGCCTCGAACACGGTCTTGTTGTAGAAGAGCACCATGGGGCCCTGGTCCTGCGGGGCGCCGTAGGTCTTGCCGCCCACGTTGACGCCGGCCCAGCCCGCGGGGGCGTAGAGGTCCTTGTCCTTCCCGGCGGACTCGGTGACGTCCACGACGTTGCCCTCGGCGACGAAGCTGGGGAGCGTCTCGAAGCCGACCTGGGCGATGCACGGGGCGTTGCCCGCGGTGATCGAGTTGCGGATCTTGTCGTAGCCGCCCTTGTTGCCGGGCTCGATCTGCGTGTACTTGATCTTGATGTCGTCGTGCGTGTCGTTGAAGATCTTCGCCGACTCGTCGTAGCCCGCGGCCCACGTCCAGACCTCGATCTCCTTGACCTTGCCGTCGCCGCCTGCCGAGCCACCGGACGTCGTGTCCGACGAGCAGGCGGTCAGGCCGCCCGCAGCGAGGGTGAGGATCGACGCGACCCCGACTGCCTTGACGATCGATGACTTCATGACTCTCCTTCTGACCACACTGTGCTGAGGATGGAGCGGCGACGGCGCCGCGGTCTGCGTGGAGCACACTCTGGCACACGTTGATATGGATCACAACCCACTCACCAAGGCGTGCCGCGACTTGCGCAAACCCGTCACTTTCGGCTGCATGTTCTGGCTGTTATGGTCAACACTGATAACAGAAGGGTGACGACGACGTGGGCCTGGCAGGCTCCCGCTGTTGGCGTCCACTACGCTGCGGTGCACACCCGCGGCCCCGCACACCGAGGTGCCCGACGCTCCACGCCGGGCCCTCACCGCCCGAAGGAGAGCACGTGGAACGACCGTCACCGCCCGCACGGACGGAGCCGGCGCAGGGGAAGACCACGGCCGTTCCCGCCCGGGGCCGCGGCCCCGCGATGGCCGACGTCGCCCGCGTCGCCGGCGTCTCCGCCCAGACCGTCTCCCGCGTCCTGTCGGGGCACCCCAACGTCAACGAGACCACCCGCAACCGGGTGCGTGCCGCCGTCGAGCAGACCGGGTACCGCCGCAACAGCCTCGCCCGCGCGCTCGTGACCGGGCGCAGCAAGACCATCGGCGTCATCACGCACGAGACCGACTTCTACTCGGGCAGCGCCATGATGCTCGGCATGCAGCGCGCGGCCCGCGACGGCGGCTACTTCGTGAGCACCGCGAGCACCGCCTCGCTCTCCCCCGCCTCGATCGCCCAGGCCGTCGACCGCCTCCTCGACCAGGGCGTCGACGGGCTCGTCATCGCGGTCCCCGTGCGCGACGACGAGTCGCTCGGCGACCTCATCCACGGCACCCCGACCGTCGTCGTGGACGGCATGCAGTCGTCGGCGACCGAGGTCGTCGCGGTCGACCAGGTCGCCGCGGGACGCGTCGCGACCGAGCACCTCCTGGAGCTGGGCCACGAGACCGTGTGGCACCTCGCCGGCCCCGCCTCGTGGAACGACGCCAACGGCCGTACCGCCGGGTGGCAGGCCGCCCTGCACGACGCAGGACGCACCGAGCCGCCCGTGCTCTACGGCGACTGGAGCCCCGAGTCCGGCTACCGCAACGGCCTGGTCCTGGGTCGCCTGCCCGAGGTCACCGCGGTGTTCGTCGCGAGCGACGAGATGGCGTTCGGGCTGATCCGGGGACTCACCGAGAGGGGGCGGCGCGTCCCCGAGGACGTCTCGGTCGTGGGCATGGACGACATCGCGCTCGCGGAGTACTGCTCACCACCGCTCACCACGGTCCGCCAGCCGTTCCACCTGACCGGCCGCCTCGCGGTCGAGCACGTGATCGCGCTCATCGCGGACCCGACGACCGTGCACGAGCCCGAGGTCGTGCTGCCAGAGCTCGCGGTGCGCCTCAGCACGGCGCCGCCGCGCTGAGCGCGGCATGCCACGACCCCGGACGCGCCGGAGGCGGCCCGTCGCGTGAGCGCCCCCCTGCAGGGCTCACGCCACGGGCCGCCTCCGACCCTCACGCCCGTCACGACCCCCATCGACGACCGAGCGTTCACCTGAGCAGAGGAGGGTGGCGCTCGTTTGATACAGACCGTCGACGTGACCCCCGTCACATTCTGACATCGGGTGCCACCCACCGCAGCGGGACGGCCCGCCCGGAGCGCCGCAGCACCCCGTACGGGCCGTCCCCGGTCGGTCCTCAGCCCAGGAGCGCCTGCCCCAGGAACTCGCCCTCGGCACAGCCAGGCGGCACCGCGAACACCGCCGACCCGATCGGCGTCGTCCACTCGTTGAGCAGGTCCACCTCGTCGAGCCGTCGCTGGACCGGTACGAACTGCCGGTCGACGTCGGCCTGGAACGTCACGAACACCAGGCCCGAGCTGCTGAGCACGGACGGGTCGGCAGCGACGTCGGGAGCGACGTCGTAGCTGTACGCGCGGCGGAGGAACCGCTCGGCCTGGTCGTCGGTCCGGGCCCGCCGGACGTGCGCAGCCGGCCCGATCACGGTCAGCCCGTGCGGCCCGACCGCGTCGAGGTCCGGCTCGTCGTGCTCCGTGTCGCCCGTGAGCGGCGCACCGTCCACGAGGCGGCGCCCCATGACGGCCTCGCGCGTGGAACGGTCGACCTCGTCCCACGTGTCGAGCTCCATGCGGATGCGCCGCACGACCATCGACGTGCCGCCCGCGAGCCACCCGTCCGTGCCGTCCGACCACACGAGCGGGGCGTCCGCGACGGGGTCCACGTTCCGCGTCCCGTCGACCTGCCCCATGAGGTTGCGCATGGTCCGCCCCGCAGGCTCGCTCCCGACCGACCGCCGGAAGCCCTTCTGCAGCCACCGCACGGACGCGAAGTCGCGCGCCTCGCGGAGCAGCATCCGGACCGCGTGCGAGACCGTCACCTCGTCGTCGGCGCAGACCTGGAGCACCAGGTCGCCGTCGTTCCAGCGGTCCTCGAGCCGGTCCACGCCGAACGGTGGCAGGGGCCGGAGCCACGACGGACGCCGGTCGTCGAGCCCCGCAGCGGTGAAGACCGCGGGCCCGTAGCCGACCGTGACGGTGAGGCGCGCGGGCACCTCGGCGAGCTCGGGCTCGGTGTCGGTCAGACCGGGACGTCCCTGCGTGAGGCGGGCGACGTCGTCGGTCCAGATCCGCATGAGCCGCACCAGCGCGTCCCGGTCCGCACCGGGCGCGAGGGTCAGCGCGACGAGCGTCAGGTACGCCTGGGGAGGCGTCTCGACGCCCGCCTGCCGCGGGCCGTGGAAGGGCACGCGCAGGTCGCCGTGGAGCGAGGTCTCCCCCGTGCCCGACGGCGCCGCTCCCGTCCCGGGGGACGTGGCCCTCCCGGCCCACGCACCTCCCGCACCGGCGACCGCGACCGCCCCGGCGGCGGCCCCGCCGACCAGGAACGCGCGGCGCGAGACCCTGGCCTGGGCGGTCGGGCCGACGTCAGCCATCGTGGCTCATGTCGTGGCCCTCGCCGTGACCGTCGTCGTAGCTCTCCTTGGCGCCCGCGAACGTGCGCGCGGGAGCCGTGACGACGAGCGTGGAGCCGTCGCTCAGCTCGAGCGTGACGTCGTACTCGGCCCCGGCCTGGACCGGCGCGGACAGCTCCATGAGCATGAGGTGGTCGCCGCCGGGCTCGAGCGCGTGCTCGCCGCCCGCAGGGATGGTCAGCCCGCCCTCCTTCTGGCGCATGACCATGGCGCCCGAGTCGTCGGTCGCCATCTCGTGAAGCTCGACGGGAGACAGGTCGGACGTGGCGCCGACGACCGTGACGTCCTGGTCGCCGTCGTTGTGCAGGACGGCGAACGCCGCGGTCATGCCGGACTCGGCCGCCTTGATCCAGGGGTCGGTCGCGGTCAGGTGGTCGGCCGCGGCGCTCGACGAGGCGCCGGAGGACGAGCCCGACGAGGCCGTGCCGGACGGGGTGCCGGACGGGGTGCCGGAGCAGCCCGCGACCGCGAGGAGGGCGAGCGTGACGGTCACGCCGAGCAGGGGCGCGCGGCGGGTGGTGCGTGCAGACATGGTGGGTCCTTCGGTTCGTGACCCGGCGTCGGGGCGCGCGAGGGCAGCCCGCGCCACGGTGCCCCTGGTCCAGGGCAGGACCAGGGGCACCGCGAGGTCGCGGGAACGCCCGGGCGACGACGTCGCCGGGAAGGAGGTGGGGAGGGGTCAGTCCTGCTGCTGCTGGCGGCGACGGACGATCAGCACGGCGACGACCACGGCAGCGGCCGCGAGCACCGCGAGCCCGACGAGCAGCGGCACGATCGAGCGCGCCTCGTCGTCGGTCGCGTCGGACGCTGCCGCCGTGGTCGCCTCGGTCGTGTCCTCGGTGGCCGACGGCGTCACGACGGCGGGCTCGTCGGTCGCCACGGGCGCGGCCGGCTCGGGAGCCGCCGCGACCGCGAACGAGAACGTGCCCTCGATGGGGTGGCCGTCCGAGGAGACGACGCGCCACGCGATCGTGTACGTGTCACCGGTCAGCTCGGCAGGCCACGGGAAGGTCGCGGACGTCCCCTCGATCGTGGGGCTGCCCTGCGCCACCACGGTCCCGGCCGCGTCGGTCACGACGACCTGCGGCTCGACCGCGAGCGGCTCGGTGCTGAACGTCATGGTCAGTGCGGCGGGCGCGGCGTCGAGCTGCGCGCCGTCTGCCGGGTCGGTGCTGACGATGCGGTCGTGCGCCTGGGCCGGGGCGGCGCCGCCGATGCCGAGCAGCAGGGTCGCTGCCAGCGTCGCGAGGGCCGCGAGGACCGCGACCAGGAGGCGGGCCGGGCCGGTGCGGGGCGCGGCGTGCGCGAGGGCGACCGCTCGCCCGCGACGGTCGGCGACCGTGGACAGGGTCGACGGGTGGGAGTGGTGGGACTGGTCGGTCTGGAAAGACATGGAAGACGCTCTCGATGAGGCGCGGCACGAGCTCGCGCAGGGGGTACCCGGGGGACGGCCGGCCTCGTCGATGGTCCGCGCGCGAGCGCGGACGGGGTCAGGAAGGAAGGGCGACGGGCCGGGCGAGCAGCGGTGGTCCGCGCGTCGTCGGGGTCCGCAGGTGGACCGTCGCCGTGCGGGACGGCGCTGCGGCCGGAGCGAGGGGCCGGTGCCCGACCGGCAGCGCGGGCAGGAGGTCCGCGAGCGCCCGCCGGGGTGCGAGCCACGTCAGCAGGAGGCCGAGCGCACGCTCGCCGTGCGCGACGACCAGGGCCACGACCAGGGTCGCGACCACGTGGGCCAGGACCATCCACGCTCCCGCGGGGGTCTCGTGCGGAAGGTGCGCGACGCCGTCGGGCACGGGGGTGCTCGCCGCGCAGGTCGCGAGCGTGCCCGCCACCGCATGGCCCGCGTGGCCCCCGCCGACCGGTGCGCACGACGCGGGTGCGGAGAAGCCCAGGCCGTAGTGCAGCGCGACCTGGCCCGTGCCGAGGATCGCGACCAGCCGACCGAACGTGAGGCGGAAGCGGGCCGCGAACGTCGCGCCGGCCATCGTGAACGAGGCCAGGGCGAGCAGGATCAGCGGGTGCGGGAGCGTGCCACCGCCGACGCGGTGCGCGAGCGCCGCGAGGGCCAGCACCAGGGTCGCGACGAGACCGGCGCGCGCGACGCGCAACGGACCGGCGACCTGGGTGAGCACGGGACCACCCTAGCGGGACATGACGCGGCGTCGGATCCGGCTTCCGGAGTGCCCACGGCGCGTCCCCGAGCACGAGGCTCGCCCGGTCGGGGAGAGGATAGAGCGCATGACCACACGCAACAGCATCGCCATCACGAACGGCTACGTCGTCCCCGTCGCCTCCGCACCCCTGGAGAACGCGACCGTCCTCGTCGAGGACGGCGTCATCACGGCCGTCGGCCAGGACGTCGTCGTGCCCGACGGCGTCCGCACGCTCGACGCCGGGGGCCGCTGGGTCCTGCCCGGCTTCGTCGAGTCGCACGGCCACATGGGCGTCATGGAGGAGGCCGAGGGCTGGGCCGGCAACGACACCAACGAGATGACCGACCCCAACGGCGCCGCCCTGCGCGCGCTCGACGCCATCAACATCGAGGACGAGGGCTTCCGCGACGCGCTCGTGGGCGGCGTGACCTCGGCCGTCATCAAGCCCGGCTCGGGCAACCCGATCGGCGGGCAGACCGTCGCGATCAAGACCTGGGGCGGCCGGACCGTCGACGAGCAGGTCATCCGCGAGGCCGTGTCCGTGAAGTCGGCGCTGGGCGAGAACCCCAAGCGCGTCTACGGCGACCAGAAGAAGCTCCCGTCCACGCGCCTGGGCGTCGCCAACGTGATCCGCAAGGCGTTCGTCGACGCGCAGAGCTACGTCGCCAAGCGCGACGCGGCCGAGGCCAAGGGCGAGCCGTTCGACCGCGACCTCGCCAAGGAGACCCTGGGGCGCGTGCTCGCGGGCGAGCTCTACTGGGACCAGCACACGCACCGCGCCGACGACATCGCGACCGCGCTGCGCCTCGCGGACGAGTTCGGCTACAAGCTCGTCATCAACCACGGGACCGACGGCGCCGCGGTCGCCGACGTCCTGGCCGAGCGCGACGTGCCGGTCATCTTCGGCCCCCTGATCACCTCGCGGTCCAAGATCGAGCTCCGCAACCGCGACATCGCCAACCTCGGGGCGCTCGCCCGCGCCGGGGTGCGCGTCGCGATCACGACCGACCACCCCGTGGTGCCCATCAACTTCCTGGTCCACCAGGCGTCGCTCGCCGTGAAGGAGGGTCTGGACCGCGACGTCGCGATCCAGGCGCTCACGACGAACCCGGCCGCGTTCCTGGGGCTCGACGACCGCATCGGGTCGCTGCGCCCGGGGCTCGACGGCGACGTCGTGATCTGGTCGGGCGACCCGCTCGACGTGACCTCGCGCGCCGAGAACGTGTTCGTGACCGGCACCGAGGTCTACACGTGGGACCGTGCGGCGGCCGGCGGGCGCGGCGCGGGCACCGTCGTGGAGCGCGGGGAGCGCTTCACGGACTGAGCCGACCACCGGACCGGACCCCGGGCCAGCCGGGCCAGCCGGACCGGACGTCGAGTGTGCGGTGCGGGCCGGCCCCCGCCAGCCGGCACCACCCTAACTGCACACTCGGCGCACGCCGCGCCGCGCGAGCCGCGCCGAGCCACACCGCGTCAGACCGCCGCCTGCCCGACGACGACGCGCGCCGCCGTCGGGCACGGGCTCCTCAGCGCGGTGCGCCCTGAGGCGGACCACCCGGGGCTGGGCCCGCGGCCCCGCTCCCCTGCGTGCCGACCCCGGCCGGCGGGTTCACCAGGACCCCCTCGGCCGTCTCCTGCTCGGCCGCGGTCCGCTGGTCCCACGTCGGCTTGCGCATGGCGTAGAAGATGAGCGGCGGTCCCCCGAGGACGATCACGACCGCGGCCACCACGAACGGGTAGGCGGCCGGCGGCACGCCCGTGAACCCCTCGGGCGGGACGAACGCGAGCGCGAAGGCCGCGGCGCACGCGACGAAACCGACCCCAGCGACGAGCCTCATCGCGGGGGTGCGGTAGGTCCGCACCACGTCGGGCTGGGAGCGCCGGAGCCTGATCGCCGCGGCGAACATCATCATGTACATGACCAGGTAGAGCGCGGCGGCCATGTCGATGAGCGCGATGAACGCCGTGTTGATGTTCGGGATGACGAGGAACAGCAGCGCCAGGACCGACACCACGATCCCCTGGACCCCGAGGATCCCCACCTGCACCCCCGCCGCGTTGCGCTTCTGGAGGGCCGGGGGCAGGAGGCCCGTCCGGGCCGCGGCCAGCAGGCCTCGCGACGGGCCGGCGATCCACGTGACGACGGACGCGAACGCTCCCAGCGCGATGAGCGCCGAGATCGCGGTGACCGCCCACGGCATGTCCCACTTGTCGAAGAACACCTGGAACGCGAGGTTGATGCCGTTGGTCAGCCCCAGGTCCTTCTTGGGCACCGCGACCGCCATCGCGATCGTGGGCAGGATGAAGACCACGAGGATGAGGAGCGTCGCGACGGCGATCGACTTGGGGAACCCCTTCCCCGGGTTCTTCATGTCGTTCGCGTGGACCGCGTTGACCTCCATCCCGGCGTACGCGAGGACGTTGGACACCACGAGGACGATCGACGCGATGCCCGTCCACGGCGGGACGACGGCGGACACCTCCAGGGGGGTCTGCGACTTCTCACCGGTCGCGAGCCAGACCGCACCGAGCACGATCAGCAGCACGGCGGGGAACAGCGTCCCCAGGATGCCGCTCCACGACCCCACCTTGGCGAAGAGGTTGCCGCCCTTGAGCGTGATGAGCGTCGAGCCCCAGTAGAGGACGAGGATCACGACCGCGGTGTACAGGCCGTTGCTCGCGAGCCCCTGGTTCCCGATCACGAACGACAGGCTCGCCGCGATGAAGGCGATCTGCGTCGGGTACCAGACGACGTTCTGGATCCACTGGAGCCAGATGGCCGTGAAGCCCATCCGGTTGCCGAACGCCTCGCGCACCCAGGTGAACACACCGCCCTTCCAGCCGGTCGCCAGCTCCGCGGCGACGAGGGCCGTCGGCACGAGGAACAGGATCGCCGGGACGACGAACAGGGTGATCGAGCCCAGGCCGTAGGCGCCCATGGCGGGCAGCGAGCGCAACGACGCCACGGTGACGACCGTGAGCATCGCGAGCTGGAAGACCGAGAGGAACGCGGTCGGCGTCGCTGCGGGGGCGCCGATGGCCGGCCCGGTGTGCTGCGGGTCCTTCCCGTACGGGTGGGGCGCGACGTGCTCGGCCGTCGGTGCGTGGGTTCCGTCGGCCCGGACGAAGGGGCCGCCGACCGGTTCCGTCGCTCGGGCGCTGCCGCCCGGCTGGTTCGTGTCCATGGTGTCCCCCTCAGTGGTGGAAGCCCGGGTGCTGTCCCTCGACGGGCATGGGTCCCGAGAGCGCCTCGAGGTAGTCGACCTCGGTGCGCAGGTCGTCGATCAGGCTGTGCGCGAGGTCCATGCTGAGCCCGTTGCGCACCACGATGCGCTGGACCGTCAGGGTCTCGAGGTCCGCGGGCATCGGGTACGCGGGGACCAGCCAGCCCTTGAGCCGCAGGCGGTCGGACAGGTGGTAGAGGTTCCAGTACCTGCCGTGCCCCTGCGCGATGCTCCACGCGAAGACGGGGATGTCGCTCCCGTCGTTCCACAGGTCGAACTGCGGCATCTTCGCGATCTCGCCCGAGAGGTAGAGTGCGACGTCCTGCGAGGCCTGCTGCACCTTGCGGTAGCCGTCGAACCCGAGTCGCAGGAACAGGTAGTACTGGAGCAGCACCTGTGCTCCCGGCCGCGAGAAGTTGAGGGCGAACGTGGGCATGTCGCCACCCAGGTAGCTGACGCGGAAGACCAGGTCCTCGGGCAGCGAGGCGACGTCCCGCCACACGACCCACCCGAGCCCGGGGTAGACGAGCCCGTACTTGTGCCCCGACGTGTTGATCGACACGACCCGCGGGACCCGGAAGTCCCACTCGAGCTCGGGCTGGATGAACGGAGCGATCATGGCCCCCGAGGCCCCGTCCACGTGGATGGGGACGTCGAGCCCCGTCGAGGCCTGGATGCGGTCCAGGGCGGCGGCGATCTCCGTGACGGGCTCGTACATCCCGGTGTACGTGACCCCGAGGATCGCCACGACGCCGATCGTGTTCTCGTCCACGTACTTCTCGAGCTCGAACCCGTCGAGCACCTTGTGCTCGAGCGAGATGGGGACGTAGCGCGCCTCGACGTCCCAGTAGTTGCAGAACTTCTCCCAGCACACCTGCACCGCGCTCGACAGGACCAGGTTGGGCCGGTCCGTGGGCTTCCCGGCCGCGCGGCGCGCGTGCTGCCAGCGCCGCTTGAGCGCGAGCCCGCCGAGCATCGCGGCCTCCGAGGAGCCGATGGTCGACGTCCCGATCGTGTTCTCCGGGTCCGGGGCGTTCCACAGGGCGCCCAGCATCTTCCAGCAGCGCGTCTCGATCGCGGCCGTCGCCGGGTACTCGTCCTTGTCGATCATGTTCTTGTCGGCCGTCTCCTCGTACAGCCGCTGCGCGTACGGGTCCATCCACGTCCCGACGAACGTCGCAAGGTTCAGGCGGGCGTTGCCGTCGAGCATCGCCTCGTCGTGGACGATCTGGTACGCGGTCTCCGGGAGGGACTCCCCCGCAGGGAGCACGTTGCGGGGCAGCTCGGTCGCTTCTCCCGGACGGGCGAAGAGCGGGTTGAGCGCGACGACGTCACGCTCCTCGGACTCGGCGCCTCGGTTGGATCCAGACATGGTCTCTCCTCTTCTCGAACGTCCCTCGGGCCGGCCCACGTGGGCAGCACGCTGTCGAGCGGTCGCGTCGTGGCGAGGTGCGCGGCGGCGCCTCAGGCGGTCAGGTTCGTTCCCGTCGTCGGGCGACGGCTCGTCGGACCGCTGCTCCGGTCCGAGCGTGGTTGCGCGCGCCGGGCCCTGTCCGTAGCCGCCATCGAGCGACCTCCGAGCTGCTTGACCGGGTGCGCCACGGTGCGCAGATGGCTCCGCCAGGCTGTGGCGGGCGAGGCCTGCCGAGTGCACAGGCTGTCGTCGAGCGGTTCACATCGAGCATGGCAGAGACGGCACGGCCCGTCGCGGGGAGGCCTTGTCGCACCTAGGCGACACGTGTTGCCAAACTTATGGCACGGGCGTACCGTCAAAGTGTCAGCACGTTCCGTCGCCCGACGAACGGCCGCACACCCGCCGGCACCACCGCCCGGCACCAGCCACCAGGCCCGAAGGAGGCGACATGGACCCCCGCACCGAACGCACCACCGCAGCCCTGCGCACCGCAGTCCTCGAGCTCGCCGCCGAGCAGGACATCGACGAGCTCACGGTCTCGCAGGTCTCCGCCCACGCCGGGATCAACCGCGCCACGTTCTACGACTACGCGAGCAACCCCGCCGACCTCCTCACGACGATCCTGCGCACAGAGCTCGACGCGATCCGCAGCGACTTCCTCGCGGCCGCCCACGGCCTGTCCGCCGACCCCGCGACCGGCCCCGACGCGCGCCCGCGCACCGACCCCCGGCAGCTCGTCGACACCATCACGCAGGCGATCGTCAGCCACGTCGACGCGCACACCTCGATCTACGAGCGCGCCCTCGAAGGAGGCCTGAGCGCCCCGCTGTTCCGCCTGCTCGCGGAGCACTTCTCCGAGACGCTGCGCACGTTCCTCCTGGACCAGCCGCACCTCATGCCCGTGCCGTGCGACGCCGAGCAGACCGAGGTCGAGCAGGCCGCGCGCGCGTACGCCTGCTACGTCGCGCTCGGCTCCGTCGGGGCCCTCGAGGCGTGGCTCGCGACCCCGTCCCCCCGTGACCCGGACTTCTTCCCCCGGATCACCCGCACCTCGCTCGCCCCCTGGTGGACCGCGCCGAACTGACCCGACGCGACCACCCGCCCCGGCGAGCCGCACCACACGCCGCACGCTCCGCCGTCGGGCACCCCACGAGGGTGTCCCGACCCCGGGCACACCGAAAGGAGGCCCCACCATGGGCCGTGTCTACAACAAGGTCGCCATCGTCACCGGAGGAACCGGAGGCATGGGCGTGACCCACGCCAAGGCGCTCGTCGACGAGGGCGCGAAGGTCGTCGTCGCGGACCTCGACGACGCCAAGGGCGAGGCGCTCGTCGCCGAGCTCGGCGCGAACGCCGCCTACGTCCACCTCGACGTCACCAAGGAGGAGGACTGGGCTGCGGCCGTCGCGTTCACGCTCGAGAAGTTCGGCCGCATCGACGTCCTCGTGAACAACGCGGGCATCGCGAACGCCGCCGGCATCACCGAGTTCACGCCCGACATGTGGCGCACGATCATCGACATCAACCTCACGGGCACGTTCCTGGGGATCCACGCCGTCTCGCCCGTCATGGCCAGGGCCGGGCGCGGGTCGATCATCAACATCTCGTCGGTCGAGGGCATGCGCGGCAGCGCGGGCCTGCACGGCTACGTCGCGTCGAAGTTCGGCGTGCGCGGCCTCACGAAGTCGGTGGCCCTGGACCTCGGCCCGTCGGGCGTGCGCGTCAACTCCGTCCACCCGGGCTTCATCAAGACGCCCATGACGGAGAAGATCAGCTCGGACGACCTCCACATCCCCCTGGGCCGCGCGGCCGAGCCCGAGGAGGTCTCGCAGCTCGTGCTGTTCCTCGCGAGCGACGAGTCGAGCTACTCGACCGGGTCGGAGTTCATCGTCGACGGCGGCCTCATCGCGGGCGTGCCGCACAAGTAGGCCATCACGGCTCGGCCGGTCGCGGCGAGGCAGACCTGCGGGTCTATCTCGCCGCACGGCCCGTCGACGCGCAGGCGATGCACTGACGGGCCGTCGGGCGCGCGGCCAGACGCGCCTCCCCGACCGGGGCGCCGCACGTCTCGCACGTCCCGTACGTCCCGGCGTCGAGCCGGGCGAGCGCCGCCTCGGCCTCGGCGGACTGCTGCTCGGCGAGACGCTGCAGCGCCCCGACCTGCGCGCGCTCGAACGCGATCGTCGCGCCGTCAGGATCGTGCTCGTCGTCGGCGTTCGAGTCCCTGGACGCCTCGACGATCCCGGCCACCTCGCCGCGCAGCGCCTCGCGCCGCGCCCGGGCCTCGTCGCGAAGGGCGAGCAACCGCGCCCGCACGACGGCGTCGCGCGCCCCGCGCTCGCGAGGTGCGGCGGGCGCGCTGCTCGTCTCCCCGGGGGCGGGGGCGCCGGTGTCGGTCATCCTCAGGTCCAACGCGGGAGCCGTGCCCACGCTTCCCGTGACGGTCCTCGTGGCGGCCGACCGGGCGGCCGTCCACCGCGCGGCCTGTCGGTCCCCCGTGCGACGATCGGCGCGTGCCCGTCGTCGAGTCGTCCGTGATCGTCCTCGTGGACCCCGCGACCGCGAAGATGGTCGAGGGGCCGTGGTTCTTCGCGAGCATGGCGGGTGGCTGGCGGTTCGCGCCCGCACCCGGCCGTGACGTCGGACACCCCCACCAGGCCGCGACCAGGGCGGTGTGGCGCTACGGCTTCACGTGTCGCCCCGGGTGGCTCGCACCCGTGGCCGAGCGTGTCGGCTCGTGGCTCCTGGGCCACGACGCCCGCCGTCGGATCGACGGTTTCGCGCGTGGTTGTGCGGACGCCGTGGTCCTCGCGGCGGCCCGCGGGCAGTCGTCCTCGCCGTCCCCGGACCTCGGCCGCAGGCCTTCCGGACGGGCTGCACCCGCCGCCGGCGGCCCCCTGCCCGGCACCTGAATCCGCAGGTCACGGCCGAGGTCACGGTCCGGCAACGCGCATGACAGGACTCGGTCCGGGATGGAAGAGTGAAAGGCGGCTTCGCGCGAACCGCACAGTTTCCCCCCAGCGCCCCCGCATCTCGAAGAGGTAGACCCATGAGCACCGCGATCTTCTACGACCGCCACGGCGGGGTCGACGTCCTGCGCGTCGGCGACGAGCCCGTGCCGGCCCCCGGTGAGGGCGAGCTCGTCGTCGCGAACCGCGTGGTCGGGGTCAACCCGGCGGACGTCAAGAAGCTCGCCGGGGAGTTCGGCGGCAGCGACGAGCTCCCGCAGGTGCTCGGGTTCGAGGCGGCGGGCGTCGTCGAGTCGGTCGGCGAGGGCGTCGAGGGCTTCGCGGCGGGCGACGAGGTCGTGTGGAGCGGCACGGGCGCGCAGCGCGAGAGGTCGGTCGTCAAGGCGACGAAGGCGCGGGTCAAGCCCGCGAACGTGCCGTTCGAGCAGGCCGCGGTGCTGCCGGTCGCGGCGTCCGCCGCGTTCTCGGCGCTGATCCAGGCGGGCGTCGGGGACAAGGACGTCGTCCTGGTCCACGGCGCGTCAGGCGGGGTGGGCTCGGCCGCGGTGCAGATCGCGAAGGCGCTCGGCGCGCGCGTCGTCGGCACGGCGTCCGAGCGCAACCACGACTACGTGCAGGGCCTCGGCGCGACGCCCGTCGCGTACGGCACGGGCCTCGTGGACGCGGTCCGCGCGCTACCCGGTCTCGCGGACGTGACCGCGGTCGTCGACACGGTCGGCTCCCCGGAGACCGTCGCCCAGACGGTCGAGCTGCTGGGCGCCGACGGCCTGGAGCGTGACGGGAAGCCGCGCGCCGTGACCCTGGTCGAGTCGCAGGAGTCGCTCGCCGCGGGCATCACGTCCAAGGTGTCGCAGAAGGGTGCGCTCGCGGAGGTCCTCGCCCTCGCGGAGGCCGGGCTGCTCTCGTCGGAGATCTCGGCGCGCTTCCCGCTGGCCGAGGCGGCGCGGGCCGTCGAGCAGGTCGCGGGTGGCCACGTGCGCGGCAAGGTCGTCCTCGAGGTCT
The DNA here is from genome assembly GCF_014836555.1 of Oerskovia rustica. Classification (GTDB taxonomy): domain Bacteria; phylum Actinomycetota; class Actinomycetes; order Actinomycetales; family Cellulomonadaceae; genus Oerskovia; species Oerskovia rustica. The sequence continues at coordinate 35,596 of NZ_JACSQQ010000014.1, forward strand.
GACGGCGTCTCCCGGGGGCGCCCGGGACGGGCGTGGGCGGGGCGTGGTTCGCTGGGTGTCATGCCGCCCCGCCCCGCAGTGCCCGACGACGCCGCTCACCTCGTCGAGGTGCGTCGCCTCGCGCTCGCGTTCCCCGGCGCCGAGGAGCGCGTGTCGCACGGGCGCGTGACGTTCCGCGCTCGGTTGATCTTCGCGGTCTTCAGCGGCATGACGAAGGCCACTCCCTCGGCGCCGGTCCGGCAGTACCCGCGCTCGGTGCTCGTGAAGGTCGACCCCGCGGAGCACGCGGCCCTGTCGCAGGACCCTCGGTTCTACGTACCCGCGTACTACGGGCCGGCGGGCTGGCTCGGCCTCGACCTCGACGCCGCCCCGGTCGACTGGCAGGAGGTCGCGGAGCTGCTCGACATGTCGTACCGCGAGGTCGCGGGTCCTCGGCTCGTGGCCAGGCTCGACGCCGAGGGGTCACCAGCCGGGCGGTAGCCCCACGAGCCGGGACGCCCCCGGCGGCCGCGGCGGCTGCGGGAGCTGCGGCGGTGCCGGTGACCGGCACCCCCGTACCGTCCCCGCCGGCACCACGGCAGGACGCGGGCGTGCGCCCTCCGGCGTAGCGTGGCCGCATGGTCGGCGACGCGAGGTCCGCGGGGACCCCGGAGGCTCCGTGGGGTCCGCCGTGGCACCGCGCACGGCCGCACGGCCCCTGGTCGTGGTCCGGCGGCGAGGGTGACCGTGACGGCGCCAGCCAGACCGACGACCCGTCCGACCTCTCCGGCCCGTTCGACCACCGCCGACCACGCCTGTTCCTCGCGATCGTCACGGCCCTGGTCGCGGTGGTGGGCACGCTGGGCGCGGCGCACGGCCAGCCCGACGCACGGCCCCTGGACCCTCTCGCCCTCGCGCTGCTCCTGGTCCCGCCCGCGGTCCTCGCGACGATCCCGCGCCGCCACCTCCTGGCGGTCTCGCTGAGCCTCGCGGCGACGGGGGTCTACCTGCTGCTCGGCTACCCCTGGGGGCCGGTCTTCGTCCCGACGGTCGCCGTCCTCGCGGGCGTGATGCTCGCCGGTCCTGCGGCGCACGGCCGGGCCGTCGCCTGGTCCGGTGTCGTGGCGCTCGCGGCGATCACGACGGCCGCGGCGACGCTCCGGGGCGGGCCGCCCTCGGTCGCTCTGCTCGGGGGGCTGGCCTGGACGGTCGTCGCTCTCGTCGCGGCGGGCGGCGTGCGGGGCCGGGTCGCACGCATGGCGGCCCTGCGCGCGGCCCGCCACGAGCACGAGGTGAATGCCGTGACGGCCGAACGCCTGCGCATCGCCCGCGAGCTGCACGACGTCCTCGCGCACTCGCTGTCCGCGATCACCGTGCAGGCGGGCGTCGGGCTGCACCTGCTGGACCGCGACCCCGAGCAGGCGCGCGCGGCCCTCACGGCGATCCGGGCCACGAGCCGCGAGTCGCTCGACGAGGTCCGCGCGGTGCTCGGCATCGTCCGTGCTGAGGGCGGCGAGGCGCCCCGCTCGCCCTCGTGGGACCTCGGGTCGCTCCCCCGGCTGGTCGGGCAGGTGCCGGGCGTCACGGTCGACCTCACGGTCGAGGACTGCGCGCACGACGCCTCGCCACACCTCGCAGGGATCGTCTTCCGCGTGGTCCAGGAGTCGCTCACGAACGTGCAGCGGCACGCGACCGGCGCGACGCGCGCGGTCGTCGAGGTCCGGGTCACCGGCACTGCCCTGCCCCGCACCCTGGTCGTCACGGTGTCCGACGACGGAGCACCCGTCCCGGGCCGGGCCGCGGACGCCACGTGGCCGCGTACGGACCAGGACAGGGTTCCCGAGGGGTACGGCCTGCGGGGCATGCGCGAGCGCGTGACCGACGCGGGCGGGACGCTCACGGCCGGCCCCCTGCCCCAGGGCGGGTTCGTCGTGGAGGCGAGGATCCCGTGGGAGGCGCGCGGCGCCGTCGGGCAGGAGGCCTCCGACGCACCCACGCCGGCGGACGGACCGCCCGACGACGCGACGACCCGCCCACCTTCGACGACCGACGCCCCACCGACCCCGCACCAGGAGCGCCCATGATCCGCGTCGTGCTGGCCGACGACCAGAGCCTCGTGCGCGGCGGCTTCCGCGCCCTGATCGACTCCGAGCCGGACCTCGAGGTCGTCGGCGAGGCCGCGACGGGCGACGACGCCGTGCGGCTCGCGCTCGACCTGCTGCCCGACGTCGTGCTCATGGACGTCCGCATGCCCGGCCTCGACGGGCTCGAGGCGACCCGGCTCATCGTGGCGGACCCGGCGGCGTCGGGCGTGCACGTCGTGATGGTGACGACGTTCGAGCTCGACGAGTACGTGACCGAGGCGATCCGCGGCGGCGCGAGCGGGTTCCTCGTCAAGGACACCGAGCCCGAGGACCTGGTGCGCGCGGTGCGCGTCGCGGCGGGCGGCGACGCCCTGCTCTCCCCGACCGTGACGCGGCGGCTGCTCGCGCGCGTGGCCGACGCGACGCGCGACGTCGACCCCGTGCCCGGGCTCGCCGACCTCACGCCGCGCGAGCACGAGGTGCTCGTCGAGGTCGCGGGCGGGCTGTCCAACGAGGAGATCGCGCGGGCGCTGTACCTGTCGGAGTCGACGGTCAAGACGCACGTCTCGCGTGTCATGACCAAGCTGCGGGCACGCGACCGGGCCCAGCTCGTGGTCACGGCCTACGAGGCGGGCGTCGTGCGCCCCGGCTGGGGACGAGGGCACTGAGCAGCACGTCCCCGCCGCCCGGGCGGTACCAGCGGGGTAGTCGGTAGACATCCCCGGGCCGACGACGCGGCACGGCCCGGCGCGGAAGCCTGGGGACGAGGCCGCACCCGCGGCCGGACGCGGCGACCGCCCGTCACCAGCCCGCCCAGGAGGCCCCCATGCTCACCACCCTCACGACCGCCACGACCGACGTCCTCGCCCACGGCGGCGCGGGCTGGGGCCCCGGACCGTGGTGGTTCGTCTTCCCGCTGCTGTGGTTCGCGCTGTTCGCCACGGTGGTCTTCCTGTTCGCACGCCGCGCGCGACGCGGCGGACCGTGGGGCCACCCCGGCGGACCGGGTGCGTGGCGCGGCGGCACCGACCCCGTCTCGATCCTCGGCGAGCGCTACGCGCGCGGTGAGATCGACGAGACCGAGTACCGCCAGCGCCTCGAGGTCCTCACGCCCCGGGACCGCTGACCTCTCCCGGGAAACGCTGAGTGCGGAGTAGTTGT
>NZ_JACSQQ010000014.1:38829-77835 GCF_014836555.1 Oerskovia rustica
CCCCCCCCCCCCCCCCCCCCCCGGGGAGGGGGGACGTGGCGTCAGCGCGTCCCGACCAGCTCCTCGTCGGCGGCCGAGGCCGCAGGCTTGTCGGACGCGTTCGCGGTCGACGGGTCGACGTCGGACGCGGCCACGGACTCGTTCGAGTCGTTCGACTCGTCCTCGTCGTCCGTGAACAGGTCCTCGACGTTCACGCCGTCGTACTGCGCGACGTCGAGGATGCCCTCACGCTTGGCCACGACCGTCGGCACGAGCACCTGGCCCGCGACGTTGACCGCGGTGCGGCCCATGTCGAGGATCGGGTCGATCGCGAGCAGCAGACCCACGCCCGCGAGCGGCAGGCCCAGCGTCGAGAGCGTCAGCGTGAGCATGACGATCGCGCCGGTCAGTCCGGCGGTCGCCGCCGAACCCACGACGGACACGAACGCGATGAGCAGGTAGTCCGTGAAGGACAGGTCGACCCCGAAGAGCTGGGCGATGAAGATCGCGGAGATCGCCGGGTAGATCGAGGCGCAACCGTCCATCTTGGTCGTCGCGGCGAGCGGCACCGCGAACGACGCGTACTCGCGCGGGACGCCCAGGTTCCGCTCCGTCACACGCTGCGTGACGGGCAGCGTGCCGATCGAGGAGCGCGAGACGAACGCGAGCTGGATCGCGGGCCACGCGCCCTTGAAGTAGCTCGTGATCTTCAGACCGTTGGTCCGCAGGATCACGGGGTAGACGACGAACAGCACGAGCGCGAGGCCGATGTAGATCGCGGCGGCGAACGTCGCGAGCGGGGACAGGAGGTCCCAGCCGTACTCCGCGACCGCGTAGCCGATGAGGCCCAGCGTGCCGAGCGGCGCGAGGCGGATGATCCACCACAGGACGGTCTGGATGATCGAGAGCGCCGAGCGGTTGAACGCGAGGAACGGGTCGGCCTTCTTGCCCGACTTCAGCGCCGCGATACCGATGATCAGCGAGATCACGACGATCTGGAGGACGTTGAAGGAGATCGAGGTGCTCGCGCCCTCACCCTGCAGCTGCGTGCGCGCCTGGATGCCCAGGAAGTTGCTCGGGATGAAGCCGTTGAGGAAGTCGAGCCACGAGCCGGAGCCCGAGGGCTCGCTGCCGTCGGCCGTCGACAGCGTCGTGTTGGCGCCCGGCTGGAGCACGAGGCCCAGGCCGATGCCGATCACGACGGAGATCAGCGCCGTGATGGCGAACCACAGGATCGTCTGCCCCGCGAGGCGTGCGGCGTTGGTGACGTTCCGCAGGTTCGCGATCGACGCGACGATCGCGGTGAACACCAGCGGCGGCACGATCGCCTTGAGCAGCGTCACGAACGACGAGCCGATCGTGTCGAGCGTCGTCGTCAGCCAGTTCGGGACCTCGTCGGGCGTGCCCGCGCCGGACGCGGGGCCCATCGACAGGGCGACCCATCCCAGCACGACGCCCAGGACGAGGGCGACGAGGATCTGGACGGTGAAGGAGGGGAGCTTGACGCGGCGCTTGGGTGCGGGGGCACCGTTCGCGGACTTCTCCGGCGCGGTGGTGGCCGCGGCCTGCGAAGAGGAGGAGGAGGGCACGGTTCTGCTTTCTTCGTCACGGGCACGTGGGGTGCCCAGGGATCGCGAGGATCGCGAGAGGGAGGGAGTGCAGTCGTCCCGGCCCGGGAGGTGAGGGGTGCCTCGACGCGACGGTCGTGCCGACGGGCGCACGCGCTCCACGGCGCGGACGACCGTGCCCTGCGCGGCAGGGTGAGCGACGGCGTGCCGACGTCAGGGTGGGGAGGACTGCTGTGCGGGCCTGGGGCCCAGCGGTTCAGTGGGTCAACAACAGAGCGCGCTGGCGACTCGTCGCAGATCGACGTCACGGCGCGCGGTGAAGTTCCACCGGTTCAGCAAGGATTCGACTCCCGTTCGGGCCGGCCCGGGGGCCGGCGGTGCAGGCGATCGTCGCCCACGGCTACCGATGGTAGCCGAGGAGGGAACGTCGTCGGGCCACGTCTCTATTCCCTGGGACGGGAGCGTCTCACCGTGGGTCGACCACGGGGCGGCCCGTCAGGGCGCGGCGATGCTCAGCGGCGCGAGGTCCTCCGGGAGCGGGGACCGCCCCGGCCCTCCCGCCCGGACCCACCGGTGCAGGGACTCGCTCGCCGCGTCGCCCGCCAGGCGCTCGAACCAGACGGGCGCGTGCTCGGTGCGCACCGCCGGGGCGGGACGCACGACGACCACGTCGCCGCGCTCGCACGCGTCGAGGCAGTCGACGAGCGTGAGCCCGGCGTCACCGGTCGCGGCGATGGCCTCGACGCGCGCGAGCTGGCCACCGGACAACGGGTCCGAGGAGCCGAGCGTCTCCCCCACGCACAGCCGGCAGACCGTCAGGCCGGGGACGGTCCTGCGCCGCCGCGTGGTCGCTCGTCCGCCGCTACTCACCGGTGTTCGGGGCGTCGAGGAAGGCCTTCAGGAGCGGTCCCGCGGTCACCGACCCGCCGTCACCCGTCTCGACGAACACGGCCACGGCGAGGTCGCCCTGGATCGCGATCATCCATGCGTGAGCCTGGTTGCCGTCGCCGTACTGAGCCGTCCCGGTCTTCGCCCCCACCTCACCGGGCAGGCCCGCGAGCAGCTTCGCGCTGCCGTCCGTGACGACCGAGCGCATGAGGCTGCGCAGCGTCGCGGCCTCGTCGGCCGTGAGAGCCGACGGCGTCGGGGTCTCGGCCGCCGCGGGCGTGACCTCGGGCCGGACCAGGACGGGCGAGACCCGCTCGCCCTTCGCGACGCTCGCCGCGAGGGTCGCCATGCCCAGCGGCGAGGCCTCGACCTTGCCCTGGCCGATCAACGACGCGGCGTGCTCGGTGCCCTCGGCGGTGGCCGGCACCGACCCGAAGTACCCGGGGGCGCCGAGGTCCGCCTCGACGCCCAGACCGAGGTCGGCCGCGGCGTCGTGCAGGGCCTGCTGCGAGACAGCGTCCCGCTGGGCGATCATCGCGGTGTTGCACGAGTTGGCGAACGCCGTCCGGAACGGCACCTCACCGATCGCCGTTGCGGGGAAGCCCGGGACGTTCTGGAAGGTCCGGCCGTCGACCGTGATGTCCGGCGTGCACGACACGACGGTGTCGGGCGTGATCCCCGAGCGGAGCATCGCGAGCGCCGACGCCACCTTGAAGGTGGAACCGGGGGCGAACTTCCCGGTCGTGGCGGTCGACGTCCCGTCGCCGCCCGGACCGCTCGCGGCAGCGAGCACGTTGCCCGTCGAGGGCTCGATCGCGACGATCGCGCTCGCCGACGGGACACCCGACAGCACGCTCTCGGCCACGACCTGCATGTCGGTGCGCAGCGTCGTCGCGAGCGGCACGCCCGCGACCGGGTCGACCGCGAAGACGTCCTTGACGTCCTCGACCGGGTCAGGCTGCCCGTCGCCGTCCAGGTCCTCCCCGGTGTCCTCTCCGGCACTGCCGTCGGCCACGACGCTCACCGTGATCCCGGGCGTCCCCCGGAGCTGGACGTCGTACTGCCGCTGGAGCCCCGAGAGGCCGATCGTGTCGCCCGCGACGACCTGCCCCTCGGACTCCTCGACGGCCTCGGCCGTCGCGTCGCCCACGCGCCCCAGGATGGCCCGCGCGAAGGTTCGGGTCGGAGCGAGGTCGAGCTCGCCGTCGACGACCGACGCGCCGTCGATCGCGCGGACCGCGTCGACGTCGATGCCCGCGGTGTCGTCCGTGCGGACCACGATGGCCTCGACGAACGCCTTCGCCCCGGCGCCGGCGACCTTCTGCGCGTAGGCCTCGACGTCGATCCCGACGGCGGCGCCCACCTGGCGCGCGACCGCGTCCTGGCGCGCGGGGTCGAGGTTCATCTTGTCGACGCCGATCCGGTAGACGGGACGCGGCTCGACGATGGGTCCGCCGTCGGCGCCCAGGATCTGCGCACGCTCGGCGCGCACCCGCGTGACTGCCAGGCGGTCGCCGTCCTTGAGGTCCGGGACCAGCACGTCGGGCTCCCACGCCACGGCCCACTGCTCCGCTCCGCCGTCCGGCGAGTCCTGGAGCACGAGGTCGACCGTGGTCTCGTAGGTCCACGGCGTGGTGTCCGTGACGTTCCAGGTGTACGCGAGCGTGGCCGTCGCCTGCTTGCCCTTGTTCTCGCCCTCGGTGGCGACGTCGACCTTCGCGACCGTGACCGTGTGGTCGGTCTCGGCCAGCGGCTCGAGCACCGCGTCGCGGTGCGCTGCGGCGTCGAGGTTCGCCTGGGTGAACGCGATCCCCTCGAAGTCGCCGTCGGAGATCGCGGTCGCGAGGTCGGCGGCGGCCCCGTCGGGGCTGGGGGCGTCGTCGCTGCACGCCGTGAGCGTCAGGGCGAGCACCGCCAGCGCGGTCGGGCCGAGCGCCCGTCGCCAGGTGAGGCGTCGCGCCTCGGTGCGCCTGTCGACCAGCTGCGTGCGAACCACGTGCTCCCCCTCGATGCCCCACGGCAGACGGTCCGCCGACGGGTCGGCGGAAAGAGTTGACCCGGGCGTCCTCGCCCGCCTGCGAGGCTAGCCCAAGCCCGCGCGGGAGCGCAGCCACGGCGCGCACGTCCCCCGGAGCGTCACAGGTTCTCCGCGAACCCGGTTCACCGCGCCGGGACACCGGGCCCTTCCTACAGTGGAGACGACCGGAGGAGGCAGGGATGCCGCACAGCCGCACGGACCGGGGGCTCGACCGTCTCGTCAACTTCACCGACGCGTCGGTCGCGATCGCGATCACGCTGCTCGTGCTGCCCCTGATCGACCTCGTGACGGACGGGGAGGAGCACTCGGTCACGTCCCTGCTCTCCGACGAGCGCGGCACCTTCCTCGCGTTCGCAATCAGCTTCGTGGTCATCGCGAACTTCTGGGTGGGGCACCACCGGGTGTTCGAGCACCTGCGGGACTACTCGACCGCGATGCTGTGGGCCAACTTCCTGTGGCTCGCGAGCATCGTCTTCATCCCCTTCACGACCCAGCTCCTGGCCGACCAGGGCACCGACGACCCGGCGGTCAACGCCCTGTACATCTCGGTGATGATCGTGACGACGGGCAGCCTGGCGCTCGTCGAGTGGCTGGCGGTCCGCGACCCCGACCTCCAGCGTCCCGAGGTCCGGGGCAAGCTCGAGGTCAGGGGAGCGGTCGTCGCGGTGCTCCTGCTGCTCGTGATCCTGGTGCTCGCGGTGGTCGCGCCGGGGGTCGGGATGTTCTGGCTCTTCCTGCTGTTCCTGTCCGGGCCGCTGACCCGGCTGGCCGGGCGGCGCAGGGCCACCCGGCCGCACGAGCGAGACGACGACGGCCGGGCCCCGTAGGGCCCGTCACGCGGACGCCGGACGCACCGCCTCGCCCATCCGACGGACGGCCTCGGTCAGCACCTCCTGGCTCGTCGCGAGGTTGAGCCGCACGTGCCCGGCGCCGCCCGGCCCGAAGTGCCGACCGTCGTTCAGGGCGACCTTGGCCCGGTCGAGGAAGAACCGGTACGGGTCGTCCGACACCGAGGACGTGTCGAGCCAGGCGAGGTAGGTGCCCTGCGTCGGCTGGTAGCGCACCTGCGGCAGGTGCTCCTCGAGGAGATCGGCGAGGAGCAGCTTGTTGCGGCGGACCCCGCGCAGGACCGCGTCGAGCCACGGGGTGCCGTCCGTGAGGGCGGCGACGTGCGCGATCACGGAGACGTGGCCGACGCCGTGCACCACCTCCTCGGGGATGCGCCGCAGGTCGTCGGCCGCCTCGGGGCCGCCGACGGCGACGGCCGCCTTGAGGCCCGCGAGGTTCCACGCCTTGGAGGCCGAGAGGACCGCGATCGCGTTCTCGGCCCCTGCCACAGTCACGATCGGTGTGTACGCGACACCGGGCGCCGTGATCGGCGCGTGGATCTCGTCGGACACGATGCGCACGCCGTGGCGGCGCGCGAGGGCTGCGAGCCCCTCGAGCTCCTCGCGCGTGTGGACGGTGCCCGTGGGGTTGTGCGGGTTGCACAGCAGGTAGACCGCGCGGCGCCCGCTGCCCGGTCCGGTCCCGTTGAGGGCGGCTCCGGTCGCGTCGGCGAAGGCCTGGTCGAGCGCGTCGAGGTCGAGGCGGAAGTCGGCCGTGAGCGGTGCGGTGACGATCCGGCGGCCCTCGTTCTGCGTGAAGCCGAAGAAGGGCGGGTAGACGGGCGGGCTGACCACGACCGCGTCCCCCGGGCCGGTGAGGACCTTGAGGATCTCCATGAGCCCGAGCATCACGTCGGGCACCATCCGCGTGCTCGACGGGTCGATCGACCAGTCCCAGCGGAGCTTCGCGAAGCCGGCGAGGGCCTCGGCGTACGAGTCGCCGTAGTCGTACCCGGTGTCCCCCGAGCGCATCGCCTCGGTCACCGCCTCGACGACGGGCGGCGCGAGCTCGACGTCCATCTCGGCGACCCACAGGGGAAGCACGTCAGGGGCGTAGGCCCGCCACTTGAGGCTGGTCCGACGGCGGAGCGCGTCCGGGGTGAGGGCGTCGAGCGGGTTGTCGGTCGCGAAGGGTGAGGTGGTCACGGGATCGAGCCTACGACGCGGGCGTCCGGCGGGCGGGCACCCCTCCCGGGCGCCCTCACCCGCGAGGAGCCGGACCCACCAGGTTGTCCGGATGGCCGGTAGGGACCGGTCGGGGCCGCTCAGTCGGCCGAGGGCCGCCCGGCCCGCACCCCGGACCGCTCGAACACGCCCTTGGGCAGCGCGAGCGTCGTCGTGGGGGTCTTGGTCCGCTGCGTGGCGCCCTCCCCGGGAGCCGGCTCGCCGTCGTCGGGCAGGGCGGCGCGTGCACGACGCCCGTGCGCCGGGGGCGCGCCCGCGAGGACCGACCGGGCGACCCGCATCACCACGAAGGCGACCACCGCGAGCGCCACGGCCCCGATGACGACCTTCTGCAGGACACCGGCGTACTCCTCGACCAGGTGCCAGCTCTCGCCCAGGGCGAAGCCCGCCCCGACGAAGATGCTGTTCCAGATGAGGCTGCCCGCGGTCGTCAGGAGGACGAACTTCGGCAGCGGCATGCGGTCCACCCCCGCCGGGAGGGAGATGAGGCTCCGGAAGATCGGGATCATGCGCCCGAAGAAGACGGCCATGCTGCCGTGCTTGTGGAACCAGGCCTCGGTGCGGTCGACGTCCTCGAGCTTGACGAGCGGCAGCCAGCCGATGATCCGTCGCGTGCGCTCACGCCCGACCAGGGCGCCCACGTAGTACAGGGCGATCGCCCCCACGAGCGAACCGACGGTCGTCGCGAGGACCGCGGCGAACACGTTGAAGCTCCCGCGGCTCGCGGTGAAGCCCGCGAGCGGCAGGATGACCTCGCTCGGCAGCGGCGGGAACAGGTTCTCGAGCGCGATCGCCAGCCCCGCCCCGAACACGCCCAGCGTCTCCATGAGCGACACGGCCCAGCCCGCGACACCACCCAGGTCGGGCTCGCTCGCGGCGGCCACGTGCACGAGGTCGACAGGGAGGTTCGCAAAGGGCATGCGCAGACACTATGTGCCGAGCACCGGACATTTCGAACTCGGGCGTGTCTCCCCTGAGCACCTTCACGGGCTGTTCACGGTCTCGTGCCGGACGCGCCCCACGATGGACGCCGCGGCGGCGAGCCGGTCCTCGATCGACCCGCTGAGGAGGTGCACCGGGACGCCCGTCTCCGCGGTCACCTCTCGTGTGAGCGCCTCGGCGTCCCCCCGGAACGGCTCGCTCACCGGCCGGTCGTCCGGCGGGAGCGGGAACTCGACAGGCAGGAGCAGGAAGAGGTCGTAGGTGCGCGCCGCGCGGGCCCCGGCCTCGCGCAGGAGACCGGCCACGACGTCGGTCAGGACGCCGTCCTGCCGCGCACCGGAGAGCACCTGGCGGCGCAGCCTCACCGCGGCGTACACCCACTCGTGCAGGACCGAACCGTCGGAGATCATGTCGGGCGTCGCGCTCTCCTGCTCGACGCGCTGGGCGTACCGCCGCAGGCTCAGCTGGACCACCTCGGCCTCGGTGCACTCGAGGAGCGACCGGGGCGGGGAGCCGACCGGGTCCCTCATGGCGTCCAGCGCGGGGACCTCGAGGCCCGACCGACGACCCAGCTCCCGCGACAGGGTCGACTTCCCTACCCCGTGGGCCCCTACCACCGCGACACGCACACCCGTCTCCTTCCCTCGTCCCGTCGTCCGTCACCACTCCGCGCCGCGCGGCCCTCAGACGGCCACGAGGTCCCAACCACGCCTGCCCCCCACGACCGCGAGGGGTGCGCCGGGGACCGCGACGACCGTCGGGCGACCGGTCAGCCCCATGTAGCCGGCGTCGGACAGGTCGTCGCCGTACGCGGCCGAGCGCGGCAGCGAGATCCCCTCCCGCCGCGCGTGCTCGGCGACGGCCCTGGCCTTCGCCTCACCGATCATCGGGACGGCCACGCGCCCCGTGAACCGCCCCTCCCGCACCTCCGGGTCGGTGACCAGCAGGTGAGCTCCGCCGAGCACCTCCGCGAGCGGGACGAGCGCGGGCGCGAAGGACCCGCTGACCAGGACCACGACGTGTCCTGCGCGGCGGTGCCGCTCGATGATCGAGACGACCTGCGGGCGCAGGACGCCGCCTCGACCGGCCGCGCCGCCTCCGCCGCCGGGCCCGCCGTCGCCCGGCGGACCCACCGCGTGCCCGGCACCCCCTGTCCGCACCGAGGCGAACCACCGGCGGCCGACCTGCACGACGTCCCCGACCGGCCTCCCCGCCCACCACGTGAAGTAGTGCCGGTTGCGCTCGGTCCGGGTCGCGCCCGCCTCCCGCATCGTCGCGATGCCCCTCAGGAACGTGGCGGCCTCCTGCTCCGCGCCCCGCTCGGCCGCGTCGAAGCGGAGCAGCTCGAAGAGCGTGACCCTCGTCGTCAGCGTCCCGTCGACGTCGAGGTAGGCCGCGGCCCGGGGCGGCTCGCTCACCCGTCGCCGCCCGCCGCGATCCGCTCCCGGACGAGCCTGCTCAGGCCGTCGAGGTCACCCAGGCTCGCGACGTCGTAGTCGCTCACCTCGATCCCGTAGGCCTGGCTCACGACGGCCGCGATCTCCGCGGTCGTGAGCGAGTCGATCGCCAGGTCGTCGAAGGTCGCGCCGGTGGGACGCAGGTCCGGCAGCCCCGGGATCGCCCGGCCGACGAGGTCGGCGATGGACTCGGGGGACGGGTCGAAGACGGTCTCGGTCATGGTGCGCTCCTTCTCAGAGGTCCTGGACGACGAGGCGTGGCCACGTCGCCGTCGCGGCGCCCCAGGTGGTTCCTCCACCGAAGGCGGTCAGCAGGATGCGTTCGTGCGGTGCGAACGTGCGGGCGTGCGCGGCCAGCGCCAACGGGATCGACGCGGCCGAGGTGTTGCCCGCGCGGTCGAGGTGGATCACGACCTTCTCCGACGCGATGCCCAGCGAGTGGGCCACGAGCCGGAGGATGCGTTCGTTCGCCTGGTGCGCGACGAACCAGTCGACGTCCTCGACCGACCACCCCGAGAGGGCGAGCGCACGGCGCGACGACGACGACATCGCCCCGACGGCCGCACCGAAGACGGCCCGCCCGTCCATGCGGAAGTACGCGTCGGACGCGTCGACGACCTCACGGTGCGGGACCCTCGAGCCGCCGGCCGGGACGGTGATGAGGTCGTGGGCGCTCCCGTCGGAGCCCAGGTGGAACGCCCCGAGGCTCCCCGCCTCGTCGGGGTCGCCCCCGTCGACGACGACGGCCCCCGCACCGTCGCCGAAGAGGATCGACGTCGCACGGTCGCGCGGGTCGACGATCGAGGTGAACTGGTCGGCGCCGATCACGAGCGCCCGGCGGTGCAGCCCGGCGAGCACCGCCGCGCTGGCCTGGGCGAGCGCGTAGACGAAACCCGAGCACACGGCCGCCAGGTCGAAGGCCGCCGCGGTCCCGAGCCCGAGCCGGCTCGCCACCAGAGGAGCGGTGGCCGGGCACGACCGGTCGGGCGTGCTCGTCGCGACCACGACCAGGTCCACGTCCGGTTCCCCTGCGGACGCGAGCGCCCGGCGTCCGGCCTCGACCGCGAGGTCGGAGGTCGCGCTCCCCTGGTCGGCGAAACGTCGCTCCCTGATCCCGGTCCGTGTCCTGATCCACTCGTCCGAGGTGTCGACGAGCGCCGCGAGGTCGTCGTTGGTCACGACCCGCGGCGGCAGGTACCCGCCCACACCGCGCAGGACCGCTGCGCCCGGTCGGTCACGTGAGGACATGCGCGAGCTCCCGCTCCTTCTCGTCCCGCACGTCGAGCAGGTCGTAGTCGACCTGTGCCCGGGCCACGGCCTCCTCGATGGTGATGACGCGTGGCAGGTCGTAGTGGTCGGTGATCGCCTGGAGGCGCTCCGGGATCGATCCGCCGATGCTCACGTTGGGGATGCCCAGCCCGGCGATCTCCCGCTGGAGCTTCTCGTCGGCGAGCCGCCGGAACCTCTCGTTGACCGGGCGGTGCCCGTCGGCGACGAGCGGGAACTCGATGGGCAGGTGCACGAACGCGTCGTAGCTCGCCGCGGCGTGCTGCTTGGCGGGGACGCCGAGCGCGTCGATGACCTCCTCGAAGAACCGGATCGCGTCGGTGCGCTCGACCGAGTCGAGGTCGATCGAGTCGTTCGGGTTGATGCCCACCAGGACGCGCACCGTGCCGTAGACCCACTCGTGCAGCGAGGAGCCGTCCGAGATGAACGTGTCGCCCAGGTGCGACTCGTTGACCGCCCGCTCGGTGTTGCGCCGGGTGATCAGCATGAGGATCTCCGCCGCGCTGCACTCCTCCAGGGTCTTGCCGGGGACGGAGATCGGGAGGAGCTCCCGCATGGTCTTGGCCGCGCTCCGGGGGATCCCGGTGAGGTGCGCGAGCGCGATCGTGGTGAAGGTCTTGCCTGACGAGTAGGTCCCGGAGATCGCGAGCCTCATGACAGTTCTCTTTCCTCGGTGGGTGGAGCGGTGGTCGGTGGGTTGCTCACCGTGGTGGGCGACGGGATGCGGTGGGCGACGTCGCAGTGCACGGTCGTGCCGTGCCCGACGACGGCGCGGGCCTCCGCGCAGCGCCAGGTCTCCCCGCGGAGCACGACGAGCCGTGGCCGGACGAGGGCGACGTCGATCGGGTGGGGCGTGTCGAGCCAGAGCGCCGCGCCGTCGGACTCGACGACGGTCCGTCGCATCCACAGCGTGCTGCTGTCGGCGCGCGGGACCTGGTCCAGCTCGTAGAGCAGCACCTGGGCGAGCTGGAGCGTCGCGACGAACACCTCGACGAAGGACAGGCTCGGGCGGGCGGTCGCCCCGATGCCGAGGTCCTGGTCCGCGGTCCCGGGAAGCGTGGTGGCGACGAGCTGCGCGCGCGCCTCGTCGTGGCCGACCGTCGCGACCTCCCGCACGTCGACCGAGCGGCCGGCGTACCCGGCGCCGTGGACGCGGCGCGCCGCGGCGCCCAGGAGCTCGTCGGGCGAGGCGACGGTCAGGTCCACGCGCCCGGCGACCGCCAGGGGGCGGTGCACGGTGACCTCGACCGTCATGGTCCCGACGAACGCGTGGACGGTCACGTCCCGGTCCCGGCACGCGTCGTCGAGCCGGGCGGACACCGCGAAGTCCTGGTGGGCCCCCTCGACCGGTTCCTTCCCGGCGACGACCACGACGCGACGCAGCACGACGTCGACCAGGAAGGCGGGCGAGAACGTGGCGGCCAGCAGGATCTCGGCGGCCTGCACCGCCAGGACCAGGACGTCGGTGGTGCTCAGGTGCGGCAGCTGGTCGACGTCGCCCTTGGTGGACCAGCGCTCCGCGACGCTGATCGACCCGCGGGCGTCCAGCCGTGAGGCCGTGCCGTCGTGCCGGACGGCGACGGACCGCAGCCGGGGGTCGGTCCCCCGGTAGCCGCTGCCGAAGAACCGCGACGCCGAGGGGCCGAGGAGGTCGTCGATCGCCGGGAGCGTGGGGAGCGCCGTCGAGGTGTCGGTCTCCGGGGCCATGGTGTCCTCCTGGTCCCTCGTGAGCGTGCCGGTCGGTCGTGACTGCTCGGTGCCGCGGGGCCGGTGATCGACGACCGGTCCCTCTCGCTGCGGGGTCACGCCCGGCCGTGCGGAACCGGTCGGTCTGCACGTCCCGCGCCGGCGTCCGCGAGGGCGGTCGCGGACCGGTTCCCGCCGGGCCGCCGCTCGGCGGGCAGGAAGACGAGGATGAGGACCGCGGTGGCGAGGATCAGCACGGCGTTCACGAGCAGCCCCGCGTGGACGCCGCCGAGCACCGCCTCGCTCGAGGTCGGGTCGTCGAACTGCCCGGTGGCGAAGGCGATCGCGACCGCGCTGATGAGCGGCGTCCCCACGGTGAACGCGATCTGCTGCGTCTGGCCCGCGAGCCCGGTCGCGAGCCCCTGCTCGGAGTCGGGGAGCCCCGACGTGACCGTCACCGTGTAGGCCACGATGACCAGGACGTGCCCGAACCCGCCCACAGCCGTCGCGAGGAGGATGTGGGCGAAGCCCAGCGTCTCGCCGACACCGAGGAGGAGGAAGGTGAGGGTCGTGACGCCTTGCAGCGTCAGGCCGAGCAGCAGCGTCGCCTTGGCACCGAGGCGGTCGATGATCCGCGCGGCGACGAGCCCTCCGGTGAAGGCCCCCGCGCCCAGCACCCCGAACGCGAGCCCCGTCGCGAGCGCCGACGCCTCGAGCACGCGCTGGAGGTACAGGGTCAGGAGGAAGACCTTGCTGCTCTCCATCGCGAACGTGGTGAACCCGGCGAGGTTCCCCCAGGACACCGTGGGCCTGCGCAGGATGCTCACGGCCGCCAGCGGGTGCGACGACCGGCTCTCGACGAACCAGAAGCTCACGAAGGCCCCGACCGAGAGGGCGACGAGCCCGAGGAACGCGGGCGACCCCCACCCGGAGCGCTCGCCCGTCGAGATGCCGAGGACCAGGGCGAGGAGACCCGTCGACAGGAGCGCCGCACCCGGGACGTCGAGCTTCTGCTGCTTGCGCTCGCCGTCGTCGGTGAGCAGGAAGGGTGCCGCCACGAGGATCAGGAGCCCCGCCGGCACGTTGATCAGGAACGTCGAACGCCACCCGAGCACGTCGGTGACGACGCCGCCCAGGACGGCGCCCACGGCGAACCCGAGCGACAGCAGGGCGCCGTTGAGCCCCAGGGCACGGTTCCGCAGCGGCCCCTCCTCGAACGACGTGGTCAGGAGCGAGAGCGCGGCCGGCATCGTGATCGCGGTCGCGAGCCCCTGACCTGCCCGAGCCGCGAACAGCACCCAGGGCTCCGTGGCGAACCCGCCCACGGCCGACGCCACGGTCAGCACGACCATCCCGATCAGGAACATCCGCTTGCGCCCGTGCAGGTCCGCGACCCGCCCCATCACGAGGACGAGGCTCGCCGCGGTCAGCGCGAACGCGGTCACGATCCACTGCAGGTCCGCATCGGGTATCCCGAGGTCCTCGCCGATCACGGGCAGCGCCACGGTCACGATCGAGAAGTCGAGCGCGAACATGAACTGTGCGCCGAGGAGAACGATCAGGACGAGTCGTTGGCGACCGGTGAGCGCGAGGTCCTCGCTGGTTCGTGTCATGCCTCGAGGATGGTCGCGGCCCGGCACGTCATCCAGAGCGGCCTTATAGGGGTGCTGGGACCACCAGGCTGCTCGCTTCCTCGGCGGGCGACCACGTGCGCCCGCCGTCCCCGGTGCGGTGCACGCGACCGAGGACGACGTCGGCGAAGTGGCTGCCCGCCCCGACCGTCCCGGGCTCGCCGAGCAGGTCGAGCGTCTCGGCGCGCGTCGCCCGGGACCGGACCGGGTCCTCCTCGAAGCACGAGCCGAGCGCGGGCAGCTCCACCTGGACGCTGCTGTGCATGACGTCGCCGAAGCACAGCAGACGTTCTCCCCGCGACTCCAGGAGGTAGGAGGTGTGCCCGGCGGTGTGCCCCGGGCTGGCGAGCGCGGTGAGGCCGGGAAGGATCGACCGACCGTGCTCGGCGACCTCCCACGCACCCCGCGCGAGAGCCGGGTGCGCGTCGAGCTCGGTCGACGACGCGACGTGCGGGACCGACCGCAGCGCGGCACCGACCGGATGCTCACCGTGCGCGAGCCAGCCCGCGTGGTCCTCGTGCAGGTGCGTGAACAGGACCCGGTCGAGCCCTTCGACGACCCCGGGGGACAACCTGTCGAGGCCGCCCCCGCGCAGCGTGCCGAGCGCAGGGTGCGTGGCCGAGGCGGCGAGCGTCCGGGGACCGAAGCCGGTGTCGACCAGGACCGACCAGCCGGGCGCCTCGACGAGCAGCGCGCCGACCGAGCCGACGAGGTACCCGTCCTGGTCGAGCAGCCCGGACGGGACGGACCGGTCGTCCTCGGGGAGCGAGAACCACCGCTGCGGGTGGAGCTGGACCGTCCCGTCGGGGACGTAGCGGACCCGGAGGTCCCCCACGCGCAGGGCGCGGGGGCGAGCCGGTCGGTTCCAACGGGTCACCGCGCTCACCGGATCCTCTGGAGCGCCTCGGCGGTCCCCGTCCCGGGTCGGGGCAGGTAGAGGAACAGCCGCAGGTCCTCGCCCCCGAGCGGGTTCAGGACGGTGCACTGCCAGGTCAGGCGGCCGATCTGCGGGTGGTCGTAGGTGATGTCGACGTGCGGCTCGACGCCGACCGAGTAGGAGGTCCAGTACGCGGCGAACTCCGGGGACGCGGCCGAGACGCGGTCGGCGAGCAGGTCGAACGTCCGGTCGGACGGGTAGGCCGCGGCCTGCCGACGGAGCTGTCCCACGATCATGCGTCCGACGAGGGCCCGCTGGGGGTAGCGCTCCGCGACCCGCTCCTCGGTGAAGAAGTCGGCGAGGCAGTTGGCCCCGACCTCGCTGCCGAAGACGTGCTCGGCGAGCTCGTTGGTCGCCACGACGTTCCAGTACCGGTCGACGACGTACGCGGGGAGCTCGGAGAACCCGTCCAGCACGCGCACGAGGTTGTCGCGCAGCTCGGTCGGGGCGCTCGACCTCGACGGGAGCCGCGTACCGGTCAGCTCGTACAGGTAGGCGAGGTCGCCGTCCGCGAGGCGCAGGGCGCGCGCGATCGACTCGACGACGACCGCGGACACCCCGATCTCGCGCCCCTGCTCGAGCCAGGTGTACCAGGTGACCCCGACGTTGGCGAGGACCGCGACCTCCTCGCGCCGCAGGCCCGGGGTCCGGCGCCGCCGGCTAAGGGGCAGCCCGACGTCCTCGGGCTGCAGGCTCTCGCGCCGGGCCCGCAGGAAGAGCGCGAGCGACCGACGCCGCGAGTCGCCGTCGGACGGCGGGACCTGGGGCGCGACGACCTGCGACGGGGCGCTCACGCGCTCAGCCCCACGCTCGCGACGGGCCTGCGGCCGCTGCGTCGCGCGCGGGTGCAGACCGGTGCGGGGACGCCGGGCACGAGGAGCGAACGGACGAGCCCGGCGAGCGCGGGCGCACGGTGGAAGAGGTGCCCGTCGTCGACCGCGTGCTCGCGCAGCCGTCCGACGGTGTACTCGCCCCAGCCGCGCATGAGCCGTGCGGTCACGACCTCGTCGCGTGTCCCGTGGACGAGCTCGAACGGGACGGGCACGGGACGGACCGGCGGCGCGTAGGCGAGCGAGCGGCGCACCCCGGCCACGGTCCGCTCGGCGAGGCCCGGAGCGGGCACGAGCGTCGCACCGGTGCGGAGCAGCGCCGCGGCGCGCCCGCCCTCCGGGTCGAGCACCCCGGGCGGCGCGACGGCCGCGAGGACGAGCGAGCGAGGGAGCGAATCGCCCCGCTCGGCCCTCGTGCGGCACAGCTCGTAGGCGACCAGGCCGCCCATGCTGTGGCCGTAGAGGTACGCGTCGCCGAGGTCGACGCGGGCGAGCATCCGGCCGACGTCCTCGGCGATGCTCTCGATCGTCGCGACCTCGCCAGGACGTTCGAGGGCGAGCGGGACGACGTCGACCTCGGGGGCGAGCGCGGCGCGCAGGGGACGGAACCCCGCGGGGTTCCCTCCGGCGTGGTGGAAGCAGTAGAGCGTGACGGGGCGCATGGGCGGTCTCCTGGGGCGTCGGGTGAGGGGCGGGACGCTGGACCACCCCCGCGAGCGCGGGCTCGCCGGGTGGTCGTCGGCAGGTCGACATCGCCTCCCGCACGCCGGACGGTCCGTCGCGGCGGCGCGCACGAGCCCGGCCGCACCTCGTGCGATGACGTCGTCCACCGCGATCCCCCCGCTCTCCGCCCCCTCCACCTGCGGGCGGACGCGTATGCCTCACCCGCCCCGGTCCGGGACAGCAGACCAACCGTCCAGCCTCGCGGGGGCCGCCGCAACCCCTCCCCCGGGTCCGTCTCACCTGGCGGGCATGCGCTCACCGGTCGTCAGTACCGCCAGCGCGACATGTCCTGCTGGTAGGTCCGGTAGACCACGGGCGACAGCAGCGTCGAGGCCTCCATCTCGACCTCGGGTCCCGGGTGGTCGCCCGCGAGCGTCGCGGTGGCCCGCAGCGAGTCGAGCGTGTGGAAGCTCAGGCCCTCGGGAAGGGGCGTCGCGGCGAAGAGGCGCGCTCCGCCGTCGGGCCCGATGGTCCCGGGCACCGCCGCCCCACCCTGCCCGGCGACGGCAGGCAGCGACAGCACGAAGCCCCACTCTCCGAACGAGGGCACGTTGACCGAGAGCGGGACCACGGTCCGCCCCGGTGAGCCCGCGCGCACGGTCGCAGCGACCTGCCAGAACGCGTGCGGCGTGAAGTACGACGACGTCGCCTGGGTCGCGTACACGCCCCCGGGCCGCAGGTGGTTCGCGACCATGGCGTAGAACTCGGTCGAGTACAGCTTGGCGATGCGCTCGTTGGACGGGTCGACGAGGT
The DNA here is from genome assembly GCF_014836555.1 of Oerskovia rustica. Lineage (GTDB taxonomy): Bacteria > Actinomycetota > Actinomycetes > Actinomycetales > Cellulomonadaceae > Oerskovia > Oerskovia rustica. The sequence goes on from NZ_JACSQQ010000014.1 coordinate 55,621, forward strand.
CGATCAGGACCGCGTCGAACGTCTGGGCGGTGGTGTCCATGAACCGGAACGCGTCGCCGTTGACGACGCGCACGCGCGGGTCGTCGAACGAGTGCTCGTTGAGGTCGCTCACGAGACGGTCGGTCCGCGCGAGCTCGGTCACGGCCGGGTCGAGGTCCACGACGGTGACCTCCCGGACGCTCGGGTACCGCAGCACCTCGCGCGCGAGCAGCCCGTCCCCTCCGCCGAGGATCGCCACCGACGCGGGCGCCGCAACCGACGTGAGCGTCGCGTGCGCGAGCGTCTCGTGGTACCTCGCCTCGTCGACCGACGAGAACTGGAGCTGGTCGCTCAGGTAGAGCCGGACGTCGTCGCCGAAGCTCGTCAGGACGAGCTTCTGGTAGGCCGTCGACTCGTAGTGGACCACGGGGTCCTGGTAGAGCCGGGTGTTGATCGCGCCCTCGATCGCGCTCGACGCCGCGAAGCACGCCACGAGGAGGACGACCGTGAGCCGGGCGAGCCACGTCCAGCGCGTGCGCCGCCCCATGCGCCGCAGCATGAACACCGCGACCAGCACGTTGAGCAGCGCGACCGCGTACGCCGTCCGCATGAGCCCCAGGTACGGGAGCATGACGAACGGGAAGAGCAGCGACGCGGCGAGGGCCCCGAAGTAGTCGACCGCGAGGACCTTCGACAGCAGCCCCACGGACTCGTCGCGCCCGTGCTCCTTGAGCAGCGCGACGAGCAGCGGGATCTCGACGCCGATCCCCACGCCGAGCGCGAGGGACAGCAGCACGAAGACCAGCCAGTAGACCTCGGTCAGGCTGAACGCCGCGTAGAGGATCAGGACCGAGCTGCCGCCCAGCAGGGCGAGCGCGACCTCGTTGCGCACGAAGTTCAGGCCCGGGTTCGTCGCCAGCCGCGTCGCGAGGAGGGATCCGATCCCCATGCCGAACAGCGTCAGGCCCGTCGCGACGGAGAACGCGACGACCGAGTCGCCGAACAGGTAGGAGGCGGCCGTGCCGAGGATCAGCTCGTAGATGATCCCGCCGACCGCGACGAGCAGCGCGGCCGCGAACACGGTCGGCTTGTCCATGCCCCGGCCCGACGGCGGCGCGTCCCCCACGAGCGGCTCCTCCCCTGCGGGCGGCTCGCCCCCCGCGGGCCCGGCGCCTCCCACGGGCGGGGCGGTCTCCGTGTGCGTGTCGCCGGCCACGGTCAGGAGAGGATCGTCCCCGCGATGATGATGCCGATGGCGACGGCCAGCCCGGCGATCATGATCCCGAAGGCCGTGTTGTGCTCGTCGACGAGCTCGCGGTGCAGGTTGAGCTTGAAGAGGTAGTTCACGACCACGATCGTCAGGACGAGCAGGACGATGCCCAGCACCGAGTAGACGATCGTGGACAGGAAGGCGTCGAGGCGCAGCTCGTCGATGATGCTCATGGTTGCTCCGGGTGTGTCGTGAGGGTGGATGGTCGTGAGGTCGTGCAGGGGGCGCTACTTGCCGAGGCCGCCGCCACCGCCGCCGTAGACCGATCGGCGGTAGCAGGTCTGGTCGGTCGTGACCGGGTCGCCGCTCGCGTCGAACTGCTGCTCGACCGTGCGGGGCGTGCAGTCGTCGTCGTCGACGTCGCGGTCCCCGCACGCGGAGAACAGGCCGATGCCCGCCGCGAGGACCAGGACGAACGCGACCACGGGGTTGACCTTCACGTCGCGCGGCGCGACGCGCTTGCCGAAGTGGGCCTTCTGCCCCGCGGCGTCCAGGACGGTGCCGTGGTAGAGGTCGATGACGCGGTCGTCGAACTTCTCGAGCGACAGGACCATGTCCTGGGTGCGGAGCTCGGCGTACGCGACGGGCTGGCCCACCGTGAGGTCGTACGTGAAGGACCCGTCGAGCGACGCGATGGTCCCGACCCCGACCTCCGTGACCTTCGTGCGGTACTTCTTCCCGCTGAGCGTCACGGTGACGACCTGGCCCTTGCGCATCCGCGTCGGGTCGAGGGCCTCCTCGGACTCCGCGGGACGGTAGAGCGTGACGGCCTTCGTGTCGTGGTCGTACTCGACCCAGAAGTCGAGGTTCTCGTACCCGAGGACCTCCCACTCCTCCCAGTAGTACGTGACGCCGTCACTCGGGTCCTTCTCGCCGTAGACGACGACTCCCTGCGGCAGCGAGCGCCACGGCGGCGCACCGATCAGGTGCTTGCCGAGCGACATGCGCGCCCTGGGCCGGCGCGCCCTCACAGGAGGGTCCGGACGGCGACGTCGGCGGCGGAGAAGGTCTCGCGCAGCAGGCTGCGCGTGTCCTCCTCGAAGCTGTCCGACGACGGCGCGCGGCAGGTCGTGAGGGTCACGTAGGCGGTGCCGTCCTCGGGCCACGTGTGGACCGCGAGGTGGGACTCGGCCAGGAGGGTCGCCATGCTGAACCCCTGCGGGGCGAACCGGTGCGAGGTCTCGCCGAGCGGGGTCAGCCCGGCGCGGTCGACGACCTGGGAGAGGCAGGCGCGGACGGTGGTCTCGTCGTCGAGGAGGGCGGGGTCCCCTCCGGAGATGTCGAAGACGTAGACGAGGTTGCGGTTGACCGGATCGGTCGGCACATGTTCTCCCTGGGCAGCGGCTGGCGGCGTCACGGTAGCCGATGCCTGACGTTCCGGAAAAATGCCGACGCCTCCTGGGACCGGTTGTCGCGAGGCCTGCTCGCCGAGCGCGCACGGGCGACCCGGCCTAGCGTGAGTGACCGGGGCACCGGCGACGACGCCGGAGCTCTCTGCTCGTCCGCAACTGACGTACCTCGACGTTCCGCACGACTCGACATGACGGTCCGGCGCCCGGTCCCACGCGTACCGCCCTCCGGACCACAGCGACAGCGACCACGGAGGCGACATGACGAAGAAGCCGTTCAGCGGTGAGATCAAGCTCGACGTCCGGGACTCGACCCCGGACTGGGACGCGTTCCTCCCGCCCAAGGCACCGGCGGGCTCTCCCAACGTGCTCGTCGTCCTCTACGACGACACGGGAATGGCCTCGTGGTCGCCCTACGGCGGCCGGATCGACATGCCGACCATGGACCGCCTCGCGCGGGACGGCCTGATCTACTCGCAGTGGCACACCACGGCGCTGTGCTCGCCGACGCGGTCGACGTTCCTGACCGGCCGCAACCACCACCTCAACGGCTTCGCGACGATCTCGGAGTCCTCGACAGGGTTCCCCGGGTACAACTCCCACATCCCGCCGTCGAACGCGACCATGGCGCACATCCTGCGGGACGCGGGATGGTCCACCTTCTGGGTCGGCAAGAACCACAACGTGCCGATCGACGAGTGGACGGCTGGGGCCTCGAAGAAGAACTGGCCGCTCGCCCAGGGGTACGACCGCTTCTACGGCTTCATCGGCGGGGAGACCAACAACTGGTACCCGTCCCTCGCCGAGGACAACCACTACATCGACCAGCCGTACCTCCCCGAGGACGGCTACCACCTGTCGAAGGACCTGGCCGACCAGGCGCTCAAGATGATCCGGGACGTCAGGCAGACCGAGCCCGACAAGCCCTGGTACATGTGGTTCTGCCCCGGTGCGAACCACGCCCCGCACCACGCGCCGCAGGAGTACATCGACAGGTACAAGGGCCGGTTCGACGACGGCTACGAGGCCTACCGCGAGTGGGTCCTGCCGCGCATGGTCGAGCGGGGCATCCTGCCCGAGGGCACGGTGCTCACCGAGCTCAACCCCATGCCCGACGGGACCTTCTCCCCGACGGACGAGGTGCGCCCCTGGGACTCGCTGGACGACGAGGAGAAGCACATGTTCTCCCGGATGGCCGAGGTGTTCGCCGGGTTCAGCGAGTACACCGACGCCCAGGTCGGCCGCATCGTCGACTACCTCGAGGAGTCCGGGCAGCTCGAGAACACGATCATCGTGTACTGCGCCGACAACGGCGCCTCCGGGGAGGGCAGCCCGAACGGCTCGGTCAACGAGGGCAAGATCTTCGGCGGCTATCCCGACGACGAGGCGCAGAACCTCACCATGGTCGACAAGCTGGGCACGCCGGACACCTACAACCACTACCCGACCGGGTGGGCCGCGGCCTTCACCACCCCGTACAAGATGTTCAAGCGGTACACCTACCAGGGCGGGGTCGCCGACCCGCTGGTCATCCACTGGCCCGCGGGCATCGCCGCCAGGGGCGAGGTCCGCCACCAGTACCACCACTCCACCGACATCGTGCCGACGATCCTCGAGGCGTGCGGCGTCGAGTTCCCCGACACGTACAACGGAGTCGCGCAGACACCGCTCTCGGGAGTGTCGATGGTCCCGTCGTTCGACGCGGCGCCCGACGCCCCGACGAACAAGACGACGCAGTACTACGAGATGTTCGGGCAGCGCGGCATCTGGCACGAAGGGTGGAAGGCCGTCACGGTGCACGGTCCGGTGAGCGGCAAGGGGCACTTCGACGACGACGTGTGGGAGCTCTATCACACCGAGGTCGACCGCTCAGAATCACAGGACCTCGCCGCCGAGCACCCCGAGAAGCTCGAGGAGCTCAAGGCGCTGTGGCTGACGGAGGCGAAGGAGAACAAGGTCCTGCCGCTCAACGACCTGCAGATCATCGGCAACCCCAAGGACTTCGAGACGTTCGTGGCCATGGAGTTCCACCAGCCCGCGCCGCCGAGCGGACAGTTCGTCTACTACCCGGGCACGTCCGAGGTGCCCGAGCGCTCCGCGGCCAACACGCACGGCGTCTCGTACAAGATCGCGGCCGAGGTCGAGCTCACGCCCGACTCGCAGGGCGTGATCTTCGCCCACGGTTCTCGCTTCGGCGGGCACGCGCTCGTGATCAAGGACGGCCAGGTGCACTACGTGTACAACTTCCTGGGCATCCCTCCCGAGGACCGCGTCTCGGCCCCCGTGCCGACGTCGGGCAAGCACATCATCGGCGTGGAGTTCACCAAGGAGGGCATGGGCGAGAACCGCGAGGGCGTGGGGCCGCTCAAGCTGTTCATCGACGACCAGCAGGTCGGCGAGCAGCGCATCCGCACGGTGCTCGGGCACTTCTCGCTCTGCGGCGAGGGCCTGACGATCGGACGCGACAGCGCCGACCCTGTCTCCTCGCTGTACGGCTACGGCTTCGACTTCGTGGGCGGCGAGATCGCGCGGGTCGTCTTCGACATCGCCGACGACGCCTACCTCGACCTGGAGGCCCACCTGGCCGCAGCCATGTCCCGCGACTGACGTCTCGACCGCCCGGGGTGGTCGGCCTCGTGCCGGCCGCCCCGGGCGGCCCGTACCCAAACCGGTGAGAGGACCTCCGATGACAGACCTCCCGTCCTGGCGTGACACCTCGACCCGCACAGCGGTCCTCGACCTCGTCGCCGCGGTCACGACCGGCCCCGACGCCCTCCCGGTCGAGGAGCGTGTCGCGGTCTTCGACAACGACGGCACCCTGTGGGCCGAGAAGCCCATGCCGGTCCAGCTCCACTTCCTCGTCGAGCAGTGGGCCCGGGCGGCCGCGGCCGACCCGGCCCTGGCGCAGACCGAGCCGTACCGGGCGGCGTCGACCGGGGACCTCGCCTGGCTCGGCGCCGCGATCGACAAGCACTACGCGGGCGACGACTCCGACCTCCGTCCCCTGATCGCAGCCGTCGTCGCGGTGCAGGCGGGCCGGTCCGTGGGCGACTACGCCGACGAGGTCCGCGCCTTCCTCGACACGGCCGTCCACCCGGCCCTCGGCCTCCCGTACCGGTACGCGACCTACCAGCCGATGCGCGAGCTGCTCGACCTCCTGCGGGCGCACGGCTTCACGGCGTACATCACCTCGGGCGGCGACCGCGACTTCATGCGGCCGTTCACCGAGGACTACTACGGGGTGGCCCCCGAGCAGGTCGTGGGGTCGAGCCTGGGGCTCACCTTCGACGAGGCGAAGGCCGACGTCGTCTACGGGTCGACCTTCTCCTTCCTGGACGACGGCCCCGAGAAGCCCGTGCGCATCTGGAGCCGGACCGGCCGACGGCCCGTGCTCGCGGTGGGCAACTCCAACGGGGACGTGCCGATGCTCGCCTACGCGGCCGCGCACCCCCGGGGCCTGGCGCTGCTGATCCACCACGACGACCCGCACCGCGGGGACCCGCCGTACGACGCGGGTGCCGAGCAGGCGCTGGCGACCGCGGCCGAGGATGGCTGGACCGTGGTGAGCGTGCGGGACGACTGGGCGCAGGTCTTCCCCGTCCCGTCGAGCGACTCCCCGAGCCGCTCGACGGTTGGTGCGGCGGGTGGTGCGGCGGGAACCGGGCCTCGGGACGGGACGCAGGCTCCGTGACGTCCTCGCCGACGGCACCACGGCGCCGGCCCACGCGCCCGGTGCCCCGCGTCGACCTCTTCCCGACGCTGCGCGGGTATCGCGCGAGCTGGCTGCGCGCCGACGTCGTGGGCGGGCTGTCGGCGGGCGCCGTCGTCGTGCCGCAGGCCATGGCGTACGCGACGATCGCGAACCTGCCCGTGGGCTTCGGCCTGTACACCTGCATGGTGCCCCTCGTCGTGTACGCGCTGCTCGGCGGTTCGCGCACGCTGAGCATGAGCACGACGTCGACCATCGCGACGCTGTCGGCCTCGACGCTGCTCGCGGCCGGGGTCGCGGCCGGCGCCGAGGACCCCGCGCGAGCCGTCTCGACGCTCACCCTGCTCGTCGGTGCGCTGCTGCTGCTCACCCGTGTGCTGCGGCTGGGCTCGCTCGTCGAGAACATCTCGCAGGCCACGCTCGTGGGGATCAAGGCGGGCGTCGGCGTGACGGTCGCCGCAGCCCAGCTCCCCCCACTGCTCGGGGTGCCCGCCGATCCCGACGCGACAGGCTTCTTCCACGTGCTCGGCTCCGCGCTCGGCAGCCTGGACCAGGCGGTCCCTGCGACGGTCGCGCTCTCGGTCGGGAGCATCGCGGTCCTGCTGCTGCTCGGCCGCGTCGCGCCCCGGATGCCCGCTCCGCTCGTCGTCGTGGCCGCGGGCATCCTGCTCGTGGCGTTCGGGGGCCTCGCCGACCGCGGCGTCGAGGTCATCGAACCGGTCCCGCCCGGGCTGCCGCTGCCCGTCCTGCCGGACCTGTCCCTCGTCGGGTCGATGCTCGCCGGGGCGAGCGCGATCGCGATCATGGCATTCCTCGAGACGGTCGCCGTGGGTCGTGGGGTCCGCCGACCCGACGAGCCCCAGATCGGCCCGGACCAGGAGCTCCTGGCGAACGGGGTCGCGGCCGTTGTCGGAGCGTTCTTCCGCGCCATGCCGCCCGCGGGCGGCTTCTCCCAGACCGCGGTCAGCCTCCGGGCCGGGGCGCGGACGCAGGTCGCCGGGCTCGTGACCGCGGCCCTCGCGATCCTGGTCGCGCTCTTCCTCGCCCCCGTGCTCGACGACCTGCCGCAGGCCACGCTCGGCGCCATGGTCGTCGTCGCGACCCTGAGCCTCGTCAAGGTCGGCGACTTCGTGGTCCTGTGGCGCATCAACCGCGTCGAGTTCGCGGTCGCAGCAGTGACCACGGGGATCGGCCTCGTGGCCGGGCTGCTGCCCGCCGTCGGGGTCGGGGTCGGGCTCACGCTCGTCCTCGTGCTGCGCGAGCTGGACCGGCCCCGCGTCGTCCCGCTCGTGCGCGCCCCGCAGGGCGGCTGGGCACCCGTCGACCGCGGCACGGCCGAGGGCGACGACTCCGAGGAGGACGCCGACGTGACGCGCGAGGTCGCGCGCGAGGCGGCCCTGGAGTCGGGCATCGCCCCCGGGGTCCTGGTCCTGCACCTCGACGCCGGCCTCTACACCGCGAACACCCGGCCCACGGTCGAACGCATCCTCGCCCTGGCCAGGGCGAGCGCCCCCGCACCGCACGCCGTGGTCCTGGAGTCCGGCGCCCAGCGCGGCGTCACCTCGACCGTGCTCGACGGGCTCGCGGACCTCGACCGACAGCTCGCCGGGATCGGCTGCACGCTCCTGCTCGCGCGCGTCCCGGCCGAGACCGCGGCCAGGGCCGCGGCCTCGCCGTGGTTCGCCGCGCTCGCGACGGACGGGCGCCTGCTGCCGAGCGTCGACGCGGCGGTCGAGGCGGCCCAGGCCCTGTCGGCTACGCCCCGGTGACCAGGTCGTCGAGCCGCCTGATCGGGTCCCAGGCACCGTCCTCGCTGTTGGACACGACCGCGATCGTCACGCCGGGCTCGCCGCCCTGCCCGGGGTAGTGCTTCACGATCGCGCTCGACCCCGTGTTGATCCCGTCCTTGGACAGCGACCGGACGCTCCCGTCCTCGGTGACCTCGATCTCGAGGCCGAACGCGAAGTGCACCGCCGCCGCCCTGCCCGGCGCGGCGTCCGGGATCTCGTGGTGCAGCGCCTGCGGGCTCAGGAACGCGTCCGTGAGATCGGGCGGCAGGAGCTCGCCCGCCCGGACGGCGTCGAGGAAGCGGACCAGGTCGGCCGCCGTGACGTGCGCGCCGCCGTCGGGCGAGCCGATGGGCGGGTAGCTGTAGATGTTCTGCCGCCACCCCACGACCGGTGCGGCGCCGTCGTCGACGGGAGCTGCGCCGTCGGGCGCGTCGCCGTCGGGCGCGGCCGCGCGGACGGGCTCCCAGCCCTCCGCGACGTCCGGGACCGCCTCACGCATGTCGAAGAAGCCCGACGACGCCATGCCCGCGCGCGCGAACACGTGCTCGCGGACGTAGTCGCGGTAGGTGAGGCCAGTGGCACGCTCCAGCGCCAGGCCGGCCAGGACGTATCCCACGTTGCAGTACCGGCAGCCCTCGCCCACGGGGAACGTCGGGGTCTTGTGGACGAACTGGGGCAGGAAGTCCGCGGTCTGCACGACCGAGTAGCTCGGCTTGTCGACCCACAGCGCCTCGTAGGACTCGCCGGCCTCCTCGTCGGCGTCGTCCGCGATGCCCGAGGTGTGCGACAGCAGGTGGCGCAGCGTCGCCTGCCGAGGGATCTGCGTCCCGTCGAGGTCGACGTAGTCGTGGATCGAGGCGTCCAGGTCGAGGGTCCCGGCCGCGACCTGCTGGAGGACCGCGACCGACGTGAAGAGCTTGGTCACGGACGCGACGTCGAAGCGCGTCGAGACCTTGACGGGCACGCCCCAGCGCCGCGAGGCCAGGCCGTAGGCGTGCTCGAACAGCGTCTCGCCGTCCCGCGAGACGAGCACGACCCCCGAGAACTCGTCCCCTGCGGCAGCCTGCCGGAGGTGGTCGTCGAACGCGGCGAAGGATCCCGTCATGAGGCTCATGCCTTCGACCGTAGGCCTGGTGGGACGTGCCGGGCCAGGACTTTGTGGGAGTGGCAGGATCGAAGGATGGACCTCGAGGACTTTCTGGACCACGTGCACCGCGGCGACCTCATCGAGGGCGGGTCCGCACTGCACGAGTTCATGCACGGCGCGGCCCAGGAGGCGCTGCGGTGCGTCGCCGATCTCAACTCCGGCTACCGCACGCCGGACGAGGTGCGCGGTCTGCTGTCCCGGTTGACGGGGGTCGTCGTGGACGAGTCGGTCACGGTCTTCCCGCCGTTCTACTGCGAGTTCGGCAAGAACCTGACCCTGGGCAAGGACGTCTTCATCAACAGCGGCTGCCGCTTCCAGGACACCGGTGGCATCACGATCGGGGACGGGACCCTCATCGGGCACGGGAGCACCCTGACGACCCTGAACCACGCCGTCGACCCCTCCCGCCGAGCGGACATGATCCCGGCACCGATCAGGATCGGACGCAAGGTCTGGCTGGGGGCATCGGTCACGGTGGTCCCGGGCGTGACCATCGGCGACGGTGCGATCGTGGGTGCCGGAGCGGTCGTGACCAAGGATGTCCCGGCCGACACGATCGTCGCCGGGGTGCCTGCGAAGGTCCTGCGCGCCACCGGTTTCGACGCGTCGCTCGGCTGACGTCCCGGCGCCGCCCTAGGGTGGGCTGTGCACCCACGACCCGTCGCTGCCTGGGCTTCGCTGCCGTCGGACCGGTCCCGTAGGCCGGGCCTCTCCGCACCTGCGGGCGTCCCGACGCCCACCGAATCGCTGGGCCGCGCTGCCCGAAGGAGAACCACCGTGCCCCGTCCTCGTCTCGGCGTGATCGTGCCGCGCGACCTGCCCATCACCGATCTGCTGCCGTTCGTGTCGCGCGCCGAGGAGATCGGCCTCGACGAGGTCTGGGTCGTCGAGGACTGCTTCTTCCGGGGCGGGATCGCGCAGGCCGCGACGATCCTCGCGCGCACGGAGTCGATCCGCGTGGGCATCGGGATCCTGCCGGCAGCGGTGCGCAGCCCCGCCATGACGGCTCTCGAGGCCGGGACGCTCGCCGAGCTCCACCCGGGGCGGCTGCTGCTGGGGATCGGGCACGGGATGCCCGCGTGGATGCGGCAGATCGGGGTGTGGCCGGCCAGCCCCCTGACGCTGCTGGAAGAGACGACGAGCGCGGTCCGTTCGCTGCTGCGCGGCGAGCGGCTCAGCACCGACGGGCGCTACGTACAACTCGATGACGTTGCGTTGTACAGTCCGCCGGCTGTCGCACCGCCCGTCCTGAACGGGGTGCGCGGGCCCAGGTCCCTGGAGGTCTCGGGCCGCGTCGCCGACGGCACGATCCTCGACATGCCCGTGACCCCCGAGTACCTGGGCGTCGTCCGCGCGGCCGTCGAGCGCGGCCGCGCCGCGGCCGGACCGAGCGCCCCGCCCGAGCACACGCTCGTCGCGTTCACCCTCGCCGTGGTGCACGACGACGTCGCGACGGCCCGCGAGATCGTCCGGCCCGCACTGGCCACGTTCGGCGCCGCGGACTGGACCGCGCAGATCGACCCGCTGCCGTTCGCGGCCGAGTTCCGGGCGCTGCTGGACTCGACGCCGACGCCGCAGGAGCTCTCCCGGGCCCTGCCCGACGAGTGGGTCGACCAGCTCGCGATCGTCGGGCCGCCCGACGTCGTCCGCGCCCGGCTCGCCGCGCTCGAGGCGAACGGGGTCACCAGCGTCGTCGTCGTGCCGACGAGCCCAGACCCCGAGCGGCCGGACGACCCGTTCGCGGCGCTCGACGCGCTCGCACGGGTCGTCGCGCCCGCCGCGAAGTGAGCCGACGCCCCGATCCGCGCGAACGAGGGCTGCAGACTTCTCGGCGGAAGCGGTCAGTGGACGAGCTCTCGCCAGTTCTCGGGGACCCGCTGGGCGGGACCGGGCGTCGTCTGGTCCTCGGGGTGCGCGATCGGCGGGGCGAGGTCCGGCCCCTCGAACGACTGCTCCGAGACGTAGTCCCAGTACCAGTCCTCGCCGGGCTCGTACGTGCGCATGAGCCGGTGCCCGGTCTCCCGGTAGTGTGCCGTGGCGTGCTGCGAGGGCGACGTGTCGCAGCAGCCCACGTGCCCGCACCGCGCGCACCGTCGCAGGTGCACCCACCAGCCGTCGGAGGACTCGCACTCGGCGCAGCCGGGACCGCTCGGCGGCACCGTCAGGTCGAGGGACTCCTCGAGGCCGGGGGTGCCGCCGTCGTCGGCCGCCGTCAAACCTGTGCCCCGACGCTCCGGACGACCGGCTCCCAGTCGCTGGGCTCGAGCGGCTCGGCGGGCTCGGCCGCTGCCCAGCCCCGTGCCGCCTCGATCGTCGACGAGAGCAGCTCGTAGAGCGCGTCGTCGGCGTCGCGGGAGCCCGCCTCCGAGATGCCCTGCACCGCGGCCGCGACGATGCTCGGCGCGGCGTCGCGCGCGAACCGTGCGGGACGCAGCCTGGAGCCCTTGCAGAACGACTCGGCCCAGGCCGCCGTGCGGGGCACCATGTTCAGGGCGTCCTGCGACGCCTGCGTCCGGGTGCCGGGCTCACGGCCCTCGAGCTGGTCGAGCATGCGCTCGCCCGCGATGATCGCGACCGCGAGGACGTCCTGCCGGTCGCTCGGCGAGACGGGCAGCGCCGTCTGCGCCGCGCGCAGCGAGATCCACACGCTCCACCGCGGGTCGTCGGACCGCAGCCCGATCACGGACGGGATGAGGATCGCCAGGCGTGGCCTGGCCGCATCGCTCGTGAGGTCGTTGACCGCTCGCGCGAGCATCGCGACCAGCGGGTGCGTGCACTGGGGGTGGTCGCTCCAGCGCTCGCCGGCCAGGTACGACGCGAGCTCCATGAAGCACGCGCCCTTCTTCGGGTTGCGGTGCTTGCCGCGTCCTAGCATGGGTAGCACGTCGTACGTCGATGTCACGAGGGCACCTCCATCAAGGGGTCCGGTCCATTCCAGTCTGCGACCGGCGCCCGTTGTTGGCAACGGGTGGGAAGCTACCCGCCCGCCAGGCCGGGCCGGCGTGGTGGCGGCACGTCGCGGAAGCGCTGGTCGAGCCACGCGAGGAACGGCCCGACGACGATCCCCGCCAGCACCTCGTAGCCCGCCGCGCCGGGGTGGTACCCGTCGCCGTCCCGCACCTCGCGTCGCCAGACCTCGCTCTGCACGGTGCCCGAGAACGTGTCGACGAACGGGGCGCCCCGTCGCCCCGCAGCCTCCCGCAGCGCCTCGCTCGTGCTGAGCAGGCGCTGGTTCTGCGCGTCGTCGCCGACCGCCGGCGGACCGACGAGCAGGACCTCCGCCGCGCCGGCCGCCTGGTACGACCGGTCGAGAGCCTCCACGGTCGCGGCGGACGTCACCCGCACCCGCCCGTTCACCAGGACGGTGTCGTTGACCCCGAACGACAGGACCACGCCGGAGCAGGCCCCGGACGGCAGCCGAGGCGCCACCTCGCGCGCGAGCCGGTCTCCGACGTCCTGCGACGTGTCGCCCCGGACACCCAGGTTGTAGGCCGTGAGGCGATGCCCGCGGGCGATCGCGACCGCCGTGACGCGACCGACCCACCCCAGGGCTGTCGGGTCACCGGTCCCCGCGACGAACGAGTCCCCCACGAAGCACGTCCGGACGTCCGGTCCTGGCATCGACATGACGCCGATCGTAGGGCGGCCCGGGCCGCGCGGAGGGCCCCGTCCATCGCGTCTCCCGGGTCGCCGTCGCGCTGCGACCTCACCCCTAAGGCACCTCAGACCACCTCAGGCGAGATACGCCGTCGAGCCTGAGGTGGTAGCGGCCCAGAACCTACCCGCTCGACCGATGCACGACGCGCCCACTCAGCACGAGAGTGAGGATCACAGCGGGCACCAGGTTCGCTGCCGACGAGCAGGACGGGAACGACCATGAACGAGATGTACGTGATGGGCTTCGAGACCGAGGTGGCGTACCGCCAGCAGCAGGTCCGCGCGGACTACGACCACCAGGAGAACGTGCTGATGCACTGGCTCCGCAGCCACCGCCCGGGGCACCGGACGCACAGAACCCACGTGAGCGCCACCGGTCAGAGCGGATGACGGAGCCCTCTTCCGGTCGGGTGGGCCGAGGTCGACCATCGCCCTCGGCACCGCCAGGAACCCGGCTGCCGGCCGGACCGGAAGAGGGGTTCGTCACACCGGGCGGCGAGTATCAGGAAACATCGTGGCAGGCGTCACAGGCCGCTGCGAGGATGGGCAGTATGCCGCGCCCCTCCCAGGCCCACTTCGTCGCACGACAGCACCAGCTCGACGTGATCGCCGCAGCGGTGGGCCGCGCTGCCGCCGGGGACCCCGGTGCGATCCTCCTCGGCGCCGACGCCGGGGTCGGCAAGTCGCGCCTCCTGGTCCGTGCCGCGGAGCTCGCCCGGGGCACCGGGGCCACCGTCGTCGTGAGCCACTGCGTCGACCTCGGCGACGTCGGCCTGCCCTACCTGCCGTTCACCGAGGCGCTGTCCGAGCTCCGGTCGAGCCACGAGGTCGTCGACAAGACCATCGACGCCCGGCCCGCGCTGGGTCGCCTCCTCGACGCGGGCCCCTCGTCCCTCGACGGCAACGGCGAGGACCAGGCAGGTCGCCTCCAGCTCTTCGAGAGCATCACCGCCGCGCTCACGGCCCCCGGGCGCCCCGGGGCCCCGCTCGTCCTCGTCATCGAGGACCTGCACTGGGCCGACCCGTCCACTCGCGACGTCCTGCGCTTCCTCCTCGCGCGCCTGCGCGCCGATCACCTGCTCGTCATCGCGAGCTACCGCACGGACGACCTCCACCGCCGCCACCCGCTGCGTCCCGTGCTCGCCGAGCTGCGTCGCCACCCGCGCGTCGACCACCTGGCCCTCGACCCGTTCACGCCGGGCGAGCTCAAGCAGTTCACGACCGCCGTCGCGGGCCGGTCCCTGCCCAAGAACGACTTCGAGCGCGTCATGAAGCGCTCGGAGGGCAACGCGTACTTCGCCGAGGAGCTCGTCGAGGCCGGCCCCCAGGCCGACGCCCTCCCGTGGTCCCTCGCGGACGTCCTGCACGCACGCCTCGAACAGCTCGAGCCCGACGTGCAGCAGCTCGCGCGCATCGCCTCGCTCGCGGGACGCGTCGTCGCCGAGCCGCTGCTGCGTGCCGTCGTCGGCCAGGACCTGGGCGTGTTCTCGCTCGGCGGGCTGCGCTCCCCCGGCTCGCCCCCGACCCGGGGCGCGCTCGACCAGGCGTTCGACGCGACGCTGCGCGAGGCCGTGGCCCACCACGTGCTGACGGTCGACGGCGGCAGGATCGCGTTCCGGCACGCCCTGCTCGCCGAGGCCATCTCGGCCGACCTCCTGCCCGGCGAGCAGGTCGCGCTGCACCGCGCGTACCTGGCCGCCCTCACCGAGGACCCGTCGCTCGGCTCGCCCGCGCAGCGGGCCCACCACGCGCTGTCGGCGCACGAGACGACGACGGCGCTCGTCGCGTCCCGCGAGGCCGCGCGCCGTGCGGGGCGGGTCCTCGCGCCCGCCGAGGAGCTGCGGCACCTGGAGCAGGTCCTGCGCCTGTGGGACGTGGTGCCCGACGCCGCGGACCTGCTCGGCGAGGACCGGGTCGACGTGGCCGTCGCGGCGGCGTCCGCGGCGAGCCGCGCGGGCGAGCCGGACCGGGCGGTCGCGATCGCGCGCAAGGTCGTCGAGATGACCGCGGAGAACCCGCTGCGGCAGGCGTCGCTGCGGCACGTGCTGTCCCTGCACCTGCTCGGGATCGAGCACGTCGAGGAGGTCATCGAGCACACGGCTGCGGCCCTCGCGGTGCTGCCCACCGAGCCCCCGTCGAAGGATCGCGCCTGGACCCTCGCGACGCGGGCCCGCGCCGCGATGAACCTCGACCGTGCCGACATGGACGTCGTCGCGCAGGAGACCGCGGAGGAGGCGATCGCGGTGGCCCGCGCGATCGACGCCCCCGACGTCGAGGCCGACGCCCTCACGACGCTCGCGGTGCTCGAGGTCGACGACGCGGACCGCGCCGCCCAGCTCCTCGCGAACGCGCGCGAGCGCGCCCAGGCCGCGGGCGACCTCCTCACCGAGATGCGCTGCTGGTACAACATCGCGGCCAACCGCTACTACTCGGGGGACCTCGGGCAGGCCCTCGTCGAGGCGCACACGGGGCTCGAGCACGCCGTCGCGGCCGGGCTCGGCTGGAACGGGTACGGCGTCGAGCTCCGACTCTTCGGCGAGCTCGTCCGGTACGCCACGGGCGACCTCCGCCCGCCGCCCACGTCCCCCGACCCCATGCCGCCGAGCGCGGTCGCCGCTCTCTCGGCCGCCCAGCTCTACGCGGCCGTCGCGCGCGGCGACGAGGGCGTGATCGAGCGTGCCCGCGCGCTGCGTCCCGAGTGGCGGCGCGACGGGCAGATCGCGCTCATCGCGGGCGGATGCATGATCGACGCGCTCGTCTGGACGGGCCAGCGCGAGGAGGCCCTGTCGCTCGCGCAGGAGCTGATCGTCTACCTGGGCCGCACGTGGAGCGACTACTTCCTGGGCCGGATCTGGATCTCGGCGCTCGCCCTGACGGCGCTCGCCGACGCGACCGAGGAGCGCCGCCTCGTGGGTGCCCCCGTGGACGACCTGGTCGCGCAGGGAGGCGCCCTCCTCACCGAGGCGGAGACCACGGCCCAGCGGGGGCGGCCGCGCGGCGGCCGGCTCGGGCCCGAGGGCATCGCGTGGCTCGTGCGGGCCCGCGCCGAGCACAGCCGCCTCACGGGGACGAACGACCCGGTCCTCTGGCAGGAGGCCACAGCCGCGTTCGACTACGGCTACCGCTACGAGGTCGCCCGGTCCCGCTGGCGCTGGGCCCAGTCGCTGCTGGGCGTCGGGGACCGCGAGGGCGCCGCCGCCCAGGCGGGCGAGGCCCTCGAGGAGGCCGACGACATGGGCGCAGCGCCGCTCGCGAGCGCGTTGCGGGACCTCGCACGACGCGGGCGCCTGGACCTGCCGGGCCTGCGCCGCGGCGCCACGACCGTGCTGACGGACCGTGAGGCGGAGGTCCTGCTGCTCGTCGCGCAGGGCCTGACCAACCGGCAGATCGGCGAGCGCCTGTTCATCAGCGGGAAGACCGTGAGCGTCCACGTCTCGAACGTCCTGGCCAAGCTGGGCGCCTCGGGCCGCACGGAGGCCGTGTCGATCGCGCACCACCGAGGGCTGATCGAGGTCTGACGGCCGCGCGTGTGGTTCGCTGGTCGCCATGAGCGCCCCGGCCCCTGGAACCCTCGTCCTGCTGCGCCACGGGCAGAGCGTCTACAACGCCGAGAACCGGTTCACCGGGCTGCTCGACGTCGACCTCTCCGACCACGGTGTCCGCGAGGCCGAGCAGGCGGGCTCGGAGCTGGCCGCGGCCGCCGCGCAGGACCCGACGCTGGTCCCCGACCGTGTGCTGACCTCGCCGCTCGTCCGGGCCTCGGCGACCGCGGCGATCGTCGCGGCACGACTCCCGGGTCCCCCTCCCCTCGTCCCCGAGTGGCGTCTGGTCGAGCGGCACTACGGCGCGTTCACCGACGACCTGCGCGAGTCCGTCCGGGCCGAGTTCGGCGAGACCGCGTACTGGGAGTACCGGCGCTCGTTCGACCACCGGCCGCCGCCCGTCGAGCAGGGCAGCAAGGCGGCGGCGCGGGTGGCGGACACCTTCTCCCGCCTGCCCGACGCCGCCCGCGTCGGCATGCGCCGCGACACCGAGTCGCTCGCGGACGTCGTCGACCGCCTCGCTCCGCTGTGGGCGACGGTTCGCCAGGCCCTCGACCGCGGCGAGAACCTCCTCGTCGTGGCGCACGGCAACTCCCTGCGGGCGTTCGTCATGCTCGTCGACCGGCTCACGGCCCCCGAGGTCCAGGTCCTCAACGTCCCCACGGGCCTCCCGCTCGTCTACCGCTTCGAGCGCCAGGTGCCCGACGACGCAGCGCACCCGGGCGGGGACGCCCACCCGGGTGCGCGGCCAGGCGCTCAGGCGGTCGGAGCCCACCTCGTTCCCGTGCGCCGCGGCGGGCTCTACCTCGACGCGGACCGTGCGGCGGCCGAGCTGGCCGACCTGGAGCGGCGTGGTGGGACGTGAGTCACGAACCCACGCGCAGGCCCCCGTCGCTCGTGGGGCTCCTCTCCACCATGCAGTACGTCAGGCCGGCCGTGGCCGCGACGATCCGGTCTTCGTCCTCGGCCGAGAGGCGCTCGCTGAAGGACCATTCGGTGGCGGCCCTGCTCGCCTGGCACTCGAACAGGACGATGTCTCCGCTCGTGTCCAGGACGGAGACGTCCTCGTTCGGGAGGGACTCGAGGAACGCCGCCCATCGGGGGTCCTCCACCTGGCTCTGGATCGCGACCCGGCTCCGCGTGTCGTAGGACACCGCGCACCCGTCGACCCGCTCCGTGCAGGGCCCTGTCGCGGAGTGGTCGTCCGTGAAGGAGGCCGCCATCACGGGCGCGAACGACGTCTCCTTCGTCAGCGCGAGAGCGAAGGGCACCCGCGTGCGCTGGGGGATCGTCAGCGTGGGGACGAGCAGGGACGTGCCGGCCGTCCCGTCGACCTGCGTGAAGGGGTCCCAGGACCGGACGGACGTGGTCCGCGCGTCGTCGACGTGCTCGCTGATCGTGGTGCCGAAGACGAACCGACCTTCCTCGGTGTCGACGACCGCGGCGGAACCGAGGGTGGAGACGACGACCGTCGTCGGTCCTGCCCCACCTCGGAGCCGTCTGAGCTCGGCATCGTCCCCGGCGATCACCTGGATGCGCTGATCCTCGACCGGCCCGTAGCCGAGTTCGGCCATCCACCTGATCGTCTCCGGGTCGTCCCGGTCGACGGACTCGACCGAACCGCCGGCCGAGAGCTCGACCGTCGAGACGATCAGGAACCGGTCGCCGTGCGCCCCGGTCTCGATGCCCGTGTCGAGCACGACGGACTCGTCCGGGAGCTCATAGGTCGCCGCCTCGGCCACGGCCGTGATCCCGGGAGCCACCTCTCGATGCACGATCTCGGTGCGCAGGGTCTCGTACGTCGCCGCGGGGACGAGGTCGTGAGCCACTCGGCCGGGGAGGCCGCTCGCGACCCCGACCCCCAGGACGGCGCACGCGGCGAGCACCGCGGTCCCGGTGACGGCCCGCCGGGTCGTGGCCTTGCGTCGGCTCGTGATGAGCACGACGGGGAGGTCGAGCGTCGAGGGGGGGACGGAGTCGGCCGCAGCGTGCAGACGGTCGAAGAGGTCGTCGTGCGATCCGGTCATGAGGAGCTGCCCTTTCGGGAGGAGTCGTCGAGGATCGTGCGGAGCCGGACCAGAGCCCGAGAAGCGGTCGACTTCACGGTGCCGACGGGGATGCCGAGCTCTGCCGAGACCTCGGCCTCCGAGAGGTCGAGCATGTGCCGCATCACCACGACACGACGTTGCTTGAGGGGGAGCTGCAGGAGGGCGCGGACGACGAGGTCGCGGTCGTCGACGGCGGTGGGAGCAGCACCCACCGAGGCGCCGGCACCTGGCGCGCCCGTGATCCCCTCGGAGTGGTCGCGGAGGTCGTCCGGGCCGGACAGCACCTCGCGGCGGGTGCGCCGCCACGTGTCGATGCGCAGGTTTGCGAGGATCCGACGGGCATAGACGAGCGGGTCGCCGTCGCGCGCCCTGGACCATGCCCGGAAGGTGCGTTCGAACGTCTGCTGCGTGAGCTCCTCCGCGCGGTGCTGGTCACCGCACAACAGGTACGCCATGCGGTGCAGCGGGCCGACGGCCTGCTCCATGAAGATCGTGAACTCGGCGTTCCGGGTCGCGTGCAGCACCATGTCCTGCGGCGCGTGGTCGCCGTCGAAGTCCGGGTCGGCCCGGTCGGGACCGTCCTCGGCGGGCACGCCTCGCGGGCCGTCCGTCGCACTGCCACCCACGAGCGGCAGGACCACGGTCACGGCGGCACTCCGGTCGCCGTGGGGCGCAGGATCCGGTCCGCGAGCCCCGGCCGCCGGGACTCCAGCAGCTCGACGTCGCGTTGCACCGCGTCGAGGACGTGCCTGCTCAGGACCGAGCGCAGCTCAGGCGTGAAGCCGTCACGGCTGCGCACGCCAGCAACCTCCGCGCCCTGCTCGAGCCGGTCCAGGGCCACGATGCGGTCGAGCAGCCTCAGGATCTCGACCCGTTCGGCCCGCCCCGTCGTGTACGCGGCGACCACCCGGTCCGCGAGCGCCCGCTGGGCGCCCGGGACGCCCTGGGCGCCCGGAGGGCAGAGGCGTGCCCCGTCCAGCAGGACAAGGCCCAGCGGTCTGCGCACCACCAGCCACCCCCTGTCGTCGTCGGTCGGCTCGACCCGGGCGCCACGCACCGTGACGTACGGCGACGCGAGCGACCACAGGACGATGATCGCGCACGCGGGCAGTGCGAGAGCGAGGAGGACCACGCTGAGGACGGGTTGTGGTGAGGGCAGGGTCAGGCCGACCGCCAGGAGCGAACCACCGACGGCCACGACCACGACCCCGACCGACCCCGCCGGCCCCCTGTCCAGCCTGTCCCGGAGCCGCCCCCTGACGGCTCGAGACCTCGCTGGAGCTGGTCCTGACGACGCGCTGCTGCCCCCTGCGGCCCGTGCGCCGGACGTGCTCGGCGGAGGTCGGTACGTTGTCCTCACGACCAGAACACGCAGCCGACGGCACGAAGGTTCCACCCGGGCGGGCACCAGTTTTCCTCCCGGGTTCTCACAGGCACCACCGAGGTTCCTCGCACGTGCCGCACACATAACCTACGCATCCGTAGGTTACGGTGTAGTAGTGAACACCTTGGCAAAGCAGCCCTGGCTGAGTCGGTACTCCCCAGGGGTTCC
Source organism: Oerskovia rustica (assembly GCF_014836555.1). Classification (GTDB taxonomy): domain Bacteria; phylum Actinomycetota; class Actinomycetes; order Actinomycetales; family Cellulomonadaceae; genus Oerskovia; species Oerskovia rustica. The sequence continues at coordinate 75,664 of NZ_JACSQQ010000014.1, forward strand.
CGCAACCGTCGACGTCCCCGACGAGCCCGTGACCGCGGCGCTCGCCCGAGCCGCCGCCCGCTGGCCCGACCGGGTCGCGGTCGACTTCTTCGGTGCCACCGTCACGTACGCACACCTGGTCGAGAAGGTGGACCGCGCCGCGAGCGCCCTGTCGTCGCTCGGCGTGCGCCGCGGCGACCGTGTCGCACTCGTGATGCCCAACAGCTCCTCCCACCTCGTCGCGTTCTACGCCGCGCTCCGTCTCGGCGCGACGGTCGTCGAGCACAACCCCACGTACTCGTCCGACGAGCTGGCCCACCAGCTCGCGGACTCGGGGGCGACCGTCGCGCTCGTCTGGCAGAAGGCCGTCCCCACGGTCCTCGCCGCGAAGCCCGGCACCGAGCTGCGTACGGTCGTCTCGGTCGACATCGCCCGCGACCTGCCGCTCGTCAAGCGCGTCGCGCTGCACCTGCCCGTCAAGGCGGCGCGCACCCAGAAGGCCGCGCTGCGCGGCCCGGCGTCCGCCGGCGTCCCCGACTGGCACCGGCTCGTCGCGAGCGCAGGACCGCTCGACCCGTCCACGCCCCAGCCCGTGGCCGACGACGTCGCCCTCCTCCAGTACACGGGCGGCACGACGGGCACGCCCAAGGGCGCGGTCCTGACGCACCGCAACCTCGTCGCCAACACCGTGCAGGGTCAGGCGTGGGCGTCGTTCCGCGAGGGCGAGGAGACCGTCTACGGGGTCCTGCCGTTCTTCCACGCTTTCGGCCTCATGTTCTGCCTGACCCTCCCCGCGCGCATCGGCGCGACGCTCGTCGCGTTCCCCAAGTTCGACGCCGAGTCGTTCCTGGCCGCGCAGAAGCGTCGCCCTGCGACCTTCCTCCCGGGCGTCGCCCCCATGTTCGACCGCATCGCGGCCGCGGCGGCCAAGGCCCGCACGGCGGGCAGGCCCGTGGACCTGCACTCGATCCGGCTCGCCTTCGCGGGGGCGATGCCCATCAGCCCGACGACGGCGCGCACCTGGGAGGAGGCGACCGGCGGCCTGCTCATCGAGGGCTACGGCATGACCGAGACCTCCCCCGTCGCGCTCGGCAACCCCGTCTCGGTCGACCGCCGTCCCGGCACGCTGGGCCTGCCGTTCCCGAGCACCGACATCCGGGTCGTCGACCAGGACGACCCGACGAGGGACGTCGCCCCGGACGAGGACGGCACGGTCCGCGGCGAGCTGCTCATCCACGGGCCGCAGGTCTTCCAGGGCTATTGGAACCGCCCCGAGGAGACGGCTCACCAGCTCCTCGACGGCGGGTGGCTGCGCACGGGCGACGTCGTGACCGTGGACGCAGACGGTGTGGTCACGCTCGTCGACCGCATCAAGGAGATGATCATCACCGGCGGGTTCAAGATCTACCCGTCGCAGGTCGAGGACCACCTGCGCCTCATGCCGGGGATCCGGGACGTCGCCGTCGTGGGCCTGCCCGGCGAGGGCTCGGACGAGCGCGTGGCCGCGGCCGTCGTGCTCGACGAGGACCAGGGCACCGCGAGCGGTCTCCCGATCGACCTCGCGGCCGTGCGCGAGTGGGGCGAGCAGAAGCTCGCGCGCTACGCGCTGCCCAAGCACCTGTTCGTCGTACCCGACCTGCCGCGCTCGCAGATCGGCAAGGTGCTGCGCCGCGTCGTGCGGGAGAACGTGCTGGGCAAGCCGACCGACGGCGACGGTCCGGGGCACCCGACGGGCGGCGCGACACCGACCACCTGAGGGTCCTCAGGGAGCCAGCAGGACGCGGACGTGCGCCGCGATGTCGTCGCGCACGAGCCGCATGCGCTCCATGCCCTCGATCCCGCGCAGCGAGGGCTCGTCGGTGTCCCAGACCACGACGGGCGTCCCGTCGTCGGTGGTCACCTGCGCCTCGCGGCCGAGGACGACCACGACGTCCGCGGCCGCGACCAGCTCCGGGGTCAGGGGCTTGGGGTGCTCGCCCGACAGGTCGACGCCGACCTCCTCGAGCGACGCGACCGAGAGCGCGTTGAGGCTCGACCCGGGCGAGGTCCCGGCCGAGTCGACCTGGACGTCGGGCGCGATCTTCCGGGCCAGCCCGGCGGCCATCTGCGACTTGCCGCCGTTCTTGACGCACACGAACAGGACGGATCGGGGGGTGCTCATCAGGGGCCTCCTGGTCGTCGGCCCCCCGGGAC
>NZ_JACSQQ010000014.1:77845-118943 GCF_014836555.1 Oerskovia rustica
GCCGCCCCCCACGTCCGGCCGTGCTGGTCGCGGGTCCCAGGCTACCGGTGGAGCACCGAAGGACCCGAGGGTCAGAGGGTCGAGCCGGGCGAGACGACCTCCCACGTCCCGAGCTGCGTGAACCCGGCGCGGGCGGCGAGGGCGCGGGACGCGGCGTTGTCGACCTGGCAGCGGTACTGCGGCTCGTAGCCCTGCGACAGCGCGTAGCGGCTGATCGCCCGGACGACCCGACGGGCGTGACCCTTCCCCCGTGCGTCGGGGAGCGTCAGGACACCCGTGTCCGCCAGGCGGGAGTCCCCCCAGGGGTACATGCTCGCGGCGGCCACGAGCCGCTCGCCCTCGAACGCACCGAGCACGGCCCAGTGGTCCAGCTCGACGTACGCGTCGTCGAGGTCCTGCTCGGGGGCGCTCGCCTCGAACACGGAGAAGGCCGCGGCGTCCTGGGCGCTCAGCCGCCGCACGGTGGGCACGTCGTCCTCGGCGAGCAGGGCGGCCGTGGTGTGCTCCGTGAGGTGGAAGACGCAGTCGGCCTCGTGGAGCGCGACGCCAGCCTCCTGCAGCGCCCGACGCACCGACGCCTCGGTGACTGCCCGCGGCCCGGCCAGCTCCAGGAGACCCGCGACCTGCGGGGTCACCGCGACGAGGACGGCTCCGGGCCCGTCGGTGGGGGCGGCCGGGTCGGCAGGGCCGCCCGAGGCGACCGCGCCACGGGTCGTCAGCACCGTGACGCGACGGTCCTCGGGCAGACCCGGGTTGCTCACGACCGTGAGCGACGCGTCCCGGTGCAGGACATCACCGCCCACGAGCGGCGCGCGCCAGAAGTCGGTGATCGTCTGGGAGAACATGGGCGGGCTCCTCGGAGGTCGCGGGCAGCGACCTGCTGCGCGTTCCGCACGGTACAGGTGCCCCGGAGCGCGCTCACTCCCTTTTCACCGGCCCCCCGAGCGCCCTTCGTCCCGCGGCGGGCGAGCCGGTCGATCTGCGAGCCGCGCAACGAGACCAGGGCGTGCTCGGTCCCGGAGAGGCCCGCCCTCAGCCCCCGATCCCGTCCAGGAACCGGATGACCCGCTCGGTGAGCAGGCGCGCCGCGTGCTCGTCGTACGAGGGCAGGCTCGCGTCGGCGAACAGGTGCGCGTCCCCGGGGTAGAGGAACAGCTCGGCCTCACCGGGGGCGGCCTCGACCAGGGCCCGGGCGGCGTCGAGGTCGCCCTCGTCGACGAAGATCGGGTCCGCGTCCATGCCGTGGATCTGCACGGGGACCCCGAGCGGCCAGCCGTCGCCGAACTCCGACGTCGGGATGCACGAGTAGAAGAGCAGCGCGCCCCGCGCACCCTCGCGGGTCTGCGCGAGCATCTGCGCGGGCACCACCCCGAGCGAGAACCCCGCGAAGACCAGCTCCTCGGGCAGCCCGTCCGCGACCGTGGCGCCGCGGGACAGGATCGTGTCGAACCCGATCTGCTCGACGTACCCCATGCCGCTCTCGATGTCGGGGAACGTCCTGCCCTCGTACAGGTCCGGCAGGTGCACGACGTGCCCGGCCTCGCGCAGGGTCTCCGCGAACGCGCGGACCCCGGGCGTCAGCCCGAGCGAGTGGTGGAAGAGCAGTACCTCGGCCATGGGGGCTCCTTCGCGTCACGGGCGCCGGGGGGCGGCGCCGCCCTCCCGATCATCGCGCAGACCACACGCGCGCGCCGGGCGCGGGGGCACCGCGGGGCCCGCGCCGGGCGGCGCTGCCTCAGCGCACGACCGGCACCGGCCCCAGCCGGCGCAGCCGCGCGAGGCGGCGCGCCGGGCGCGCGACGTCGCGCGCGACGCCCTCCTCGCCGTGCCGGCGCAGCGTCTCGTCAGGGTCCTGGTGGGCCAGGACGTGCAGCGGCACGTCGCGGTCGCACAGGACGTCGACGAGGTTCGCGAACCGCTGCCCCGTGTCGGGGGCCTGCGCGCCCAGGGCCGGGACGCCGTCGAGCACCACGGACCCGAAGCGGTCGGCGAGGTGCAGGACGTCCGCGACCGCGGTGCGCCCCGCGCACCAGTGCTCGAACCCGAGCCACACCACGGCGTCCCGGACGGCGAGGACCGGGTGCTCGCGCGACCCGATGCGCACGGTCGTCGCCTCGGCGGGCTCGGGGCGCGCGAGGCCGGCGGCCGCGAGCCGCGCGTCCGTCGCGGGCCACACGAACGCACCGCCACGGAACCCGCGCACGTCCTCGCTGGGCGAGCGCCGGTGGTCGCGGTCGCCGCCGATCTCGACGACGTCGAGGCGCGCGGTCAGCAGGTCGATCGTCGGGACGAACAGGTGGTGGTAGGCCGGGCTCGGCATGAGGCCCGACGGCGGGTAGTTCGACGTCAGGACCACGTGCACCCCACGCTCGTCGAGGGCCCGGACGGCACGGGCCACGAGCATCGCGTCGCCCGCGTCGTGCACGTGGAACTCGTCGAAGCACACGAGCCGGGCCTCGCCGAGGATCGCGTCGAGCGCCGCGTCGATCGACCCGCGGTGGAAACGCTCGCCGTGCAGGCGGCGCAGGAAGTCGTGGAAGTGGACACGAACCGTCGTGGTGGTGGGGCCCACGAGCGGGGCGACCGCAGCGAGGAACACGTCCATGAGCCAGGTCTTGCCGCGCCCCACGGGGCCCCAGAGGTACAGGCCGCTCAGGTCGGGCGCCGGGCCGGCGAGCCGTCCCGCCAGGACGTCGAGGGCCAGGGCCGCGGGCTCCTGGCCGGGATCGACCGAGAATCCGCGCCGGGCGGCGTCCAGCCCGACGGCGTCGCGCACCACGGTCGGCGGGTCCGCCGGGGCGTCGATCAGGCCCCTCGGGCGTGCCTCGTCCACGCGTCCGAGGGTACGCGACGCCCGAGCCGCGAGGGCCGAGCCCGCTCGACCTCAGCAGGGGCCCAGGTGTGTGCCCGGGCCCCTGCTGACGACCGATCCGTGCGCGCCGCCCGCCGGCTCACGGGGTGAGCCGACGGGAGCGGCGAGCTCTGCCGTCGGGCCGTGGAGAAGGACCAGGCTCAGGCGAGCGCCTTGGCCTTGAGCGACGCGAACTCGTCGGGCGTGATGGTGCCCGCGTCGAGGAGAGCCTTGGCCGAGGCGATCTGGTCGGTCGCGGACTGCCCGCCCGTCGCGACCTCCCGGATGTAGGAGTCGGCCTGCGCCTTGGCCGCGCTGGCCGCCGCGAGGTGCCGCTCCGTCATGCCCCTGCCGCGGGCGATGATGTAGATCAGCGCCGTGAGGAACGGGATGAAGACCAGACCCACGATCCACAGCGCCTTCCACCAACCGCTGAGCGTGTGGTCGCGGAACAGGTCGGTCAGGATCTGGAAGAGCACCATCAGGTACGCGATGAAGACGAACCACCAGATCAGAAGCCAGAAGAAGTCCCAGAATTCCATGGTGAAGCCCCGTTCGACGATCTCCGGCGCTCGCGAGCGCGAGGCGCTGAGGTCAGGTTAGTGACGGGCGTCACGATGCGCGCGGCGAAACGGGCGGGTTCCGGGGGAAGCGCCCCTGATGCGCGATCCTCACACGCGCGGCGGGGCGGTGCTGCTGCGGACCGTCAAGGTCGTGGGGACGAGCGTCGTGCCGGGCTCGGGGGCGCCGTCGTCAGAGCGGACCTGCCGCAGGACCCCGTCGACGCACCGGCGCCCGACCTGCGTGAAGTCCTGGTGGACCGTGGTCAGGGGCGGGCTGTAGGAGCCCGCGTCGGGCACGTCGTCGAACCCGACGACACTCACGTCCCCCGGCACGTCGCGGCCCCTCTCGCGCAGCGCCCGCAGGATGCCGAGCGCCATCTGGTCGTTCGCGGCGAAGACGGCCGTGCACCCCGGCTCGTCCGCGAGCAGGAGCCCGGCCCGGTAGCCGGACTCGGCGCTCCAGTCGCCCCGGATGAGCGGGGGCGTGTCCCGTCCGGCGTCCGCGAGCGCCCCCTGCCAGGCGTCCACGCGTCGCTGCGACGCGAACGAGTCCTCGGGGCCGGCGACGTGCCACACGGTGCGGTGCCCCAGGCCCAGGAGGTGGTCGACGGCGCTGCGCGCCCCGGCCGCCTGGTCGGTGTCGACCACGACGTACTCGGAGCCCGCGTCGGAGTCGACGACCACGACCGGGATGCCCGGCGGGAGGGCGATGTGCGAGCGGCCCAGGAGGTGCACCTCCATGACGATGATGACGGCGTCGACCGCCAGCTCCCCGAGCCGCGAGAACGCCCCCTCGACACCGCCGGGGGTGGGGACCGCGACCGGGATGAGGGTGATCGCGTACCCCTCCTCGGCAGCCGCGACCGAGATCGCGTCGAGCGTGCGCATGTTGCCGGTCGTCGAGAGGGTGAACATGATGACGCCGATGGTCCGGAACTCGCCCCACTTGAGGGCGCGGGCGGCGCCGTTGGGCCGGTAGCCGAGCTGCTTCATGGCGTCGAGGACCTGCTGACGTGTCTCCTCCACGACGCCCGCGTGACCGTTCGAGACGCGCGAGACGGTCTGCGCGGAGACTCCCGCGAGCTTCGCGACGTCGGCCATCGAGGCGCGGCGTACCCGCTTCGGGGTGTTCGTCGTCATCGGGCTGCTTCCTCCAGAGATCCGCACCCTCCGGCCCGACGCTCGCCCGAAGCTTCTCCGCCTGCGGACTTGACGCGCCCGCAGAACGGGTGTGACGATCAGGCTAGTCGATGTTTACGCAAACATCCATCGAGGTTCGTTCGGATGTTTGCGTAAACCTCCTCGGAACAGAGTTGATCCGCACCAGGACGTCGAACAACAACGTTCGACCCGCCGAGACCAGCAAGGACTCGTCATGACAGTGATGTCACCACCGACGGCCACACCCACCGGTGCGCCCGCCGGCGCCCGACCACCCCGCCCCCGCCGCACCGGGCGGTCGTGGAAGGGCTGGGGCTTCATCGGCCCCTTCATGCTCGTCTTCGCGCTGGTGTTCCTCGCGCCGATCGCCTACTCGATCTACCTGAGCCTGTTCCGCAAGCAGATGATCGGCGGGAACTCGTTCGTCGGGCTCGAGAACTACCAGCAGGCGTTCTCCGACCCGCAGTTCTGGTCGGCCGTGGGACGCGTCGCCCTGTTCCTCGTCGTCCAGGTCCCGATCATGCTCGTCATCGCACTGATCGTGGCCCTCGCGGTCGACTCCGGACGGCTCTACGGGAGCAACTTCTTCCGTATCTCGATCTTCCTGCCCTACGCCGTGCCCGCCGTCGTCGCGACGCTCATGTGGGGGTTCATGTACGGCACGCGGTTCGGGCTGGTCGGCAACATCAACGACGCGTTCGGCATCGACCTGCCCAACCCGCTGTCGCCCGACCTCGTCCTCGCGTCGATCGGCAACATCGTCACGTGGGAGTTCGTGGGCTACAACATGCTCATCTTCTACGCCGCGCTGCGCGTCATCCCTCGCGACCTGTACGAGGCCGCCGAGCTCGACGGCGCGAGCCAGCTCCGCGTCATCACCGCGATCAAGATCCCCGCGATCCGCGGCTCGCTCGTCGTCGCGACGATCTTCTCGATCATCGGCAGCTTCCAGCTCTTCAACGAGCCGAGCATCCTCAAGAGCCTCGCGCCCAACGCGATCACGACCTACTTCACCCCGAACCTCTACGCCTACAACCTGTCGTTCTCCGGGCAGCAGTTCAACTACTCCGCGACCGTCGCGATCATCATGGGCGTCCTCACCATGATCGTGGCGTACGTCGTCCAGCTGCGTGGCATGAAGAAGGAGAGCTGAACGATGTCCGCCTCCCCCGTGACCCTTCGCCCCGCGAGCCGTCGCTCGCCCTCCGCGCTCCGGCCCGACCGGCGCGGCAGCGTCGAGAAGCCGCGCCGCAACGTCCTGCTGACCGTCCTCGTCGGGATCGTGCTGGTCTACAGCCTCGTCCCGCTCGTCTGGCTCGTCATCAACGCGACCAAGACCCAGTCGAGCCTCCTGAGCTCGTTCGGCCTCTGGTTCAGCGGCGACTTCAGCCTGTTCAGCAACATCGCCGACACCCTCACCTACGACGACGGCATCTTCGTCCGCTGGCTCGGGAACACCCTGCTGTACGTGGTGCTCGGCGCGGGCGGGGCGACCTTCCTCGCCGTGCTCGGCGGCTACGCGCTCGCCAAGTTCGACTTCCCCGGCAAGCGCGCGATCTTCGCCGTCGTGATCGGCGCCGTGGCCGTCCCGGGCACCGCCCTCGCGGTCCCGACGTTCCTGCTGTTCAGCCAGATGGGGCTGACCAACACCCCGTGGTCGGTCATCATCCCCTCGCTCATCTCGCCCTTCGGGCTCTACCTGATGTGGACCTTCGCGGCCGACGCGATCCCCACCGAGATGCTCGAGGCCGCCCGCATGGACGGAGCCGGGGAGTACCGGACGTTCTTCAGCGTCTCCCTGCCCCTGCTCGGCCCCGGCATCGTCACCGTGCTGCTCTTCACCATGGTCGCGACCTGGAACAACTACTTCCTGCCCCTGATCATGCTCAAGGACCCGAGCTGGTACCCCCTGACGCTCGGCCTGAACGCCTGGAACGCGCAGGCCGCCACCGCAGGTGGTGAGGCGATCTTCCACCTGGTCATCACTGGCGCGCTCCTGACGATCCTGCCGCTCATCGTGGCCTTCCTCTTCCTCCAGCGCTTCTGGCAGACCGGCCTGGCCGCCGGCAGCGTCAAGGCCTGACGAGCCCGGCACGAACACCCCGCACCACCCGGCCCCGGGTCCCCGGGACGGCCCCTTCGTCTCACGACGACGTGAAAGGAACACCTCATGAAGACCCCCTCCGGGCGCGCGGCGCTGCGCGCCACCGCCCTCACCGCGACCCTGGCGCTCGCCCTCACCGCCTGCAGCTCGGGCGACTCGGGCGGCGGCTCGACCGACGCCTCGCCCGACGCGGTCAAGGCAGCCCTCGAGGAGGGCGGCAAGATCACGGTGTGGGCCTGGGAGCCCACGCTCGAGGCGGTCGTCGACGGCTTCGAGGACAAGTACCCCAACGTCGACGTCGAGCTCGTCAACGCGGGGACGGGCAACGACCAGTACACCGCCCTCCAGAACGCCGTCTCGGCCGGCTCGGGCGTGCCCGACGTCGCCCAGATCGAGTACTACGCCCTGCCGCAGTTCGCCCTGTCGGAGGCCGTGGCCGACCTGAGCGCGTACGGCGCCTCCGACCTCGACGGGACGTTCACGCCCGGCCCGTGGTCCGCCGTGCACTCCGGCGACGGGATCTACGGCCTCCCCATGGACTCGGGCCCCATGGCCCTGTTCTACAACAAGGAGATCTTCGACAAGCACGGCGTCGCGGTCCCCACGACGTGGGACGAGTACCTCGCTGCAGCCCGCACCCTGCACGCCGCGGACCCGAACCTCTACATCGCCAACGACACGGGTGACGCCGGCTTCACGACCAGCCTGATCTGGCAGGCCGGCGGCCAGCCGTACCAGGTCGACGGCTCGGACGTCACGATCGACTTCACGGACGAGGGCTCGACGGCGTTCGCCACCACGTGGGACCAGCTGGTCTCCGAGGACCTCGTCGCGCCCATCAGCTCGTGGAGCGACGAGTGGTACCAGGGCCTCGGCAACGGGACCATCGCGACCCTCGCGATCGGCGCCTGGATGCCCGCCAACCTCGAGTCGGGCGTGCCCGACGGCGCGGGCAAGTGGGCGGTCGCCCCCCTGCCGCAGTGGAAGGCCGGCGAGGACGCGAGCTCCGAGAACGGTGGCAGCTCGCTCGCCGTCCCGGCCGCGAGCAAGCAGCAGGCTCTCGCCTACGCGTTCCTCGACTACGCGAACGTCGGTGAGGGCGTGCAGACGCGCGTCGACGGCGGCGCGTTCCCCGCGACGTCGGCCGAGCTGGCCTCGGACGAGTTCCTCGGCACCGAGTTCCCGTACTTCGGCGGCCAGAAGGTCAACGAGGTCTTCGCGGAGTCCGCGGAGAACGTGCGCGAGGGCTGGTCGTACCTGCCGTTCCAGGTCTACGCGAACAGCATCTTCAACGACACGGTCGGCAAGGCGTACGTCTCGGACGAGACCATCGCGGGCGGCCTCGCGGCCTGGCAGGACGCGTCGGTCAAGTACGGCAACGAGCAGGGCTTCTCGGTCAACAAGTAGTCCCGCACGGGTGCCGGCCGACCATCCGGCCGGCACCCGCCCCCGGGGCGGCGCTGCCCGCCCCCACGCACCAGAACGAAGGAAGTCACCATGTCATCGACCCCCACGCCGCACCGTTGGTTGCGGTGGCCCGAGGACCGCGCGACGCCGCGCCTCGGCTTCGGAGCGGACTACAACCCGGAGCAGTGGCCCCGCGAGGTGTGGGCCGAGGACGTGCGGCTCATGCGGGCCGCAGGGGTCAACATCGTCTCGGTCGCGATCTTCTCGTGGGCCCGGCTCCAGCCGACGGCCGACTCCTGGGACTTCGCCTGGCTCGACGAGATCATGGACCTGCTGCACGCGAACGGCATCGCGGTGGACCTCGCGACCGCGACCGCCTCCCCTCCCCCGTGGCTCACGACCGCCCACCCCGAGATCCTGCCCGTGACCGCGACGGGCGAGACCCTGTGGCCGGGCGCACGCCAGCACTGGCGCCCCACCTCCCCCGTGTTCCGCGAGCACGCGCTGCGGCTCGTGCGCACCATGGCCGAGCGCTACGGCGACCACCCGGCGCTGGCCGCGTGGCACGTGTCGAACGAGCTGGGCTGCCACAACGTCTACGACTACAGCGACGACGCGGCCGACGCCTTCCGCCGGTGGCTGCGCGACCGCTACAGCACGCTCGACGAGCTGAACCACGCGTGGGGCACGGCGTTCTGGTCGCAGCGATACAGCGCGTGGGACCAGGTCCTGCCGCCGCGCCTCGCGGCCTCACACCCCAACCCCACGCAGCAGCTCGACTTCAAGCGCTTCTCGTCCGACGCGCTCAGGTCGTACCTGCGCGCCGAGCGCGACGTCCTGCGCGACCTGACCCCGGACGTCCCCGTGACCACGAACTTCATGGTCATGGGCGAGACCAAGGGCATGGACTACGTCGGCTGGGCCGACGAGATCGACTTCGTGTCCAACGACCACTACGTCCTGCCGGGTGTCCAGGCGCACGACGAGCTGTCGTTCTCCGCGAACCTGACGGGCCACATCGCGGGCGGTCTGCCCTGGTTCCTCATGGAGCACTCGACGAGCGCCGTGAACTGGCAGCCGATCAACGTCGCCAAGAAGCCGGGCGAGCTGGTCCGGGACTCCCTGACCCACGTCGCGCACGGCGCCGACGCGGTCTGCTTCTTCCAGTGGCGCCAGTCCCGCGCGGGCGCCGAGAAGTACCACTCGGGCATGGTCCCGCACGCCGGTGAGGACAGCCAGGTGCACCGCACGGTGCGCGAGCTCGGGGCGACGCTGGGCGCGCTCGCGGAGATCGCGGGCTCGGAGCAGGTCCCCGCGCGTGCCGCGATCCTGTTCGACTGGGAGTCCTGGTGGACGAGCGAGCTCGACTCGCACCCCAACAACTCCCTGCGGTACCGCCAGGAGGCCCTCGACTGGTACTCGGCGTTCCTCGCCGCGGGAGTGCGCGCCGACGTCGTCCCGGCCCGTGCGGACCTCTCCGGGTACGACGTCGTCGTCGCCCCCGTGCTGCACGTCGTCCCCGGCGCGCTCGCCGAGCGGCTCCAGGCGTTCGTCGAGGGTGGCGGTCACCTGGTCACGACGTACTTCTCGGGGATCGTCGACGAGCACGACCACATCCACCTGGGCGGCTACCCCGGCGCGTTCACGGACCTCCTGGGCATCCGGGTCGAGGAGTTCGCGCCGCTGCTCGAGGGCGAGACGGTCCTGCTCGACGACGGCAACGAGGGTTCGCTGTGGTCGGAGCCGATCACGGTCACCGACCCGTCGGTCGAGGTCCTCGCCTGGTACAAGACCGGCGAGCACGGTGGGCACCCCGCCATCACGCGCCGGCCCGTCGGGTCGGGCTCGGCGACCTACGTCTCGACGCGCCTCGGCACGGGCCTCGAACCGCTCGTGCGCTCGCTCCTCGACGACGCGCACGTCCCGGGCGACCTGCCCGCCACGGTCCGCGGCAAGGTCGAGCTCGCGGTCCGCGGGACCGACGAGCACGAGTTCTGGTTCCTCATCAACCGCACGGCCGAGCAGGTGGACGTCGACGGCGTCACGGGGGACGTTCTCGTCGGCCGACGCTCGGGCGGAGCACCGGACGCGACGGTCGTCCTGCCGCCCCGCGGCGTCGCGGTCCTGCGCCGGCCGAAGGGCTGACGACAGGTACCCCGTCCGGTCCGGGACCGCCCACCCGACGAGAACCGCACCCCGCACCACAGAACCAGCACCACCGTCACTCCCGCGTCCACGGACCGGCACCTGCCCGCGCGGCACGTGCCGGCCCGTGGCGTGCACGTCGCCAGATCCGCAGAGTAGCGAGAGAGAGGCAGTTCAAGGATGAACGCAGGAGCATCGAGAAGGTGGGTCGCGGCACTGAGCGTCGCCGCCGTGACCCTGAGCTGTGGTGCGCTGAGCGCCGTGGCTCAGGCCGCGCCGTCGGGCGGTGCGCTCGCCGCGAGCGCGGCCATTGCCACTGCCGGTGGACCCGGCGTGACCGTGCGGCCCGACCCGAGCTACGCCGGCAAGGCGTTCGAGGGCTGGGGGACGAGCCTGGTCTGGTTCGCGAACGCCACGGGCGACTACCCCGACGAGGTGCGCGACAGGCTCGCGGACATGGTGTTCGGCGACGAGGGCCTCAACCTCAACATCGCGCGCTACAACGTGGGCGGCGGGCACGCGCCCGACGTCACGGACTACCTGCGCGCGGGCGGCGCGGTCGAAGGCTGGTGGAACGCGCCCGAGGGCACCACCCGGACCGACGTCGACTGGTGGGACCCCGAGGACCCGGCCGACTGGAACGAGGACGCCGACGCGACCCAGCGCTGGTGGGTCGACCGCATCAAGGACGACGTCGACACGTGGGAGACGTTCAGCAACTCCCCGCCCTACTTCATGACGCCCAACGGCTACGTCTCGGGCAGCTTCAACGCGACCGACGACCAGCTCAAGACCGAGAGCATCGACGACTTCGCGGCGTACATGGTCGGCGTGACGGAGCGGCTCGAGAAGGCGCACGGGATCGAGGTCGGCACGATCGACCCGTTCAACGAGCCCAACACCAACTACTGGCGGACCACGCTCGACTCCTCGGGCAAGCCGACGGGCGGGCGCCAGGAGGGCGCCCACATGGGTCCGGCGCTCCAGCAGAAGGTCATCAGGGCGCTCGACGCCGCGCTCGAGGGGGCCGACACCTCGGCCGGGATCGCCGCCATGGACGAGACGAACCCCGGGACGTTCACGAACAACTGGAACACGTACCCGGCTGACGTCAAGGCCAAGGTCGACCAGCTCAACGTCCACACCTACGGCACGGGCCAGCGCACCGCGGTGCGCGACATCGCCAAGGGCGAGGGCAAGCGCCTGTGGATGAGCGAGGTCGGCGGGTCCTGGAGCAGCACCGGGCAGGACTTCGAGAGCATGGAGTCAGGACTCGGCAGCGCGCAGCACATCGCCGACGACCTGCGCGAGCTCGAGCCTTCGGCGTGGGTGTTCTGGCAGCCCGTCGAGGACTACACCAACATGGCACCGGGCGGCGAGAGCGCCGAGGGCATGAACTGGGGCGAGATCCAGATCCCCTTCGACTGCACCGCCGACGACACGCTCGAGTCGTGCCCCATCTACACCAACACCAAATACCTGACGACGCAGAACTTCACGCACTTCATCGCGCCCGGTGACCGCCTGGTCGGCGTCGACGACACGAACAGCACAGCCGCCGTGACGGCCTCGGGCGACGCCGCGACCGTGGTCCACGTCAACAGCACGACGTCGGAGCGCGCCGTCACGCTCGACCTGTCGGGCTTCGGCAGCATCGAGGCGGGCGCGACCGTGACACCGTTCGTCACGAGCACCGCAGGCGCTCTCGTCGAGGGTTCTCCGGTCGCTGTCGAGTCGGGAGCCGCCACGCTCACGGTCCCGGCCGAGTCCGTCACGACCTTCGTGGTCGACGGCGTCTCGGGGGTCGCGGACGATGCCGCCCTGGTCCAGGAGGGGCACGTGTACCGCCTCCAGGGCGTCCAGTCCGGCAAGTCCCTCGCCCCCGCGGCGAGCGGCCCGGGCGTCGTGATCCGCACGGACGACGCGGCCGCCCCGACCCAGGTGTGGGACCTCACGCCGCTCGGCGCCCCCGAGGGATCCGGGACGCACACGACCCGCTACGCGGTCGCGTCCGCGGCGAACGGAAAGCAGCTCGGCGTGGTCGCCGACGGGACGGCCGTCCTGGTCGAGCCGACGGAGCAGCCCGCCACGACCGCACAGTGGATCCTGTCCACGACCGGTGACCGGACGTACACGCTCGTCAACGCCGAGAGCGGGCGCGTGCTCGAGGTCGGCGGCCAGTCCTCGACCGACGGCGCCCCGGTCTCCACCTACACCGCCAACTCGGGCCAGAACCAGCGCTGGCGCCTGACCGACGAGACCGTGCTCGGCACTACCCCTGTCGAGGCGTTCACCGTGCCAGGGACCGTCCCGACCCTGCCGACCACCGTGGTGCCCGTCTACCGCGACGGTGCCCGCGGCACGCTGCCCGTGACGTGGGACCTCCCCGCCGGGTCGGCCTGGGCCACAGCCGGCACCGTGGAGGTCCAGGGGACGGTCTCGACCCCCGGGGGGACCGTGGCCGCCACGGCCGAGGTCGTCGTCGACACCCTGACCACGACGCTGCCTGCCCGTGCCAAGGCCTACGCGGGCGGAACGCCCGTCCTGCCCGCTACGGTCACCGCGGCCACCGCGGGCGGCCGGCAGGTCGAGCGCCCCGTGACCTGGGAGACCGCCCCTGCGGGTGCGTTCGCCGAGGTCGGCGTCGTCGAGCTCGGCGGGACCGCCGACGCGGGGCTGGGTGAGGTCCTGCCCGCGACGGTCCGCGTCCAGGTCACGGCGGCCGTCGACGACGGGGCGACGTCCGCTCCGGGGACGACCGCCTCGGCGACCTTCACCGAGCCGGGCTACTCGGCCACCGGGATCGTCAACGGCATCACGACCGACAAGGCGTGGTCCAACTGGAAGTCCTCGGGGAAGAACACCACCGACACCCTCACGGTCACGCTGCCCGCGGACCGCGACGTCACGCACGTCGTCACGACCTTCTACCGTGACGGCTCGACCGCGAGCTGGTCTCAGAGCCTGCGGGTCCAGGCCCTGGTCGACGGCACCTGGAAGGACGTGAGCGCATCGGTCGCGGTCACCGACGACGCGAGCCGCGCCCCCGTGGTCGACGTCCCCGTGGACGTGCGCACCTCGTCCGTGCGGGTCGTCATGACCGCGCGCCCCGACACCCACATGGTCGTGAGCGAGGTGCAGGTGCTCGCCAAGGCCCCGGGCACGTCCGCCGACGCGACGCTGTCGGGCCTGACGGTCGACGGCGAGGCCGTCGCCGGGTTCGACCCCGCGACGACCTCCTACCAGGTACCGGCCGAGGCCGGCGTGACGCCCGTCGTGACCGGGGTGGCGACCGACCCCTATGCGACGGTCGCCGTGACGCAGCCGGGTACGGTCCCGGGGACCGCCTCGGTCGACGTGACCGCCGAGGACGGGACCGTGTCGACGACGACGATCGAGTTCGTGACCGAGGCCGACCTGGGGGTCGAGTCGACCGTGCGCACGCAGTGCACGGGGCGCACCGCGACCCTCGTCGTGCGGGCCGTCAACACTGGCGGCACCGTGCTGGACGTCGCGGTCACGACACCGCTGGGCACGAAGACCTTCCGGGACGTCGCGCCCGGGAAGTCGGCGAGCCAGACGTTCTCGGCCCGCGCCCAGACCCTGGCCGCCGGCACCGTCACCGTCACCGCTACCCGCGAGGGCGGCGCGACCTCCACCCAGCAGATCGCCTACCAGCCCGCCACCTGCTGACCCGTCCCGCCCACCGTCACCCACAGCAGACGGCGCGCCCGCCTGCCGGGGAGGGCGCGCCGTCGTCGGACCTGCCGCCCGCCGACGGTGACGCCCCCACCTGCCGAGGGCGACCGCCCCGACCGCGGACGGTGACATACCTGCGTGCCGACGGTGACGCGGTGGTCGCCCTCGGCGGGCCGTCGCGTCGCCCGCGGCGGTCCTTGCCGTCACCCTCGGCGGGCCTTCCGTACTCACGAGGAGTGATTCACCCCACGCTTCCCGATGACGGACGCGAGCCCGCAGGCCATACTGATGCGGTGACCGAGGCCCAGGCGATCTTCGAGCTGGTCGAGGCAGGTCTCGGGACCCCGACCGCCGACGAGTCCTTCGACCGCTTCGCCCGCCTGGCCATGCGCCAGCTCGGCGTCCCGACCGCGGCGGTGTCCCTCGTCCTGTCCGACGAGCAGGTCTATCCCGGGGCCCACGGCATGCCCGAGGACATCCAGCTGAGCCGTCGCATGCCGCTCACCCACTCGTTCTGCCAGCACGTGACGAACGACCGCGAGCCGCTCGTCGTACCGGACACCCGCAAGGACGCCCGGGTCTGGGACAACCCGTCCATCCCGGAGTTCGGGGTCCTCGCGTACGCCGGGTTCCCGATCTTCGACCAGCGTGGCCGCGTCGTCGGGACGCTGTGCGCGATGGACGACGAGCCCCACGACTGGACCGACACCGACCTCGCGACCCTCGCCGACCTGACGGCGGCGTGCACGTCCGAGCTCCAGCTGCGCATCGCGCACGAGCGGGCCACGAGGATGCAGAACCTCGCCATCCAGGCGACCCGGCGCAACCGCCTGCTGCTCATGCTCAGCGAGGCCTTCGCCGACGCGACCTCGGTCCAGGACGTGGGCGAGACCCTCGCCTACGTGGCGTCCTCGGCGATCGGGGCGCGGTACGCCGGGCTCGCGGTCGTCGACCCGTCGCGCAAGAGCCTCACGTACACGAGCATGGACCACCTGGAGCCCGCGCTCTCGCCGTCGTACCGGTACGCGCGGGTCGACGACCCGGACCGTGTCCTGTCGTTCGTCGCCCGCACCCAGGAGGCCCTGTTCTTCCGGGACGAGACCGAGATCCTCTCGGCGTTCCCGAACATCTCCGAGTCGCTCGACGAGAGCGTCGGCGCCCGCGCGCTGCTGCCCGTGCTCTCCGGCACGAACCTGCTCGCCGTCATCTTCCTCGGGTGGGAGCAGGGCAAGACCGCCGACGACGAGTCCCTGTCCCGCGCGGGCCTCGCGGGGTTCGTCGCGCACGCCCTCGAACGCGTCAAGCTGCTCGAGGAGCGACGCGACGCGGCCACGACGCTGCAGGCCGCGATGCTCACGGCCCTGCCCGACATCCCGCACCTCGAGCTGGCCTCGACGTACTCGCCCGCGACCCTCACGGACCAGGTCGGCGGCGACTGGTACGACGCGGTCGTGTACGACGAGGACGCGTCGGTCCTCATGATCGGCGACGTGACGGGTCACGACATGCGGGCCGCGGCCGAGATGGGGCAGCTCCGGTCGATGCTCCGCACGTTCGCCTGGAGCCACGACGAGTCGCCCTCGGCACTGCTCCGCCTCCTCGACCGCGCGAACACCGGTCTCTCGCTCCATGCGAGCGGGACCGCGGTCGTCGTCCGGCTCGACCGGCGCGGCGACTTCTACGACCTGTCGTGGTCGAACGCGGGCCACCCGCCACCCCTGATCCTGCGGTCCGACGGGAAGGTCGAGCTCCTCGACACCCGGCCCGACATGATGCTCGGGTTCGTCCCCAACGCCGCGCGCAGCGACCACGTGACCCACCTCGGCCCGGGGGACACCCTCCTGCTCTACACGGACGGGCTCATCGAACGACGCGGGGTCCCCCAGAGCGCGCGCCTGTCCGGGCTCGCCCAGGCCCTCGCGACGCTGCGGCACGGCTCGACGCTCGCGCTCCCGAACGCCCTGGTCCAGCGCCTGGTCGGCAGCGACCAGCGCGACGACATCGCCGTCCTCGCGGTCCGTGTCCGGGCCGCTGTCGACTCCCACCCGACGCCCGCGTGCCCCACCCGGATGACCCGCGACGTCGAGCACACGACCGCGGCGATCTCGCCGGCCCGGCGCTGGGTCGACGACATCCTGGAGAGCTGCGGGATCAACCGCGACCAGCGGCGGACCATCATGCTGCTCGCGAGCGAGACCCTGACCAACGCGGTCCAGCACGCGCAGGGACCGCTCGAGGCGGTCGTCGAGGTGTGGCCCGCGACCGTCCGGATCGGTGTCCGGGACGCCTCCCCCGACGAGCCGACCCTCCACGACCCCGAGCCGCACGAGACCGGGGGGCGGGGCATCCAGTTCCTCGACCGGTTCGCGGACCGGTGGTTCGTCGAGCAGAAGACGTCGGACGGTCCGGGCAAGACCGTGTGGTTCGAGCTCGCCCGGGAAGAGGCCCTCTCCCGCTGACTGTGTGGGCGGCGCGCGCTACGGTGTGAAGTGGCGCACATCGCCGCGCGCCCACGAGAGGACACCATGACCGAACGCACAGCGACCGTCGCGGACGAGGACCTCGGGGAGCTGCTCGACCAGTACCGGTCACAGCTCACGGGCTACTGCTACCGCCTGCTCGGCTCCTCCTTCGAGGCCGACGACGCGGTCCAGGACACCATGGTGCGCGCCTGGCGCTCCTACGACCGCTTCGAAGGGCGCTCCGCGCTGCGCTCCTGGCTCTACCGCATCGCGACGAACGTCTGCTTCGACCACATCGCCCAGCGCAAGCGCCGCGAGCGCC
This sequence comes from Oerskovia rustica, assembly GCF_014836555.1. Classification (GTDB taxonomy): domain Bacteria; phylum Actinomycetota; class Actinomycetes; order Actinomycetales; family Cellulomonadaceae; genus Oerskovia; species Oerskovia rustica. The sequence goes on from NZ_JACSQQ010000014.1 coordinate 94,560, forward strand.
CCATGGGTCTCGGGGCAGCGCAGACGGCCGAGGAGAGGAACCTCGGCGAGCAGCTCTCGGAGGAGACGTGGGTCGAGCCCGTGCCCGACGACCGCGTGCTGCCGCGGGACGGCGACCCGGCCGACGTCGCGATCGGGCGCGAGTCCATCCGCCTCGCGTTCGTCGCGGCCCTGCAGTACCTGCCGCCCAAGCAGCGCGCCGTCCTCATCCTGCGCGAGGTCCTGCGCTGGCAGGCCAGCGAGGTCGCCGAGCTCCTGGAGACGTCGGTGCCGTCGGTCAACAGCGCGCTCCAGCGGGCGCGGGCCACCTTGTCGGCCCAGGCGCACTACGGGTCGGCTCCCGGGGCGGACGGCGCCAACCTGCCGACCGCGCCCGTGGACGAGGACAAGAACGAGCTCCTGGAGAAGTACCTCGACGCGTTCGAGCGCTACGACATGCCCGCACTGGTCGCGCTGCTCCACGACGAGGCCACGCTCTCGATGCCGCCGTACGCGTTGTGGATGCGGGGCCCTGTCCAGATCGAGCGGTGGATGGTCGGGCCGGGCGCGGAGTGCCGGGGCTCGCGCATGGTGCCGGTACGGGCCAACGGGACGTTCGGCTTCGGCCAGTACCGGATCTCGCCCACCGGCGGGTACGACGCCTGGGCGCTCCAGGTGATCGACACCGCGGACGGCAAGGTGACCGGCATCAACGCGTTCCTCGACGTCGAGGCCTGGTACCCGCTCTTCGGGCTGCCGCTCCACCTCGACGTGTAGGACGCAGGTGAGGGTGGAGCCGGGAGTCCGGCCCCACCCTCACCTGCTGCGGGTCTGCTGGTCTGCGGGTCTGCTGGTCGCGATCAGTCGAAGGTCTCGAGGAGCACGCGGCGCTCCTCCTGGGTGAGGTTCGTGGCGATGAGGTCGCCGTGCAGACCGTGGAACCGCTCGCCCACGCGGTCCAGGTTGCCGTCCTCGGTCACGGCGAACAGCGCCGAGGTGCCCTCGGTGACCTGAGCCCTGATGCGGTCGAGCTGGTTCTTGTTCAGTCCCACGGCCTCCATGGACTTGTGGATCGCGCCCAGGGCTGCGCCGGCGGCGACACCGATCACGGGCACGAAGAAGAGGGCGCCGAACAGCAGCCCCCAGAACGCGCCCCAGCCGGTCCCACGCCACTCGTCCTCGTGCGTGTGGTGCGTCGTGGGCTTCTTCGCCCCCTCGGGCCAGGTCACGATCGCGCGGTCGACGATCTTGATCAGGCCTTCGGACGCAGCGTCCTTCAGGACGTCGGACGCGGTCTCGGCGCCTCCGGGTGTGTCGAACGACCAGACGGTGAAGGTAGCCATCGTTGTCCTCTCGAGTGGATCAGGTGGTGCGGGGTGAGCCGCGCGGCAGGGGCGGCGGGTGCCGCGGGCGCGGCGTCAGCCGAGCAGCTTGGCCTTGGCGGCGGCGAACTCGGCGTCGCTGAGGACCCCGCTCGCGTGGAGCTGGCCGAGCTGTTCGATCTGCGCCAGGAGGTCGTTCCCGCCCGCGGCGGCAGGTGCGGCTGGCGCAGCCTGGGCCGCCTGGGCCGCCGCGGCCTGCTGGGCGTAGAGCTGCTGCTGCTGGGCCTGTTGCTGCGCCTCGTACTGCTGCTGCTCCGCCTGCTGCTCGGCCTTGCCCTGCTGGTGCCGGTTCACGGCTCCGGCCGTGGCGGACGCCGTCCCGGCGATGACGGCCGTGCGGGCCATCGTCCCCAGCAGACCTGGGCGTCCTACGCGTCGTAGTGGCATGGTGTGCTCCGTTCCTCGTGCGGTGATGTCCGAGTGCGATCGTCCTCGTGCGGTGAGGGGCTCGCCCCGTCAGCGGTGGTCCTCAGCCGACCTCGATCTCGGCGAGCTCGACGATCTCGTTGACGACGTCGGCGGGGATGCGTTCCTGCGCGATCACCGCTGCCCCGGCGTCGTGCACGGCGCCGACGAACTGCCGCGCCCAGGAGTGCTCGACGATCAGGACGAGCGCGGACGTCCCCGGTTCGAGGTTCGACGCGACGTCGTCGATGTCCTCCTGCCCGGCGAGGCCCGAGCTGCCGAGCTGGGTCTCGGTGATGTCGAGCTCGTCGCCGAGGTCCTCGACCTCGATCACGTCGATCTCTCCACCGTCCCCCTTACGGATCACCGTGAGGTCGAGGAGCCTGACGACGTCGGACCCGAGGAGGTCCGCGATCGCGATCTTCACCGCGTCGGGGACCCGCTCGGAGGGGAAGGCGATCGCGACGAACTCGACCGGACCGAACTGTGTCGTGGCCATGGGTGGTGCTCCGTTCGTGGTTGCGGGTGCGGGAAACGTGGGGGCCGGCTCGGGAGAGGGACGAGCGACGGTCAGGCGGTCGTCACGGCAGCGACGACGCCGACGCCCGCTGCGCCTCGTCACCGTGGACCACGAGCGCCCACAGCACGAAGATCCCCAGGACGATCGTGACGACCGACCACCACGGGCTCGCGGGGAGCGCGACGAACTGGGTCAGCACGTTGAGCACGACGAGCACGATCGCGACGAGCCGTGCCCATCCGCGCCCGGCGAGGAGGGCGAAGCCCACGATCACGAGGAGCGCCCCGACGACCAGGTGGACCCACCCCCAGGTCGACACGTCGAGCACCACGATCCCCTGTTCCCCCAGCCCGACGAGCTTCTCGGGCGAGAACGCGGCGACCATGCCGCTGATCGCGTTGAACAGCCCGAGCGTGACCAGGACGATGCCCGCGAACCACACCCAGCCGACCCATCCCGTGACCTGTGACGACCGTGCCATGGTGCCTCCTCGCACACGTAGAACGGGTGACGTCGTCCTGGCCGTGACCGGCCCGGCGTCACCCCGGAAGTCTCGCTCCCCTGATCGTGGCACCGGACTCCCGCGTCGGCATCCGCTGCGTGAGCGGCCGTCCACCACCACTATGGGTCCATGGAGCTGGGGTTCACGGGCGGGATCGCGCTGGTCGTCGTGCTCGGGGTCGTGGGGCAGGTCGCCGCGAAGGCGCTCAAGGTGCCCTCGATCCTGCTGCTGCTCGTGCTGGGGCTGCTGGCCGGTCCCGTGTCCGGGCTCGTCGACCCGGACGTCCTGCTGGGCGACGACCTGTTCCCGCTCGTGTCCATGGCGGTCGGCCTCCTGCTGTTCGAGGAGTCGCTCAAGCTCGACATGAAACGGCTCCAGGGCGGGGCTCGGCGTCCGGTCGCGCTGCTCGTGACCCTGGGTGCGGTCCTGACGGGGGTCGGGGCGACGCTCATCTGCTGGTGGGTGCTCGACCTGCCGCTGTCCCGGGCCGCGGTCATCGGGGCCATCCTCATCGTGTCGGGTCCGACCGTCGTCGGGCCGCTGCTCGCCGTGATCCGGCCCAAGCAGCCGCTCGAGTCGGTGCTCGCGTTCGAGGGGATCTTCATCGACCCGATCGGCGCGACGGTCGCGCTCGCGATGGCCAACGTCGCGCTCCACGCGGCCCCCGAGCACCTGGGCGCGACCGCGCTCTCCGGGGTGCTCACGGGGGCCGTCGCCGCGGCGGTCTACGTCGCGGCGGTCAAGTGGGGCAGGGTGCCGGCCGCGACCGAGGTGTCGCTCGCGTTCGCCACGGCGCTCGCGACGTACGCCGTGGCCGAGGCGTTCCACGAGGAGGCGGGCCTGTTCGCGACGACGACGCTGGGCATCGTGCTCGCGAACCAGCGCTGGGCGCGCATCGAACCGTTGCACGAGTTCGGCAGCCACGTCGGCCTGCTGCTCATCGGGACGCTCTTCATCCTGCTCTCGGCGCGGGTCGACCTCGACGCCCTCGTGGCGTACGCCCTGCCGACGCTCGCGATCGTCGCGCTCCTCGTCCTGGTCCTGCGCCCGTTCGTCGCGTCGGTCGCGACGACGGGCAGCGTGCTGTCGAGCCGAGAACGGGTCATGGTCGGCTGGATGGCGCCGCGCGGGATCGTCGCGGCGTCGACCGCGTCGGTCTTCGCGCTGCGTTTCGAGGACGACGGTCAGCCGTTCGAGCAGCTCGTCCCGGTGGTCTTCGGCGTGATCCTCCTGACCGCGGTCGTGTACGGGCTCACGGGTCCGTGGGTCGCGGCGCGCCTGGGCGTGCGGTCGCCCGGACCGGAGGACCTGGACGACGACGGGGTCCCGGTCGCGGAGGAGCGCGCGTCCGGGTGACGCGGGAGGACCGCGCACGTCGCGCCGTGCACGGGCCGGACCTTCCCGCCCGACGGCGTGGGCGCACCACGCGTGCGCGTGCGTTCGCTACGTTCGCCCCATGACGAGCGACGCGAGCACCACTCCGGAGCCGGCCCCCGGGGCGTCGGCCGCCCCGGTCACCGACCCCGACCGGCCCCGAGACTTCCTGGCGCTCTCCGCCGACGACCCGCGCAAGCCTCCCCGGTGGTTGCCGCGCGCGCTCTTCATGACCGTCGTCGCGGTCTTCGTCGGGATCTTCGCCTGGTACGCGATCGGCACCCTCGAGAGCCTCGGCGTCAACATCCTCATCGCGTTCTTCATCGCCCTCGCGCTCGAGCCGATCGTGGTGTGGCTGGTCCGGCACGGGTGGCGGCGCGGTGCGGCCGCGGCGACGGCGCTGCTGGGTGGGCTGGTGGTGGTCGTGGGCATCTTCGCGCTCTTCGGCAACCTGTTCGTGCAGCAGCTCGTCCAGCTCGTCCAGTCGATCCCCGCCCTCTACACCGACATCCAGGAGTTCGTCTCGACGAGGTTCGACGTCGACATCCCGAGCTCCGACGAGCTCCTCAAGCAGGGCTTCAACGAGTTCGGCGAGGACGTCGCGTCGGGTGCGCTGGTCGTCGGGACGACGATCGTCGGCGTGATCTTCGCGTTCCTGACGATCATGCTCGTGACGTACTACCTGCTCGCGGCGGGGCCCAAGTTCCGGGTCGCGATCTGCCGCTGGCTCACGCCGAACCGTCAGCAGGAGGTCCTGCGCCTGTGGGAGATCACGCAGGTCAAGGTCTCCGACTTCATCAACTCGCGCATCGTCCTCGCTGCGCTGTCGAGCGTGTTCACGTTCGTCTTCCTGCTGATCCTCGGAACCGACTACGCCCTGCCGTTGTCGGTGTTCGTGGGCGTCGTGTCGCAGTTCGTGCCGACGATCGGTACGTACATCGGTGGCGCGCTGCCCGTGATCGTGGCGCTCACGTCGCAGGGGCTGCCGCAGGCCCTCGCGGTCCTCATCTTCATCGTCGCGTACCAGCAGCTCGAGAACCTGTACTTCTCGCCCAAGGTCTCGGCGCGGGCCCTGGAGATGAACCCTGCGGTGTCGTTCGTGGTCGTGCTCGCGTTCGGGGCGGTGTTCGGCGCGCTCGGGGCGTTCCTGTCGCTCCCGATCGCCGCGACCATCCAGGCCGTCGCGAACACGTACATCCAGCGGCACGAGCTCGTCGACTCCCACATGCTGCACGACCCCGGCCACGGCAAGGGCGACGACCCGGACGAGGACCCGGACGAGAAGGACGGCGGACTGACGCGACGCCGTCGGGCGAACCGCAAGGCCGGGCGCGACGCCGCGCGCACCGTCGACGAGCGGCACGCCGAGGGCATCGAGTAGCGCCAGCACGACGTCGGCCCGGAGCGGCCGCGCTCGTCGTGCAGACGACATCACCCCCGCGTGACCGGCAGCGCTAGTGTGCCCGGATGACCGACGCACCTACCGCGACCGTCCGTCCCGCGACCCGCGACGACCTGCCCGCGGTCGCGGAGATCGCGGCGCACCACGTCCTGCACACGGTCTCGACGTTCCAGACCGAGCCGCTGCCGCTCGCGGGCTGGGAGGAGCGGTGGGAGTCGCTGCGGGCGGCGGGTCGCCCGTTCCTGGTCGTCACCGTGCCGGGCGCCCCGGGCCTGCCCGACGACGTCGCCGGGTTCGCGTACGTGGGTGCATGGCGCGAGCGGCCCGCCTACGCGGCGACGGGCGAGGACACCATCTACCTCGCCCCCGGCAGCGAGGGCCGCGGCCTCGGCCGGTCGCTCCTGACCGCCCTCCTGACCGCGGCCGCGGAGGCAGGGGTGCGCGAGCTCGTCGCGGTCGTGAGCGACGCCGACTCCCCCGCGTCCGTGGTGCTCCACGAGAAGCTGGGCTTCCGACAGGTCGGGCGCCTCGAACGCGTGGGGTTCAAGCACGGCCGGTGGCTCGACACCGTGCTGCTCCAGCGCTCGCTGGGCTGACTCCCCGGCGGGACTCGCCGCCCGGGGTGCGCGGCGCCGTCGGGCGGCTCCCCCCGACGCATCCCGCACGCCCGTGGCACGATGGACAGATGATCCGACCCCTGCTCGTCGGAGTGCACCCGGGCCAGCACCCGGACATCGTGCAGCGCGCCGCCGGTTTCGCGCACGCCCTGGGGACGACGGTCGTGTGCGTGTGGGTGGACGTCGGGCCGGTACCCGACGACGGCCGCGCGGAGCAGCAGCTCAAGGCCGAGCTCGACGGAGCACTGCACGGGACGGGTGTCGGCTGGACCCTCGTCGTCGCGGGCGACGGCGACGTGGCACGCCAGCTCGACGAGGCCGCGGTGAGCCACGACGCCGCGATCGTCGTGGTCGGCGCGCACCGTGCCGGGGCCGACGGGTGGCGCAACGAGGCCCTGGGTGGCTCGGTCGCCGGCCGGCTGTCGCACCTGCAGCACCGGCCCGTCGTCGTGCTGCCCGTGCTGCCCGCGCCCACCGAGGGCGAGCCGGACGAGGACTGACGACCCCCGCCGGCGGCCGCGCGACACCCTCCACGGCGACGCACCCTCGCCCCGCCGGCGTCGCTAGGCTCCGGGCATGGGTTCTCCGAGCGCGACCTCGACAGCCTCCCGTACCGCGCACCGTCGCTGGCCGCGCGCCCTCGGCTGGGTCGGCGCGTCGCTCGGGGTCGTCGCGCTCGGGACGTTCGTCGCGTCTCAGGTCAGCCCGTGGCCCTCGGCGCTGCTCATCCGGTACGCGTTCGACAAGGGCGGTACCGAGACCAACGAGAAGCTCGCGGCGCTCGTGCCGTCCGACGTCGTGAGCACGACCGACGTCCCCTACCGCGCCGATGATCCCGACGCCCGGCTCGACGTCCACAGGCCCGCGAGCGCCGTCGGCCCGCTTCCCACCGTCGTGTGGACGCACGGCGGTGGGTGGGTCTCCGGGAGCAAGGAGCAGGTCGCGAACTACGCGAAGATCGTGGCGAGCCACGGGTACACGGTCGTCGCGATCGACTACTCGGTCGCGCCCGGCGCGACCTACCCGACACCGCTGGTCGAGCTCAACGACGCGCTCGCCCACGTGACCGCGCACGCCGAGGAGCTGGGTGTGGACCCCGGGCGGATCGTGCTGGCGGGCGACTCGGCGGGGTCGCAGATCAGCGCACAGGTCGCCGCCGCGGTCACGAGCCCGGACTACGCCGAGGCGCTGGGCATCGCCCCCTCGATCGGCCCCGACCAGCTCGCGGCCGTGGTCCTGCACTGCGGCGCCTACGACATGGCGCTCGTGGACACCTCGGCCGGCGGCGCGGAGTCGTGGTTCCTCGAGACCGTCCTGTGGTCGTACTCGGGGACCAAGGCCTTCGCGGACGACCCGAGGTTCGCCCCGGCCTCGGTCACGCACCACGTGACCGAGGGCTTCCCGCCCGCTTTCCTCACGGGCGGGAACGCCGACCCGCTCACTCCCCAGGGCAAGGCCTTGTCCGCGCGGCTAGGGGCGGTCGGTGTCGAGGTCGAGGCGCTCTTCCAGCCCGACGGCGAGGAGCCGGGGCTGGGCCACGAGTACCAGTTCGACCTCTCGACCGCCGCCGGTCAGGTCGCCCTGGACCGAAGCCTGGAGTTCCTCGCGAAGCACACGACGGGCTGATCTGCCCGGGAGAACCGCCCAGCCTCCCGGGACATCCGCCCCTGCCGCCCGGGACGCGTCCCGCCCCACGCTCGTCGTGTCAACTACCCACGGCCGCCGCCCGCCCGGGCCCGGCCCCACGACACGCAGGGGTCCACCATGACCGCACGACCGACAACCTCCGTCACGCCCGGCACCGACCTCGCCCATGGGCATCCGGCCCGCGCCTCCCGCGCCTGGGCGTGGACCGGCGTCGCGGCCGGCGTCCTGGGCATCGTCTCGATCCAGGCCTCGATGGCGCTCGGCGCGAACTGGGAGCAGACCGCGGGTGACGCCGACGCGGTCGTCGCCGACCTCGCGGGCAAGACGTCCACGCTCCTCGTCTTCCACACCGCGACCGTCCTGGTCGCGATCCTCGTCCTGATCTTCGCGGCAGGGCTCAAGCGTCGCCTCGACGTCCAGGCCCCGGCGGGCAGCCTCCTGCCGACGGTCGCGGGCTCGGGCCTCGTCCTGACGTCGGTCGCGGCGCTCATGGGCTCGGGGCTCGACACCCAGTTCATGTTCGGGTTCGCCGAGCTCGACAAGATCGTCCCCGAGTCGGGCGCGTTCTACGCCGACTGGATCGCGACCATCCCGTGGCTGTGGGTGGGTGCGGGACTGACCGCGGTCGCGGTGGCCGTGGCCTCGCTGCGGCACGGTGCCGCACCGCGCTGGATCGGGGTCGTGAGCCTGCTCCTGGGCGGCCTCACGCTGCTCGTGGGCATCTCGCCACTGCAGTACATGGCGGGGTTCGTGGGCCCGCTGTGGCTCACGGTCGCGGCGCTCGGCTTCGCGCTGGGCGACCGGCGCTGACCCGCCCGACGGCGCAGCCCACCACCGTGGACCTGTCACCGCCCCCACGGCCCGCCCCGGGCCACGCGACCGGTCCCGCCCCGCTCTCCGGGGGCGGGGCCGGTCGTGGCCGTGCCGTCCGAGGTGGGGGTGGAATCGCTCCCGACCCCTGTCGCCCGGGTGGTCGCGCCCCCTACCGTGGCGCTGTGGGCGCTGTCGCAGGGGACGAGCCACCGGACCCGTCCGGCGGACGGGGCGTGCCCGCGGGCGCTCGCGCGGGAGCTGCGGCGGCCGCTCCGGCGCCTCCGGCCGGCCGGTCCTGGCGGCGGTCGGCGTTCGGCCGAGCCGCCCTCGGGACCGGCGGCCTGCCCCGGACGGCTCTCGCCGTCGCCGTCGCCTCGTGGTTCCTCGGCGTCTCGGCGCTGGTCCTGCAGCTCACGTCGGGCGTGGACGTGCTGCTCGGCGACCTGCTGTTCGTCGTCGTGGACGCCATGGTGGCGCTCGTCTACGGCTCGGTGGGCGCGATCATCCTGTCGCGGCGGCGGCACGTCGTCGGGTGGCTGGTCTCGCTCGCGGGCATCGGCGGCGGTCTCGCCGCGCTGGGCGGGGGCTGGCGCAGCTTCGCGAGCACGCACCCCGGCCTGCCACCGCTCGAACCGCTCGCCGCGGCGTACGGTCTCGCGTGGGTGCCGGGGACCATCGGGCTGTTCGTGCTCGTGCCGTGGTTCGTGCGCGACCACCCGTTGTCCGTGGGCGCGTGGCTCGGGGTCGCGGGCGGTGCCGCCTCGATCCTGTTCTTCCTGCTCGCCCCCGTCGACGACCCGCGTCCGGCCATCCTCGGCGTCGTCGTCATGGGGCTCGTGACCGCGTCCGCGACGTGGTGGCGCCACCGGCACGGTCCGCCCGAGGAACGCCGCGGCCTCGGGCTGCTGGCCCTCGGCACGGCGATCATGGCGCTGTCGTTCCTCCCGCTGCTCGGGACGTGGAACTCTCCCGACGTGATCCTCGCGCTGCCCCTGACGCACCTCGCGTGCCAGGCGCTGTTCCCCGCGGCGCTGCTCGTCTCGGTCCTGCGCAACCGGCTGTGGGGGCTCGACCTCGCGCTGAGCCGCGCGACGATCGGCGCCCTCCTGACGCTCGCCCTGGTCGCGGTCTACGTCACGCTCGTGGTCATGGTGACGGCGCTCGTCGGCAGCCGGCCGCTCGCCCAGGTGCTCGCGGCCGTCGGGGTCGTCCTCGCGGTCCAGCCCGCGCGCACGTGGCTGCAGCGGCGCGTGCGCTCCCTGGTCTACGGCGAGACCGCAGACCCCGGTCGGGCCGTGCTGCGCATGGGCCGCCAGCTCGGCGTCGCGGCGACGGCCGATGAGCTGCTGCACGGCCTCGTCGCCTCGACCGGCGAGTCGCTCAAGCTCGAGTCGGTCACGCTCACGAGCGGCGGGCCTCCCCCGCCCGCTCCGGCCGACGGCGCACCGACCGCGGCCGGCGGGTCTCCCCCGACCGTCGAGGCGACCTGGGGTCGCCCGACGAGCACGCACGTCACGCACGTGCCCGTCGAGCACGGCGGCAGGGTCCTCGGGGACCTCGCCGTCACTCCCCGCGCGGGCGAGCGGCTCGACGGCCGGACCCGGGACGCGCTCGCCCAGCTCGTGCCCGTGGTCGCCGCGGGCCTCGCGCTCGCGAGCGGCGCGCGCGACCTCGAACAGGCCAAGGACGCCGTGACCCGGGCGCGCCTCGCCGAACGGCGACTCGTCCGCCGCGAGCTGCACGACGGTGTCGGGCCGTGGTTGAGCGGGCTGCGGCTCGGGCTGCAAGGTGCACGCAACACCCTCGCGACCGACCCGACCGCAGCGGCCGCCGTGCTCGAGGCGCTCCAGCGGGAGGTCGAGCAGCGGGTCGGGGACGTGCGCACCCTCTCGCGCAGCCTGCTCCCGCCCGCCCTCGACGAGGCCGGGCTCGAGGCCGCGCTGCACGACCTCGCCGACCACCACGACGCGGGCGGCTTCGCGGTCGAGCTGCTGTGCGGGCCGTGGGACGACCTCGACACGCGCGTCGCCGCCGCGGCCTACGCGATCGCGAGCGAGGCCGTCATCAACGCGTCCCGGCACAGCGGGGCCGCGGGCTGCCGCGTCGAGGTCTCCGCCCACCCTCCGAGCCTGCCCGGGACTCTCGACGGGTGGACGCACCTGGTCGTGACGTGCGACGACGAGGGCTTCGGCGTCGGGCAGGACGCGCGCGCCGGCGTCGGGACGCGGGCCATGCGGGAGCGCGCGGAGGAGCTCGGTGGGACGCTGGACATCACCTCGCTCGCACCGCGCGGCACGCGCGTGCGGGCCGTCCTCCCCCGGAAGGTCGTGCTGTGAGCCTCATCCGCGTGGCCCTCGTCGATGACCACCCCGTGTTCCGCATCGGGATGGCGGCGCTCCTCGACTCGCTCGACGGCGTCAGCGTCGTGGCCCAGGCGGCGAGCGCCGCCGAGGCCCGCGACGTCCTGGACGCGCCCGGCGACCTGGACCTCGTCGTCATGGACCTCGACCTGGGCGACGGGTCGGGCGTCGAGCTCACACGGGACCTGGTGCGCACCCGCCCGGACGTGCCCGTGCTCGTCATGACGATGCACGAGGACGACGACTCCGTCGCGGCCTGCCTGCGCGCCGGCGCGCGCGGGTACCTCGTGAAGTCGGCGTCGCCGCACGAGGTCGAGCGGGCCGTGCGGGCCGTCGCGAACGGCGAGCTGATCCTCGCGCCGGGCGTCGCGGCGCGGGCCGTGGCGAACGTGCTGGGCGGCGCGCGGGCGGCCGTGCCGTTCCCGCAGCTCACCGACCGGGAGCGCGAGGTGCTGGCGCTCGTCGCCGCGGGGCTCGACAACACCGCGATCTCGCGGCGGCTGACCCTGAGCACCAAGACGGTGCGCAACTACGTCGCGGGCGTGCTCGCCAAGCTGTCGCTGCGCGACCGTGCGGCGGCGATCGTGGCGGCCCGGGAGGCGGGCCTGGTCCCGGACCGGGCTGCCTCGCCCCGCTGAGCGGGCGGTGGCCTCGCCCCGCTGAGTGCATGATCCGGCTGCGACTCGCCGGGCGTGTCGCAGCGCAATCATGCACTCAGCGCCCAACACGCCGGCCCGACGGCGGAGCGCACCTTCCGCGGCGGGGGTGCGCTCCGGCGTCGGGCAGGGAGCCCGTCACGGGTGGACGAGGATCTTCACCGCGGTCTCGTTGCGGCGGACCAGCGTGTCGAAGCCCTTGCTCACGAGGTCCTCGAGCGGGATCTTCGCCGTGATGAACGGCGCCAGGTCGATCTTGCCCTCCTGGACCAGCCGGATCGTCTCGGCGTGGTCGCGCACGTAGGCGATCGTGCCCCGCAGGTCGATCTCCTTGAGGACGAGCTTCTGCATGTCCACCGCGGCGGTCTTGCCCCAGATCGACACGACCACGATCACGCCCGCGGGGCGGACCGCGTCGAAGAGCTGGTCGAGGACCGCGTTGACGCTCGTGCACTCGAACGCGACGTCGACGCCCTTGCCGCCCGTGATCTCGCGGACGCGGGAGATCAGGTTGTCCTGCGTGGGGTCGACGACGTGGTCGGCGACGTGCGTCTCGCGTGCCGTGGTCTTCCGCGCCTCGGAGACCTCGGACATGATGACCGTGACGCCACGTGCCTTGAGGACCGCGGCCGTGAGCAGACCGATCGGGCCCGCGCCACCGACGAGCGCGACGTCACCAGCCTGGGCGCCCGAGCGCACGACCGCATGGTGCGCGACCGACAGGGGCTCGATGAGCGCCGCCTGGTCGAGCGGGATGTCGCCCACGGGGTGGACCCAGCGACGGTCGACGACGACCTTCTCCGAGAGTCCACCGCCACCGCCGGCCAGGCCGATGAAGCCCATCTTGACGCACAGGTGGTAGTTGCCGGCCTCGCACTGCGCACACTCGCCGCACACGACGTACGGCTCGACGACGACGGACTCGCCGACCGTCAGGTCGTCGACGCCCTCGCCCAGCGCGGTCACGGTGCCGGAGAACTCGTGCCCCATCGTCACGGGCATCTCTTCGCGGGTCAGCGGGTGCGGGCGCCCAGGTGCGGGGACGAAGATCGGCCCCTCGAGGTACTCGTGCAGGTCAGAGCCGCAGATCCCGCACCATGCGATGTCGATCGCGACCGCGCCGGGCCGCAGCTCGGGGGCCGGGACGTCCTCGATGCGGATGTCTCGTCGTCCGTGGAATCGTGCAGCCTTCATGTCCTCGCCACGCCTTCTCTCGTTGGTCGCTGGGTTCCTGACAGGCGGCGCGGAAGGTGCCGTCCGGGAGCCCTGGGCTCTTGTCACCATAGGTGCGTGACCTGCGGGAAAAGCCCGCCAAAGGTCCCGAACCGGATGTGACATGGCCCTCGTCCTGGCGTCAGATCACCGTCGCCGAGAGGTTCGCGCTGCGGCGCTCCGGCCGACGGCGGGAAGACCCGGTCACGTCGGAGCGGCCCCCGTGGGCGGCCGCCGGTACGTTGGGGACCATGACGGACCCGGCGACGCCCGCTCCCCTGCGCGACACCCAGCTCCCCGGCAGCGGCGGCCTGCTGCTCCTCGACTCCGCGTCGCAGTACTTCCGCGCCTTCTTCGGCGTCCCGGACTCAGTCAAGGCCCCGGACGGCACGCCCGTGAACGCCGTGCGGGGCTTCCTCGACACCATCGCGGTGCTCGTGGCCGAGCACCGGCCCGCGCGCCTCGTGGCCTGCTGGGACGACGACTGGCGCCCCGCGTTCCGCGTCGACGCCATCCCGTCCTACAAGGCCCACCGCGTCGCGACCGAGGTCCCCGGCACCACGGGCATCGAGGAGGTCCCCGAGGCCCTGACCGCACAGGTCCCGATCATCGTCGACGTCCTCGCCGCCCTCGGTGTCGCGCGGGTCGGCTGCCCCGGCTACGAGGCGGACGACGTGATCGGCACGCTCGTCGAGCGCGAGTCGGTCCGTCGGCGCGCCCTGCGCGAGGCGGGCGGAGAGCCCGGGGCGAGCGGCGCCGTCGGGCCTGCGTCGCCCGACACCGGGCCGGTCGAGGTCGTCACGGGCGACCGCGACCTGTTCCAGCTCGTCGACGACGACGTGCCCGTGCGCGTCCTGTACACCGCGCGCGGCCTCAAGAAGCTCGACGTCGTGGACGTCGAGCGCCTGGCCGAGCGCTACGGCGTGACGTCCGGCCAGGCGTACGCCGACATGGCCGCGCTGCGCGGCGACCCGAGCGACGGCCTGCCGGGCGTCGCGGGCATCGGCGAGAAGACCGCGGCGGGCATGCTGGCCAGGTACGGCGACCTCGCGGGCATCCTGCGCGCCCGTGACGAGGGCGACCCGGGCCTGAGCCCGACGCAGCGCCGCCGGCTCACCGAGGCCGCGGACTACCTGGCCGTCGCGCCGCTCGTGGTCCAGGTCGCGCGCGACGCACCCATCCCCCTGGTGCCCGACGACGTCCCGTCCGCGCCCGCGGACGCTGCGGCCCTCGACGAGCTCGCCTCGCGGTGGGGGCTGCGGTCGAGCGTGGACCGGGTCCTGGAGGCGTTCGCGTCGGTGCGGTGAGCGTGCGCGGCTGTGCGGCTGTGCGGCTGTGCGGCTGTGCGGCTGTGCGGCGAGGGTCGTCAGCGGCGGGGCGCTCGGTGGCGACGATGCTCGTCGCCGCGCAGGCCGCCCAGGAACGCCCGGACGACGATCACCACGAAGACCACGATCGCCACGACGACGACGAGGTTCACGACCTGCCAGGGCTTGATGTCCACTGCACTTCCCTTGGTCGGCGCCGTCCGCAGCGGGGGCTCCCGTCACGCGTCGATGCGCTGCAAGGAGGGTCCCACAAGCCGGCGGTGCCGTGCAGATCTCTGGCCTCACGGTGGTTGACACCGCTGTCATCGGTGCAGGATCGTACGGTGACGTCGCCCCCGACCGGCCTGGAGCCCTGATGCCCTCTCACGCCCCGCACGTCCTCGTCGTCGGCGAGGCGCTCGTCGACGAGGTCCGCCGTGCCGACGGCACGACCGCCGAGCACCCCGGCGGCAGCCCCGCCAACGTCGCACTGACCCTCGGCCGGCTCGGGCGGGACGTCCGGCTGGCGGCCCACCTCGGCCGCGACGAGCACGGCGACACGATCCGCGCCTGGCTCGCCGGCTCGGGCGTGGCCCTCACCCCCGGGTCCGACGGCGCCGCCGCCACGAGCGTCGCGCGCGCGGTCCTCGACGGGTCGGGGGCCGCGACGTACGACTTCGCGATCACGTGGGACCTGGCCCCCGGCACCGCGGCGACCGACTCGACGCTCGCCGTCCACACCGGATCGATCGCCGCGGTCCTCGAACCCGGTGCGACCGCGGTCCACGACCTCGTCCTCTCGGCCCGCGACCACGCGACCATCACCTACGACCCGAACGCCCGCCCCAGCCTCATGGGCACCCCCGAGGCCGCGCTCGCCCGGATCGAACCGCTCGTCGCTGCTGCGGACGTCGTCAAGGTCAGCGACGAGGACGTCGAGTGGTTGCACCCAGGCGCCGACCCCGTGGAGGTCGCCCGGACCTGGGCTGCCCGAGGGCCGGCGGTCGTCGTCGTGACGTTCGGCGGCGAGGGAGCCGTCGCGGTGTGCGCGGCGGGCGAGGTTTGGGTCGCGGCACCGCGGGTCGACGTCGTGGACACCGTGGGCGCGGGCGACACCTTCATGGGGGCGCTCGTCGACGGGCTCTGGGAGCGGAACCTCCTGGGCGGCGACCGGCGCGAGGCGCTCCGGGGGATCGAGCTGGAGGGGCTGACCGCGGTGCTCGAACGATGCGTGGCGGCCGCCGCGATCACGGTCTCGCGCGCGGGCGCGAACCCGCCGCGACGGGACGAGCTACAGGCCTGACCGCCGACGGTGACGTACCTGCCCGCCGAAGGTGACGCACCCTCGGCGGGCGTTGCCGTCACCCTCGGCGACCCAGCACGTCACCCTCACGCCGCCCCGATCGCCTCCTCGACCCCCAGCTCGAGCAGCAGCCGTCGCCGGAAGTCTCCGAACCCCGGCACCCCTCGGCGCCGCGGCCGGTCGAACGGCACCTCGAGCTCGACCCCGACCTTCCCGTCCTGGAGCACGGCCACGCGGTCGGCGAGCAGGATTGCCTCGTCGACGTCGTGCGTCACGAGCAGCACGGCGGGCTGGTGCTCGTGGCACAGCTCGGCGACGAGCGCCTGCATCTTGATGCGCGTCAAGGCGTCGAGCGCGGCGAACGGCTCGTCGAGCAGCAGCAGCCGGGGGTTGCGCACGAGCGCCCGAGCGAGCGCGACGCGCTGCGCCTCGCCCCCGGACAGCGTCGTGGGCCAGGCGGCCTCGCGCCCGCCGAGACCCACCTCCACGAGTGCCGCCGAGGCGGCAGCGCGCCGGTCGCGTGTGGCCCGCTGGCCGAGGATCACGTTGGACCCGACGCGCTTGGACGCCACGAGGCGCGGTTCCTGGAACACCACGGTCCGTTCGGCCGGAGCCTCGACGGTCCCGGTGTCGTGGGCCTCGAGCCCGGCGAGGATGCGCAGCAACGTGGTCTTGCCGCTGCCGCTGGCGCCGAGCAGCGCGACGAACTCGCCGGGCCGCAGCGTCAGCGAGAAGTCGGAGAGGATCGTCCGGTCGCCGTACGACTTCCCGACGTTCTCGACCCGCACGGTCGGCGCGGCGAGGTCCTGGACGGTCGGCGTGCTCATGGCTTTCTCCCGAGTCGCTTGTAGGGCAGCAGGAGGCGTTCGAGGAGCCTCACGACCAGGTCGACGGACAGCCCCCACACCGCGTAGATGAGGACGCACACGACGAGCACGTCCATCTGGAAGTACTGCTGCGCGGAGACCATGAGGAACCCGATGCCGCGCGGCGCGTTGGACATCTCCGCGACGATCAGCGCGAGCAGCGATACCGACAGCGACACCCGCAGCCCCACGAGGACCGACGGGATGGCCTCGGGCAGGATGACGTGCCGTACGAGCCCGAGCCCCCGCAGCCCGAACACCTTGCCGGCCTCGAGGATCTTGCGGTCGACGTTGCGCACGCCGCTGTGGGTGTTGAGGTAGAGCGGGAACAGCGCGGCGGCCGCGATGATGATGATCTTGGGTCGTTCGTCGATCCCGAACCAGAGGATGAGGAGCGGCGCGATCGCGAGGAACGGGATGGTGCGCAGCATCTGGAGCGTGGGGTCCAGGAGCTGGTCGCCCAGGCGGAACAGCCCGGCGACGACGCCGAGCGTGAGCCCCAGCAGCCCCCCGATCGCGAAGCCCACGGCCACGCGCCCGAGCGACACCGACAGGTTCTCCCACAGCACACCCGTGGAGACGAGCTCGACGAACGCGTCGCCGACCTGCCAGGGCGCGGGGAACTGCTTCTCGTCGATCCACCCCTGGGCAGAACCCAGGAACCAGAGCGCGAGGATCGCGGTGGGCACCGAGGCGCGCAGCAGCACGTCGCGTGGTGAGCGCTTCCGCCTGCCCGACGACGTCGCGCCCCTGCGCGCCCCGGCCGCACCCGTGGCGGTGGCCGGCACCGTACCGGCGGCTGTCGCTGCAGCGACCGGGGGCGTCTCCGCGCGGGCGCGCGACGTCGTCGTGCCGGTGGTCACTCGACGCCCCACGTGCTGACGTCGAACACCTTCGGGGCGGCCCCGGAGCTGACGAGGAAGTCGAGCGTCGACTGCACGGTCTTGAGCCCGTCGGGGTCGATCGCCTGGGTGCCGTACTGCCAGAGCTCGGCCTCCTTGACGACCTCGACGGGTGAGCCGGTGGCATCGAAGACCCACTGGGCGTAGGCGTCGTGGTCTGCCTCGATCTTGGCGACGCCGGCCTCGGTGACGTCCCAGACGGCGGCTGCGAGCTCGGGGTTCGCGTCGTAGGTCTCGCGCGAGGTGAGCGAGACGTTGGTCGCGAGCAGGTCGGGGTCGTCGACGCTCGCCTTGGACAGGACCGGGAAGTCGTTGGCCAGGCGCCAGATCCCGGCCGTGGTCGCGGGGACCGGGACGGCGTCGATGTCGCCGCGCTGCAGCGCGGGCAGGGCGTCGGCGAACAGGAGGTTGACGAGCTCGACGTCTTCGAGGACACCGGCCCGTTCCAGGACCGCGCGGCCGTACTTGTCGAAGTTCGAGCCGAACTGGAGCCCGACCTTCTTGCCCGCGAGCTGGTCGATCGTGGTCACGCCGCCGGTCCTGGTGAGGAACCAGATGTCGGAGGACGGCTTGGCGATGACGAGCGCCGGGACGTCGAGGCCGCTCGCCTTGGCCTGCGTGGCCGGGGTGTCACCGATGAAGCCGACCTGGATGTCGCCCGTCTGGAGGGCCTGGACCACGGGCGGCCCGTTGTTGAACCCGACGAAGCCCTCGTACTCGAAGCCGTGCTCGGCGAGGATCGCGTCGGCGATCCCGGTCTCGACGGCGTACCCGAACGGTCCGGTCGCGACGGGCGTCTTGCCCGCGACGCCGTTCCAGGGACCGCCCGTGGTCAGGGGCGTGAGCTCGGCGGCGGCTCCCGACCCGTCGCCCGACGGCGTCGCGGCCTCCGAGGTGGAGCAGGCCGCGAGCGCGGCAACGAGGGCGAACGACGCCAGGGCGGCGAGGGTGCGGTTCCGGCTCATGAGGGGGCTCCTTGGAGGGGGTTCGTGGTGCTGTCCGGTGGGGTGCGGTCGAGGGACGCGCGGTCGTCGGAAGTGCGGTCGAGGGGGGCTGTGGCCGGGGCGAGCGCGGCTGCACGGTGGTAGTCGACATCGGAGGCAAGGACCTCGCCAGGCGCCCCGTCACGGGTGGCGGCGCCTGTGGTCCGGGCGTCCCCGGTGTCGTCCTGCCGTCGCGACGTGCGCCGCCACCCGACCCGGTCCCGGTACAGGCCCAGGAGGTCGCGGTCGAGCAGGTCGGCCTCGTCGAGGAAGGGCGAGCCTGCGGGTTCGGGCGTGCGCGACGGGGACACGAAGATCGCGTCCTCGGGGCAGTACGCCTCGCACTGGAAGCAGGTCTGGCAGTCGGAGTGCCGCGCGATGGTCGGCACGCCACCGTCGGCAGCAGGCTCGAAGACGTTGGTGGGGCAGATCCGCACGCAGATGTCGCACGACGTGCAGCGCGCGGCGTTGAGGATCTCGATCACGACGCCTCCTCGGTCCAGGTCGGTGGGGTGGGAGCGGCGTACGGCGCCGCAGCGTCCCCGGTCACGGGCGGCTCCGGGTCCGGCAGCACCCACAGGTCGCGCAGCCCGCCCGTGAGCAGGCGCCGGGCCTGTCGCGGGTCGGTGTCGGGGAAGTCGGTGCGGGTGTGCATGCCGCGGGTCTCGGTGCGGTGCAGCGCCGTCCGGTCGGCCCAGCGCGCCATCGCGAGCATGCCCGCGGTCTCGCGCGTGCGGATCGCGTCGGCACTGCGCACGTCCGACGGCACGAGCTCGGTCCCCGCGCGGTCCCACAGCTCGTCGAGCGTGTCGAGCGAGCGCACGAGGCCGTGGTGGTGGCGGAAGGCCGACTTGTCGATGGGCAGCATCTCGTCACGGACCGCGGCGGTGATCTCGCGCCACGCCCCCTCCCTGGCCGGGGCCGACCGCGGGCGGTGCGCGCCGCCGTCGGGCCGGAGACCGAGCGTGCCCGTGGGTTCGAGGCGCTGCCCGCGGGACGACGGGCCGCGGTCCCGCGCCCGGGCGGCCGCGGCCCGGCCGGACCACGTGCCCGACGCCACGGCCCACGCCAGGTTGGGGCCGCCCGCGCCGGTCGCCGCACCGACCACCCGGTCACGGGCCGCGACGTCGCCCGCCGCGTACAGGCCGGGGACGCCGGTCCACGCGTCACGGTCGAGCACGTGGATGCCGCCCGTGCCGCGGACCGTGCCCTCCTGGACCCAGTCCATGGGGAAGCGCTCGGTGAACGGGTCGACGCCCAGCTTGTCGGTGACCATGAAGAAGTTCGGCATGGCGGCGCGCAGGGTCGGGCGGACCTCGGGCCCGAACTGCGTGAACTGGGCCGTGATCGTGCCGCGCAGCGACGCGCCGAGCAGCTCGGCGCGACTCTTGTGCAGGTTCTCGTACGCGATGGGTGCGCCCTCGTGGTCCCAGTAGGACGCCGTGACGAAGAAGCCGTTCTTGTCCATCGAGGTGCCGAACGGGACCATGCCGTAGAAGTTGGAGAACTCCATGCTCGACAGGTGCGCGCCCACCTCGGCGGCCATCAGATGGCCCTCGCCCGTGTTCACGTCGCCGCCCAGGGAGTGCGACTTCCAGGTGGTCCCGCCCGTCGCGAGCACGACGGCGCCGCTCGCCACGCGCCACGCGCGCCCGGTCTGGCGCTGGTAGCCCTGGGCGCCCGACACGACACCCTCACCGTCGACGAGGAGCTCGAGCGCCGGGCTGTGGTCGAGGACCGTGACCCCGTTCTTCTTGACCTTGCCGCGCAGGAAGCGCAGGTAGTCCGGGGACGAGCCCGAGAACGACCGCTCACCGGGCCGGCGCGCGAAGGGGTTCGGGGCGGGTGCGGGACCGGTGGTTCCGCCGCGGGCGCCGTTGCCTGCTGGGCGCGAGCGGCGCGTGCGCTCGTACCCCCAGCCCTCGATGAGCGCGGTGCGGTACCAGGCCTCGTCGAGGACGTCGTTGGTCCAGTCGCGGTCGGTGAGGTACCCGCCCTGCTCCTCGCGCGGCGTGATCTCCTCGTCGCGGCGCTCGGCGTCGGGCGGGACGAGCCAGTGCCCGACGCCGGCGGTCGCCGCGACGCCGCTCGTGCCGCAGTAGCCCTTGTCGACCAGGACGACGCTCGCGCCCTGCTCGGAGGCGGCGATCGCGGACCAGGTCGCTGCGGGGCCGCCGCCGATCACGAGGACGTCGGCGTGCAGGTGCAGGTGCTCGGCGGAGTCCTCGACCAGGCTCGGTCGAGGGGCGCGGCGCGGCGGGCGTCGCTGCGCTCCGGGACCCGAGGAGGCTCGGGCGACCGAAGGAGAGCGGGGGGAGGTAGAAGGCACAACCATGAGGGGTCGCTTTCAGGGGGAGCCGCGAGCTGGTCGCGGGTGCACAGGGGCGCCGGTGGGGGTCGGCGCGGGGGGCTGTCTCGTCGGGTCAGACGGGTCGACAGCAACAGCCCGGCGCGGTGGCGCGGGGCGCGCGGTGCGTCGGCTCGGTGTGCATGAGAGGGACGCTAGTTGAACTGGACCGAAACGGTCCAGATTGAGCTGACGGATGAGACAAGGTTTCGCAGTGTTAACCGCGCAGGGTCGAACCGGTTGAACATCCGACGCCGAGGGTGACGTTGCGGCTCGTCGAGGGTGACGGTCGGTCACCCTCGGCGGGCACGAGCGTCACCCTCGGCGGGCGTCCTCTCCCCCGCCCCGCAGCTCCACCTCGTCGCCGAACGGGCGCGTCACCCAGGCCTCCGAGTCCCCGACGAGGTGAGCGACGTCGTCGGGCAGCGTGCCCGACGCGAGGTGAGCGATCGTCACGTTCTCCAGGACCGACCGCATCGCGACCCGCAGCGCGACCCACGTCTGCTGGAGGGCCGCCGCGGACTCCGCGTACGACGTGTCCTCGGGCTGGACGCCCGCGATGTTCGCGAGCGGGCCGTCGATCGCGCGGATGACGTCCGCGACCGCGATCCGCGCGGGGGCCGCCGCCAGACGGAAACCCCCCTCGGCGCCCCGGCGGCTCTCGACCAGGCCCGACCTGCGCAGCTGGTTGAGGATGCCCAGGAGGAACGAACCCGGGATGTGCTGCGCCTTGCCGACGCGCTCCGCGGTCACGAACCCCTCGTCGTAGGCGACGGCGAGCTCCACGCACGCGCGGACGGCGTAGTCGATCTTGGCGGTGATGCGCATGGGCCCAGTATGCCGACGGCATGTTTCCGATCGTGCAGGAATATCGGGTGAAGCGCCCCGACGGCCAGGGCCGTGCGAGTTCGGCTCGGGCGCCCGACGTGTGCGAAGGTGCAGCGGTGACTTCGTACCGGGTGAGCCTCGTCGTCGGGATGCTGCGCCCTGGGGCGTCGCCGGAAGCCGTGCTGCCCGCGGCCGCCGCCGCGGCCCGCGAGCGGACCGAGGTCGAGTCCTACGACCTGGGGATCGTGAGCGGCGAGGCCCGCGTCACCGTGCGCTTCCTCGCCGAGGACGACGACCAGGCGGCCGAGATCGCCCGCGCGGTCCGAGCCGCGGCGGGCGCCCTGGTCGAGGTTGGCGGCGCGGTCTTCACGCGCCGCTACGGACCGAAGTGGCACCCCGTCGCCGGCGGCATCCACCGCTGACCTGCGCCTCCGTCGCTGTCCGAGGCCGTACCGGTACGGGCGTTCTCACGGGCCGGACGAGGATCGTGTCCCGCCCGGGCTCGGACGCGCACCGCGCCCGGAGACCGTAGGTTGGACACATGCTTGCCGCCTACGTGACGCACTTCGACCAGCAGGACCCGCTCGCAGGGCTGACCGTGGGAGACCTGCCCGCTCCGGAGCCCCGGGAGAACTGGTCGGTGGTGGACGTCCGGGCCGCGAGCCTCAACCACCACGACCTGTGGTCGCTGCGCGGGGTCGGTCTGCGCGCCGAGCAGCTCCCGATGATCCTCGGCACCGACGCCGCGGGCATCGCGCCCGACGGGACCGAGGTCGTCGTCCACGGCGTGATCGGCG
Source organism: Oerskovia rustica (assembly GCF_014836555.1). Classification (GTDB taxonomy): domain Bacteria; phylum Actinomycetota; class Actinomycetes; order Actinomycetales; family Cellulomonadaceae; genus Oerskovia; species Oerskovia rustica. The sequence goes on from NZ_JACSQQ010000014.1 coordinate 116,761, forward strand.
CCGACGGGCACGGGGTGGGGCCCGCGGAGTCGCGCACGCTCCTGTCCGAGAAGTACGCGGGGACGCTCGCCGAGCAGGTCGCCGTGCCCACGAAGAACCTGATCCCCAAGCCGCCGGAGCTCACGTTCGTCGAGGCGGCGTGCCTCCCGACGGCGTGGCTCACCGCGTACCGCATGCTCTTCAGCGTCGCGGGGCTCGCCCCGGGCGACCGCGTGCTCGTCCAGGGCGCGGGGGGCGGCGTCGCGAGCGCCGCGACGCGCCTCGCGAGCGCGGCCGGCATCGAGGTGTTCGTGACGTCGCGTTCCTCGGCCAAGCGGGCACGGGCCCTGCAGCACGGCGCGTCCGCGGTCTTCGAACCCGGGGCCCGGCTCCCTGCGCGGGTCGACGCCGTGATCGAGACCGTCGGCCAGGCCACGTGGTCGCACTCGATGCGTTCGGTCCGACCGGGCGGGACGGTCGTCGTCGCGGGGGCGACCTCGGGCGACGCGAGCCCAGCAGAGCTCTCGCGCATCTTCTTCCAGGAGATCACGGTGCGCGGTGTCACGATGGGCTCGCGCGAGGATCTCGCCGCCCTGCTGCGGTTCCTCGCCCGCACCGACGTGCGCCCCACGGTCGACGAGGTCTTCCCGCTCGCCCAGGCCGCGGCCGGCCTCGCACGGCTCGACGCCGGGGAGCACTACGGGAAGATCGTGCTCACGACATGACCGAGGACGCGGAGCGGGGGCGTCCGGCGCGCGCCGGGGCCCGGGGGCGACCGCCGGCCGGGCGCGAGACCGGCCGTGCCGCCGACGTCGGACCTGACGTCGACGCGGCTGCGGCAGGCTCCGCGCTGCGTGACGGCGAGTCGCGGGCGACCGGCTCGGCGGGTTCGCACGAGTGGACGGGCTCGCCGCGCATCGCGGGGTCCCGACGTCGCCCCCGGGCCACCGCACCCCGGACCCTCACCCTCGCGTCGCTGCGGGCACCGCTCGCCGAGGCCGCGGCGCTCGTCCCGACGGGGCCTCGCGGCCCGGCACCGCGACCGCGCGTCCGACCGCAGCGCGGGCGGTGGGAGGAGGACGTCCTCGGGCCGGACTATCGGCGTCTGACCCTCCAGCTCACGCCCGACGACGAGGGCGAGGTCGTGGCGACGCTCGTCCGGTACGACCCACCGACCGAGGAGGCCCTCCGCCCTGCCCGCGCGGTGCTGTACGTCCACGGGTGGAGCGACTACTTCTTCCAGACCGAGCTCGCCGAGTACTGGCACGCGCAGGGCGCAGCGTTCTACGCGGTGGACCTGCGCAAGTACGGGCGCAGCCTCCGGCCGCACCAGACCCCCGGGTACATGGAGCACCTGCACGAGTACGACGAGGACCTCGAGACGGCGCTCGCGACGATCCACACCGAGCTCGGTACGCATGCCTCGATCATGCTGGTCGGCCACTCGACCGGCGGCCTCACCGGGGTCCTGTGGGCGAACCGCAACCCGGGACGCCTGCACGGACTGGTGCTGAACAGCCCGTGGCTGGAGCTGCAGGGTTCGTCGACGGTCAGGACGGTGTCCTCCCCGGCGATCCGCCAGCTCGCGCGCTTCCAGCCCAAGGCCCCGCTGCCGAACATCGACGCGGGGTACTACGCGCGCACGCTGCGCGACCTCGAGAGCGGCGGTTGGGAGTTCAACCCCGAGTGGCGGCCCGTGCCGTCGTTCCCCGTCCGTGCCGGCTGGCTGCGCGGGATCATCGAGGGGCACGCGACCGTGGCGGCCGGGCTGTCGGTGACCTGCCCGATCATCGTCCTGACGTCCGACCGCACCCTCATCAGCCCGCGGTGGAGCGAGGACATGCGGGCGGCGGACATCGTGCTCGACGTCGAGCTCCTCGCCCGGCGTGCACCGAACCTTGGACCCGTCGTGACGATCGCCCGCATTCCCGGGGGGATACACGACCTCACGTTGTCCGGTCCTGGCCCGCGCCGACGGTTCTATCGAGAGATCACCCGGTGGTTGGCGGGGTACGGCTGGAGCTGACGGCCTGCGGGGCGCGCCGCGTCGCCTCGCAAGCGAGGCGAGGAATGACGGTGGACCGCCGCCTTGATGGAACGACGGGCCGTGGGTGGAAATGGGGGTATGCCAAAGGCCCACCCCTGTTGGGGTGGGCCTTTGGTGAATGGTTGTCCGGCGGCGACCTACTCTCCCACCCCGTCTC